>CAYMPD010000008.1:0-42268 GCA_964392445.1 uncultured archaeon | reverse complement strand
TAATGGAACCAAAGAAAACCTTTGTTGAAGAGGAACTTGGAATAGAGTTCATCGAGTAAAGCCTTTTATTTTCTTTTCTATTAATTTATTAATGTTGAACAATAATTAATCTAGGTATAGTTATGAAGCTAAAACTGAATTTTAATTTGAAAGAGACTATCCAAAGGTATAAAAGAGTCTTAATTTTAGCGAAAAAACCAACTATGGAAGAGTTAAAGAGGATATCAAGGATATGTTTTATAGGATTCTTCCTGATGGGTTCGGTTTCATTCGTATTTTACATGGTTTCAATAATTTTCGGTGCTTAAATGATATTTGCGGTTAAAACAATAATAGGTCGAGAGAATATAGTAATCAACACTGTTTCTGATAAAGCTAAGATACACGATTTGGAAATTAAATCACTTATTCATCCCGAGGAAATTCGTGGTTATGTGTTTATCGAGGGTGAGCAGAGAGATGTAGAGCAAGTGGTTAAAGAAATTCCTCATGCGCGTGGAATAATAAGAAAAGAAGTTCCTGTTGATGAGATTAAGAGGTTTTTACAGCCCAGAAAAGTTGAAATTAATATCAATGAGGGAGATTTAGTAGAAGTAATAGGAGGACCGTTCAAGGGAGAGAAAGGTAAGGTTAAAAGGCATGATGAGGATAAAAGTGAGGTTACAATAGAGTTGATTGAGGTTACTGTTCCTATACCTGTTACTGTTAATGCTGAGTTGGTTAAAGTCGTTAAGAAAACTGAATGAACGAATGTTTTAAATACCTTAATCCTACTAATTATATGAGTTGATGATTATGGCTGACACAGAAACACTTGATTTGTTGGTAGAAGGAGGAAAAGCTAAACCTGGACCATCCACAGCTCCTAGACTAGGGGCTTTGAAAGTCAACATTGGACAATTATTCCAAGATATTAACAAAAAGACAAAAGAATACGCTAACATGAACGTCCCTGTTAAGGTTATAATAAATAGAAAAACTCGTTCTTACAAGATCAAGGTTGGTACTCCACCTGTTTCATCTTTACTTAGAAAGGAGTTAGGACTTAAAAAAATAGCTCCAGAGAAAAAAGAGGAAGAGGATACTTTTTTGGCTACAAGTACAGAACCTGAAGAGGAAAAGAAAAAGAAGAAAAAGAAGGGGAAAGAAGAGAAAGAGACAGAAGAAGAGGCAAAAGAGGGGGAGGAAGCCGAAGAAGCCGAGGGAAAATTAAAGAAGAAAGGAAAAAAAGCTAAGAGAAAATTGAAAAAGGTCAAAAAAGAAAGAGAAATAATTGCTGATGTAAAAATGGAACAGTGTATAAAAGTCGCGAAGATGAAAAGAGAATCTTTGCTTGCTAAATCCTTCAAAAGTGCGGTTAAGGAGGTTATAGGTAGTTGCGTTAGTATGCCTGTTACAGTTGAGGGAAAGAAACCTAAGGAAGTTTTACAGGAAATAGACGAAGGAAAATATGATAATTTGTTAAAGGAGAGTTAAAGAACTTTTTCTAGAACTTTTGAACCTAATTAGATTTTATTATTATACTTATCTCTTATATCCTTCCTTATTTTCTGTGTTCATTCCAATTATACTCTACAATTTTTTATAAACTATTTTGTATATACATTATTTGATAAAAATGAAAAACCTTCGTATAATCGCTTTGAGCCATGATTTGGGAAAGGTTTTCGATAGAAAAAATCACCAGAGAAAAATAGTTGAGATTTTCAAGGGTTTGGGTATTAGAAACAAGGAAATAATCACTTCTCTAGAGAAATTCCATAAAACAGGCAACGGGAAACCCTATCTTTACCTTGTGAAATATTCTGATCAGTATGCCTCAAAGATTCAGAGGGTGAATACCAAGGATTTTATCGTCCCTGAGGGTAAGTATTATGATTATCTTGAGAAGAATTTTCTGAGACAATTGAGTTATCATGTGGGTGATAAAGGACTGAAAATCAACAGTTTTAGACGATTTATTGAAGAAAATCAAATCTTGGAGCAAATACCGTCTGATGTTAGAGATGCTAAAAAAACTAGTCTTCGGAAACATTTGCTTCTGACGGATCAAGTATTCTGCTTGTTGCTAAAATGCGTGGAGAAATATCCTTGTCCAATTTCACTGTATTCTTGGGTTAGATCTGAGAGGGTCGATGAATTCTTGAGGAATAACACTTGGGAGATACCGAATTTGAAGATAGATGAAAAATTTGTTAGATTAAGAAGAGAACTTGATATTGATTGTGCATCAAAGAAGCCTAAATTTACTAAAGCAGTGGTTAAACTTAACTCCTATGGCTGGAGGATGGATAAGATTGCGTTGCATTTCGGTATTATGGAAAGTGAAGTTAGGGATATATTAAATTCTTAAGCTTTTACTCACTAATAAGTAATAAGTTGGTTATATGCTTCAAACATTAGTGTTGGTAATATTGGCTTTAATTTCTTTACTCGCTTTAGGAATAATTGCTTATTTGTACTATTTAGAGAGAAAAAAGACTAGGAAAATGATGAAAAAGATTGAAAAATTAGATTTTAAACCCATAGAATCCAAAATTAATAAGATTCTGGAAGAAGAAAACAAGTATTTCAATAAAATCTTTGAACTAGAGATGCTTCTGGAGAATTACCGAAAAGCAACTTGGTTAATAGGAGAAAAGGTGGATGAACTCGAAGAAAAATTCAAAGAAATAGAAAAACTACCAAAAGACTATGAAAGAACCTATAGAGATGTTGTTAGAAAGGTTCTGGATATTGATAATAAGTTTACTGATAAGTTTAAACTTCTTGGAGAAGCTATTTTGAAATTAAAAGAAGATAGCGAAAAATAACCTTTATAAATTTTAACTACTAATCTAAACTAGCCCATTGGCACTGCTTAATGCAGGAGGGATAAAGATGGTATTAAAAGAAGAGATTAAAAAACTAAAAGAGTCCTCAAAAAAGAGAAATTTCACTCAAAGATTCGATTTAATTATTACTCTTAAAGATTTTGACTTCAAGAAATCGGAAAATAAGGTAGATGAGATATTTGTTCTTCCTAAAATACCTGGTAAACCAGCTTCTATCACAATTTTCTCAGAATCTAGCAAAAAATTAGAAGACGTAAGAATAGTCTCAAAGGAAAAGATTGAGGACTTAGCAGAAAATAAAAAAGAACGTAAGAAAATAGTAAAAGATACGACTTTATTCTTATCAGAACCAAAGCTTATGCCTGTTGTTGGAAAACATCTAGGTAAATTCCTTGCTCCTGTCGGAAAGATGCCAAAACCTGTTGTTGGAGATATCAAAGATTTAATTAAAGATTACAAAAGAGGGGTAAGGGTTAAAACAGGCAACCAACCAATGCTACAATTTCCTTTGGGTTCGGAAGATATGAAAGATGAAGATGTTGCCGAGAATATCAAGGCATTAATCAATTTTGTCATAAGAAAACTACCTAAGGGGAGAAATAACATTTCTGATGTTTATCTTAAATTAACTATGAGTAAACCTATAAAGTTGGAGGACTGGTAAAGTGGTAAAACAAGAAAAGAAAGATCAGGTCAAAGAATTGAAACAGAAAGTTCAGGATTACTCAGTCATAGGTTTAATCGACTTTTTTAAATTTCCTTCCAGACAATTGCAGTTCATTAGAAAAGATCTAAGGGGCCAAGTAGAGATATTAATGAGAAAGAAATGTGTGATAAAAAGAGCTCTAGAGGGTGCTGAGGGTAAAAAAGGTTTAGAAGAACTCTTGGGGAAGAACGCAAAAAAACCAGCATTAATTTTTACAAATATGAACCCATTCAAATTATACAGGATACTCGACGAAAACCGGTCACCAACCTATGCAAAACCTGGAGATATGGCACCCAAGGACATAATAGTACCTGAAGGGCCAACAAGACTTCCAGCAGGCCCAGCGATTGCTGACTTTCAAAGAGTTAAGATACCTGCGATGGTAAAGGAAGGTAGGATTCATGTCAGAAAACAAAAAAAGGCCGTTAAAAAAGGAGAAGAAATTACACCAGAAGTCGCAAATATCCTTAAAAAACTGGACATACAACCAATGGAAATAAGTATTAATCTTTTAGCTACCTGGGAAGATGGAACGATATTTGGTAGAGATATACTTGCGGTTGATGTGAAACAATACTTGGATAAATTAAAGCTTGCTTATAGTCGGGCGATTAATCTTTCAGTTAACACCAGTTATCCAACTAAGGATTCAATTAAATTACTCTTACAGAAAGGATTCATGGAGGCTAAATCTTTGGGATTGGAGTGTAATATATTGGATAAAGGGATAATCGAAGAACTACTTAAAAAAGCTAAAATTCATGCTCAAAACCTGAAAAATAAAACAGGAATTAATGATTAAGGAGGTGTGTAAAAGATGGAATACGTATACTCTGCGATGCTACTACATTCAGCTGGTAAAGAAGTGAATGAAGAAAACGTCAAAAAAGTAATAGAAGCGGCAGGTGCAAAGGCAGAAGATGCAAAAATTAAGGCAATGATAGCAGCTCTGGATGGAGTTGATATAGAAGAAGTGATTAGTAAGGCTGCAATGCCAGTAGCAACAGCACCAGCAGCACCAGTAGAAGGTGGAGAAGCACCAAAAGAAGAGGAAAAGGAAGAAGAGGACGAGGAAGACGAGGAAAAGAAGGCTGAAGAAGCTGCGGGAGGACTCGCGAATTTGTTTGGATGATTTTTTTAGTTTTTATCCCATATTTTTGATGAGCCCTACCTAGTATATCAAATAAAATACAAAAGCCTTAAAAACCTAATTGTTCCTTAAAGTGATATGATGAAGAAGTTAATAGACCTCACAAAACATATAAAAGATGAAGATTTAAGAAAAAAGGTAGTCAAAGTTATAAAGGATACTAAACTTTCAAGTAAAGATTTCAAAAAATACGAAAGAGAAGACCTAGAAAGAGCTGGTAGTGTATTTGCAGTGGGTGGATCTTCAATGGGCCCGGTTGAGAGGGACATAATTAGTCATACAATCCAAACAACCGAACTAACAATAGAGACAGCTAAAATATTTGAGAAGAACTATGGACTAGAACTAAACAAAGATTCATTAGTTGCGGCATCAATACTCCATGACATAATGAAGGCATTTGAGTTTCATAGAGATTTTGAAGACGATCTTGTTCCAACAGGTTTATCATTAGACCATACAATGATTGCAGTCGCTGAGCTTTATCACAGAGATTTCCCAGAAGAAATAATACACATAGTAGCTTCACATCCAGGGGATGCAGGTACGGTTTCACCTAAATCTTTTGAGGCTTTGATATTTCATAATGTTGATTCGATGTGTTCTGTTGTAGAGTATTACATGGAAACTAGAAAAAGAATGGAGGAAAAATTAAATCAGTTAAGAGCCCAGGAGTTGTTGAATTTAGATGGAAAATCAGAAACTAGAAAAAATGATTGAGGAAATAGAGGTGTTTCTTAAGGAACTTTCAACTGATGATCAGATTTGCCTCCTTCACCATGACGACGCAGATGGATGTACATCCGCCGCTTTATTCTCAATGCTTATCAAAAAACTTACAGAAGGTTATCCAATTCTTTTTCCAATTAGAGGAGAGGGAAATGTCAATAAAAGACTTGTAGGACAGTTAAAAACACTTAACCCAGACTATGTTTTTGTTCTTGATGTCAGCGTCAACCCTAAAAAACTCGGCATTTTCAAAGGATTTGTTCTTGATCACCACATTTATGACGACATTACCGACAAGCCAGGAATGAAATATTACAACTCACGGACTTTTGAAAAAGATGATGAGAGAGTTCCACCCGTTTCTTATATGACTTATAGATTGTTGACAGACATGTTTCCTGAAGAAAAAGTAGCTTGGATTTCAGCAATAGGTATAACCGAGGATCATAGAGTGGAATTATGTAGTGAAGTTTTTGAAAAAGTTAAAGAAGAAAGTCCTGAATTGTTCAACTCAGATGAAATCAATCAAAAAGAGGCGGAAAAATCAGTTTTTGGACAACTTTGGGATATGGTAAGGTCAGGTAGAATGGTTAAGAAAATTGAGGGTGCAAGGACATCCGTTTTAGCATTGATAGAAGCCAAAAATAGACCAGATAAATTTATTAACGGCTTAACACAGCACTCGTTTGCCTTGAGAAAATTCTATGATAAGGTAAGTTATGAGACAGAGGATTCACTCGTTGATGTTATGAGAAATGCTAAATTCCATCACGATAAGAAGGTACTGATTTACGAAGCTAGGAAGTCCAGTATAAGTGCTTTAACGTCTTTTATTTCCGATAAAATTAGGCAAAAATACCCTGAATGGATTGTTTGTGTTATTGGTAGAGAGCGTGGAGATAAACATAAGAAAATGAGTTTTAGGTTAGAACAGAGTGAAAGGAGCGAGGATTTGACTTCTATTCTTGATAAAGTAAAGGAAAAAGTCCCTACAGTCGATGGAGGAGGTCATAAGTCCGCTATAGGCGCTTCTGTTTCTCCTGATTACTTGGACGATTTTTTTAGGGAATTTATAGCCGCCGTTTAGCTTAAATAACCCCTCTAGTTCTTCTGTTTCAATGTTCATTCCAACCCCACCCCTTCCAAAGGTAGGTATATATTAAGTACTATTTCTTGTGTAGGTGATAATTATGCGCTGTGTAAATTGTAATTCGCCAAGAACAATTAGATTCATAGACGGTTTCGGGGAACCAAGAGTATTTTGTAAGACTTGTCAGGAGAGCATGCTTATTGAGAATGTTATACTTGCTCAGAAAAATGTATGGGAATTCAGTCAACCAAATAAGATGAAAGTACCAAAGAGGTGGGAAAATGAAAGAGATAGGGAGGTTGGAAGCTTTGCTTCTAGAGGATAGGAATACCTTGAAGTGGAGAGTGAATCTGATCAGGAAAGATTACATCTTCGGGTGGATAAAACCTGTTGGTTAGATTTATTTCCTTTTTAAAGCAATGAAACCATGATCCTTTTCATAAGGATGTAGAGTGACGAAATCAGTGACATGGAAGTATTTACCTAATTTTTTTCTTTGTTCTTTGTAAACTTCACCCGGTTTTTTGGTGACGTCAATACTTCTCGATTTTATAGCTATCATAGCAAATCCATCAGGTTTCAAAAACATTTCAGAATTTCTTATAAGGACTTTAGACTGATCCTTGATTGCAATATCTGCATAAACTAAATCCACTTTTTCAATCCAAGAATATTTTTTTGGCATTCTACCATCAGCTAAAATCGGAACTATATTTTTTCTTTTCTTTGCTACTGTTAGTATTTCTCTTAATACCCTGTCAGCGATTTCTATCCCGTAAATTAATCCCTCTTCACCTACTATGTCTGAGAAGTGGGATGAGGTTGTTCCTGAAGCTATTCCTAGGTAAAGAACTTTCATTCCTTCTTTTAGTGGGAAATGATGTAGTCCTTTTTGTATCGCGGCAGCAGGTTTACTTCTTGTTGGATCCCAAGTTCTTAATTCTCCTTCTTTGGAACTGTATAAAAATTCATCATAAACTTTTTTCCCGGGAGTGAGATTCTTAGTGCATAATTTATTCTTATGCCAAAAGACCCCTTCAAAGTTCTTAATCCGATCTTCTTTTTTACTCATTTTAACCCTCCAAAACCTCTTCTATTCTTTGGTCCAAATCTTCTCTTAGTTTATCAGTTCTATCTTTAGAACTATAATTATCAACCTTTATCGCAATTGACATCTTTGATGCTAATACTCTCGCAATTTTCCCTCTCTTATCTCCTGGTGCTTTTTGAACTTCTGGATGTGTGAAAAGTATTCCGAACTTGGGTGATTTACCTTTACCTTTCAAATATCTGAAAAGGGCTTTTTCGGCGCCTAGAAGTTGGACTGTGCTTGAAGGTTTTTTCGCAAGTTTATCCATGCCTCCTGCTAGAGCTATTAATCTAGCTCCTATGAGAGGTGTAGCAAGTTCTGAGAAATTAGGTGCGATTTCTTCCATGATTTTTTCAGTGTATTTTTCCATATGACTTCTTAGTTTGTATAATTCTTTTAGTCTTGTGGCATATTCTTTTAGTAATTTTTCGTCTTTTGCTTTGAGTTCGATACCCATACTCTTTTTACTAATTCCTCCCAGTTTTTCTTCTGGTATATTATCTCTTAGCCCGTATTTGGATATCAATTTAGTAAATTTTTCATGTTTATCTATAGATTCTTCAAGTTCTGGGAAGTGTAATCCATACCATTCTCTGATTCTTGCGCTGAAGATATTGATTGATTTGTCTAATTCGTCTATTGCGTTAACTAATTGAATGACAATCTTGTCCTTTTTGACAGTTTTTTTTATTCTTCTTCTAGTGTACTCTATTCCTATTTGTGTCATTAATTCATTGAGTTTTTTATCAGAATAACCTAAGTCTTTAGCAATTTTTCTAAATTTTGTTCTTCCTATCTCATCTGATTCTTCGATATCCTTGTAACCTTTTTTCTTAAGTTTTTTGAGAAGCTCTTCTTTGTACTTTTTAGGATTTTCTAATGCGTCAGTTATCTTCTTCGGATCTTTGGGAAATAGAGTCTTGTCTACCAATTTCTTCTTTTCGTCAAATGCGAATAAACCTAATACTGTTTGAGATATGTATGCTTTCATCTCTGAATGATTCTGTATGGAGATTCAAATAGTTTTCGTTAGTTGCAGTAGAATTCGAAAATAGAAAAACAAAACAAAAAATCCTTTTAAACCCATCTTTTTAGCAATTTATTCCAATGTTTCTTCTCTGTTTCTTCTTCTATTCCTGATTATTATAGCCATCAGAAGTATCAGTATTAGAGCTACTAGTACTCCCAATAGAACACAGTAAAACCAAGTCCAAACTTCACATTCACTGGGTTCTTTTGTTACTGGACATTCAGGACATTCTTCACATACAGGGCACTCAGGACATTCACAGGACTCACACACTGAATTTACTTCTAGTACTGAATAATCTGTCCAAACTGATTCTTCTTCTCCAGATGATAAATCCTTAAAATCACCTTTAACAAAGACGTAATATGTTCCTTCTTCAAGTTCACTTGGATCGAAACTAATGTGGATTGTCCGCTCTGAACCAGGGTAAAATCTTAACCATCTTCTTTTTTCCAAGACAGGTTCGCCATTTCTTAGGGTATTGTCGTACATGTATATTCTCATTAACCCAGAAACTGGATCTTCACCTTCTCCCCGAACAAAAACGTTTATTTTTGCTGAAACTGTTTGGTCGCAACAAGTTCCTGTTGTTATGTCTGTTTTTGAAAGCACTGGTTTAGTGACATAAAAGTCATATTCTTGTCCTTCCATAGATTGTGAAATCACTGAAATTGGAATCAAAAGTACCAATAAACAAATTGCTAGTACATATTGTTTCTTAAACATATACTATAGAATATAAATTAAATTTAAATACCGAACAGTGATAACTTTAAAAACACTTAAGTTGTTAGTGGGATAAGCAACATATCTTTCTCTATTACAGGCTTTTTCCTTTTACCAATTCTAACCAGTTCTAATATTCCATAATTTGAAAGAATCTTAAGATCTCGTGAAACAGACTCTACTGGCCTATTTACATATTTTGCTACTTCTCCGACCGATTGAAAATCTTTTTCTCTTATTATTTCAATTAATTCTAACCTTGACGGTGAAAGTATTTTTTTAAATTCTTTTTTGTTCCCATGTATAACTAAAACCCTATCTGGAGCTAGTTCTGGGTGCTCTATTGCAAAGTCGACTAATTTGCTATATACTTCTATTCCCTTCATTTTAGACACCAATATTATTTTATTCGCTTGTTAATACTACTTAAGATAATGTAACATTAACCTTATAAAGTTAACGATTTTTTGTTAATTAACAAAATATATCAAAGGTATAAAAATGAGGGAAATACACCTGAAAGACATAGATATAGACAACAAAGCAAGGATAGATACTAGATTTAAGGTAGATAAAAGTAAAGTAGTCTTTTTCTCTATAAATGTAGGTTTAATTCTAGATGATAAAATTGTAGATGTTTATAGAGTTGATACGGCCCATGATTATCCCCACGAGCAAAAATTTTGGAGATCAGAAAAACCAATAAAATTGGGAGATAAAATGAGAGATTATAAAAACATATTCCACAAAAAACAGAAAGAAGTAGAGAAAAATTACATCAAATACATTAAATGGTTTAAAGAAAGTAAAGATATCAGATAAACATATTAAAAAACACTCAATTTCCCCATCAGCATCTTGTCCCTGAACTCTTCAAGCCCTTTTTCAGAAAGACTCTTCTCAATCACTTGTTTAACATCCTTTTCCTTAATATCACCGTTAGAGATGTATTTTACCCCGACATAAGGCTTGTTAATCGGTTTTCCTATTTGTGAAAGCAATTGAACATAAATCTGCTCCAAACCAAACATACTCTCGATTTTTTCTGCGATCTCTTGGGCTTTGAAATTGTAAACTTTTCCCACATGTGAAACAGGATTCTTACCAGCAGCAGCTTCCAGAGACATAGGTCTACATGGAGTAATTAACCCATTGATTCTGTTACCTCTACCAACCTGACCATCATCACCATTTTCCCAAGAAGTCCCACTAACTGTCAAGTAAATACTTTCCTTCTTGTCTGCAGTGTTAATGAAAACTTTAGTCTTACCGTTTGTAAATTTCTTTTCTAGTAGCTCTTTTACCTTTTCTTTCTGATCATAGTATTCTTCCAAACCACTCACAAACTCACTAACCCATGCTATTGCACAAGTGATAGTATTATTATCCCGTTTTCTGTAACCCATGATTTTGATATCTTCACCAATAAATGGATATTTTTTCTTTATTTCAGTACTATTTAGGAAGTTTTCAATATTTAGGACCGTTCTTTCCAAATCAGAATAAGGTGCATATCCCACCCCAATAGACGTATCATTTGCTAAAGGAACATCACCCTTTCCAAATCTTTCATATACTCCAACAAGGTCTTGTGAGCCAGGATGAATTTTGATGAATATTTCAGGGTCAAGTTTTTTCACAAATCTAAGTTTTTGAGTCAAATAAGCATCAACTTCTTCATAAATTAATTTTTTAATATCGTCTGCACTTTCAAGAATTGTAGCAGTTCCAGCAACAGTAACATCAGGAGCTTCAATTACTCTTCCTCCGCCAAAAGTAGGGTTAGAAACTCCACCAACTAGAAGACCCTTGTCAAGATTATGATGACAAATAAACCCTTTTTTCTCGATGTAGTACTTGGATATTATTCTTGAGGATGCTTCACATAGTCCGTCTGTTAGCGAGTCGGGATGTCCAATTCCTTTTCTTTCAACCAATTCTACTTTTTGCTTGGGAACGGCCATAACTTTTTGTATTTTTTCGATTGATAACTTCATGACATCACATAAAGATTTTTGGTTTTCTATTATATATTGTTATTTATAATTATCGTGATTAAATATAACTCATGGTTATAATAACAGGTCAGATGATCAGAAGGATGAGAGAAGAGAGAGAAATAAGTCAGCAAAAATTAGCAGAGACTGTAGGTATTTCTCAGGCTCACGTTGCTAAAATAGAGAATGAAAAGGTCAATCCCACATTGTCCACTGTAAACAAGATTATGAAAGTCCTTGAAAGCAATGATAAAGTAAAATGCGGAAAAATAATGACAAAGAACATAGTATCAGTTGAACCAGATAATCAGATAAACAAAGCCATAGAATTAATGAAAAAATTCAATATTTCTCAGATACCGGTTATTGAAAAAGGAATTTGTCTGGGTTGTGTGACTGAAAAAGGCGTTATTGAAAATATGGAAAGAAATCTTAACAAATTAAAAATCAGAGATATAATGGAAAAATCTTGCCCTATAGTTGATTCAGAAGAGTCTGTGGAAGTAGCTAAATTATTACTAAATTACACTCAAGCAATTCTCGTAAGTAGAAAAAAGAAAATAGTTGGAATAATAACTAAGTCGGATGCTCTTTCGCTCATGGAATAGGCAATCTTTAATATTCCTGAACCACAAAGTATTCCTTAGATTTGATGAAGAAGAAATGTGCCAAGTGTGGTAAACCAATTAAAGAAGTTGGTAGGTTAATCAGGGTTAGTTGGTTGGGTTTTCGTGCTCCTTTGTGTGCTAAGTGTAGAAAAGAAGTTAAAAAAGAGAAGAAAAGTAGATTCAGTGTGAATAGATTGTTTAGGAAGTTGAGAAGGGAGTCGACCACTGATTCTAAGAAAAAGGATAAGAAGAAGTAAAAAAGAGTTTAAATCTGAAGTTTCTATTAGTTATACTATGACACTTTACTTTATAACGGGGAATGAGGGAAAGTTCAAGGATTCTAAAAAATTCTTCCCGGAAATTAAGCAATTAGATATCGATTTACCAGAAATACAGGAAATCGATTCTCATGAAATTGTCAAAGAAAAACTTGAAGGAGTATTTGAACGTGTGGAGGGTGAATTCATTGTTGAAGATACATCCTTATCTTTCAATTGTCTTAATGGTTTACCTGGTCCTCTGATTAAATGGTTTGAGAAATCACTTGGGAATGAGGGACTAGTTGAGATTGTTGAGAAACTTGGTAATAATAGCGCAGAAGCTAAGATTACATTGGGTTATGCTAGAAATAGGGGTGAAATTCATTATTTTGACGGGTCAATTAAGGGAAAAATTATTCCTCCAAGAGGTGAACGTGGATTTGGATGGGATCCTATCTTTGAACCCGAAGGATATTCTAAAGCACTTGCTGAGATGACTAGAGAAGAGAAGAATTCGATGAGCATGCGGAAAATTGCAATGGAGAAATTGAAGAAATTTCTTGTGGAGAATTGATCTGAATGAAATTCAAGAAACCTAAAGAAGTATCTTTTGAATATCCTGGGGTTAAAGGATGGAATTACAATACCAAGGAAGATTTTGAAAATATTTCTGTCTGCTACGCCGAGATCAAGGAACCATTCGGTAAAGTTAAATCAACAATTAGTGATCGTTTATACTTCATAATAGAGGGTAAGGCTGAATTCAATGTTGACGGTAAGAAATTTAATGTGAGTAAAGAAGATGTTGTGATAGTTCCTAAAGATACTCCCTATAGTTATTCCCCCAAGACTGATGTAGTGAAATTGTTGGAAGTAAATTCTCCCGCTTTTGATCCTGATTATGATGTAAAATTGGAATAATTTATATAATCAAAACCTTCATTTAACACCAATACTCTTACTTTTTATAACTTGGATTCTAACTATTATCTATGAAAAAGAAGCTTGAGAAAGTTAAGGAATATCTAGAAAACCACCCTTCAGTTAGACTTACTTATATCTTCGGTTCCCATGCAACGGGAAAAACAACACCATTAAGTGATGTGGACATAGCGGTATATCTAAAAGAGGAAAACGAGGAAAAAAGATTTGATATTCGACTAAAACTAATAGGGGATATATCATCCATCCTAGGAAACGATGAGTTTGATCTTGTTGTTATTAATGATAACCCTATCCTCCTCAATTTTGAAATCATAAAAAATGGAAAAATTTTGGTCAATAAAGACGAAGATTCCAGAGTTGAGTTTGAATTCAGAACTATGCAGACTTATTTGGATAGAATATATTACGTGAGAAGGCGTCTTAATACTTTCGCTGAAAATGTATCAAAGGGTGGTTTTTTTGAATAGTAAAGAAAAAATTTTATTAAAATTAGAAGAATTGAAAAAAAATGCCAAGTTTTTGAAAAATAATAAAAACATTACTGTGTTTGAACTAAATGAGGATATTAAAACCAGATATGCTATCGAGGGAGCCATGTAACTTGCTCTTCAGTCTGCTCTCGATATAGGAGAGATAATAATTGCAAAAGAGAACTTTGAGAAACCCGAAGCAAATAAAGAGGTAATCGAAATTTTGGGGGAAAATGACATATTACCAAGAAAATTTTCAGAAAGATTCGCACCAGCAATGGGTTTGAGGAATATCTTGGTTCACAAATACGGAGAGATAAAGACAGAATTGTTACAAGAACATCTGAAAGAAGATTCGAAAGATTTTGAGACATTTTCAAAATCTATTTTGGATTATCTTAAGAACAAAGAAGAGTGAAATGGGGCTTAAAAATTAACATTGAGGATAATTGGGTGAAAATATACTTAGCAGGTTCAGTTCCAAAAGGCGACAAGGAATTGGAAATTATTAAAGGAATGGGTCATGGATTTAAGCGTGAAGAAGATACTTATGAGGAAATGACTGATTTAATAGCAGATTGGTTCAAGAATTGGTTAAAATGAAAACAACAGATCCACAGGACGAATTATTATGCATAGTAGATGATGAAGACAATATTCTCGGAAAGGCTACAAGAAAAGAATGCCACACTAAAAAATTAAGACACAGAACTGCTGGAACATTTGTTTTCAATAAAAATTGGCAAATATTCATCATGCAAAGAAGCGATACAAAAGATATGGAACCTTCAGTATGGACGATTTCTGCGGGCGGACACGTTGAATATGGGGACAGTTACGAAGATACTGCTAGGAGGGAACTAGAAGAAGAGTTAGGAATAAAAGAAAGTCCAATATTCATCAAAAAGTTCAAGAATGACTTAAAGCAAGAACTGGAAATGTCTGCGCAGTATTATGTGATAACCGATCAACAACCAGAAATAAACAAAGAAGAAATAAAACAAGGAAAATTCGTTAGTCTGGAAGAATTAAAAGAGCTTATAAAAAATCAACCATTCTCAGAAGACACCAAATATCTTTACCCAATTCTAATTAATCTAATAGAAAAACAAACTACCTAACCACAAGTCTGTAGTATTTAGTCTCCTTAGCAGTAGGACTTTCACGTATTATTTCTACTACGTCTCCAAGGACTCCCCCCACTGCAATCACAGCGGGATCAGAAACCCGTATTTTTGGTAATTGTTTCAGACTACTTAAGTTATATCTTTTCTTCAATTCTTCTTTTTCCTTTGGTGACAAAACCCTGTGCGCTGGAACTAGTTCATGTTTTAAAACATCAAACTCATCTGTTCCGAATATCTCAGAATAATAATGCCTAACATCATCCATATCCAACTCTTCGGTCAGGGTATCTATCATTTTGACCTTGAGTCTCTTGCTTTTTATTCCCTTTTCCTTGGCTATTCTTCTCAAGTGACGCATGTACATTTTAGAAAGCATTGATCTTCTAGTTCTTTTCAATTTCTTCTGTTTTTTAGTGAGTTTAGGTTTTTTCTTCTTCTCTTCCGGCTTCTTAGCCTCTTTATCAGGCTTTTTATCATTTTCCTTTTTTGCTATCTTTACCACCCTTATCTTTTTTATAATTTTCAGCTATTAATTCGTGACTGCAAGGTACACATACCCATCCATACTCTTTATTCTTTACCACACCAGTTTTTATTTCTTTTCCACATTTTCCACATTTCAAAACAAACACCTTCAATATTTCAAAACATTCGAATATTTATGTTTATATCATTTACGATACAAGATTATTTGCATTAATTTTTATATAAATATTCATACAATAATGTATAAAAGTAATCGGGTCGATTAAAATGCCGGCTAAAAAATACGATAAAATCATTCCAGACATCCTTAAATTACTTGAAAAAGAATCCCCTGTAACCACGGGGTGGATTGCAGATAAGTTAGATGTTAACTGGGCTACTGCTCAGAGGGCTTTGTTTGAGATTGAAAGAGAAGGAAAAATAAAGGGAAAATCAGTTTCTGGGAGGAATGTTTGGTGGGTTAAGTTGAAATAAGGGCTGTTAATACTCTCGCCATTTATACTTACATTTCACGCAACACAAGAATTTAGTCTGAGGTTCATCTCCCCCTCTTGTTTGTTGTAAAACCCAATAAGCCTTATTATGCCCGCATTCAGGACATTCAACATCATTTGCTATAGGATATTTCTTGTACTCAACATCCTCTTTGAAAACTTTGATTTCTTCATCTTCATGTTTAATCTTTTCGGATATAGCAGAACTTTCAGCATTTTTGTCGGGGAAGAATTCATCACATTTTTTACAGTACCAACCCTTTTTACCGTCTCTTCTCGTCGCTATCAACAAAGTCCCGCATTTCTCACAAAATTTCATATCAAACCCCTTGAAAACATTATAACATTATGCAAAATTAGTTTTGGTATACCTAAGAATGGAATCCAAACAACGGCTTTACCTTTAATTCCTGTTCTTTCCCAACAGTCCTGAACATCTTCCTCAAACAATTTACAGTCTGGGTCCATGATCGGGTTATGATCCCCCTTTGTGTAAGGATAACCGTCTTCTATCTCAACAATCCTGTGAATGATTGGCACGGACTGAGTTCTATGTTTAAACACAATCACATCTCCGACCTTTAATTGATTCTCGGGAACACCTTTGATTATCAGTACATCTCCCGGTCTAAAACCACCATTAATTGGCCAAGAATCTATCTCTTCTTCAGTATAGTCAAAGTTCTCTTGTAAGAACTGGTAATGACGGTAGGGTGTAGTTGCATCATGAACCATTGAACTTGTCATAACTGCTACTATAGGTAGATCAGTGTTAAGAAGAAATCCCATTCCTTTGTTGAGTATTAGTGCGAAGATTATACCTAAGCCTATGTACTTGATATTTTCCCATAGTTCTTTCTTAAAATTAGTCTTCTTATCTTCGAAATCCTCTTCTTTCATGCTCTCCCCCTACTTTCACCATCCACCATCGCAGAAGCTATAAGATGTGCAACCCTTAGAGGTTCTGGAATTAAACTCCTCGTTGAGGACAATTTAATAATCTCTTCAGCTTCTTCCTTTTCCAGACCAATGAATTGACAGTAGACGCTTTTATTCTTTTTTATTTCTACTTTATATATTTTCCCTGCGTGCTTTATAATTTCCCATCTTTTTTTGAAATCTTTAAAATTCTTTAAAGCTTCTTTGAAACTATCCAGATCAGGTTTTTTTCTCATGACTATTATTACTGGTAGGCCTGTTTTTTCGTGGAGTTCTTTTATGTCTACTAGGTTAAATCCAGCGATTGTAATGCCTTGAAACATCAAAACTTGGAGTTCTTCTTTGTGTTTGGATTTGTTTACAACCTCAGCAATCTTTTCTGTTGCATCTAATTTGTCACATGTAACATAAGTCCTCATCACCCCGTCGAAAAATTCTCCCCCTCTATGAACCACACCTACAACTAGAACTTTCTGATAGGATCTAGGTTCAAATGGGCCATCATCAAACCCCAGAATCCTGATTTCGTCTTTTATTGAATGCATGATGATAATTTGGAGAAATATAAACAAAAATCATTGTTTTAAGCGGAATTTACTATCAGATAGAAGTTAATTTTCTCCCGTTCAATTGTTTCTATTCAGTAGTGAAATATTTAAGGTTAATCATTAAAATTACTTCTAGATATTAGTCACTTATTAGTGATTAAAAGTAAGAGCACCGAGGAGGGGTGCTTTAACAAGGCAGGTTTTACCGAGCCTTGACCGAGAGGGTAAGTACCCAAAAAAATAATTGGTGAAAAAATGAAAAAATTGTTAACAATTTTAGTAGGACTTTTGACTTTAGTACCAGTAATGGCAACTACAGTTGATACTACGTGGAGTGGCTCAGTAGGTTGGATTGAAACTAAGATTTCAAATACTTACTCTTATACAAAGGTTTCAGGAGGTCACAATAGTGGTTCAGGTGAATTTCATGGTTGGGACAACAGTTATGACAGAGTAGAAGGTTGGTCAGAAGCAAGTTATACAGGTGGAGGAGAATATCATTTTGAACAATGGAATGATTTAACAGCGGGAGCAGGTGGAGAAAGCAATATCTATGCAAATACATTTAGTGCTGATGGAACAGGATTCATAGATGTAAGCGGTGATAATTGGAGAAGAGGAAACTCTTTATACACTCACGGTTATAGTGGACACGGATGGTCAGGGACTGATTCGCCAGTCGTGGGAGCAGAATCTAACACAGGACAATACTCAATAGGGATTAGTGCATTTTGGGATCAAGATGAAGATGGAACTTACGAATCTTCTTACTCAGGAACAATAATTGGAGATAGAGTCAATTACGGTGAAGCAGGAATAGGAACATGGAAAGCAGGTAGTACTACAATATTAAGCTCAGGAGGAAACATTGGTGGAAATGTACTAGTGAATGGTCAAGGAGTAGGAACATGGACTCAAAGTTTTTATAACACTGGAACATTTAATGGAGAATTCCATTGGAGTTAAAAAAAGATATTTTTTCTTTTTTCTTTTATTTTTTTTGATAGAAAATAC
The DNA here is from genome assembly GCA_964392445.1 of uncultured archaeon. Taxonomy (GTDB): domain Archaea; phylum Aenigmatarchaeota; class Aenigmatarchaeia; order CG10238-14; family CG10238-14; genus CG10238-14. Next base: position 24,022 of record CAYMPD010000008.1, on the reverse strand, counting down.
TTCCCCTATAATTGATAGAATTGTTACTACTTAATAGTAAACTATTTAAGTTTAACATATAAACTATGAAATAGGTATAAAAAATGCAAAAAAAACTAACAGTCCTTTTAACAATAACTCTTTTTTTATTCAATCCTATCTTTGCAGATGCTAACGTGTCAATGAATATCCAAACTGATGGTCATGTCAATTACGACTCAAATATAGACGCAGAAAGTGTTAACGTAACCATAGACGGGACTGATATTAACCAAGAATTAGATAACATTAATCAAAACATTGGGGTTCTAAATACGGATGTTTATGGTGCTTCCCCCAATTCTCCAGACGACTGGCTTGAGGGCGCTGAGGAAGGCACAGATTATCCGATAAGTTCAATATGTTCAGATCCATCTTTACAGGAATATTTTGATACTTTAAGTGCAATTCCTCCGGCAGGATTCAAGGAAGAAATGAAATGGATAGGTTATGATGATGAGGCTCATGTTAATATGATTTGGACGATTTGTCAGGAAGAAAAGTTAAAGTCGATGGGAAATTATGTTTCTGATAACGAACAAAAATGGAGAGAAGACAGAACAGGTGCTTCTTTGGACAGTGTTGCTGACCTTATCAGGGATGCTATTGGATGGTTGAAAGGAGATATTACAAACCCAATGAAAAACGAACAAGAAGTGGGTAAATATCTGGATAGTTACTTTGCAAGTGATCAGGATACATATTACCTTTTCCTTGAGATACAAGACTTGAAATTAAGAGTAGAATCACTTGAAAACACTTTAGAAGAAACATCATCTGAAGCTTATTGTCAAGGTAAGTTAGAAGTACTTGAGAAATATAAACTCGAGTCTGTTACTTGTGGAGATACAATGTATGTAAACCATAAAAAATCTCCAATAACTGGCGAGGAGTTAATTTATGGAATTACGCCTACTTTCCCTGGTTCCAAAAACCCTTTAGATCCCAGTTCCTTATCATTTAAAGGACCTGAACAAGAACCTGATATTCGAATAGGTGAAATTGTTATACCAAATGAGATCGAAAGTGGTAAAGAGTTTGATGTGGTTGTTAAAGTTGAGAATGTTGGTAGTGGTAAAGGAGAAGTGAAATTAGGCTTAGGAATACCTGAAAGTTGGAAATTAGACAAGGAATATGTTTACTTAGAGCTTGAGAAAGACGAAACAAAAGAGATAAAATTCACCGTAAAACCAGATAAGAGTTCAGGTTTGTTAGAAGTTAATTTGGAATATGAAAAAAACGGAGAAACCGTAAAAATAAAATCTTCAAAATATTTATTAGTTCCAAAATATGGAATATTTCCCAATTCTTGGATGAATTAAAAATAAAAACAAAAATAAAAAATTAATTTGTCCTACCAATCTTCATCTTCTCCTTCTAAGTCTTCTTCATCTCCATATTCGTCGTCGTCCCATTCATCCCAGGCCATTTTTTATCACCTGTTTTTATTGGTTTTGTTTTATATGTTACGCAATTATTTATTCTTTCAAATGACCCCCTAAAAATAAGAAAAAGGGGCAAAAAATACCTTAAGCCTTAATTACTTTTTCTTCTTTGATTTCTTTTTCTTTCCCATTTTCACCTACCCCTCAGTTTTTGACTGCCCTACCCTACGAAGGCTTGATAACCTCTGAAATCAAGTGTAACTTTTTTCGAAATTCATGAGAACGCAGGGTATTTTCATTGTATTTTCCTTTTTTTGTTATAAAATGATTAAGGGACAACTAGTATTTATAGTTATCATTATCTCGAAAATATAACCATTTTAAGATACCTTAAATCTAATTTTTCCACATTTTCTGAACACTAAAAAAATTATAAAAAGACAAAAAATGAACTATAATCTAGGTGGTAATAATAACAATAACCAAGAAGCAGAAAAGGATTTTGGAAAGACAGTTGAAGGAGATCAACATGTCTTATGGTATAGGTGTTGGAATAGCCATTTTGATGGGAATAATAATTTTCGTGCTTTTAAGGATGGTATCTGGGTTTTCTCTGCTCGGGTTTGAGACTTACCTAGGTGGTTTTTGGACATTTGTTTGGGTTATACTTATTTCTCTTATGATCTTTTTGAAGTGGATAAGCGGCAACAGGTTAAGTGAGAGAAAGAGGGAGATCGAGTTAAAACTAGCAGAGGAAGTAGTGGGATAAATAACCAAAGACTTATATTTTTAACTTAACACATCTAATTAATCGTGAGGTATTGATAATGGTTAAAAAATTAGCCCCAGAAGCAGCAAAAAGACTATTTGAAAGGGTCTTTGTCTGTAAGAAATGCAAGAGTAAAATAAGAACTGATTATACTAAGGTTAGAGAAAGGAAGGTTAAATGTAGAAAGTGTGGTTCTAAGGATCTAAGACCTAAGAAAAAAGAAAAGAAGGTGTAGTTAATGGAAAGTAAATTGGTCAAAGAATGGATGTCTAAAGGACTTAAACCATCAAAAGATTTTGAATTTATGACTAGAAGACCTGAAATGGTTGTTGGTAAAGTAAAAGATAAACCTGCTAAGGCCGAATATGAATGTCCTTATTGTGGATTTTATGAGATTAAAGAAATAGAAATGGAAAAGAAGAAGGGAAAGGATAAATACAAGAGACCAAGGTTTAAGTGTTCTGGGTGTGGGAGAACTATAATTGTGAAGAGTTTGAAGAAGTAGTGTTTAACTACCTTTTTAGTAAAGTATAAGAATCTTAGTTCTATCTTAATTACATGCCTGCACCAGATTATTATCTAACACCACTAATTTACTATAGGGGTACAACAGGATGGTTTCAGATAGATTCTTATAGATTAAAAAGTGCTATTAGGGCGATGAAATCCTATGAAAGGGATACCGATGATATCGTGAGACTTTCTACCCCAGTAAATATGGGTACTATAGATAAATATCTTAGAAGGAAGCGTATAAATCCTGGTTTCTTAGATAGAGTTAGAGTAGGGAAAATATGCGTTTTTGATGAAGATACTGGTAGTTATAGAGTATTGAGTGCAGAAGTATATTTAGAAAATGGATGTAGATTACCCAAAAAATCTAAGCAACCCGAAAGAGTCTAAACCAACATTCTAAGAATAACTATCAACAAAACGACCCCACCTATAATCAACAAGAACTCAACCCATTTATTTCTTTTTGGAATTTCTAACAATTCAAATTTTCCAGACTTTTCTATAGGTCTAGCAACCTTTTTTTTGAACTTCTTTAACTTCCCCTCTTTCCAGTCTTCTAACCCCTGACAAGCATGGTTTTCAGGTAATTGATGATCCACACAGAAATATTCTCCACAGTACCTACATTTGTAAGGCAACTCATTTAATTTCTTCCCACAATAAGCACAGTACTTATTCATAAAAATAATAAGGAAAATAAAAACAAATTAATTATACCTTGTTTATTTCTCCTTTTCTAGGAACGTTAAGTTGTAATTCTCCTCTAAACTCAGCAACATAACCTCCTTTTATCTCTACCTTATCTCCTTCACCAACTTCTTCAACCTTCTTTCCCCAAAGGGGCATTGTAATACTACCACTGTCGTCCTTGATAACTGCGTTAGATACCTGAGTTGTGTAACCCATCCTTGTTTTAACAGTTCGAGGTTCTGGTACTTTTTCAACTGTAGCTGTTAGTGAGATATCACTCATTCCTAGTTTTAGTTCATTAATCTTTGTCACTAGGCTCAACCTCCAAAAAATCTTCTTCTTCCTCTTCTTTTTTAACTTCTTTCTTCTCACTACCACCGACTTTTTCAGCAATAGCAAATCTAGATTTAACCATTTTTATCTTGATTTTACATTTCTCACCTTTTTCAGTACCAGGAACAAATATAACAAAGTTTTCAACCCTAGCTATACCATCTCCTTTTGTACCTATTTCACTTATTTCCACATCGTATTCGTCTCCTTCATCAACAGGTTTTGGAAAGTCTCTATTCCAAAATCGTCTTTTTCTAAAATTACCTTCTCCAAATTTTTCCATTTAATTAACCTCCGTAAACTCATTTAGAATGAGTAAAAAATGTCTAGTTTAGTTAACCTCCATTCTATTCTAATTTATTTTATCCCACATATTTAAGTTCTTCTGTGTTCTCAGAACTGGTTATTTTTCTTCGTGATCTCTCGTCGAATTGGCTGTAAAATTTAATTACATCCTTATTTAAACTTGGTTTTATTTCTTCTAAAGCATGTTCAAAATCTTTCGATGTAACCTTCTTGGATTTTTTGTCCTTTCTAAGTGCACGCATTGCCGCTTCCCTGATTAACAATTCCAAGTCCGCTCCCGAGAAGTTTTCTGTCTCTTCCGCGAGTTTTTTTAGATCAACTCCTTTCAATGGAACTTGTTTGGTATTTATCTCCAATATTTTCAGCCTAGCTTCCTCGTCTGGCTGTGGAACTAGTATTTTTCTATCAAACCTCCCAGGTCTGAGCAGTGCTGTATCAAGCATATCTGGTCTGTTGGTTGCTGCAATAACAACTACGTCATGTAAATCCTCCAAACCCGAAAGCTCAGTTAACATTTGTGATACAACCTTCTCACTAACATTCTCCCCAACACTTGTTCCTCTTTTTGGAACTAATGCATCTATCTCGTCAAAGAAAATTATTGATGGACTTACTTGCTTAGCTCTTCTGAACAATTCTCTAACCTTTTTCTCGCTTTCGCCCACCCATTTACTGAAAAGCTCTGGACCGCGAACAGAAATAAAATTAGCATTGGATTCATTTGTAACCGCTTTTGCTAACAAGGTTTTCCCGCAACCTGGTGGACCGTACAATAGAACTCCCTTTGGTGGAGTTATTCCCATACCTTCAAAACTCTCTGGTGATGTTAATGGCCATTCAATTGTTTCTTTTAGTTCTTGTTTGACTTGTTTTAAACCACCAATATCTTCCCATTTAACATTTGGAACTTCTATTAACACTTCTCTCATTGCAGAAGGTTCAACCATTTTTAATGCATGTTCAAAATCCTTTTGTGTGACTGTTAATTTCTCAAGCATCTCTTCTGGTAATTCTCCTTTTTCTTTCCATTTAATATCTGGCAATAATCTTCTTAATGCGTGCATCGCTGCCTCTTTTCCTAAAGCTTCCAGGTCTGCACCCACATAACCATATGTAACCTCTGCCAATTTGTCAATATTAACGTCGGTTAAAGGCATATGTCTGGTGTGAATCTGAAGTATCTCTTTTCTTCCCTTCTTATCTGGGACTCCAATTTCTATTTCCCTGTCAAATCTTCCCGGTCTTCTTAAAGCCGGGTCAATAGCGTTTTCACGGTTAGTTGCGGCAATAACAATTACTTTTCCTCGCTGTTTAAGCCCGTCCATTAATGTTAACAACTGAGAAACAACCCTTCTTTCAACCTCACCTCTAGTCTCTTCTCTTTTTGGTGCAATAGAATCTAGCTCATCTATGAAAATAATTGATGGTGCGTTTTTTTCTGCTTTTTGGAAGATCTTTCTTAGGTTTTCTTCACTCTTGCCGTACCACATTGAGTTATGTAAGATAGTAGGTGAGTTACCCCCTAGGAAGTTTGAATTATTCTTTACAGTCACATCATATAATGTTGTTTCTTTTTCCAGTTCTTCGATCTTTTTGATTTTTGTCCAATATAAATCAGAATTCAGAAGATTCTCTACTTTTTTAATTAATTCCTTTGATTCTCTACTTTTTACCTTTTCTTTTAACAATTTTAATATTTTCTTTGTCTGTCTTATCGTTGGAATTTTTCTTCCAGACAGATAAGGTTCTACAGAATTTTCAGGAATGTCTCTACCATATTTTATACCACTAAATTCCTTTATTTTCTTTAATAGTGGGCTAACGGGTAAAAATAAAGAATAATCTTCCAATCTATTATTATAGTACTTAGCCATCTTATCTCTATTTTTATTTGGTTTAATTTTTCTGAAGAAAAGTTCACGGCTCTTTGGACCTTTTATAACCAAGGCAAATAAATTACCCAAAGGAGTTTTCCATGGTGTTAATTTAGTCACAATACCAAACTTCAATAACAAGTATTGTAAATCAGTTAACAACGTTTTTGAAGACGAATAATATCTGAAGGTTGGATAGTCTTTTTCTCCAAAGCTTGTTGCCCCATCTCCCTCAAAATACATCTTGAGAAATGCTGCTATCTCTTCATTCGAGCACTTGAAAATCCATGAAGGTAGATGAAGATCCTTTGGTTTCTTTCCTTCTGTTAATCCACATACTTTCTTCAAAAATTGAGAAAGAACATAAGAGTAAACTTTTATCTTTATTTTATCTTCCTTTATTCTTCCATTGGGTATGTCAAAAACTTTGTTGAACAGATATTTTATTCTCTCTCTTAATTCCTTGTCTATGTTTGAGACCGAGACTTCACTATTATTAATACTTCCCTCTGAAAACATCAACCCAAGAAATTCTAATAGATATGGATTCGTCTTATTAGGAACTTTTATACTTTTTATTTTACTAATATTACTTTTGTTTTTTGCAAATCCAATCCTTACATTACCCAAAGAACCTTTATAATCTTTTAATTTAACAAAATTCTCCTTATTTTCCACATATGTGTATTCAGGATCCATTTTTTTAGACCAATTTAAATCTTGGCTATTCCCATGCGATGATATACTTTTGGACGCAGCTATGAAATCTCCAGCCTTAAGTTCTTCAGCAGTTTTCCATTTAATATTCCCTTCACTATCTAAGGTAGCAAAGGGTTGGTTTTTGGAAGTCGTAAATTCTGAACCATTCCTTAAATTTAGTTTAAAAACTTTTTTAACAGGTACTTTCATTACATATTCAATCTCGTCTGGTACTAGTTTGAAATTTTTATCCATAGAGTAAACTTTTATCTTGTTTTTTGGTCTTATGGCTTCGTATTCATCTATTTTAAATTTCTCTCCAGGAACATCAAAAATATTCTCTATTTCACTCACACCTTTATCATTTAACAATACTGGCGTATCTCCAGAAACACACATGACCTCCGGCCCAGCAATAGAGTGGAAGTTCGCTCCTGATTCATTTGCAACTGCCCTCGCAAGAAGTGTTTTACCCGTACCTGGGGGGCCGTACAATAAAACCCCCTTCGGAGCCTCTATACCTAGTCTCTCAAACAATTCCGGATGTCTTAATGGCAACTCAATCATCTCCCTGACCTTCTGGATTGCGTGATGAATTCCACCAACATCCTCATAAGTAACCGCAGGTACAGTTCTTTTCTCAAGATCATAATCTTTTGGTAATCTTGACAATATCTTCAACTTAGTCATATCAGTTATCCTAACAATTCCTCCAGGATCAGTATCAGTTACTATAAACCTAGTCTCACCGGTTGGCATGTAGAAAAAGTCTTCAATACTAAAACCAAAGAAATCTCGAAACATATCACCCTGGCCAAAATCATCTCTTTTTCTTTTAACCACAGGACTTGGGATTAGGATGTCACCCTTACTAACAGGTCGATAATAGATGTTTTGCTTGACTATTGATGGACTGATTTGAATTACTACTCCTTTTTGTGCTGGTGCGAGTGTTACTTCTTTTGCTTCCTTTACTTCGGCCCTTCTTACTTTAACATTCTCTCCAACCCCTGCTCCAGCATTTCTTCTAACTAGACCATCCATTCTTATTATCTTTAGTCCAGCATCTGAAGGATAAGCCCTTATAGCAATAGCAGCAGTTTTCTTTGGGCCCTCTATTTCAATAACACTACCTTCTTTTATTCCGATTTTTTGCATAGTGTTTGAATCTAACCTTACAATACCTCTACCAAATTCTCCCCTTTGAGTCAATTCTCCAACCTTAAGCGTGACCTTATTATCATCTTTCTTTTTTGTCATTAAACCTCCTCCAATAATTTTTGTTGTTCTTCATTTAATAAGACATTGAACAAATGCCAATGAACTTTCTCTTCCCATTCCTGTAAAAAGTTTAGTAGTTCATCAACATATTCTTTTTGTATCAATAGCATGGACTTGTCTATTTTTGCGCAGGGTATTTCATCAACCAAGCCCTTTCTATCATAAGTGTACTTTTTCTTTTCCTTTGTTACCACTTGTTTCCATCCGTATAGTTCCCTGAAGAATATGTTTCTTTCGGTATTACTATCGAATTTCTTGGACTCTATTGAAAATTTTATTAGTACTGCTTTTCTTGTCATGCTATCATTTATTGTGTATTTAAACAATAACTTTATTTGTAGTTAAGATTTATAAATTTTTGGTGTGGGGTTTGGGACAATAATTAAGAATCTCTTCGTGGAATATTTAATTGAAAGAATAATAACTAAATTTTTTCATATATATTTTTCCGATGCCCAATCAATGTTACCTCTATTCTCTTTTTGGAATCATCGATATCTGAAATTACCCTATAATCACCAACTCTCAGTTTGTAGTCTTTTCTCCCTGATAGTCTTTGGAAAAAATGATGAGGATCAGATTTGGTTGACATTATCTTATTCCAAATTCTTTTTGAAGTCTTTCTCTCTGTCCTTTCTAAGAATTCTAGGGCCTTTGGATCAAAAACCACTTCATACATTTAAAAACCAAGCCTCTTTTTCGCGTCTTCCTCCCTTACAAAATTCCCTTTTTTTATTCTTTTTCTAGCATTCTCTATGGCTTCTAGGGTACTTTTGCTCAATTTCGGATCTTCTTTAACATTCTCAGCTATAAAAATCACTTTTCTGACGACCTCATCATAGCTTTCATTTTTGTACTCTCTAAATTTATCTAATTCTTCTTTAGTATCTAAATGAAGTTTTATTGTTGTTACACTCATTTATACCACTATATACTTTAGTATACTTAGGTATATTTAAATGTTTCGTTTTTGCTAATTCATATAATTTTAAACCATTTCTTTTTGTTTTACCATAACTAATCTTAGATTGTATGAAAGTGTCTGTGATTATTCCAAATTCTGATCCAAAATGAGACTTAAATTATTGAAAATATTCCAAGCATCTAAAAATTCGAAGACATTAATCTTTTTTTCGCCAAATAATGGATCTAATAAGATAATTTTCTCGTCATCATAACCTATTACGACAACAGAATGAAATCCAAAAACCTCAATCCATGGCAGCCAAAGAGAATTGACTATACATATAACTGGTTTATTGTTTTTAAGCAATTTTCTGAGTTCTTTAAGACTCAGGTTATCATAAGAACACTTTATACCTTCTTTTCCCAAACCTTTGGTTACATCAAGAACAGAACATCCATGCCTCCCAAAATTACAAATCTTATGAAGATGTTTTAATTTAATCTTCTTCCCGTAAAATTCTAGAACCATCCTAACACAAGCAAGAATACAGTCATTATTGGTTTGTTTGTAAAATGGAACTTTCAATTTCATTAAATTGCACTTCTCAAATTTTCTACCGAAGGAACACTAACTATCTCGCCATTTTTAGCATCTATGAAAAAATCTCCTACTTTCTTCTTTATTCCTTTTTTTGCAGTAGCATAGAAAACAGGAACCTTCCAAAGAATAGAATCCACAGTCCTTATTAATTCTGGTAATCCCGCAACATACACACTACCATACTCTAAAGCTAATAATTCATTAACCTCAGCCATAACAGATTTTTCATTAACTACAGTAATTATTTTCTTTTCAATCTTTATTGGAACTTGAACTCTAGTTTCTCCAGTCATTTTTAATCAACTGGTAATTATTTTACAAGTTATAATTTAAATACTCTTTGAATCCGTTTCTTCATCTATTTCTTCTTTTTTCCCTATAACTAATCTTAGATTGTATGAAAGTTTCCGTGATCATTCCGACCAAGAACGAGCCATATGTTAGTAAACTTATTCCCAATATTCACAGGAACTTGAGGAATTATGAGCATGAGGTTATAGTGGTTGATTTGAGCGAAAAAACACCTGATATTCAGGACGCAAAATTAGTTCTTCAGAAATCCAAAGGTTTGGGTAATGCTCTGTTGGAGGGATTGGAACATGCTTCTGGTGATGCGATAGTTCTGATGGATGGTGATGGTAGTCATAGACCAGAGGATCTTCCTAAATTGATAAAGGAACTTTTAAATAATGATATTGTGATTGGTTCTAGATTTGTTGATGGTGGCGTGACTCAAGATAAAACACATAGGAAGATGATTAGTTGGTTTTACAGGAAATTGGCCACATTCTCATTGGGTCTTGGTGTTCAAGATTCGATGTCTGGATTTTCTGCGGTGAGGAGGAATGTTTATGACAATGTTAAATTAAATCCTCTGGGTTTCAAGATAAATATGGAATTGGTTCATAAGGCTAAGAAAAAGGGTCATAGTGTGAAAGAAGTTCCAATTAAATTCATATCCAGGCAAGAAGGTAAATCAACATCTACTTTTGGCGAGGCTTTTAGGATATTGAGGTATATAGTTGATTTGAAGATGGGTTGGAGGTAGTTTTTCACTCATAAGTAATCAAAAAAGTCCCATAAACTTTATTCTCTCGGGAACCAATAATTTATTGCAGATGATATGTTATCTGTTTTGATGCCTGCTTACAATAAAGAAAAAACTGTTTTTGATTCCGTTAAAAGGATGAAGAGTGTTTTGAAGGATATTGATATGGATCATGAGATAGTTGTTGTAAATGATGGTTCTTTGGATCGTACATTAGATGAAATGAAAAGAGCGAAAAAAATCAATAATGATATCAAACTTGTTCATTACAATACTAACAAAGGCAAGGGAAGTGCGTTAAAGTATGGGTTTCAATTCGCGAATGGGGATCTGATTTATTTCCAAGACGCAGACACAGATTTGGCTCCTGAGCAGCTTAAAGTTTTTTTGGATTATATGAGGGACAATAATTCAGATGTTGTTATTGGTTCTAAAAGACATCCCAAATCTAAATTGGTTTATCCGTTTAAAAGAAAATTTCTGAGTAAAGGTTATCAGATGATTGTGAAAACTTTGTTTAATTTAAATGTAACAGATACACAGGTGGGTTCTAAACTTTTTAAGAGGGAGGTTTTGGAAGAAGTATTTCCTCGGGTTTTAGTCAAGAGGTGGGCTTTTGATCTTGAGCTTTTGGTGAATGCACATAATTTGGGTTATAATATAAGTGAAGCACCGATTGATCTGGAATTTAAGGAATTTTCAAGTTCAATAAATAAGAGATTGTTTTATGCGATAGGTAATATGTTTAAAGATACTTGTGCGATTTTTTACAGGGATAAGATTTTGAATTATTATGATAGGGTGGCTTCTCATGAAACCTAAAGTTTCGATAATAGTTCCCGTGGGTGATGCAGTTAGGGATAAGCGACACAAAACTTTGAAAGAGGATTTGGAGGAATGTATAGAACATTGTTTGAAGTTAGATTATCCGAATTATGAGATTATAATTCTTCCTGACGAGGAAACTGGATTTAAGAAAAAAGGAGTTAAATTTCATCCCACAGGTAAAGTTCCCCCATCTAAGAAAAGAGATATAGGTGCTGGTATAGCTAAAGGAGAGATTCTAGCTTTTATAGACGATGATGCTTATCCAAGAAAGGACTGGTTGAAAAATTCAGTGAAATATTTTGAGGATGAAAAAGTTGCGGCGGTGGGTGGACCTGGTGTTACGCCAGAAAATGATGGTGATAAAGAGAAGGCAAGTGGCTATGTTTATTCTTCTTGGTTTGGTGGTAGTCCTAGTATGAGGTATAGATATATCCCAACAAAAGAAAGAGAAGTTGATGATTATGCTACATGTAATTTACTTGTTAGAAAAAATATTTTTCAGAAGGTTGGGGGGTTTGATACTAAATACTGGCCTGGTGAGGATACGAAGTTATGTTTAGATATTACAAAGAAGTTAGGAAAGAAAATGATTTACGCACCTGACGTTCTGGTTTATCATCATCGAAGACCCTTGTTCAAAAAACATTTGAATCAGATCAGAAGTTACGGAATACACAGAGGATTCTTTGCAAGGAAATTTCCAGAGACTTCTTTTAGGTTAATTTATTTCTTACCTACAATTTTTGTTTTTGGTGTTGTTTTTGGGTGGTTGTCTTTTTTTGTTAGTAAGTTTTTATTTTATCTCTATCTTTCTGGGATAGGATTGTATTTATTCTTAGTTTTTTTAGGATCTTTATCTGCGAAGAGAATTAAATTGATATCTCTGAGCTTTCTCGGAATAATTCTAACTCATGTTTGGTATGGTGTTAGTTTTATGAAAGGTTTTTTCACGAGGGAGTTGAAGGATGGATAAGAAATTTATCGGGCATTGGATATTGATATTAACTTCTTTTATTGGTAATAGTGTGGCTATCTTTGTTCGGTGGTTGGAAGTTTCACCTGTGATAATGACTTTTTACACTCAATTATTTGCTGTCATGGTTTTAGTTTTTTATTTGGTTCTTAAGAGAAAGTTCAAAGAAATACCTTTGAATAAAAAGATTATACCTCTAGTTCTGGTTGGTTTATTTGCACTCGTAAATTTCTTAACTACTTTTTTAGCATATCAAAAAACTACAATCGCCAATGTTATTCTAGTCTTTAACATAGCTCCCATAATTGTTGTACTTTTGACTCCAGTTTTTGTCGACGAAGATTATGAAAAGAGGATATTTGGTTTGTTAATAATAGCCTTTTTGGGGATATTTGTTATGATTGATACTTCCAATTTATCTTTGTCTAATACCGAATTTTTAGGTATAATTCTTTCCTTTTTATCTGCGGTTTCATGGTCTTTCATGGTTTTAATATCTAAAAGATCTCTTTCTGAAACTTCATCCTTGAATTTAACATTCTTCCAGTCTTTGGTTGGTGTAATTATTCTTTTTCCTTATATTGTTTGGAATGGGTTATTCATTTTTTCCACTAAGTTATTGGTGATGGGTTTTCAGGGGATTTTGTTATATGCTCTAAACCCAGTCCTCTTTTACAATGCTCTGAAGATAGTTAAAACTCAACATGCTTCCTTGTTGGCATTTTTAAACCCAATGATAGCAATAATTTACGGAATAATATTTTTCAATGAAATACCAGGAATGGATACCTTGATTGGGGGAGGTATGATTTTTTCTGTGGCTTTGTATTTGACACTTTCTTCTAGGAGAAACCCTAAATAGTTTATACCTAAAATATAATACTGAGACTATGAAAGTTTCTATTTCCTTCCCACCTATACCCGGAATGAAAGGCACACCGATGATTTACCAGAATAGACAATACTTCGTGAAACACGAACCTTGTTACATTTACCCAATGGTTCCTGCACACGCGGCTACACAGTTGAAAGAGAATGGATATGATGTTGTATGGGATGATGGAATTGCTACTAAGAAAAGTTATGAGGGATGGTTGAGTGCAATCGAAAGAAAGAACCCAGAAGTAATTGCGATGGAGACAAAAACGCCGGTTGTTAAGAAACACTGGAAAATAGTTGATGATGTTAGGAAAAGACTACCTAACTCTAAGATTGTTCTGATGGGAGATCATGTAACTGCTTTACCTGAAGAATCTTTTCGTGAATCCAATGTGGATTATGTTCTTACTGGAGGAGATTTTGATTTTCTTTTAAAAAATTTGGTGAATCATTTGGACGGTAAAGAGAAACTTGAGAAAGGAATATACTTTAGAGAGGGTAAAAAGGTTAAGAATACTGGGGATTTCGAATTGAATCATGATTTGAATAAACTTTCTTTTATTGATAGAGAACTAACAAAGTGGGAATTGTATAGTAAGGATAATGGGAATTACAAGAAGACTCCAGGGACATATACCATGGTTGGTCGTGATTGTTGGCATAGGAAAAATGGTGGATGTACTTTTTGTTCTTGGACTGGGACCTTTCCCAAATTTAGAGTAAGAAAACCTGTAAGTCTTGTTGAAGAGATGAAGATGTTAATAGACGAGTATGGGGTGAGAACAATATTCGACGACACTGGAACTTTTCCTGTTGGTGGATGGTTGCGGAGTTTTTGTAAGTTGGTTATAGATGAAGGTATTAATGAAGAAGTAATAATCGGATGTAACATGAGATTTCATGGGTGTAGTTATGATGATTATAAATTGATGAAGAAGGCTGGGTTTAGTATGTTACTTTTTGGTCTGGAATCTGCTAATCAGAGAACTTTGGATAGATTGAATAAAAACTTGACTGTGGATCAGATAAAAGAATCATGTAAAAAAGCTTCAAAGGCTGGACTTGAACCACATATCACAATAATGTTCGGACATCCATGGGAGACCAAAGAAGATGCTTTGAGAACATTGGATTTAGGAAAATATCTTCTGAAAAAAGGTTATGCTTCGACTATGCAGTCAACGATAATAACGCCCTATCCTGGTACACAATTGTTTGAGCAGGCCAAGGAGAATGGGTGGCTGAAGACCAGTGATTGGGATGATTATGATATGGTTAACCCTGTTATGGAGACAAAGATGAAGGAAGAAGATATGAGGAAGATGGTTCAGGAGATGTATAAGGTTGCTTTTGACCTAGAGTTTTTGTTTAGAAAATTATTGTCGACTAGAAGTTGGGATGATGTTAGGTTTTATTGGGATGCGTTTAAGGGTGTTGTTGGACATTTGAAAGATTTTGGTGATTAACTTAATACGCATCACACTAAATTATTTCTTAGAGAATGATAATTTAATTAGGAGATGCTAGGATGGATATAGAAAAACTAATCCAGAAAAATGAATTAAATGGATTAGAAGTAAAAACATCACTTTCAGAATGGAAAGAATGTGTTCAAACTTTAGCTGCTTTTGCTTGGAAAGAAGGTGGTAAAGTTGTTTTTGGTGTATCTAAATCTGGGAAATTGATGGGAGTTGACATAGGAAAAGGGACACTTGAAAATCTTGCTAACAGAATTAAACTTAATACTGACCCAAAATTATATCCTGAAATTACTGTTGAAAAGGTAAAAGGTAAAAATGTAGTCATTGTTAAAACAAAGAAGGTTTCAGATGAGCCTATTTTAGCTTTTGGTAGACCTTATAAAAGAATTGGGAATTCTACCCATAGGATGTCAAGAGAAGAATACAAAAGGGTAATTTTTAAGGCAAATAGAGATAAACTGCGATTTGATAACCAAGTATGTAGAGAGTCAATACTTGACGACATTGATGAAAGTAAGTTGAGATGGTTCTTAAGAACTGCTAAAAGGGAACGTGGACTAGCTATACCTATTGATATTCCTATAATGAATGCTTTAACAAGGCTTGATATGATCCGAGATGGGAAATTAACAAACGCTGCTGTTCTACTTTTCGGAAAAAATCCACAGAAATTCTTCCTCCAGTCTGAGACTAAATGTGTTAAGATGTTAACTTTGAAATTTGTTAAACCATATGATTTGTATTTCGGTTATGAAGGGACATTATTTGACCAAGTTGATGAAGCAGTGATATTTGTAATGGAAAACACTCGTCGCCCACTGGTATATGGAAAAGGTATTACAACTGAACGCCCTGAAGAAATTCCTGAAAAAGTTATCCGGGAAGCTATTGTCAATGCAATTGTTCATCGTGATTATCGTTCACCGAGTAAAACACAAGTGAGAATATTTCCTGATAGAATTGAATTTTGGAATATGGGACTATTACCTAAGGGACTTTCGATTGATGATTTGAAAAAACCTCATATATCACTGCCAAGGAATCCACTTTTATTCAAACAATTTTATCGGGCTGGATATGTTGAAGATGTTGGAGGTGGTACCGTCGATATTATTGAGAAATGTATGGCTAAAGGTTTACCAGAACCTACTTATGAGGAAAAACAGGGTGGGCTGGTTTTGACGATATGGAGGGATATTTATACACCTGAATACTTGGATGAGCTTGAACTAAATGAAAGGCAACGCAAGGCGATAGAACACCTAAAAATAAATGGTAAAATTACAGCTTTGGAATATCGTGAGATTTTTGACATTAGTAAAACAACAACACATAGAGATATAAAAGACATGATATCTAAACAAATAATAATAGAGCAAGGTTCTGGCAAAGCAACATATTACACATTAACCAAACCAAAGTATGATGGAAATGGAACGAATGGAACGAAAATGGAACGAACTATGAAACGATTGCCAAATAATCAAGAAAAGAGAGGGTTTTTCACGAAGAAACATTTACAACGACTGGATTTAAACGAAAGACAAAAAAAGGCTTTGAAATATCTGAAAAAACATGAAAAAATAACCAATCGGAAATATAGAGAATTATCTCCTGAGATAACCGATAGAACTGCTTTGAATGATTTAACAGATTTAGTAAAAAAGGGTATTTTGGCAAAGAAAGGAAAAACCAAGGACGCTCACTATGTTTTACGAATCCCGAAATAATCCCGAAATAAGAGAATGATAAAATGTTTCTTGCAAAGGTTTCAGTTTCCATATAAGAAAAAAGGTACTTTTTACGAACTTTTGTAGTTATGCCAACTTTATGCCAACTTTATGCCAAGTTCACATTAGATACTGAGAATCTAGGGAAAAAAATGATATCAGACATAAGTGTTTGTAATGCTGTGTAAAGCAAATAAATTTGTTTAATGGGAATAGATATTCGGGGATAATTTGGGGTATTTACCATTGGTTCAGTTGTCGACCAGAAGTTGGGGTGATGTTAGGTTTTATTGGGACGCTTTCAAGGGTGTTGTTGGACATTTAAGGGATTTTAAGTGATAAGATATGATACCACAATATCATTTCCTAATATCATTTTTCCTAGCTTTGATCTTTCTTTGGTTTACTAAATCTTTAATGGGATCTCTAATTGTCCTTGCGAGTGGCTCTTTACTAGATTTAGACCATTTATTCGATTTTTGGTTATATAAGGGAAAGATAGTGATTGATAGGGAGATACTAGAAGGATTTTATGTGAACTTCAATAAAATTCCAGTTGTTTTACATTCAATAGAGTTGTTGATTCCACTGTGGATTTTTGGTTATTTTAGTGGTTATTATTTATTTTCTGTTGCGATTAGTCTTGGTTTTATTTCTCATTTGATTCTGGATTTCTTGAGTTATGAGTTGTACTTACCTGCTTATTCTTTTTTGTATAGATTATCTGTGGATTTTGTGAAGAGTAGAATTTGTAAGGATATCGAAATTTAGACTTGTTGTTTGAACCATTCAATTGTTTTTTGTAAACCATCTTGAAGTTTTATTTCCACTTCCCATTCTAATATCTTTTTTTGCTTTTGATATATCTGGTCTTCTTTTGGTTGGGTCGTCTTTGGGAAGTGACTGGTGAGTTATTTCTGATTTTGATTTTGCTAGATTTTTTATTGATTTTGAAAGTTCAATTATAGTTCTTTCATCTGGATTACCAATGTTCACTATTTCTCCTGAAAGATTAGGAGTAAACATGAATTTTTCTATTCCCTTTATCATATCTGATACATAACAAAAGGATCTTGTTTGCTTTCCAATTCCATAAACTGTGATTGGTTTCTTCATGAGGCATTGATTAACAAAATTAGGAATGACTCTACCATCATCTTTTCTCATCCTTGGGCCATAAGTGTTGAATATTCTAGCAATTCTTGTATCTAGTTTATTTTTTCTTTGTTGTATCATGGTTATAGTTTCTGACAACCTTTTAGATTCATCATAACAGGCTCTTGGACCTATAGGATTAACATTTCCCCAATAGTCTTCAGTCTGAGGATGAACTTCAGGGTCACCATAAACTTCTGACGTGGATGTTAGTAGAAATCTAGCTTTATTTCTACCTGCTAATTCTAACATGTTCTTAGTTCCGAGTACATCTGTGAGCGCCGTTTCCATAGGGTTTTCTTGATAGTCAATGGGACTAGGTCTGCTTGCTAAATGGAATATATAACTTACTTCCAAATCGACCGGATCTTTGACATCATGTTTAATTACTTTAAAATTTTCACCTTCAAGATGTTCTATATTTTTTCTAGAACCCGTTGAGAAGTTGTCTAGACAGATGACTTGATGATTCTGATTTAATAAAGATTCGCAGAGTCAGTATCCAATGAATCCAGCTCCTCCAGTGACTAGTATTTTGACCATTGTTTTTTATTTTTATGTAATGTAAATAAATTTGTTAAATGGGTATCTTACTAATATATCTGAAACCTTTGAATTGATATAAAAGTCTTTGGTGATGGAAATTACAAGAAAAAGGGTTTTTGTAGTTGGGCTTGATGGCGGAAATTTTGATTTGATTCAAAAGTATGTCTCTGAGGGGAAATTAATTACTTTTAAGAAAATAATTGAAAAGGGATCTTATGGTCCATTAGAATCCACGATTTTACCGGTGACTCCAGCCGCTTGGACATCATTTTTGACGGGAAAAAATCCAGGTAAACACGGGATTTTTGATTTTACTACTAGAAAAAAAAATACTTATGAGAAAACTCCAATTTTTTTTGGGCTATCTAATTTGAATACAATAGATAAGTTATTATCTGAAAAAAATAAAAAAACAGCATTGATAAACGTTCCAATGACATATCCACCTCATAAACTAAAAAATGGTATTGTTATATCTGGATTTCCTACGCCAGAGGAATATGAAGATTTTGTTTATCCCAATTCTCTCTTGACTGAGCTTTATAATAATTTAGGAAAATTTAAATTGCAACCTTATGATTTTTATTCAGAAGGAAATGAAGAGAATTTTATAAAATGTCAAATGGATGTTTTTACAAATACTAAGAAAATTTCGAATTATTTATTAGATAATTATGATTTCGATTTTTTTATGGTGGTTTTTGGTAGTATAGATGCTTTTTCTCATGCTTTTTGGAGGTATATTGATAGAGACCATGTCAGGTATGATAAGAAAAAAGCTAAGAAATATGGAAAATATATATTAGAAATTTATCAAGAATGCGATAGTTTCATAAAAAATATTATTCAAAGAATGCGGCCTAATGATATTTTAATTATAATGTCTGATCACGGATTTGGTCCTTTTGAATATTCTGTATTTATTAATAATTGGCTTCATGACGAGGGTCTTTTGAAATTTAAAAAGTTGCCCAAAACATATATAAAGAGGTTTTTCCACCAAATTGGATTTAATTTGGCTAATATTTATAAGTTGGCTTCAAAATTTAATTTAATTTCAGAGCTTACTAGGGCAAGTTTTTCTGATGAAGGTGGAAATTTATTAAGTAGACTAATAATTTGGGGGAAGAGAGAACTTTTTTTATCGATGGGAGATATTGATTGGAAAAGAACTAAAGCTTATGGAACTGGAACTTTTGGTCAGATTTTTGTTAATTTGAAAGGAAGAGAACCAATGGGGATTATTGAATCAGGAACCGAATATGATAAGTTGGTGGGTCAAATAAAAAGGAGCTTAGAAAAACTAACTAATCCTCTTACTGGTGAAAAGATGTTTGATAGAATTTATAAAAAGAATGAAATTTATAAAGGGAATTACATTAAAATGGCTCCTGACATCCTTTTTTTTGATAGCTCATGTAAGCATATGACCTCAAGAGGCTTTGAATTTGGAAGTAATAAATTAGTTACTTTAGAAGTTAAGGGATGGTCAGGAACCCATAAAATTGACAATGGAATTTTTTTCGCCTATGGAGATGGTGTAAAGGAAAATTTCAGAATAAAATCAGTAAGAATTGTTGATATTATTCCGACCATTTTAGAATATTTTGGATTTAATATTCCCGAAAATATTGATGGGAAGCCTCTTAGAGATTTATTATGGTAATTCTAAGGTGAGTGAATTATGAAAAATTATCAAAAAATTAGGAATTTAGTTAAAAAACCTATTTTTACTGTTCTTATCCTATTTTTGATATCTTTAGTGTCTCTAGGTTGGTCTAAGGAAAAGCTATTAGTTCTAACAGGGGATATGAGAATTCCGCTAAGAGCAAAAGATTTAATTAAAATAAGGTTTACGGTATGGAATGAACAATTTTATTTAGGAACACCCATGGGAAATATATTTAACGAATTGCCTTATATTTTATTTTGGCGAATATTTGAGATATTCGGATTGGGGATCTCTAATATACAAAAAATTTGGATATATTTAATTTTTTTATTATCTGGATTATCTATGTATTTTTTGTCGAATATTTTTTTTGAAAATGAAGTTACTAGATTGTTAACTTCTATATTTTATATGTTCAATCCATTAATTTTCTCTTTCTATACACAGTCGGGTATTCTAAATCCCCACATAATAGCCTATGGATTAAGACCTTTATATCTTTACCTTTTTATTAAAATTTGCCTTACCAATAAAAATAAATATGTTTTTTATTTAATTTTATTTTCCTTGCTTGGGGTTTTTGTTGCTAAAAATCCACCTACTTATATATCTATGTGGTTCCCAATCTTTCTATATCTGATATTTATCTTATTTCTTAGGGAAAATAAACGTTTCAAAATTATTAAAAAATCCATTATTTTATTTCTCCTAGTTTTTTTAATTAATTTATTTTGGATAAGTAATTTTCTCATTTTAATATTATATTCTAATAATTTTTTGAATATACAAGAATCTAGTACTCTAACGTTTTTGGATAAAAATTCGGGACTTACTAATTTATTCCGTTTTTTGGGGAGATGGGGCTGGGGAGAGAATTCAAATGGGTCCCCCTACTACCCTTATAGTGATGAATATGAATCAGAAATTTTAATTTACCTACAATTTTTAATTTTGGTAGTTTCAATTAGTTCTTTATTAAATAAGGATATTATAAAAAAAGAGATTGTAATATTTCTTTCTATAACCCTTGTATTTTCATACTTTATATCCAAGGGCAGTAATCCACCTTTTGGATTTTTTTTTGTTTTTATTAGGAATATATTCCCACTTTCTTTTTTCAGGGAACTTTATTTGCTCGCCATGCCTTTAGTTTCCATTGTTGTATCTATTTTACTTGGGATTTCTTTTAACATTTATTGTGATAAAATCAAATTCAGATTTGGAAGAGATTTTAAAACCATAATTTTTATTTTAATTTTCTTAGTAATAATGGTAATATCTTTTCCAATATTTACGGGAGATATAATACCTTTAAGTAGAGAAGGTAATCTCCCTGGGAATCAGATCAAGATCCCAAGATATTGGTTGGAATTATCGCAATTTATTAATAAATTTGAGGAGGGGAGAGTTTTACTTCTACCCGAAAATATTTTTTATCAGGTTCATTATAACTGGAATCCAAATGATTATAGGGGACAAGAAATCGCTAAATTTTTGATAATGAGACCTTTAATCTTTTCTAAATTTACCTATGGAAATTATATCAAATCAAAAGAATCTATAGATATGATAAATTTATTATATGAAAGTCTATCAGATGAAGCTTTGAATGACTGTGATTATTTAAAAGCTTTAAATGTGAGACATATTATTTTGAGGAAGGATATAGATCATACATATTTTGGTAAAGGGAATCCAAAATCCCCAATAGAATATGAAAACGTCCTTAATAAAAAATCTTATATAGAACCAATAGAAAAATTTGAAAATTTAACTGTTTATAGAGTTGGTGATGAATGCTATTTACCCAAATTATATCTTTCGTCTAACATATCGAAAGCGAAAAAAGTACTGCATTTATCAGTTGAAAATACTACAAATCTCTCTTCAATAGATAGAATTAACCCAACTTTCTATCATATTAATATGGATAATCTGGAGAATTTTTCATTTCTAATATTTTCTGAATCTTACAGTGATTCTTGGAAAATTTACGATGGTAGATTGAAATGGTGGGAAACTTTATTTAAGAAACCTTTAAAGGATGAGGGTCATTATTTAGTAAATGGTTATTCTAATGCATGGCTTATAAAGCCGAAAATAAATTATAGGAAGGGTATTTCCAATGAGTTCACATTGTACTATTTTCCTCAAAATTTATTTTATTTTTGTTTAATTATTTCGTTAATTGTTTTATTTTATTTAATTTTAAATAAAAAGATACTTTTGAAGAGGATTAAAAATGTTTAAAATAAAAGTAGAATTCATCTTATATTTTCTTTATTTCTTAATATCATTTTCAGTCCTTTTTAACCTATTCTCTAGAGGATATATTCTGACTTTAGATATGGTTTTCACTGATAAGAATATTTATCCCATAGATCTTAGAAACTCTAAAAAAGCACCTTCAAGTCTTTTAATTTTTAAATTAACATTTTTTCTTATAAAGTTCCTCCCCAATTGGATAATACAAAAAATGCTCATTTTTTTAGTTTTTCTTCTAAGCTCTTTTTTTACTTATAAAATTTCACCAGCAAAAAATAAAATGGGTAAATTCTTTAGTGGATTGATATATACGATAAATCCTTTTTTATATATTAGAGTCCTTGCTGGCCATCTTCCCCTATTATTGGCATATTCTTTTTTACCAATTCTATTGGGTTTATTAATAACTTTCTTTGAAAATGGGAACATCCGACAAATAATAAAAATAGCTTTATTACTAACTTTAATTAGCGTTTCCGTTCACTATGTACCAATTTTACTTTTTTTAGTTTTCCTATTTTTTCTCTTTAATTTTATTATAAGACGTAACTGGTTTATGACCAAAAAACTACTCTACTTAATAGCTATTTATCTCTTATTAAATATCTTTTGGATATCTATGATGGTGTATCCCAATTACTTGACAAAAATGGATTCTTGGATAAATTCAGAGCATCTAAAGTTATTTTCTTCTATACCCTCCTTCAACTTCAACACTCTCTTCAACCTAGCATCTATGCACGGTTTCTGGAGACAAGGATATGATTACGCTAAATTCCATATACCATCTTGGCCAGTACTGTATGGAATAATACTTTTCCTTTCAGTTCATGGATTCTTAATCCTCAATAGAGACCCCAAATACAAAATTTATGCAAGAGCACTAGCAATAATATCAGTAGGTGCATTAATCCTAGCAACAGGTATAACTCACCCCTTATTTTCGAAAATTTTTAAGTTCCTTTTCGATTATTTCCCATTCTTTAAGGGATACAGAGAACCACATAAATTCGTGGCATTATTATGTTTAGCATATGCATTTTTCGGCGGAGTAGGATTAGGAGATTTTGTTGAACAATTTAAAAATTCAAAAAAACTAAGAGCAAAAATCCTTATAGGAATATTCATAGCAATAAGCCTAGCAACACCTTTCATTTATTCTTATACTATGTTTTTCGGATTTCACGGACAATTAGAATCAGTTGACTATCCAGAAACTTGGTACGAGACTGACGATTATCTAAATAAGGACAAAGATGACTTCAATATCCTATTCTTACCATGGCATCAATATATGACATTCAGATTTAATCCAAAGCAAAGAATAGCAAATCCCGCAGATAGATTTTTTACTAAACCAGTAATCCAAGGAGACAACATGGAAGCAGGCGACATTTATTCCCAATCATTAAACCCACTTTCAAAATACATAGAATTCCTTCTCTTCAACAACAAAAAATATGACAACTTCGGAGAATTAGTAAAACCACTCAACATCAAATACATAATCCTGGCAAAGGAAGTTGACTGGCAAAGATATCAATTCCTACATAACCAAACAGACTTAGAATTAGTGATAGAAAATGAAGACCTTCTAGTTTTCAAGAATACTCATAAAACATCTCCAGTTTACGGGACAGATGAAACCCTGACAAAGGACGATTGGAATCAATTTTTAAACAACTATACATTTGATTTAGAACCCTTGGAAGTAGAAAAGAAATCACCAATAAAATACATACTTCAAGAAAATCCCACGAAGCAATATCTAGTATTCACAGAAAAATTCTCAGACGGTTGGAGATATGGAGATCAAAAACCTGAACTCTACTTGGGAGCGATAAATCATTTCGAAGCATCTGAAGAAAACACCATCTACTACCACAGATTCCGATACTACCTCATAGGCTACCTAATCTCAGGAACCACATTCCTAATCCTCATAGGCTACCTAATCTACGACTGGAAAAGAGACTTTTTCAACAGAATTCAGATAAAAATTACAGTAAATACTAAAGTTTTGCGTTTTTATGTTTTTATCAGTAATTCTATAACTTGATCAACACC
>CAYMPD010000007.1:0-44853 GCA_964392445.1 uncultured archaeon | reverse complement strand
TGCTGAATATTGCCCTTCATGGGGCGGGAGTGGGGATGATGGTGATGGAGGAGGTGGTTCTGGAGGTGGAGGTGGGGGTGGAGGTGGGACATCTGCTGAATGTGGTAATGGTATATGTGAAGCAACCGAGAATGTTGATAATTGTCCAGAAGATTGTGGTAAGGCTGAGAGACCACCTTTTAATATCAAAACTAATTTAACAGATGTTCAGATGGAAGCTGGTAGATCGGATATATATGCTATTTGGATAAAGAACACACATAATAAAAAACTAAACGCATCCATACATTTCAGTGGTTCAATTTTCCATTACTTAGCAATTGATGAAAATTTTGTACAATTGGATGTTGATGAAGAAAAAATGATACCAATTTATGTTACAATACCTAGAAGCACAGATCCGGCAGTTTATACAGGTGAAATAGTTGTCAAGGCCGAAGGGTATACACAAAGGGTCCCAGTAACAATAACAGTACCTTTCCCAGGGACATTATATCTGGATGTTGTTGTAGAATCATTGACAAAAAAAGTCCATCCAAATGATACGGCTGTTTTTCATGTTTTAGTTTATAATGTAGGATACAGAAAGAAAGTTAACGTAACTTTAAATTATATTTCAAAACAGTTAGAATCAGGGGATATAATATTCAAAGAGAAAGAGAGTAGAGAAATAGAAGCTTCTTTACCTTTGATTAAAAATATTCATATACCTGAAAATGCAACACTTGGTGATTATTCCTATGAAGTTGAAATAAGTTTTCAGGGGGAGACAATATCATCGGCTGATACCTTTAGGGTAGTCAAACCATTTTGGACCTCGGGGAGGGTTAGAGTTATTTTTATAATAGTTATAGTGATATGCCTTGTACTGGGTGGTTATTATGTAAGGAAATTGTACAAAGATTGGAGAGCATCTAAAAGGAGGTATATATTCCCGGTTGACCCCAAAAATTTACCAAAGGGAGAATTATGGCTGGGAGAAATCGCGGAGATGGATAAAAAAGCTACCTTTGAAATGAAAGAATTAAGGACCCATGTATTAACGGCTGGAGCTACAGGCTCGGGTAAATCGGTTTCGGCGATGGTTTTTGTGGAAGAATTGTTGGAAAAGAAAATACCTGTGGTCGTGTTTGATCCTACCGCCCAGTGGACGGGATTTGTTAGACCGTGTAAAGATAATGATCTTTTGAAATATTATAAAAAATTTGGAATGGGTCTTAGAGAAGTGAAACCTTACAAAGGAATGATATACGAAGTAAAAGACCCCAATGTTAAGATTGATTTCAAGAAATACATGAACCCCGGTGAAATAACTATTTTTACTTTAAATAAGCTAAAACCTGGAGAGTATGATAAAGCCGTTGGAAACATTGTTGATACTATATTTGAGCAAGGATGGGAAGAATCAACTAGTCTTCAAATGGTTATAGTATTGGATGAAGTTCACAGATTACTTGAGAAGTATGGTGGTAAAGGAGGTTATGTTGCTTTGGAAAAAGCTTGTCGTGAGTTCCGTAAGTGGGGTATTGGATTAATAATGGCTTCACAGGTATTGTCAGACTTCAAAGAGGCAATAAAAGGTAATGTAATGACAGAAGTTCAGTTACATACAAAATCTCTTGGTGATTTACAGAGGATAGAAAAGAAGTTTGGAGAGGATTATGCTAAGAGAGTAACACAATTAGAGGTAGGAATAGGAATGATGCAAAATCCAAAATATAACAAAGGTAAACCTTATTTTGTGTCTTTCAGACCGACTTATCACTCACCTCATAAGATACCTGATAAAGAATTAGAGATGTATAGGAAATATGAGAAGATGTTAAATGAGATAGAGGGTAGAATTGAAAAAATAAAGGAATCAGGGAAGGATGTGTTTGGATTTAATGTAGAATTGAAGTTAGCTAAAGATAAATTAAAGAAAGGAAGATTTAGGATGGCGAAAATATATATCGACTCATTAACTAAATCATTAGATAGTGGGAAGAAATAGTGGTGGTGCAAATATCAAATAAAAGCATCAAAGAAAAATTAATTAAAGAGATGAGGGAGAGAGCATTGAAGATGGATAAGAAAAATAAGAAAAAACCTAAAGAGAAAAAAGAGAAAGTCGAAGAGGCCTCAGAAGAAAAGAAAAGTAAAAAGAAAGAAGAACCAAAGGAAGAATCAGAGGAACAAAAAAAAGAAAAGGAACGTAAAAAGAAAGAGGAAGAGCTCAAAGAGAAATATGGGGTTATGAAAGAAATTCCTAAACAGAAAATAAAAGATGGGAAAAAAACCGAAGAAGTAAAATCAAAAGAATCTAAAGATGAAATTGCCTCCTTAACAGATCTTGTCCTAAAAACAGAAAAGTTGGATGGTAAGTTGGACGTTGTTAGTGGGTATAAGGATGATTTAAATGATAGGATAGCTCAAATTTCTGAGGAGATAGGAGAACTAAGAAGTATGATAATGGACACTGACAGGTCCTTCGGTAAAATTGAAAAAAGTTTTGAAGAGATAAAAGAAGTTGTTGGTGATGTCGAACCTTTAAGAGTGAAGAAAGGATTTGAAAAGAAAGAACAGGAAATTATGGAAAACAGGGTAAAGATTGAAAAAATTGAGAATCTTGTTAAGGCTTTGGAAAAAGAAAGTAAGAATTATAGAAAGATAATGGAAAAAATTAAGAGTTTTGAAAATCTTGTTGAAATTTCTGAAAAAATAGATAAAAAAATTAGGTCAATTGAAGAAACTAAAAAATATTCTGACAGGACAGCCGCAAAAGTAGAGTCTATATTCTCGGAGGTCACAGATAAAGTAAACGAATTACAAAAACAGAAGGAAAAAATACTAAGGGTCGATGAACTTACCACAGAAATTACTCAGATGTTGGACGAAATAAGTATAAAAATGAAGGATTTTGCAAAGACAAAAGAAGTCAAAGATTTCAAGGAGGAAATGAAAAAGGAGATAGAGAGTATTTCAGAAAGCAGGAATAGGATTGAGGAAGTAGGTAAACTTCTTAAAGAAACTCAGTTAGACGAGAAATTATTAGAAGTAGGGGAGGTTAAATCAAAGATTAATAATTTTGAGAAGAGAATAGAAAACATTAATAAAAAATTAACAGATCTGGTTGATTATAAAACTCTGAAAAAAGTTGTGAAGACTTTAGAAGAAGATTATCAAAAAATTAAAGAAAATAGACAAAAAATAGTTCAATTGAATGGGTCATTGTCCTCAACAAAAGAAGATATAAAAGAACTCAGAAAAATCGAAAGAAGATTAAAGAACTTTAAAAATCTAGACCAAGTAACATCGAATTTAGAAGAAGGGCTTTCTAGAATTAACGAGTTTAAAGAAATACCAGCGAATATGACGAGAATAAAGAAAATAGTTGAAAAACAAAACAATGTTATATCCGACATAATTGGTAATATGGAAAGGGTAAAGAGTATACCTGATATCAACATAGAAGAATTAAATAATATTGATCTCTCACTCCGATTCTATCAACTGTTAAATATACTTCCGTTTTTGGATGATAAGGTCAAATTAAAAGAATATTCTGAAGAAATGAAATCTATTATCAAGAAAATGAAAGAATTAGGATCTTGGAATCCAAAGAAAGAAAAATTCATGAACGATCTTCTTAAAATAAGTAAAAAAATATCTAGACCAGCCGATCAAAACGAATTATTGGAAAAAGTAGGTAAGTTAGCAACATGGACTTCAAGGATAACAGATAAGGTCAAAGAAAGAGAACTATTTGAAAGAGAACTCCAACAGGATTTGGAAAATCTTAAAGAATCTTTGAAAAATAAAGTTGATTCAAGGGATGTGGAAGACATCTATATCTTGGAAAGAGATTTGATGGAATTAACTGGAAAATTTAATAAGCTTAAATCTGTGATTGAAAGGCAGAATATTCTCGTGGACGATGTTTTGGAAAAAGTAAGAAGAGTAGAGTCAGAAAAAATGGTGGGGCTTAAGGAACGAGTAGATAAGTTGAATTCAGTGGTCCAAGGGCAAAATTTTGTTATCAATAAATTAATTACAAAAGTGAAAGAAAAAGAGGTTAAAGTAGATAAAAAGACGATAGATGATCTTCAGACAACAGTTAGATTTTATCAGCTTTTGAATATGCTTCCTTATGTGATAGAACCCTCTAGAATTAAAGCCTATTTAGTAGAATTGAAAGATATAATTGAAATTTTAAAATCTAACGAAAAATGGGATTCTGAGAAGGAAAGATTTATGAAGAATTTCTTGAGTAGTTTATCTGATAATTATGAGTCTAGAGGTTACGAGGAAATAGGATCAGCTTATGCTGAAATCGTTTAAACACTACTCAACAAGAAGAAGCTAACCAAGAACAAAACTAAATTCTGGATTAGTGTTAATATAGCAACCTTACCGATCTTTTCCCTTGCCGTGAGATAAGAATTGTAAATAACTATATAACCCATTATTAGTCCGAGTGATACTAAAACTTTGAAAAATAGAAGACCTGGTAAATATTCTGGGGCGATTATTATCAAGAACAATCTTCCTAATAATAAGACCCCTATAATCCCGAGTACAACGATTACAGTATATGCTACAAAAACTTTTTTTAAACTCTCACTGGCTTTTTTATCCTTTTCAAGTCCAACAAGTCTCGAATTTCTAGGTAATAAGGTATTTGCTAGAGACATGGGCAAAACTAGTCCTGCGAGATAAAAAATAAAGGAAAATGAATATTGACCTATTAATTCCATGGGGAAAAATAAACTCAATAATGGAACGATCGCATTACCGAAAAAACTTGGAATTTGGAGGACATACATGGGAAAAGAGAACTTGAAAAAGATTTTTTTAACACCAAAAACACCATCTCTTTTTTTGAAACTATCTTTTTTGATTAAGAATTTTAAGCATGTTAAGTTAGCTAAAAGGTTAGATATACCGGACCCGAGGATGGCGTAAGGGACACCGAATAAATATCCAAGTCCTATACCAAAAACCAAAGAACTTAAACTCATTACTATTCTACTTGTCAAATAAAGCTTGAAATTTTCATAACCCAAAGTCATGGACGGTAATATAGCAAAAATATTTGCGAAGATTAACGAAAACCCAAACAGGATTAGATAACTCAATGAAGGGTCGTGTAGGAAATAAATGGTTACTGGTTTCAGAAAAATCAGGAGTAAAACAGAAAGAACAAAAAAGGAACCTAACCTTAATTTTAAAAACCATCTTGTCATATAAGCTATTTTTTCTTTTTCTTTTGTTTTGAATTGTGCAATGTACTTTGTGAGTGTGATCGGGGCACCAAAACCTATTAAAGCAGTGAAAAAGGTGATTAGATATAGTGTTGTTTTAAAGTTTCCAAACGATTCTGGGATAAATATTCTTGCGAGGATTAGATTTACCAAAAAACTTGTGAAAGATTGAAGTCCGATTGCAATAAACATAAGTAAACTACTTCTCATTAATTCCTTTTCCTTTTTTACCTCCGTAAGCAGGTATTTTATCCCAAGCATGAGACTGATTATATGAAATAAACTTAATTAATCTTAACTTGTAATTGTCTTTGGGTTTTAAGGATGAAAAGATGGAAAATAATTCATAAAATCATAATCATCAATTTTTTCTTTCAGATAATTTATGGTTTTTATATGGTATTTTTTGTGATAGGTGGTGGTAAATATCCTTTATTTAAAAAAGCTTTGAATACCCCTGTTGAAGTAATTCTTAAGCGTAGATTGTATTCTTTGGAGACCTGGGTTGCTATTGCTGGACTTTCAATCTATTTGGCGATAACTGAGATACTCCCTCAAAAATATAATTGGGAGAAAAATGATTCTTAGAAAGGCATTGATAAATTAATTAATTCTTAACCCCTAATATTTCTTGTTAAAGTCCCGTGGTGTAGTGGTCAAGCATAAGAGGTTCTGGACTTAAAGAAGGGAAATACCTCTAGACGGCGGTTCGAATCCGCTCGGGACTAATTATTTTAATTCGGAGGAGTAAGATTATAGATGTTAGAAGAACTACTAATCCCAATCATTGAAACTTATGGTTCTTGGGGACTTCTTGTGGTCATGATAATTCAAACAATTATCGCTCCTATTCCTTCTGAGGCTATGATAGTTTTTGCGGGCGCGATTGGGATCAAGCTCTTGGATATCACTATTTTCGGTGGTATAGGTACTATTATTGGTGCTATTCTCGCTTTTTGGATTGCCAGGAAGGGTGGGAGACCGATAGTTGAGAGATTGGTAGGTGATGATTGGATTGAGAATTTGGATGAGTGGGTAATCGAGCATGGTAAAGTTGGAATATTTGTTACTAGATTAATCCCAGTTATCCCTTTTGATTTGATCAGTTATATCACTGGTGTTACTTCGCTAAGTTTTAGAGATTATTTGATTGCTACTGTTCTTGGTGCTTTTCCTCGAATGTTGATACTTGGATCATTGGGTGCTTTTGCTGGTGGTGTGCTCAAATGGATCGGTCTTGGTTTGGAAATTACTATTACTCTTGGGACCCTTGGGTTTATTGTTCTTATGTGGATGGATAGGAGAGGTCATATTACTGGTTTTAAGAAGTTTATCTTTGAGAAGTTGATGGGTAGAAAGTAAAATGAGTAGAATATCAACATGTTATTAAGTGATGATTTACCAATTCAATCAATACGGTTCCAGACTACATAATCTTTTCTGACTATTCGAATCCCTCCTATTTCACTTCCATCGCCGCAAATACCAGATACACCAGGGCAATAATTTTCTTGATTAGGTTTTAAATCACAGTTTTTAATTATCGAATCGTTTTGATCACCCATACAGTGTTTGCTACTACAATCAGCCGATCGATAACAAGCTTTTCCAGCATCTGGAGCTGGAGTGTAACATCTCGAAGGGATATCTGGTCTATTGTAATCTATATATTTTTGTCCTAGTGGACAATCTGTGAATATTCCAGAGATGAAATTCTTTATCTTTTCTATTAAAGAACTAAATTTAATTGTAAACCAAGATGTTAGATTGCTTTCCGTATCTGCAGGATTAGGTATTTCAAAATTGATTTCCTTAACTTTTTCACCACCAACAATGTATTGCTTACAATTTTTCAAATACCCATGTTCAATTAATTCATTGAGTTGCTCAATTTCCCCTTCATCTTCTGGACCGATTACAGTGGCAATATGAACTATATTACTGCAATCGTAAAGTTCTAAAAAGGGATCAGTGTCTAAAATTCCATCTGGAAGCATCTCATAAGGCCATTTATTTTGTTGACTATATTCTTCATAAGTTAGTCTAAGAAAAGCCGAATCCGGTCCAATAAACCCAGGTCCTCCCGCCAAATAACCTTGATTCAATCGAACTGGTCGGGGACATTTCCCTCCTTTGCAAATATCTTTAGGTGATGCAAAACCACTTACTTCCGTCTCGTCTTCAGATAAATAATAAACTGGAACATGATTGTAATAATCCCCTCGGGTTTTGTAAACCATTACTGGTGTTAATGCTGCTTTTACGGGCGAAAATAAATCTACATTAAAAACGAAAAGAAGAACAATCACTAGAACGAACAATAAAATCATTGAATTTCTTTTGTTTATAGTCATTCATTTAACCTGTCTTTCCAATCTCTACAAACTATTGTTTCTAGACGACTATTAACACATTTATTATTTTCACAGATACATTCAGCTGAAGTAGCTTCGCAAGGTGTAAATATTTCGGTGCAACTGTAAGTACTTTTGTTTGGATAATGACTTAAGTAATTTTTATTTATACAAATTTCAGAGTGGCATGAGGGGAAGGGAACACAATCAATATCCATTTGACAAGTATCAAGATTTTGTTGAGAAATATCCGAATCTAGAGGATAAGGACGGCTGAGAGGATCATTGGGGTCATAAGTATTTTCAGGGGGAAGATTATCAGTATCTTCTTCCAGATAATAAACTGTATTAGTTTTATCTTCTCTTAATTCTTGACCATCAGGACTAATTGTTATGTAGATCACTTCATCATGAATACTGTTAATTTTTACTTTTTGTCTGATTTGAGTATAGCTATTTGATTGGATTATATCGCTCCCCGGTAGTGAAAATTGAACTTTTGGTTTCCCATTTTCACTATGAAAAGAAAAATAACCAGGGTTTCTACAACCTTCTGGATTGGTAGGTAAACATTCTTTATCTATTTTAGCTTGATAGTGTCTACCTTGAAGATCAAAATTTTTTGTAGTTTGAATTGTTGGAAAAAGGATCTTTTGGACCACTTGCTGAAAGTCTCTATTATTTAGGGTAAGAGAGATACTAATCACTATACTCAAAATAATAATAGAAATTTTTATTGTTTTCCTGTTCATATTTATACTATTCCGGTACGCTGCAATAAATTTGTTTGTAAAGACTACCATCACAGTTTATACCAACAGAACACTCTTCTGCATGAACTATAGCATTTACATCTTTAGTATCTACCTTCTTTTTGTAACGAACATTCCATACCTTTTTGGAAATTCCAAAGTTTACTAACCACCTCCAACTTTCACCATGACTTCCTGCAGAACTATAATACAATGCATAATTATCTAAATTATACCCCGTTCTTTTCATGTATATTGCAGATAATTGAATTGTCTTTTCCATATTAATACAAAACTCAGGTAGATTTATTCCTTCTTTTTCCAGGTTAGTTTTGTAAACATTTTCCTTTTCAAAATCTAAGGGATACATAGAAATATCGGTCCCCGAGAATTTGGGGTAATTTATTGTATTGTCAGTCGAAATAGTGCTGGTTTTATCATTTGTTTTATTTGATATTGAAGGCGATATTTTTCTTGACGGTATTTGAATATACAAAATAATAAAAGTAAGACAAAGAATAAGGACAAGTCCGATTATGATGATAGAAATTTTTCCCATGTTAATATTTGTGAATATTGAAGTTTATTATTTACTTTTTTCAAAACTGACCTCATAACCTTCAGGTATCCGAGGTATCGAGATCCAATCTATAAGCGTTATTAAAATCTCTGGGCATCCGTAATTTGGATATTCCCATATTTCCTTATATCTATAAATTATCTTCTTTTTAGTGTCGTCACGATAAACCTTTCTTTCAAATCCTTTAAAACAGCCATTGCCAGAGTAATATTTTCCTATTAAGCTTTTTTGTGAAAAATCAAAGTTAGACATCGAACATTTCATACCATTAATCTCATCTCTCACAAGCTTGCTAGCGGATATACTTACATAACCTGGAGGTGGTGGAGAAGAAAATATTATTGTATCTGAATTTACGGTGAAGATGTTTTCTTCACGGATTTTTTCAGCAGGATATTTATGTGAGGGAGAATACCATCGAAGACGGTGATCCGGTTTTCTAACATATACAATTACATCCTCAGGTCCAAGTTCACCGTCATTATTTGAATCCGAAGGTATATGGGGCAATTTGAATTCAGTTTTATTTCCATCTGTTTCGAATTTTATATAAGGACCTTGAGGAGCATATTTTACTCTTAGTATCTCATAATCATCTAAACTAGCTATCACATAGCCTTTTCCCGGATATTGAGGAAGATTTAAACATGGAGGATAAAAGTCTCTAGACAATTCTTCAAATGGAACTTCTTGTAAATTTAATTTGAGATTCGTATCACTAATGAAATTTATCTGCTTATGATTTTGAACCAAAATACCGGTAATGATTAAACCAAAAAAGAGGGCTAAGATTATTATACGGTTCATAAAATCTATTCGAATTTCTAGATTATTATAAGTTTATTTTATTAACAAAAAGGTTAATTATCTAAACTCCAAATATATCTTATGAAGCCACAAAAAATATTTAACAAATTAAGAGATGAAAGAAGAACTAACCTAACAGAGTTAGAATCAAGACAAATTCTCGAGCATTATCGTATACCTGTTGTCGAAGGGGAAGTAATCCAAGAAATAGAATCAGCAATAGACTTTGCGAATAAATTTGAATATCCAGTTGTTCTAAAAGTAGTTAGCAGGGACATACTTCACAAAACAGACGCTGGAGGAGTAAAAGTAGGAATAAAAAATGAGAAAGAACTGAGGGAAGGTTTAATTAATCTGATAAAAACGGTAAAAAAGAAAAAACCGAAAGCAAAAATAGACGGAATATTTGTTCAGAAGATGTTGCCTGAATCTCCAGAAGTAATTATTGGTGGTAAAAAAGATCCTACCTTTAACCATGTTATATTATTTGGTCTAGGTGGAATTTTTGTGGAAGTATTCAAAGATGTTAGTTTTCGCGTGGTTCCAATAAAAGAAAAAGACGCGGTTGAAATGATATCTGAAATTAAAGGGGTAAAGATTCTAAGGGGAATTAGAGGAAAAGCACCGGTGGATTTCAAAGCTTTAGTTGATATTCTTATGAGAACTTCTCGTATGCTTGAAGAGAATCCAGAAATTAAAGAATTGGATATTAATCCTGTGTTTGCTATGACTGATGGTACTGTTGCTGTTGATGCGAGAATTATAATTGATTGAAATAGAGTTGAATTTAATGGGCAGAGAAAAACCGAAAACTGACATGGATTATGTTGTATTGTACGCCGAAAAACTAAAGACTGATAATAGTTTATTTAAGCAACAAAAGAAATTGATCGAATCTCAACTAAGGGGTAGTCATTCATTGTTCAGGAATATGTTCTCTGGGAAGGATTTTAAAAAGAACACGGGAGAATATCTGAGGGAGAGAGGATTGTTGGAGTAGGAATTTTAATACGAATTTTTTGGTAATTAAGGTCTAAGTAAGTTTATTAAGTAAAGAGACACTATTATTTTTGATGCCATCTTGGAAAAGGCAAAGGACTTGTTATGCATTCCACTCTTTTACTATAATAT
The DNA here is from genome assembly GCA_964392445.1 of uncultured archaeon. GTDB lineage: Archaea > Aenigmatarchaeota > Aenigmatarchaeia > CG10238-14 > CG10238-14 > CG10238-14. Next base: position 33,986 of record CAYMPD010000007.1, on the reverse strand, counting down.
CTTATGATTTTTGGTATAAATAATTTCTTTACTATTTATGATTTTAGTATAAGGTGGGAACTTGAGAAGACTAACACTTACTTTTGATACATGTTGTATGCAACTTAAACCTGATGAAAACCTTAGTAGATTAGAAAAATTTCATGAGGAAGGGATTATTGAAATCAGAAAAACTGATGTTCTTGACACAGAAAAAAAGTTCGGGGGCACTCCAATTAAATCTATTACAGAGAAAGAATTGAAAAAAACTAGTGGATTTGAAGAAGACATTGGATTTGGTGTATTTGATAGTTCTAGATTTGATCACGCAGTTTTTAGTAGTAAAAAAGATGCTAAAAGACTTGAAGATCTAAAAAGGCTAATATTCCCAGATCTAGATAAGATGAATGAAAAAAATAAGATAAGAAGTATAAGAGATTGTATGCATCTTAATACACATATAATGCGGGGAAGTCATATTTTTGTAACAAAAGAAAAGGCATTTTTGAGAAAGGGAAAACAATTACTGCATAAATACAAGACAATTATTTTAAATCCAAAGATATGTGTCGATATAATTGAACTATGGTTGATTAATAATGGTAAAACTACAAGAAGTCAAAAATAGATACTCAATTACAATCCCAAAGCAGTATGTAAAACTGAAGAAATGGGAGAAGGGTCAGGAGTTAGTCGTGGGTTTTGATCATAATGGAGATATCGTGATAAAGGAAATTAATGAGAAAAAATAAAGGAGGGATATCGAAAATGGAATTAGATATAGATTTAGAAGACTATAAAAAGAAAGCTAAAAAAAGCACTAAAAGGAAATATTTGGGAACGATTAAACCAGATAAACTTTGGATGAAAGATAAGGAAGAATGGGGAGGCACCACAGTTTCTTTGAGATTAGATAAAAGTCAGAGTTTGGAACTCTCTGAATTATTGACAGAAGCGGCGAGGGAGACAAACGAGATAGATCTAACTATATATCCAAAGAAGAGGACACCTACTGTTACAGTTACCTACGCTAATGTTTCTGATCAATAATAGAATAAATTACCTCGCTAAATGTCCCTTCGGGACTTTATGCTCGGGTTCTGGGAAGGATTACATTATTAACTCTAACCCACAATATTTAACACATGACACGCTATTCTCATTCAAGACTAACCACGTTCAAGAATTGTCCTTTGAAATACAAGCTCAAATACATAGATAAAGTGAAATCGGATGTTGAAGGAATAGAATCATTCGTGGGTGCTAGGGTTCATGAAACACTGGAAAAGTTGTATGATGATATCAAGATGTGTAAGAAGGTTTCCTTGCGGGATATTCTAAATTTCTACGAAAAGGAATGGACTAAGAATTGGACGGATAATGTGGTTGTAGTCAGGAAGGAATACACACCCGGGAATTACAAGGAGTTAGGAAAGAAGTGTATTGAAGACTATTGGAATAGACATCATCCTTTTGATGGGGATAAAACCCTTGCTACCGAGAAACAGGTTATTGTTGATCTTGGTAATGGTAATGAATTGGTTGGTTATATAGACAGGTTGTCCGAAGATGGTGATAGTAATTACGGGATTCACGACTACAAGACCTCTGGTAATCTACCCACCCAAGAAGAGAAAGATAATGATACCCAGTTGGCATTGTATCAGTTAGCCTTGAAAGAGATGTGGGATGATGTGAAGAGTGTTAAATTAGTATGGCATTATTTGGTGTTTGATAAGATAATTACTTCTGAGAGAACAAAGGAAGACTTAAAAGAACTCAAAAGGGAGATTTTAAGATTAATAGAGAAAGTAGAAAACACTACGGAGTTCCCACCCAACCAGACTTCTTTATGTAAATGGTGTGAATATCAGGAGATGTGTCCTCTTTGGAAGCACATTAAAATGACAGAAGAAATGGAAGTCAATGAATATCTGAATGAACCAGGAGTCAAACTTGTGAATAAGTATGTTGAACTAACTGAGAAAAAGAAGACTTTAGTGAAAGAAATAGAAGAAGAATTATCTAAAGTCCAGGAGGCATTGATAGCATATTCAAAGGAAGAAGGAGTTGAGATAATAAGAGGAAATGACGAAAAACTCCGGGTAAAATTGTATCGCATATCTAAGTTCCCAAGAACATCTGATAAGAGAAGGGATGAACTGGATGGATTGATTAAGGATTCAGGTAAGTGGATGGAAGTATCAAACTTGAATGTTAGGACGCTTGGGAAAATAGTTCGTAATCCTGAGGAGTTTGGGTGGAGCAAGGAATTGGTGGATAGAGTAAAGGAGTATCAGACTGTAGAAGAGAGTTATAGGATGTATTTGTCAAAACTTAGTGATAGGGAGAAGTTTGATGGAGATTGAAGATAAATCATAGTTTTTTAAATCTATTAATTCACAATGATTAACATAGATAATATGGAAAAAAGAACTAGCAGAATCTTACGATTCATCAAAGAAAACCCTGGTTGTCAAGTTAAAGATGTTCAGGAGTTTATTAAACTTTCAAGACCGGTTGTTTCAACTTCTTTGAAATCAATTGAGGATTTAGGTTTGATTGTTAAAAGAGTGGGTGAAGGAAGATCTTTTGCTTTAAGTATAACGGATAAGGGTGAAGAGGTTTTAAAAGAATAACGAGATGTATATTGATAGGGGTTCGAAAATGACAACTGACTTAACTTTCATCACAAATGAAGAAGGTAAAAGACTAGTAGATAGATTCTCTCACTTGATTAAAGACACCCGTTTCTTTGACTGTCTAGTGGGTTATTTTCGTGCAACAGGATTCCATGAACTTTATGAGTCATTAGAAAAAACAGAGAAGATAAGAGTTCTCATTGGTATAAGTACGGGGAAAAAAGCGTATGATTTGATTCAAGAATCGAGGGAAGAAGAATCTCTAGATAACTTTTATCGGTCCTCCAAAGAAATCAAGAAGAGTATTTCTAGTAAAACTATTGAAGAATTTGAATATTCCAAGGATTCTAAAAAAGTTGAAAAAGGGGCTAAGAAATTTGTTGAGTGGTTGAAATCTGGGAAATTAGAAATAAGGGCTTATCCCACTAAAAAAATTCATGCGAAACTTTATATAATGACATTCAGAAGGGGGGATAGAGATGATGGGAGAGTAATAACGGGCTCTAGTAATTTCACGAAATCTGGTCTGAAAGATAACCTGGAATTTAATGTAGAATTGAAGAATATATCAGATTACGAATTTTCACTGGAGAAGTTTAATGAACTATGGGAAAATTCTGTTGATGTATCGGAAAAGTATGTTGATATTATCAAGAAAAAAACGTGGTTAAATAAAGAAATCACACCTTATGATTTATACCTTAAATTCCTTTACGAATACCTTAGAGAGAAAATCAACATAGATAAACGGGAATTATTCGAGGAAGGATTACCGGAAAATGTTATGGATTTGGAATATCAAAAGGATGCTGTTAGAGACGCTAAAATGAAACTAGAAGAGTATGGTGGTGTCTTCGTCTCAGATGTAGTTGGTTTGGGAAAAACTTATATCGCTGCTATACTTGCAAAAGAGTTGGATGGTGGAACTTTAGTGATCGCTCCTCCAAATTTACTGAACAGAGATAGTCCCGGCTCTTGGCCCAATGTATTTCTTGATGTGCGAGTCAGTGCTCATTTCCAGTCTATAGGGAAGCTAGATAAAGTATTGTCAAGGGACCCAAGTAAGTACAAGAACATAATTATTGATGAGAGTCATAGATTCCGAAATGAAATGACTCAAATGTATGAGAAATTGTTTGAGATATGTAGAGGTAAAAGAATTATACTGGTTTCAGCAACACCCATGAACAATACCCCTCTTGATATTTTATCTCAAATAAAATTGTTCCAAAGGGCTCATAGATCAACATTACCTAATCCTAAAGTAAGAGATCTAGAAAGATATTTCAAAAGACTTCACAGAAGAGTTAAGAATCTCGATAGAGTGAAAGATAAGGAAAAATATATTGAAGTTGTCCAAGAGAACGCTAGAAGTATAAGAAAAAATGTTCTAAGACATTTAATGGTAAGAAGAACAAGGAGTAGTATAATTAAATATTATAAGAAGGATTTAGAAAAACAAGGTTTGAAATTCCCTGAAGTTAAAAAACCAAAACCAATTCTCTATCATTTTGATGGAAAGTTGGATGAAATATTCGATAAAACTCTTGAGCTAATAATGAAGAAATTCAAATACGCGAGATACACGCCCTTATTATATCTTAAAAAGGATATTTCTCAACCAGAAGAACTTTCTCAGAAGAACATGGGTGGATTTATGAAAATCCTGCTCTTGAAAAGATTGGAAAGTAGTTTTTTCGCATTTAAGAAATCTATAAATAGATTCATTCATGCTTACGATAGATTCATTGAAGAGTATGAAAAGGGACAAGTTTTTACCAGTAAGAAGCATATCAACAAGATATTCGAATTATTGGAAAGTGATAATGACGAGGCTGTGCAGAAACTTATTGAGGAGGATAAAGCTCAAAGATATTCATCAGAAGAGTTTAAATCTAATTTTATCAAGCATCTAAAGCATGATCGTGAAATATTAGAACAAATAGAAAATATGTGGCGGGAGGTAAATCACGATCCTAAACTGGAGAAATTTATTGAATTACTTAAACAAGATAATATACTAAAGAAACATAAATTACTTGTCTTTACAGAGTCAAAAGAAACAGCTGAATATGTTGAAAAGAACTTGGATCCCGAGTTTGAAAACAAGGTTATGGCTATCTCAGGAGATTCTTCGGAATATGAAAGAAAAAAAGTCATTGATAATTATGATGCTAATCTCCCAAAGAAAAAGCAAAAGGATGATATAAGGATATTGATCTCCACTGATCTTTTATCAGAGGGTGTTAGCTTACATCGATCTAATGTTGTTATTAATTATGATATTCCGTGGAATCCAGTTAAAATGATGCAGCGGGTAGGACGTGTAAATAGAGTCAGTAAGAGTCCACCATTCGATAACATCTACACATATAATTTCTTCCCAGCTGGTCCGATTAATAAGAACATCGGTTTAAAGGAAGCCGCAGAGGCGAAAATAAAAACCTTTATTGAAATGCTTGGGAATGATGCTAAATTACTAACTGATGAAGAAATAAAATCTCATGATCTATTCACGAAATTAGCCTCTAAAGAATTAATTGTAGGTGAGGATGAAGAAGATCCAGAGCTGAAATATCTTAAACTTTTAAGAGATATTAGAGATAATGATAAAAAATTGTTCGAGAGAATTAAAAGACTCCCTAAGAAAGCAAGGACTGCAAAAAAATACGAGGAGAACTATAATTCCCTATTAACCTTTTTTAGAAAGGGGAAACTAAGAAAGATTTACCAATCTGGAAATAAAGAAGTCAAAGAGCTTGAATTCTCTGAAGCTGCCGAAATTTTGGAATCTAAGAAAAACGTGAAGAGAGAAAAATTAGGTGATGATTTCTATGAATATTTAGAGGAAAATAAAAAGGAATTTAATAGAGTCTTCACAGATCTCAGTGGAGAATTAAAAAGTCCTGGAGGTAGAAGTCATGAGGCGAAGATGATTAAGATATTGAAAGCTATTAGGAACTCAGAAGAATTTACAGAAGAAGATGAGGAATATTTACAGGATTTTTACATGTTGTTGAAAGAAGGTGGAATAGCTAAGAAGACCGTTAAAAAGATATTAGAAAAAATAGAGAGAGAAACAAACCCTCTCAAGATTTTAGCAAGAATAAGGGCAGGTGTTTCTCCTCTCCTATTTAAGGAAAATTTAGCTGGAACAGCAGCAGATCTTTCAGGACCCAAAGAGGTTATTCTATCAGAATATTTAGTGGGGAAATAAATGAACCGAGAAAATACGATTAAATTACTCAATGAAACTTTCAAGACTAATTTTGATTTGAAAAGGTATGTTAAATTTGTTAAAGAGCTACTTAATGAGTTTAAAGTCAAGGAAAGGGATTGTACAAATTATATCGCTAATGAGTACAAGAACTATATTGAAGAATTTATACAGATAGGAAATTACAAGGATAAAAATTCTAAAGAAATGGAAGTACTTGTTGTTAAGTTAAAGAGAACCTCCTCTAAAAACAGAGCTAGGACTATGCAAAGAAATTTCGTAGCTAATTGGCTTGGAAAAATGCGTAAAGAAGCTGCGTTAGTTGCTTTCTATGATGATACGGTAGATTGGCGTTTTTCTTTTGTTAAGATGGAATATAATCTTGTTAAGGGTGAATCTGGGAAAGTTAAAGTGAAAAAGGAACTTACTCCCGCAAAGAGATACTCGTTCTTAGTTGGCCCGAATGAGCCAAACCATACATGTAGAAAACAATTCTTGGAATTGATTATGGAAGATGAGATGAATCCTCTTTCTGATGAAATTGAAGAATCCTTTAGTATTGAAAAAGTTACAGAAGACTTCTTTAAGAAGTATAAAGAACTTTATCTCGATTTAAAAGAGGAACTAGAAAAATTGCTCAATAAGAATAAATATGTCAAAGGAGAGTTTGAAAAGAAAAATATTTCTACCATTGATTTTGCTAAAAAATTGTTGGGACAAATTGTATTCCTATATTTCTTACAAAAGAAGGGATGGCTCGGGGTTAAAAAGAGTCCAGGAGAAGGTTTTTATAAATGGGGAACAGGACCTAAAGATTTCATGAGAAAACTATTTGAAAAGGGAATAGTTCATTACGATAACTTTTTTAACGAAATATTAGAACCCTTGTTTTATGAAGCATTGGCAGAAGATAGGAGAGCTAACCATGACTATTATAGCAGGTTTAATTGTAAAATTCCTTTCTTGAATGGTGGTTTATTTGAACCTATAAATGATTACGATTGGGCTGGGACAGAGATAACTCTGGATAATTCCATTTTCAAGGAAATTTTTGATACCTTTGATAGGTTTAATTTTACGGTAAAAGAAGATGAACCATTAGAAAAGGAGGTTGCTGTTGATCCAGAAATGCTAGGTAAAGTTTTTGAGAAACTGCTAGATGTCAAAGAGAGAAAATCTAAAGGTGCATACTATACTCCCAGAGAAATAGTTCATTATATGTGCCAGCAGAGTTTAATAAACTACCTTGAAACAAACATATCTATACCTCATAAAGACATTAAGAAATTTGTCCAAATGGGAGATGTAGTCCTTGATCGAACAATAAGAGCACAGGAGCAAAGGAGAAGATATGGGGAGTTACGTGATGTGGATGAAGAAAGCATAATTCCGAATTCAATTGAGAAAAATCAAGAAAGGATCAATAGTCTATTAGGGAAAATAAAAATAGTTGATCCGGCATGTGGATCAGGTGCATTTCTTATCGGCATGTTGAAAGAAATAAAGAAAGCTCAATCCATATTATCAATATATTCTGGGAAAGAAGAGAATGTCTATGATATGAAGAAGAAGATAATAGAAGATTCTCTTTACGGGGTTGATATTGAACCATCAGCTGTACAGATTTGTAAGTTGAGGATGTGGTTATCTTTAATTGTAGATGAGACGGATATAACCAATATTAATCCCTTACCAAATCTAGACCATAAGATAATGTGTGGTAACAGTTTATTAGAAGAATTTGAAGGGATCAAGCTTTTTGATGAGAGATTACTTGGGGAAGTTGAAGAGAAAGTTTCTCCTAAAATAAAAGAAATTGATAATGAAATTAATGAATTATATGAAGAGAAGGGAATTATTGCCAGAAAAGGTTCCGATGAAAAGAATCTAAAAGATATAGATAGAAAAATTCGACGACTAAGAAAGAAGAAGGAGAAGATTATTTCAAAATTCAATAACAATGAAAGGAATTTAACTTTGAATGAAGCTGTGCAAAGAAGAATAAGGGAATCTCAGATAAAACTAAAAGACCTAAAAAAATTACAGAAGAAATTCTTCAATGAACAAAATAGGAAACTCAAGAGAGAACATAAAGAAAAAATAAACAGATTAGAATGGGAATTAATTGAAGAAACACTCAAAGAACAGGGTAATGAGAAATCCATGAAAAAATTAAAACAATATAAAAAGAACAAAGCAAAACCATTTTTCTTATGGAAATTGTATTTTGCAGAAGTTTTTCAGAGGGAGAATCCGGGATTTGATGTTGTTATAGGAAATCCACCATATGTTAGAATACAATCAATTGATAAAGAAATTAAGTCTGCCTATAAGTCAAACTTCATTTCGGCCAAAGGGAAATTTGATCTCTATGTGCTTTTTACGGAATTAGGGATCAAAATCTTAAGAAAAAGAGGTAGCATATCATATATCATGCCAAATAAATTTACCAATACCCATTACGGTCGTAAGATACGTGAATTTATATTGAAGCATACCTCAATTAATATCTATATAGATTTCAGTGATAAAGGAGTTTTTGAGGGGGCAACTAATTATCCATGTATAATTTTGCTTAGAAAGGAAAAGCTCGAGGATAATATTATCTATTATGCTAATGTTAAACAAATCTCTTCGAGTTTGTTACATAGTTTAAACCTATCCAAAGGCTTACCTAAATTTGAAAATGAAGATATTTCATCGTTTAAATACAACCAATCTAATTTGGATAAGAACAATTGGGTTTTTGTCAACAAGAAGATATTAAAACTCCTGAAAAAGTTAAAAAGTAGTAAATATGATAATTTAGCTACCCATAGTGAAAAAATCTATGAAGGACTAATTACGGGGAATAATAAAGCTTATTTTGTAAATAAAGAGACGATAAAAAAACATAATCTCGAACCTGAATTAATCAAAAAGTTACCTAAAGGTAGGAAAATCAAAAAGTATTTCATTGGATGGGACAATCGTTATGTAATTTATCCATATGAATTAAGAGATGGGAAAACCTCATTAGTAAATTTAAATAATTTTCCAAATACAAAAACTTACTTAGAAACTCATAAATCTCAACTTAAGAAAAGAACGTATGTAATTAAAGCGGGAAAGGAGTGGTATGAGATTTGGAACCCACGTACTATAGAAGTGTTTGCAACCAAAAAAATAATTACCCCAAATTTATCCAAGAGAAATCGTTTTGCATTAGATGATTTTAGCGACAAGAATAATTTCATGTGTATAGACCATGACTGTTACGCTATAATCTTACGACAGAAAGATTTGGAAAATTACAAAATATTTACCGCCCTTTTGAATAGTCCTTTAATAGATTTTTTCATAAGAAATATCAGTCCGATGTTTTCTGGAGGGTTCTACAAGTATCACACGCAATATTTAGATAAAATCCCAATCCCAAAGGACCTTCGAAATACTTCAGACATCATAAAACTAGTAGATAAAATCCTCTTGATAACTAAAGATAGCGAATATTTAGATAATCCTGAGAAACAAGCAAAAGTCAAAAAACTAGAAAAAGAAATTGATCAATTAGTTTATAAATTATATGGGCTTAATCCTGAAAAAATCAAGATTATTGAGGAGTTTAATAGTAATAAATAACAAAGAGAATTTCCTTAAGTCTTAAAAGATTAATCTACCATTTCTAATCCAATGATTAACGAGATACCAATAAGCCTACTTAACACACAAGCATATTGTGAGTATCAGATCTTCCTGGAACGAGTCAGGGGAGTAAGAGCAGAAGAAACAAAGAAAATGAAATTAGGTAAAAAAGTTCATTCTGAATTAGAAAAAGAGCATGAAAAGAAAGCAGAGTTAGAATTAACACCCAAGCAAACTCTGAAGAAATCTAAAAAGGAGAAAATCACACTAATCGCAAGAGAGTTAGAAGTAAGAGGAAAATTGCTTTACGGTCTTATAGATGAAGTGCATTTCAGTCCAAGTCAAATAGTGATAATAGACGACAAACCAGGCACATACGCTTACATGTCCAACAAGAAGCAGGTATGGGGCTATTGTTTAGCTTTTGAGGAATACCTTGATCCTGGAATGCCGCTTATAGCCGTTCTAAGAAACAGGGATACTCAGCAAGTGTTTTGGGAGAAACCGTTTGCTAACAGACATAGAGATATGGTCAAAGAAACCACGCAGAGAATACTTGACATTCTTAACGGGAAAAGAGTTCCAGTACCAACAACCAATGCCAACAAATGCAGAAGTTGTAGGTTTAATGGGGATTGTGATAGGTGTAATCTATGAATATATCTTTAGTAGTGAGCTCTTCCAAATTTATATTTTTAAGATAAAAGAAATATTATGAAAACACCGGGTTTATTTCAAAAATTCGCCATTAGTACTTTCTACAAATATATTCTGTATTTATCTGGTATAATCCTTATTCTCTCTTTATTTATCGAAACTAGGAGTATAGATGTAGCACTTGTAAGGAAATATTGCATAAAGGGAATAGTAGTAGGTTTGTCAATATGGTTTTTAAGTGATTTAGTAAATGATATAAAAGGTTTAATAAATCCAGAAAAAAGCGATTTTAGAGAAAAAGTCGGAGTTCTCGTTTTTTTATATTACTTTCTAACTTTCTCTATCACGATAATTATTTTTATCATGTAAAAATTATTCTATTTCTCTAAAAATTATTCTAACCATCCAAAAAAAATAAATGGCAATCCTATATTTGAGTCCCGTGGATATCTTCCTTTCAGTTGTTCTAACTTCGCATATACGCACATCCCTCTTGTCCAGATCAACTCACAGGTTCTAAATTAATCCTTCCCGCTTCGCAGTAACTCTTATTATGAACCTTCCGTGTGTGTCCTCCCAGAGGTGATGTGCTATGCAAAGTGTAAATACAACTGTTAGAAGAGTTAATGAAGAACTGTTTGGTTCGGAGATTGCTGGGTTGATGGAGACTGAGAGGTCTCCTCGGCTTCTATTAAACATAAAAAAAGATGGGAAAAAAGGCTCAATTCATGTAACTATTAGTGAGTTATAAAAAACATAAGACTTAAAAGTATAACTAGCAAATTTGGAATATGGGGGGGGTAAAATATGTCAAATCCAGATCTAGTTTCAGACGATAGAAATGGAACTGACCCAAACCCATACTTAAATGATTTGGATATAATCTGGAATATTAGTACAATTTGTCCTTGGGATTGTGATATTTGTTGTGTAGATGCTGTACATGTCACTAGAGATAGAGATGAGGTGAGAATACGATCAGAAGGACTAACTCGAACTGATTATCTAGATAGAGATGGAAGTCTAAGTTTATATGACCAAGCAGAGAGATTCAGACAAGAGCAGGGTTTAGAATTGACATTAGAAGAAAAGTTACAGGTTATAGATCATCTCGAAGGTAGTAAGAGACTTGAATTGGACTTTTCAGGTGGAGATCCTCTCATCTGTTCTGATAATCTTGAAGTTATTAGATATGCTGCTCAGAAATTTGGCAGAGAAAATTTAGGAGTAAGTACAACTGGAGTTGGTTTAGCCATGAGAGAACCCGAAGAATTAGTTCCTTACATATCTGGGATGGAATTTACGTATGATAATGCTGATGGCAGATTCGATCCCATTAGACCGAGTGGTTATAATAACCAGAATCTGGGAAGAGCAAGCTTATTTAAAAGAGATGGGTTGAGGATTATGGCTTTGATGCCCTTACATATGAGAAATATTGAAGAAGGTTTGTTAAGGCTTCTTTATGAAAACCTTCATGGTGCAGGTATTGATGTAGTTGAACCAATGAGATACTTCCCAGTAGGAAGGGGATTTGAAAAGACAGACGGTATTCCAACAAGAGATCAATATATAAGGGCTATTGAAACTTTGATGGATATGGAAGCAAAACTCGGTAGCCCAACAGTTAAGTTACAATGTGCTTTAAAGGGATTATATTATACTTCTGGTGTAAATCCTTGTAATTTATACAGAGAAGGTTTGGGTTTGACATCCCGTGGAATATTGCTTACGGATGCTTGGGCAATTGGACCCAAAGGAGAACCATTAAATGACGCATTTGTGTTAGGCAGCCTTGTGGATACCCGTGTTGATGAATTATTGAGTAATGAAAAGGGAAGGCGATACTGGGGTCGTTTAGATGAGAATCCTCCTCACTGTAAAATTTTTGCTTATTTATATAGTGACAGGGAAGACCCATTTGAAAGAATGTTTGATAAATCAGACCCGTTATATATAGAGTGATAGAATTGGATGATGTAAGTGTAGTAGTAGCTGGAATAATTTTAGGAAATTATGTGGATAATCAATATTCACCAGTAGCGACCATTCAGGACTATGACTCTATACTTTTAATAAGAAGAACGGATGGATTGTGGAAGGATAAATGGAGTATTCCTGGTGGTCGTATGAGATATGGTGAAACTCCAGAAGAATCCCTTAGAAGAGAATTAAGAGAAGAATTGAATTTGGATATGAACTCATGTAGTTTTTTAAGATTCCAAAATAATAGAGTTTATGATGGAATTGAGCTAGTAAGACATTTTGTTTCATTAAATTATGTAGTAACAGCTAAAGGGGATATCAAGCCCGATTCATCTGAAATAGCTGAAGTAAGATGGTTTAGTCTTGAAGACGCTAAGAACGGGGATTATGTCACAGAATCTGTTCGGGAATTGCTGGATGTGATATAAATGGTTAGAGGATTTGTTTTCGCGGGAGGATATGGAAATAGATTAAGAAATAGTATTCCCGACTATGATGATATTCCAAAGTTAATGGAATTAAGAGAGTGGTCAAGGTATCCTATGAACCCCAAATGCTTGCTACCAGTAAATGGAAAAGCTCTTCTTGAATACAGTATCGCTTCACTTCCCGCAGAACTCGATGAAATAGTAGTTTCTACGTTCTCTTCACAAAAAGATAAGGTGGTTAGTAGGGTATCTGAATTAGGAAGGGATGACGTTAGTCTGCGAGTTTTTGACGGGAACAGATATTTAGATATAAGAGACGCCTTTTCTTTATACGAAGATGCTCTTATGTTAATGCATTCTGATACTATTGGGTGCCCAGATGCATCACAAAGATTATTAAGAAGGTTTTTGGAAGGAAATTATGATATATTAACTTTTGTTTATGATGATTTTATTAGAGATGGGTTGGTGGATGTTGAAGAGGGGGTTGTGAAAGGCATTGATGAGAAGGTTAAATATGTAGGGCAATCTCCAGTGATATTTGGATATACACCAAGGACAATTAATGGAATTGATAGGCTATTTGAGAGAACTACAGAAGATAATAGAATAGAAGGTGAAACTTCAATTATTAAAGAAGTTTTAAAAGGCGGTGGAACTGTAGGATATGAACTAATGCCAGAAAATGTATTTAATGTAGATACTATAGAAATATTTTTAAGAGCATTATGTTTTATAGAAACCTTGGGTGAAAGAGATGAGTAGAAGACCTAAAGTGAGGGAAATTAATGTAAAGGGAATAATAACCAGAAGCAAGCTCCCAGATGCAGATTACGTTGTGAATCCATATGTAGGTTGTCAGCATGGTTGTGTTTATTGTTATTCGGAGTTTATGAAAAGATTTACGGGTCATGATGAACCATGGGGAAGTTTTGTTGATGTTAAAATAAATGCACCTGAATTAGTAAATGCCCATGGACAATATAGAGGGAAGACATTACTGTTCAGTTCAGTAACAGATCCTTATCAACCACTTGAAGGTCGGTATAGGCTTACCAGGAGAATTCTCGAAGAACTCGTTAATGAGCAACCAAGTATTGAGATATTAACAAAATCAGGTTTAGTAACGAGAGATCTAGACATCTTAAGAAGATTTGATGACGTAACTGTTGGTATCTCTATAGCAACCTTAAACAGGAATTATAGCAAACAATTGGAACCCGTTGCAGCTTCCCAAAAAAAAAGAATATCCGCCCTGAAAAAATGTAAAAGATCAGGTATAAGAACCTATGTATTTGTTTCTCCCATATTTCCTTATATAACTGAAATAGATGAAATCCTAGAACTCTCTGCTCCATTTGTGGATTATTTTATGTTTGAAAATCTGAATTTAAGGCCCACAAATCGTAGAAGAGTTTATAGGTTTTTAGAGAAAAATGTACCTGAACTCTTACCGAGATATAGAAAGATATACGAATCGGGGGATAGGATGTATTGGAGGGATTTAAAAGGTGAAATAAAAAGGTTATGTAGAAGATTAGGTAAAGAATCTCGAATTTATTTCCATCATGGTGGTTTTCAATGATTAATACAAAAGAATTATCAGAATTTATCGCAAGAGCCAAAAGGAATACTTTTGCAACAGGTGGAGAGAAAGTTGCTTCTTCCAAAACAGCATCAAAAGATTATCTATACAAAGAGGGAGAATTCATATATAGAGACAGTTACTTTGGGAGTAGGTATGACATTGGTCAGGAAATAGTATGGAGAAATGATGAGCCGATCTGGGGAATGAATTACATGGGTGGAATGAGAGAAGGTTACGAGGATTTATCAAAAGCTACATTTAGATTTCTTAAAGAATGTCTAACTTTAGTAGATGCTTCCATGCCGTTTAGGGGACCTGAATTACATCAAAAAGGTGAATTTAAATACAGAAATGAAGTGGTTGGTGATGTAGAAAGATTTCAAGGAACTGAGAGAATATTTTTTAGATCCGATGAAATATATGAGAGAACTTATCATGGGGGGTTAATTTTGGAATGAGGTTTAATTTATGAAAAAAAGTGTTGATCTGATAACAGCTGGAATAATATTTAACGAAAAAAAGAACAAAATTTTATTGATTAGAAGATCTGATGGTATGTGGGGAAAGTCTTGGAGCATACCTGGTGGATATGTTGAACATGGTGAAAGTGTGGAAAAAGCTTTGTTAAGAGAACTGAAAGAAGAATTAGACCTCAAGGTCATGAAAACGAAGTTTTTATCCCATGAAGAGTTTATCCACCCCAAAAAACCTAATATACAATTTGTATCTTTGAATTTCATAGTTATAGCGAAAGAAAAAATATTTCCAAACGAAGAAATAAATGAAGCTAAATGGTTTGAATTATCCAAAATCACAAAAATTGATCATAAGATCCCTAGAGAAGCATTGGAAATAATCAATAAATTTATTGAAAATTAAACTTATTTATCCTTCTTTTTAAGATATTCTAAAATTTCCATACCATCTTCAGTTAGCTTATATACTCTACCAACCTTTTGCTTCGGTGTAACACACTCAACTAATTCCCGATCTTGGAAATCAGATAGAGTTCTAGACACATGAGAAACACTTGCTCCAACCTTATCCCCTATCTCTGTAGGTGTCATAGCCTTTTCCAAAGACAGCAATATATCCTTCCTTCTCTTAGACCTAATTACAAATGAGTAAAGTTTCCATTTCATATTTACATTTTATTAGCAATATTATTCACATCTTCTACCAAACTATTAACAATTTATTAACAAAGATGTAACAATAAACATGAACCGTTATATCCCATTAACCATCTTCACTATCAGTTTTATCGGATCACTTGTAATAGCCTCACTGACAGTTCCGATCAAAAAAATGATTGAAGCAAACCCGATCATGCGATTCATGTTCTCCCGAGGCAATACCATCGCGTGGATATACGGGTTATTGGTAGTAGTATTCATTCTCCTTGCAAGCCACTTTGGTTTTAAGGGGACGAAATATACTAGAACTTATCACATTACTTATTGGTTGCTTGCTAGCGTGTTCTTGATTAACTTTGTTAGGGAAATGTTACTCGTACTCTATTCTCCTAAATAAATTAATTATTATTTTATTAACTGTTTTCTCATATTTTCTAAGGATTCTTTTGCTAAATTAATCCCCAAACTACGAGCATCTGTTTGCCTTTTTGTAATATTTTCTTCGAAGGATTTCGGGAAATAATGTTTTTCAAAATCTGTTATGGAATGAAATATTTGTTTTTTATTTTTATTCTTTTTCATATCCCACACCTCTATAATAGTTTGCAAAAAACTGGGGGTTCAGTTCTCCCTTGAAATAATGTTTTCTTTTAATCCATATAAAACCATCACCCTTGGAAATTACAGCAACGTCAATTGGACCACCAACTGTTTCACTTTCCATAGTAACTTTTCTTTTAAAGGACGTTAAATTTACGAGTGATTCTGCCATTGCTGCAAGCTCATCTTTTGGGAGCATCGTAACTACATTTATAACGGGGATAATATACTTTCTCTTTCTGTAGTTTTCTAATTTTTCATTGTGATCGTTAAGTATCTTTTTAGTCATTTTATTCAGTTTCTTTTTGAGTTTATTTTTTTCATTTTTAGAATATTTTTCTATGCTATCAATAATTATTTCTGCATATTTACTAAAAACTTCAGATAGATAATTTTTCTCAATGTTTCTATAGAAAGGATCTATTCCTTCCATGAACATTTCTACCATTTCACTTTGAGCAAAAGGGATTATTGAGGCTCCTGACTTAAAATTAATTTCCATAGACCTATCCCCGTCTTCTTTATATTTTAATCTATCATTAACTACTCCCTCAATAAAAAACGATTTAACTGAAGGAAAAGTCTCTTTATCCCCAAAACCAGTTATAACAAGACCAGAAATTCCACTTTTTTGAACGCCTTCTGGAAATTTTGAAAATAAGCTCGTTGCAATTTTTTTTAATTTATCTGACAGGATTTTAGACATGGGTAATTCCTCAAAAATCTCTTCTATGGATTCATCAATTATCTTCCCGTACTTATCAATTATATCTCTATTATATTTTTCAGGAATAGATGAGATATTATCAGTTTCGTTCCAAGTTCTATAATCCTCTTTTATTATTTCCGATACTATTTTTTTAATTTCTTTATTACTGATCTCTCCCTTTTCATTAATTTTAGATTCTACTTCTTCCTTGATTTTAATCTTAATAAAATTAAAGTAAGCATAGATGGAGCTCTTTAAATAATCATCTTGTAAAGAAGATGGGAATAATGGATTACCATTATCTAGAAATTTTATGAAATCCTCAGTATATTCATTTAATGTATCAAACCTCTTTTTTCCCAATTTATTTCTGTAAATCTTAATTATGGTCTCCCATGGAATTCCCATAAAAATTGCTCCCCCATAAACCATTATGCCAACGGGGTGATACTTAGACAAAGTAAAAACTTTATTTGCAGATGTTTTAATTTTTTGTCCCCCCTCCTCAATCATCGTGACCGCACTATCGGCTGCAATAGCTATTGCTTCTTTGTTCATTATCACAATTTCAGCTGTCATTTATATCCCTTCGAGATAATCATATAAGTTATAAGATTACAAACATTAATTAAGTTCTTGTTAAAATATAAAAATAAATTACAGATATCCGATTCATCCAGCTCGCTTTATACTCGGACTTCGTCCTCGTTAAATGCTCGCTCCTAGTATGTTAGTTAAATATCTAACGCACCAAAATATTACCAGATAAAATGTCCCAGAATGTCACACATCCGAAAGTCGTAGCCAGAAGACAGAAGGTCATGGAATTACTCTTCCAGGGATATAATAACACAGAAATAGCAGAAGAACTAGACGTGAATAGAAGAACGGTCCACAGAGATATTGAAGCACTAGATAAAGAATTGAAACAACAATTATCAAACGAAGAGTATTCCCAAATACTTGTTGAAGTAGAAACCACGCACAAGAATTCCATAAAAGAATTAATGGATCTATACAAAGAAGCCAAAGCAAAAGGCGACGTAAATTCCTGTATCCGAATAATGAAACTCAGGAGAAAATTAATGAACGATTATGTGTTTAACCTCCAGAAATTAGGTGTAGCACCAAAACAAACAAAGTCCATAGAATTATCCGGGAATCTAACATTATCCAAACTATTCGAAGATGGTGATGATGGATAAAACTGAATTTGTGAAGAAAAGTAAACAAGATCCAATCTTCTTCCTTTCTCAAGTTCTTGATTTCAAACCACATGATTATCAGAGAGAAGCAATTCTGGATAGTTCTAAGAACAAACTCCTAGTCTGGGGACGACAGTCAGGTAAATCAACAGTAATCAAAGTTATGTCCATCTATACTGCGTTTACTCAACCCAATTCCCTCCAGTTGATACTCTCGCCCTCACTAAGACAATCGGTCAGAATCCTAAAAGAAATCAAGACCACAATAGAGACTAATGAATTCCTGAAGCCCAGTATAGACTCTGACAACTGGAGTAAGACCGAACTAGAATTAGACACAGGTTCTAGGATAATATCATTACCAGATTCAATCTCAACAATACTTGGTTACTCTGCTGACGTTATTTACATAGACGAAGCTGCTCATTTCAAGGATGATTCAATTTATTATCGAGCTGTCAAACCAATGCTAATTCGGACTGGTGGTAATTTATGGTTAATATCAACACCTCTGGGAAAACGAGGATTCTTCTGGGAATGCTTTAGTAACTGGAAGAGTGCTTTTGTGTCGCAAATAAAATCAGAACAATGTCCTTCAATCAACAAAAGGGATCTGGAAAAAGATAGAAATGAGATGGATGAACTAACCTTTAGGCAGGAGTATAATGCCGAATTTCTGGAAGAGAAGACCGCTTACTTCCCCTATTCATTAATTCTCCCATGTGTTCAGGAATATGATATGGTTAATCATGGAAAAGACAGAACTTATTTTGTAGGTTGTGACTTTGCTAAACTCAAAGACTTCTCGGTATTCACAGTTGTACAAAGAACTGAATCCAACAATCTGAAGGTATTTCATATCGAGAGGTTCAACAAGATTGACTATTCCCAGCAGTTGAAAGTACTAGACCAGATAAACAACAATTTCAGACCCATCAAGATTCTTGTTGATCAGACGGGATTGGGTGAACCACTTTTCGAGGAAATCCGAGACAAAGGTTTACCAGTGGAAGGGTTCAAATTCACCAAGCAAAGTAGGTTGGATCTGTTGAGCTTCCTGAGGAATAAGTTCGAGAACAAGAAATTAATAATTCCGAATGACAGTAAATTGATAAACGAACTGAGGAATTTCAAGTTCAGTAAAAACCCGCACCATGACGACATGGTGATGTCCCTGGCTTTATGTGTATTTGCTAATAGAAATCCAATGCATCATGTAGCGGAAAAGTTTACGGAGGATTATGAAGTATGCGTGAGAAAGATTTAGAAGGGTATTATTGTGGAGTGTATCTCAACGAAGATAGCTTTGAATTCTGTTCAGTTTTGCTATCACAGTCTAACGGCAAACTAAGAATTGAGGAGATAACCGAAACTCAAGATTTGGATAGTATATCCAAGTATTTACTTGATTTGGAATTGAATAGGTTGCTCACAAATACTATAGTAGGTAGAAACTTGGTTATTGACCGTAATATTCACAGAGGTATAAGGACAGATAAGAAGATCACTGATGATAACAAGAAATCATTCATAGATTCTGTTAAAGGTAAGCTCTTGAGTAAAGAACTAATCTTACCTAGTAATTGTAAGAAGTTGATAAGTGAAACGAACAGGGCTGTCAGTAACAACAATGAGATTATCAACAAAGACTTGAGCAATTTCTGGGCTTTGTCTCTTGCAGTAAAGGGTTATGATTTCGATAGACATAGACCATTTACAGTTTTGAAAGTGAGAGAGAGGTCTTCACCTTTTACGAGGGCACATAGAAGATAGGTTAATTTATTGCATTACCCAATCTTATCGACAAAGGAATCCTTCTTTTATTTGATAAGAAGATATCTATCAGATTATTTGAGAATATCACGTCTTCATTAAATCGATCCAATATTTCATGATATATCAATTTCTCTGAATAGGAAAAAATATCTATAGATTCAGCATCTTGGAATGTAGTCTTGTATTTTTCTCTGAATTCTTTAGAAACAAAGAAATCAAATAATAAGTCAATTTTGGATTGTTTAAGATTAATAATATTAAATATATCTCCGAATAGGAATCTTATCAATAAATGAGATCTTACGTTATAATAAGTATCTTTAAAATCAATTATTCCCCAATTTTTGAGTTCCTGTCTCGTCAATGTATCTAAAATTCCCTTTCCCAATAATAGATTTATTTTTGATTCTATGTATTCTCTCGTGATACCTGGATAGATAGACATTAAATTAAACAATTCATCAATTTTCATTGGTTTTGCGTACAAGAGCGAATAGATAATAGTTAGACTCACATCGATCTTAAATTCTTCCATAATTTTAGTTATCTTCTTGGGACTATCATCAACATAAGAATAATGTACGAAATCATAGGCTTTATCATAATCCTTAGTTCGGGGAGGATGTATTTCTCGATGTTCAGCATCGAATGTCCTCTCATCTTCTAAATATCTTCTATACGATTGGAATATCTTGGTCTTTTTCTTAGGTTTTATATTATTTTTTTCATTTTTTAATGAACTCAATCCCTTTTCTGTTATTTTATAAACAATACTTCCATTTGATAATACTTTCTCAATTAGACCCTTTTCTTCAAAAACACCTAACCATTTGGATAAGGTCCTATCACTGACCCCTGTGTCATCCCTCAATCTCGTATAACTTCCATAAGATCTTGCTATTCTTTTGAGTATAACCGATTTCTTGGATTTCCTCTCTGACATATTCTATCACCAAAAAAGGTAAAGTAAGCTTTACCCTTTCTAATACTTTGTAATTATCTGCTAATATTTGAAGGGGGTTTGATGCATATTAGAAGTAAAATAAAAATAACAGGACAAAAACCAAACTTAATCAAAATACTTTCAAAACTTTCGATTCCGTTTTTTGAGATATCAGAATCTAATGATGGAATAATCCTTAATGTGGAAGTCTCCTCCCTCAAATACCTCCAAGAGCTCAAGAGAAGATTAGGTGCTAAAAAAGATAGACCGAATACAAGAATCTGTATTTTAGGATGGAGAAAAATCCCGGCTATCTCTAGTTATGATGATGAAGATCAAGAAATTGCGAAGTTGATGGCAAATGAGACCTGAAGAACGATTAAAGAAATATGATATCTGGATCACGACATTGGAAAGGATAGAGGAGTTAATAGAAAAGAAGAAAAAATGAAAGAAGGTCCCTAAGCCTTCTCACGAATTGGTGTGATAATAATGTATATGAACAAAGAACTTAATAAAGAACAGTCTTCATCATTTGATTTTCTTCCCATAGCGCTGGAACGACTACAAAATAATTTCGAGCAGGAATTCTTACTTGGAAGAAGTATCTCGAGAAAATCACTCTATAAAAATTTCGCTACCTGGTTCTCATTCGATAAAAGTAAAACACGTAGATGTATGAAGTCAATGGCTAAACGTTATGAATTTCTAGAGTGGAACTGCCGTGGATTAAAAGTTAAAAAGGATCAGTTGAGATCAGGAGAAGACGCCAATAGAAAGGAGAGGGGTGTAGATGGGTAAGTTTAGGTATTATGAATTAGATGGTTCAGGTCTTCATCATGGTAGGTATTCAGTAAAGTTAAAAGACACAGAAGACACTAACCTCATTGATAAAATGAATGAAAGACTAAATGCGGCGGAGAAGAAGTTAAACAAACAGAATAAATCTTTTACTTTCAAACTCCTTTCATGTCCTAAACATCCAGAAATTATAAAAGTTAGGTATAACGCAGTTCAGATGTGCCCCATCTGTCAGTCCCTTCTACAGGGAGTGGGTAATGTAACCTTCCACAAGAAAGCGTTATATTTTGATTTCACAGATCTAAGAAGAGATTATACTATACCAAAACGCATCGAGAGTTTCCTTACTGATTTCACTACATTAGACAGAAAAGAATCCAAGGGTCGGATACACAAAGTGTTCTTCCCCAAAGTGGATGTTGGTGAATGCACAATTCTCGAGGTCTATAAATTTATTATCATTGATTATGAAGACCTACGGAATTTGACTGAAAAAATATACCCTCACATAGCCATTCCTGACAATGCACAAATAGTAAAACAACTTACAGATCAAACAGAAATCTGCAAAGCAATTAGGAATAAAGACTCTAAGATAAAGTATGTAGCAGGTGAAATCTCCACTGACCTAAAACAATTTTCTCAACTAAATGGTGCAAGAATAAAATTCTATCACCCAAAACATAAACCTAATCCTAATGGAATCTTAGATGGTCTCGCTGGTATCCCATTTAATACAATTTCACAAATACTGAAAGAAGAAAAACTGGTAAAGGTTGAGATAAAATTATTCAAAAATTACTTGAAAAAGTTTAAGAGAAAGAGAGGTACTTATATAGGTCTCAATTCTGGACTTTACAGTATTTTGGACGGATATATGAAGCGTTTGTTGGGGGAACATTTTAACTCAGTTAATAATTTTGTTACTTCCATTCCCATAAGTTTTGTAAGGGGAGATAAATATAACTACACCCCCCATACCCTATCACCCAAAGTTGAAACCCCAGAGGAACAGATTTCTAGTGATAATAGGTTTAATTCCAGCTGTTCCCCCTATGTTGGTGGTGGCAATACATTGATATTTCATGTTTTACCAGGTAGCAATCTGGAGAAGTATTTTATTCAATTGTTAAAAGAACATGAGAGGGAGTAGATCATTTCGCGTTGCTTAATTTTTCTAGAATGTCTGGGTTCTCTTCAAGTTTCTTTAATAAAGGATGTAACTTTTCGATTTTCTTATCCAACTCTTTCCTTTTTTCATCTAATTCCATAGCACTCTTAGAATCCAATGGAAAGAAGCATTCCTCACAATATTTATTTGTCGCTGGGTTTTTATCAAAACCACATTTAATGCATCTTTTAGGTTTAAGTATTTTCTCTGTTTTCTTATCTTCCTTCTTAAAGATTCCTTCTTTCCTCAATCTTTTTTTATTTACGCTTTCTTCAGTAGGATGAACATATATTTTTGTTGCCTCTGACCCCTCTACCCATGTACCTATTATCTCCAATTCAGACTCAACAAAACCCTGATCTACTAAATTCGTCATAGCGGAATGTCTAAAAAGGTGGAGATAAACATTCTTCTTAATTCCAGCCCTTTTTGCCACTCTTTTAACCATTTGATACATTCCACCTCTATAAAATCTCCCGTGTGGTGCATACAATGAAACGAATAAAGGTGCTTCCCTATCATCCTTCCTTGGGTGATTATTGATCCAATTCTTGAGAAAAGGGGTAGATTGAATTGTTCTTATCCTGCTATCTCTTCCTTTCTTCATCCCCCGTATGAATATTAAACCACCGTTCTCATCAAAAGTAACATCTTTTAATTTCAATCTACTAGCTTGTGTTCCTCTTATCCCTATCTCAAATAATAACATAATAAGGGCTTTATCTCTGGGATTAGTAGTTGCATTAAGCATTTTAAGAACTTCTTCTTCAGTTAATAATTCATCGCGGTTCTTTCTACTACCAGGACTAGACTTTGGCTTTATCCAACTCACAACACTTGGGTAATCATCAGAATCATATAACCATTTAAAAAATGCTCTTATAGTAAATTTAGCTGATTTAATTGTGTTCTTTTTCCAGTTCTCATCAATATAAGCACAAAAATCTACTATATCATCCTTTGTCATTTCTTTATATGGTTTCTTTATTTCTTTGCTGAAGGATTTTAAATTACAAAGATAATTTCTTCTTGTTCTTACCTCCAATTCGTTTGCTTGGTTCATCTTATCATATCTCTTAAGAACTTTTCTTTGTGACTCTAGCAATTCTTCCGAATTTAACATTGAATGTATGTGATTTTTGAACCTTTGAATATCTTTATCCACTTCATCTGACATATATTAATCAACGGCATAATACTTTATTAAGAGCAGTTAATGCACGTGATGTCGATTGCCATCTTGGAAAATTCATTTAATCTTTGACTTAATTTTTGTTATTGTTATTCTGATTTCTCTTTATGGTCAGGGTTGGATTAAAGACCCTTTTCTAATTCTTTTCCTTCTTTTATTTAATTTACTTGCTACTATTTTTCCTGATATCGACACACCTAAAAGTAATATTCGTAAGTATGTATCGTTAATTCTTGCTGTAGTTTTAGTTGGTTATTTGATAATTAATTTCTCTGTGACCTCTGTTGTTTCTTCAGTAGTGATTTTTGTATTTATTTACCTAGTTTTTCGATTCTTCCCAACTAAACATCGTGGGATAACACATACTCTCTGGTTCTCTTTAGTAATTTCCTCATTATTAACTTTTTTACTTTGGTTGATGTTCGAATTTTCGGGATTTGAGTTTGGACTTTATTTTTTGGTTATAATTTGGGGTTATTTGAGTCATTTGATCCTTGATAAGACCACTTGAAAAAAACCCACACAAAACTTAATATTAGTCTAAACCAAATAGTTAGTGTGAGTTAATGCTAGAAATCCGTATACATGGCCGAGGAGGTGCAGGTGTAAAAACATGTGCACATGTTCTAGGAAAAGCAGCATTCTTATCTGGATTTAGAACACAAGATTTCAGTTTATATGGTGCAGAAAGACGGGGAGCACCAGTAGTTAGTTTTGTGAGGATAGATAAGGACCAGATACTTGAGAGAGGCTATATTACAAAACCCGATATTGTTGTAATACTGGACGATACACTTGATTTTGAAAAAATGCTTAAAGGAACTGATGATTTAACATTAATTCTGGTTAATACTAATCGGGCACATAAGTTAGGATTTGATAGAAAAGAGAATTTCATCTGCACGGATGCAACGACCATAGCTTTAGATATTATAGGTAAACCTATTCCGAACACGGTTATGTTAGGCTTACTTGTGAAAAAATTAGAGAGTAAAATAACACTTGAAAATCTTGAGAAGGCAATTGAGAAAAAGTTGAAAAAATATTCTGAAAAGGTTATTGAATCGAATAAAAGAGCAGCAAAAGTGGGGTATGATAGCGTACATGGTTAAAAAAATAGTTAAAAAAATCAAAAAGAAAAAGAAATCTGTTGGTATAGAAGAGATAGAGTATAAAGGAAAGGAAGGAATACCATACATAGAAGCCAAGGGTAGTAGCGTTAAGAGGAATACAGGTAGTTGGAGAATTTTTAGACCGGTTATTGACAAGAAAAAATGTATCAAGTGTCGTCAGTGCTGGATTTCCTGCCCAGAATCTGCTATAAAAATTGATAAGAACGGACACCCAAAAATTGATTACAGTATTTGCAAAGGCTGTTTGGTTTGTGCCGATGTTTGTCCGGTTAGGTGCATCAAGAAGGTGAGAGAAACACATGATTAGGAAATTAATTGTTGGTTTAATTGTATTCTTCAGTTTTTTTGGAGTATATGCTAGAGTCCAGCCAAATGTTATCCAATTACATCATCCTATGGAGTTAGATCCTTTGAAAATGTCTGAAAATTTTGTAAAAATCAGCAGTAAAGAACTGGAGAAGAGTTATGATGATTACACTATTGGGATTAACGAGAATGGAATGATTATTACTTGTAATGAAGTTGATGTTGAATGTTTAAGTCAGGGAGAATTTAGGAGAATACTCGATGATATGGAAGATGAAGGAGCTTATGATTTGTCAAAGGAGCAAAAAGATGTTATTGCAAATCTATACCAAACTAATGTTATTATCAAAGAAATACCTAAGAGAAAATTAATTGGTGTGAAAATAAAATCAAGGATATTACAATTTTTAGGACAAATATTTTGTACACACTATGAAGTGGTTCAGCAGTGCCATGAGGACTGGTGTTCTCTTAGGGAATATATGAGTGAAGAGTGCGCGGGGTTGGAATAAGATGAAAAAAAGAAGATTTAATCAATTTTTTACACCAGATTTAGGAAAAGTTTTGGTTGTTTGTCTCCTCTTTTTACTAACTTTAGTTTTTTCCATATCTTGGATAACACCTCCTCCAAAAACGATGAGAATGATTGAATTATCTTTATTTAGAGTTTTGATACCCACCCGTTTTTATTTCGAAGGTGTGAGTTTGATGGTAAGTTGGATAGTTTATTGGTATTTGATATCCTGTACAATAGTTTGGGTTCATAGAGAGTTGAGTGGTAAAAAATGAAAAAATTAATGGATGGAAATGAGGCAGGAGCATGGGCAGCTCGATTAGCGAAAGTAAAAGTAGTTCCCAATTTCCCCGTTACTCCCCAGACTGAGTTGATTGAGACATTAGCCAAATGGAAAGTAGATGGAAAGTTTAAAGGGGACTTCTTGGACGTTGATTCTGAACACTCAGTCATGTCAGCCTCAGTTGCTTCTGAAGCTACAGGCGTAAGAACATTTACTGCATCTTCGTCCCAGGGATTATTACTTATGCATGAGATTCTTTATGTGGCTTCTGGGATGAGATTACCTATTGTTATGATTAATGTTTCTCGTGGTTTGTCTGCACCGATAACACTTTGGACTGATCACAATGATATACTTGATCAACGAGATACTGGGTGGATGATATTTTTCACTGAGAACAATCAAGAAGTAATGGATTTAACTTTACAGGCTTTCAAAATCGCTGAGGATCATAAAGTACTTCTTCCCTGTTTTGTTAATCTGGACGGATTTATTCTTAGTTATACCCGGGAGCCAGTTAAAATCCCCACTCAAAAGAGTGTTGATAAATTTTTGCCGAAGTATAAACCTCTAACTTATTTGGATCCTGATAAACCCATGAATCTTGGAGTACCAGTTATGGATGAATATATGGAATTCCGACTACAACAGCAAAAAGCTATGGAAAATGCACTTGGAATAATTAAGAAAACGTTCAAACAGTGGAATAAAAAACACAATACCAACTATGGTGTTATTGAGAGGTTTAAGATGGATGATGCTGTTGTTGCTTTGGTTTCTGTTGGTGCGATGACTTCAACTGCTAAGGCTGCGGTTTTAGAAGCGAGGAAAAAAGGGATTAAGGTAGGTTTAGTAAAAATAACCGTTTACAGGCCATTCCCGTTCAAGGAGCTAGAAGATGCTCTTAACGATGTTGTTGGAATTGGTGTATGTGATCAAAACATTGCTCCGGGTTATGGTGGGATAATTTATCATGATATTCGATCTTTAATGTACGGTTATAAGAGAACAATTAATAATTACATTCTTGGTTTGGGTGGTAGAAGTGTTCCTAAGGAGAAATATGTTGAGATAATTGAAGACCTTTTGGAATGTACGATTAGTTCGGAGGGAAATAAGGTTAAGTATATTGTTGATTAAATCATTACTAGTTTTTCTTTTAAATCATCTAAATCTTCAAATTCAATTACTTGATCTATTTGTCTTCGGAATATACTTTCTTTGACATTTTTCTGGATAGCTAATAATAATTCCTTTTTCTTGGCGAGAGAATATCCCAATTCCACTAACATCCCTTGACTTACTTTTGAATTCCTGACGAAGAACAAAACTAAATCAGAATTGTCTATTTCTCTGAATACCCTTTTCATTATTTCTTTACCAGTCCAATTTTCTTCGCTAAATTTTTCGGAATCAAAAATAGTCGAGTAAACTTTATAACCTATTTTTTCTAAGGAATTATGAATCTCAGGAATTATTTTTTTAAGTTCTTTCTTATCTTCCCCTGTAAATCGAAATGATACAAAAACTTTCTTCATTTTCTCCCCTCACCTTTCATGTGAAAATAATGGGCCACTCAAGAGCTACCTCCGTCTTCCTCCCTTTCGGTCAGTCTGGGATGGTCTCTTCATCGTGACCCAAGTAAGATTAGTTGAATAAAAGTTTATAAATGATTATGATTTATAAGACCGAAAAGAGAAATATTGATATGGCTAAATCTAAGAAAAAAATTTCGAAAAGATGGTTAATTTCATTCGCTGTTTTTGGAACTTTTCTATTAGCATCACCCGATACTATCACTTCTCTCGTGACATTTGTGTCAAAACCAGTGGTTCAGATAGTAGGATTAGTTCTATTAATAATCGGTTTTTCTGGGTTTTTTGAATGAGTAAAAAATTTGTAAAGAACGCAAAGGATCTCGAACACAAAGAAATGGTGGAAGAATTCAAATTATGGGGTAACCTTGGTCTTGCGGCAAGTTTGGGATTAATAACGAATGTATTAAGTCTTCCGAGTGATATCAAAACAGCAGCAATTAGTGTATCTATTCTTTTAATTCTACTTTCAATCTACAAAATAAGCGAGATAAAATCAAAACTCGAGACAATTAGAGATTCAATCTCCGAACTTTAAAAATCGTTCGGTTTCATCCTTACAAAAACCTAACAATTTTTAAACATACCTAACCAAGTCATTACTAGTGATAAATATGAAAACAAAGACTGAGGGGCTCGTATTTGTACTGCTGGTCTTGGGACTAATAGCGATGGCGGGTTTAGTGGTTCTTAAACCAGTCAATGTTAACCTACAAGGAAAGATAACTGGCGGAGGAGGAACACTGGAACCAGAAAATAGCATCCAGGTAACAGGTGAGTCAAGCCTTAAAGTAGATCCTAACGAAGCTGAGATAATATTGGGAGTGGAAACACAAGAGGTAAATGCCTTAGATTCTCAGCAATTAAACGCAGAAACTATGGAAAAGGTTATGAATGCTTTAAAAGCGAATGGTATTTGGGAGAAAGATATCAAAACCTACCAATATAGTGTTCAACCAATAAGAAACTGGAGAAGTGAAGAAAATTACTATGAGATAATCTCTTATAAAACAACTCAAATGATTAGAGTTAAGACAACAAACATAGACAATGTAGGTAAAGTTATTGATGCTGCAGCTTCAGCGGGTGCGAATAGATTCCAAGGAGTCAATTTTGGGCTAACAGATGAAAAACAGGCAGAATATAGGAATCAGGTATTAAAGGAAGCATCCAAAAATGCAGAAGTTAAAGCAAAAGCAATAGCAGATGGACTAGGAGTTGATATCACGGGAGTTCTAAGAGCCAGTGAATCAAGTTATTATCAACCTGTTTACAGATATTATGATACATTAGCAAAGGCGGGGGAAGCAATGGAAGCAGAAACACAAATTAGTCCAGGAACAATAGAAGTTAGTGCAAGTATGAGTGTCAGTTATGAGTTTGTTTAGCGTTTTTTACGTTTTTTCTTTTTCCTTTTGTCGGGTTCAGGATCTTGGTAAGTTACTTTAAGTGAATCAAGTTTTTCTAATTTATCAATACTATGGGTAATATAACCTGCTACTTTGTTTCTGATTGTTTTTGATTCAAAATTCATTAATTCTTCAAGAACTTCTTTGTTTTTTTCAAAACCTTTGGAGAATTTGTCGGGATGGAGTTCTATTAGTTTTTCTGAGAGTAATTTGATGTGACTTGTTCTTACGTTTCCCATTCATTCACCTTATCCTTGATTTATTAGGGTTTAATGTTTAAGAATTTAAGTTTGATTGGTTTTTTAATTCATTTGTGAATACATTCTGTTATTATTTTGTATAGTCTCTTGGACCCATGGAGGGAAAATTTCATCATATGTTAGATTAGGTCCTGTGTAACCTCCCAACCAATCATGTAGATATCTGAGATAAACATTAGAATCACTTAGTTTTTCCCAAAAATCTTCTATTCCAACATCTCTTTCTATTACCAGTTCACAGACTCTTCTAGCTAATTTGCCATATTCCCTTGTTTCTTTAGGACTTAAGATAGTATTACAGGATAGTTGTTGAGTATAGTAACTACGATAGCGATTCATATCTGGAATATTTCGTCTTCCCGTTAGATGATCAAGATACCAAGCAGCTATTTCATCTATTAAATAATACTGTAATCTTAAAACTGGATCTGAAGGCTCTGATCTTAAACTTTCAAAAAAATTATGAGCATCCTCATGAGGCGCTCTATCTGAAATAACATTAACACCATTGACAAGACCTGCCATTCCACTCCATTCTTCTATACCCAGCTTTCTAGCAACTTCATCCCATCTCTCATACGGAAATTCAAGGGTACGTTGTTCTAGACCTGAGAAAACTTCTCCTAATTTGGGTCCATAAGTTGTGGGTAAACTTCTAGTATCAACAACTCTAACACCTTCGAAATCGCTTGGCATTAACGGATAACCAGCCCTTCTAAATAATCTAGATAATTCATCATAATCTCTTTCTTCTGTTAATCTTCTGAGTCTTCTTTCGGTGTTTTTATTACCTTTAATACCTAATAGATCTAAAATCATATCCTATAATAATTCAATCGACTATATAAGTATTTCTATACTGTAATAACTAAATTGTAGTAACAAAAAACCAATTTATTCCTTCAACCCCAATAACAATTCATGAATAATTCCTTGAAAGTGTGGAAATACTACTCACGAGAAGAGGTACAGAAGGCTTTGTTGGCAGTATCTAATGACAGAGAAATAGTAGGAGTTTATGATAATGGTAAATTTGACCAAAGACCCAATGTTCTTACTTATCCCGATGATATAATGGAAATGGTTAAGAAGGGCGTGGTGAGTTTTCATGGTTCTGTTGAAAGATGGTCTAGTCCTATGAGATTGGAGTCTGGGATGACTCTGGAAAAACTGAATGAACTTAGGATAGGATGGGATTTGATACTTGACCCTGATTGCCCGGACTTTGAACTCTCGAAAATAACTGTTAGAACCTTATGTGAGGCTTTAGATGATCACGGTATAACCACTTATTCGATCAAATTTACTGGTGGTAAGTCTTTTCACTTAGGCGTTCCATTTGAGTCTTTTCCTGATACAATTAATGAGAAGAAAATAGAGAGACTTTATCCTGATGCCGCTAGAGCAATAATAGAATATCTTAAAGATTACATTAAAGAAGCACTGAGAGAAAGGTTCCTTGAACTTGATAATCCTCTCAAACTTGCGGAAAGAGTCGAAAAAAATATTCATGATTGTATAGATAAAGAAGGTTTAAATCCACTTAAACTTGTTGAACTAGATAGTATGGTTGCTTCTTCTCGTCACATGTTTCGTCTTCCTTACAGTCTTCATGAAAAATCCCTGTTGGTTAGTTTACCGTTGAAATTAGAACAACTAGACGATTTTCAGAAAAAGAACGCAGAATCTTTTAAAATTAAATTGGATACTAAGTTCCTTGGAGAAAAGCCCGAATTAACAGAAGCGACGGCGTTAATTACTGAGGCGTTAGATTGGTCTGAGAAATATAGTACAGAACGAGAAAGAGAGGAATACAAAGGACCTAGAAGAAAATTGAAAAAAGTCCCTAAGAAGTACTTCCCACCATGTATTCACCAAATACTTCAAGGTTTAAGAGATGGTAGGAAAAGATCTGTTTTCATTCTCATCACCTTTTTACAGAACATGGGTTGGTCCTGGGAGGAGATAGAAAAAGAACTGGAGGAATGGAATCAAAGAAATGCTAGTCCACTTTCTAAGAGATACATTGATACACAGTTAAGATGGCATAAAAGACAACCTAGAAACCTTTTACCACCAAATTGTGATAATGAGAACTATTACAAATCTATCCTTGGGGATATTGCTGGTGACTGTTGTGAGGGGTTGAAAAATCCGATTAATTATGTGTTTAGGAAATTGAAAGGGAATAAGAAGGGATGGACCAGCAGAGATTATTGAATGTGAGACCTCTCTTTAATTATGTTACTTTTCGATTATAGGGTGGATATATAAACAATCTGAATGATAAATCTGATATATTTATCTCCTTACCACTTTTGGGTTTTTTTTCATTATAAGCGAATATTGTATTTCCTGAATGACTTAGAGGAATGGATCTTCCCGTTTCAAGTTCACCCTCACATATTATCTTCCCGTTCTTTTCTGATACTCCTCTATATAGACTGATATTAGGCTCAGTGGCAATCTCTAGTTTCCACACTTCATCATCATCCTGATATATTCTTATTCCTCTATGAGATATAATACCTGACTGTATAGGTAATATCTGGTCTGATCTAGTCCTAGTGCCGCTGGGGTCTCTGTTTGGGAGAAGACCCACATAAAATTCTCTTTCAACAACATTTCTTGGATCTATAAGTCCCGTATATTTTAATCCATCATCATCTATTTCAAAATATATATTAGATAAATTAGGGGACTTTAATCTTTCGATTCTATCCCTGATCAAGAGAGGTCTAAAAAAGTTAAATAAGTCTTCATAACGTTCTAAGTCAGCTGGGGAGGAATAAGAGTTCAAGACACTCTTAATAAGATTTATATTCGACATAACCTCAATAAAATCACACAGCTATTTATAACTTTCTTCCTATCAAAAAGTAATAACAATTAGATTATATGACTTATTTCAATATTCAATCCTAATTTTAATATATGCCCGAAGAAAAAGAAGAAGCAATAACCTTCGAATACATAAGAAAAATTCAGAGAAAAGAACAGTACGAAAGTAAATTATCTGAAATTCCAGATGATTTCTACGATAAAGCTAAGAGATATTTAGACCAGAAGAGAAGACTAGCCGAGAAAAAGAAGGATAAAATGGCTGAGAGAGAGTTAACAAACATCCAAAACCTTCTAGAAGATATTTACAACCGAAGAGAGACTAAAATACTCCAACAATCGGTTTTTGCGGCTAGAACAGGTATTCCAGTACAAAATCTCAATAAAATCGAGGAGAAATTCTTCAAACAGTTGGTTGATCTGCTAAAATACCAAAGGGAAAAGACTTTAAATATATTAAGGAAAAAAACTAAAGGAACTAAGAAGAAACCAAAACTTAAAAAGGTTGAATTCAAAGAAGATATACCTGAGTTTGTTGGCTCTGACCTTAAAAAATATGGTCCATTCAAGCCAGGAGATAAAGCTGAAATACCGGCTGGGAATGCAGAATTGATGATTAAGTCAGGAAATGCAAAAGAGGTTGAATAAAAATGGAAGTGCCAAAAGATCAAAGAGTATTTTGTCCGTTTTGTAGAAAGCATACTGATCATAAGGTTGAAAAAGTAAAGAAAAAACAAAGAAGAAAGATGGCTCAAGGTCAAAGAAGGTATTTAAGAAAACTCAAGGGCTACGGTAGTTTTCCTAGACCTAAACCTGACCATCAAAAAAGCGTTAAAAGGACAGATCTAAGGTATAAATGTAAAGAATGTGGGAAAAAACATAGTAGAGGTAAAGGATTCAGAAACAAAAAGTTTAAACTTGTTAAAAAATAAGGTGTAATTTATGATAACAGAACAACCAACAAGCAAATTCCTGGAAATAGTGTGTTCTAAATGTAAGAATGAACAAATGGTCTTCAATAAGGCTTCTAGAATTGTTAGATGCTTGGTTTGTGATAATGTTCTTGCTGAACCTACTGGTGGGATGTCAAAGATTAAGTCAAAGATAATTAAGGTCCATGGATAAAATATGAAATTATTTCTAGCTAACAAAACTAGCATATAAAACTTCACTGGGAACGAAAGTTTAGTGCGTAGAATAATTTCTATGATATTAAGTTTGAATCTAGTTTTAGTGACTTTTTAGCGAAAAATTTACTAGCAAGATAAGTAAGGAGCAAAGATTTAGATATAAGTTAAATTAATTAATAGATAAAAGGTGGGGGAATTTGAATAAATTACTTGTGAAAAAAATATCTATTTTCTTGATTATTGGCATTTTACTTTCTCCCAACTTGGTTTTTACCCAATCTTGTATTCCTGACTGTGAAGGTAAGGAGTGTGGTCCTGATGGATGTGGAGGAAAATGTGGTGAATGTACGTCGGAAAATGCTTTTTGTAAAGAAGATGATGGGAGTGTCTGTTATGCTGGAGCAGATTGCCCACCAGGAACTTGTGTGCATTACCAATGCAGTTCGCTCCATGTGTGTCCGTTTACTCCAGTTTGTGGTGATCAGTTAGTCCCTGGAGATACTGCTGGGTGTTGTTGTGATACATGTGGGTGGGATTGTGGAACAGAAACATCATGTAGTGATGATACAGATAACGACAATGCCTGTAAGATAGATTGTATCGATGAAGATTGTGATGGAGCTCGGTGCGATATTAATGCGCATTGCGGAGAAAAGATTGGATGTGGTGGTTTAGGATGGGTGCCTGCATGTGTTTGTGATGATGGTTATGAAGATTGTGATGGCGATGGCTCATGTGAATGCCATATAGCAGGAAATGAATATTGTGATAGTGGAATTTGTGTAAGAGAAACGTGTTATGATGTCTGTCTTAATGAAGGGTATTTTGGGGCATTTTGTAGTTCAGATAGCAATTTTTGCA
>CAYMPD010000006.1:0-49660 GCA_964392445.1 uncultured archaeon | reverse complement strand
ATAGTATTCTTATTCCTAAAACAAATAATTAACGTTAAAAACGCAAAACTTTAGTTAGTTGTTAATTTTCTCCCATCCGAATCTACAATATGCAAAGCATCTCCCTTTTCTAATATCCCTTTTAAATCTTCTCCTAGACTAAAGTCCCCGTGACCAACTCTATAGCCACCTGACATACCCCTTTCCTCTATTTCTCGCTGTTGAAGGTCTCTGAGATGCGTATCCCCCGAAAGTCTTGATAATTCGCCCGGGACATTCGTTTCTTGTACTATTTCTCGATCAGAATAGTCTCTTTCTCTGCTAAGTTCCCGAGCATGTAATCTCGCCCGAGGCCCCACCTTGTTGTTATATCCTGGACTTTCGTAAACATCATCACTTTCTCCTTTTCCTTCAACAATAAAAATCCTGAAATGTTTATCAGGTTCGTCTAAATATCTACGCCTTCTTTCAGCAACGATTAAGAGATAATCAGGGCCAAAATTAGTTCCACCTTGTGGTTGGGGATTTGCTTTGATTACTAATCTCTCTAATCGAGGGTTATTCAAATCGATTCTCTTCGTTTTTTCACCTTTTACAGTTATGTCATAAATTAAATTCTCTTTTTCTCCTAAAGGTCTTTCTGGAAATTCTTGGTCTCTTTGATATTCTTGGGTCAAAAATTCCACATGATCTGGAGCATATTGGGATAGTTGCAACCTATAAGGGGTCCTATTACCCCCTACTACCACATAATGGGTTCCCTCCCTTAATTTCCTTGCAACATCCTCTGGGTTGTCTCTTGTCCTATGTGACGATATTTTATATAAAGTTTCTCTAATCTGATCTGAGTTCCTTATAACACTAAAATGATTTTGATCGGAATCATCAAAAATCAAAATCTCTCTTAATTTTCCTCGATACTTTGTCATCTAAAAAATTTTATTTTTTTACTAATATAAATAATTCCAACTTGTTTAATTCATCCAATTAAAAATAATTAATAAACTAAACTTCTTTATACAAAAACACCCAATATTATACATGCCATCAAAAAAAGTGAGAACTATCCTAAAAGAAGTCCTAAAGGAAATCAAGCCTACAGTAGAGGAAAGAAGGGAATTAAATGAACTCAGCGGCCAAATACTTGAAGTAACAAATAAAGAAGCTAGAAAATATCGCGGAGCAGCAATAATAGCTGGATCCTTAACTAGGAATACATGGCTACCAGCAAAAAATGAATTTGATGTTTTTATTATATTTCCTACTGACATCACGGAAGAACAACTAGAAGAATATGGTCTAAAAATTGGTAAAAGTGTCATAGAAAAAATGCATGGG
Organism: uncultured archaeon; assembly: GCA_964392445.1. GTDB lineage: Archaea > Aenigmatarchaeota > Aenigmatarchaeia > CG10238-14 > CG10238-14 > CG10238-14. Next base: position 48,343 of record CAYMPD010000006.1, on the reverse strand, counting down.
GTATGGAAAATAGAATATGCGCAACATCCATATATCCGCGGTACTGTTAAAGATGTTGACATTGACATAGTACCGTGTTATAGAGTGAATTCAGGCAAAGATATTAAATCAGCTGTTGATAGGACCCCTTTCCATGTCAAATACCTTGATGAAAATTTTCCGCAACAACTTTCCGATGATGTTAGGTTATTGAAAGCGCTTCTAAAAGCACATGATATCTACGGCGCAGATGCAAAAACTGAAGGATTCTCCGGGTATATTTGTGAATTGCTTGTCATAAATTACGGAAGATTTCATAGTGTAATAAAAGCCGTTGATAAGTGGAACGTCAAAGAAATAATAGACGTGGAAAACCATTGGAAAGAAAAAGACCATAGAAAAATAAGAAGTAAGTTCAAGGACGAGGTATTGATTGTAATAGATCCCGTGGACAAAAAAAGGAATGCGGCAGCGGCCATTTCACCTGAAAGTTTCTATAAATTTAAGAAAGTATCAAGAAAGTTCACTAAAAATCCCAAAAAGGAGTTATTTTTCAAGAAAATTCCTGAAACTGTAAATAAAGAGGAGTTAGACATTCTAATTCGAAAGAGGGAAACGGAACTATTAGCGCTTAAATTCGAAAAACCTAACGTTGTCCCCGATATACTTTGGCCACAATTGAGAAAGGCCACTGGGAGACTGGAAGATATACTAAAAGAATATGAGTTTCATATACACAGAAGTGATTACTGGAGCGATGAGGAAAAAACTTGTGTGATATTAATAGAATTAGAAGTTCCAAAATTACCTGCAATCAATGAAAGAATAGGACCAAAAGTCTGGAATCCGAAGAATTCTAAAGACTTCATCAAAAAATACAAAGATATAGCCATTAATGGACCCTATATACGAGATGATAGATGGCGTGTGGAAGTCAAAAGGGAATGGAAATCAGCTTTAGGTAAATTAAAAGACAGTCTAAGTGATAAAGAAAAAATATTAAGAGAGAAGGGGATTCCTAGTTATATAGCAACAGAAATAATGGAGGGGTTTGAAATACTGAAAGACCAAAAAATAAGTAAACTGCTAAAAAACAAGAAATTTGGTATATTTCTAAGAAAATACTTCGAAAAGGAGACTTTAGGTGTTTAGATGATCCGTCCTCCAGCAGTAGCCGGAAGTTTTTACGATTTAGAACCTGAAAAATTGAAAAAACAAATAAAATCATCTTTTCATAGAGATTTAGGTCCGGGGGAAATAAATGAAGAATATTTCAAAGCTTGTATAGTTCCTCATGCCGGTTATCTGTATTCTGGTCCTATTGCCGCTCATGTGTATACTAAGATCAAAAAAGCGAATTATATCATCATCGGTCCAAATCACAGACCTGGGGGGAATAAATACGCGATAATGACCTCTGGTAAATGGAAAACTCCTCTGGGTGAAGTTAAAATTGATGAAGAAGTAGCCGAAAAACTAATGAAAAAATGTCCTTTGTTAAAAAATGATCCTAATTCTCACAGACCAGAACATTCGATTGAAGTCCAATTACCATTCATCCAGTACCGGTTTGAAGACGATTTCAGTTTTGTTCCTATTGTTATTACTAATTATTCCCCGACTTTTGATTTTCTGGAGGAATGTGAGGTTCTAGGGAAGGTTATTGCTGATGTGGTTAAAAAGGAAAAGAATGACTGGATTGTAATCGCTTCATCAGATTTCTCTCATTATGTTCCTTATGAGCAGGCTTACGATACGGATAATTATGTGATTGAAAGTATTATTAAATTGGACGAAGAAGAATTTTTTGATAGAGTTCAGGAAAGGAGTGCAAGTATTTGTGGTTATGGCGGAATTGCTACGACTATGATTGCTGCTAAAGAGCTTGATTCAAAGAAGGGAAAATTATTGAAATACGCTACTTCTGGGGATGTGACTGGGAATAAGGTTCAGGTTGTTGGGTATGGGAGTATTATCTTCAGTTAATCCTTTATTTCTTTATACATCAATAGATAAGTATGAACGAAACTATACTCAAACATGTCCTTCTAAATGCGGTAGAATACGGAGGAGAAGCTAATCTTAAATCGGTAGTGGGAAAACTAATTGCTGAAAACCCCGATTTCAAAAAAGATATGAAAAGTACTATAAAAGAAACGAAAGAAGTGATAAGAGAAATTAATTCCTGGTCATTAGAAGAACAGAAGCAAAAACTTAAAGAAATGGGATTGGAGGTTGAGAGAAAGTCCGGAGATAAAACTTATGAGTTACCTGAACTCCCAAAATCAGATGAAAGAGAAGTTATTACTGCATTCCCCCCAGAACCTTCAAAATATCCTCATATAGGACATGCCAAAGCCGCTTTAATCAACTATCTGTACGCCAAAAAATATGATGGTAAATTCATTCTTAGATTCGAAGATACAAATCCCGAACTTTCGAAATTGGAGTACTATGACGCTATGAAAGATGGTTTGAAATGGTTAGAAATAGAATGGGATGAAGTTGATCACATTACTGATCACATAGAAGATTATTACCAAGCAACTGAGAAATTGATTAAGAAAAATAAAGCTTACGTCTGTTTTTGCAAATCGGAAGATATCAAAATCCAGAGGAGAGAAATGACTGAATGTCGATGTAGAACTGAATCTGTGGATGAAAATCTCGAAAACTGGGGAAAAATGTTATCAGGAGAAATCAAAGAAGGTGAAGCTTCAGTTCGTCTAAAAATATCAATGTCCCATAAAAATGCCGCAATGAGAGACCCATCAATAATGAGGATAATAGATAAACCCCATGTGAGAACTGGTAATAAATACAGAGTCTGGCCAATGTACGATTTTGGAACATCTTTAATGGATTCATGGGAAGGAATTACCCATAGAATAAGGTCAAAAGAATTTGAAATGAGAAAAGAAATACAGGAATTTATTCAGAAATCGCTAGGACTTCATGTTCCTTATATAGATGAGATAGCCAGATTTACACTAGAAGGTGTTGAAACTTCCGGGAGAAAAATAAGAGAGAAAATACAATCTGGTGAACTATTGGGATGGGATGATCCTCGATTAGTTACATTAATGGCATTGAAAAGACGCGGATTCCAACCAGAAGCCATCAGAAATTTTCTAGTCTCAACAGGAGTAAGTAAAAGTGAATCTATGATAACATGGGATAAGTTTGAAAGTTTTAACAGAAGTGTGATTGATCCTATAGCTAACCGATACTTTGCCATTTTTGGACCTTTTGAAATTACTGTTAGTAATTCTCCTGAAGTTACTGAAGCAAAAGAACCCCTACACCCAGACTGCCCAGAAAGAGGAAATAGAACTATCCCTGTGAACACAAATAAAATTTACATATGCAAAAAAGATTTCGAAAAATATCAAGGTCAAGAAGTGAGACTAATTGGGTTGTTCAATATTAAACTAGATAAAAAATCTGAGTATTCTGGGAATAAAATAGTTCAAGAAATGCCTAAGATTCAATGGGTCTCTGAGGAAAATGTTCCCGTGAGTATTGTCATGGATAATGGGACTAAAAAGAAAGGTATAGCCGAACCTGAAGTTAAAGGGTTAAAAGTTGATGATATTATTCAGTTTTATAGGGTTGGTTTCTGTAGGTTGGATAATAAAGAAAAACTAAGATTCTACTTTACACATAAATGAAACCTTTATAAATCTTTAAACCTTACACATGTTAGCAAATAATGAAGGATAAATTGATCCAAAAATTTGGAGGTGAAATTTGATGACTAAATTTGAAGTACCAAAAGAAGTAGAAAATAAGATTTTACAGACTTTAGAACTCGCCAGAAACACCGGTAAAGTTAAGAAGGGGACAAACGAGACTACCAAAGCAATCGAAAGAGGAAATGCAAAATTAGTAGTAATAGCAGAAGATGTTCAACCACCAGAGATAGTAATGCATCTACCAATCCTATGTGAAGAGAAAAAAATACCTTGTGTATACATTCCATCAAAGGAGGAGTTAGGTAGATCCACTGGTATAAACGTCCCAACAGCATCAGCGGCAATAGTAGAGCCAGGAGAGGGAAAGTCAAATCTATCAGAAATACTTAAAAAAATAGAAGAATTAAAGAAAGGTTGATAATTAATGGCAGAAGATGCAGTACCAGCAGAAGTCGTGGAACTACTTGGAAGATCAGGTGTACGTGGAGTAATGAGAGTAAGATGCAGGGTACTGGATGGTAGAGATAAAGGGAAAGTATTGATCAGAAACGTGTTTGGTCCTGTAAGAGTCAAGGATATACTAATGCTGAGAGAAACAGAAATGGAATTCTCAGGTAAGATGGGGAGGAGATAGATGTCTAAGTGTTCATTCTGTGGAGAAAAATTTGAAGAAGGAGTAGGGAAAATGTTTGTTACTAATGCTAACAGGATCTTCTATTTCTGCTCAGGGAAATGTGAAAAAAACTGGAGAATGAAGAGAAATCCCAAAAAGGTCAAGTGGACAAAGACTTACAAAGAACTCAGGAAGTCGGGTTAAAGTTATTACTTCCTTTCTTAATATTTTTAGTTGAGGGCCGATAGATCAATGGTAGATCGTCTCCTTGGCGATTTGGTTAAAGCAGACCTGAATGGAGAAGGCTTGGGGTTCAAGTCCCCATCGGTCCATGATGCTTATAAGATTTAAAAACCTTTAGTTTAAAATAAATGTGAGAGTTACATGGCAAAAGAAAAGAAACCCAAACAAGAATTAAGAGGAATTATAAGAATAAAAGGTGCTGACCTTAAAGGAGAAAGAAATCTTTTCGTATCACTCCAAAGAATAGATGGTGTAGGAGCAAATTTAGCTAATGCTATCTGTAAGGTTGGTAAATTTAAAAGAAACAAAAAAGTAGGGACATTAACAAACGAAGATATTAAAAAAATAGAAAAAATTCTTGATGACCCAGTCAAAGCTGGTATACCTAAATGGATGTTAAACCGAAAAAAAGACCCAAAAACAGGAAAAGATCTTCATCTATCAGGAGCAGATGTTAAATTCACTGAAACCCAAGACATTAAAGGTATGATTAACATCAAAACTTATCGTGGAGTAAGGCATATGTATGGTTTACCTGTCAGAGGTCAGAGAACAAAGAGTTCATTCAGAGGAGGGAAAACTGTTGGTTATCACAGGAAAAAACAGCAACCCAAAAAGAAAAAAGGTAAGAAGTGATTGAATGAGAAAAATAAAGAAAAAACTCAAAAAACCACTGAGACCATGGGAAGAAGATAGAATAAAAGAAGAAGCAAAATTAAAACAGAAGTATGGTCTAAGGAGAAAAAGAGAGATCTACAAGGTTGAATCTATCCTGAGAAATTACAGACGGAGGGCCAGAAATATCGCGGCCCAGAACGACAAAGAAGGTGAAAAAATACTACTAAACAAACTCCACAAAATGGGAATATTTGACAAGAAGGATGTTGAATTGGATGAAGTACTTGATTTGGGAATAGATGATATCCTGAAAAGAAGGTTACAAACATTAGTTTTTGAAAAGAACTTGGCGAACACACCAATGCATGCTCGTCAACTCATAGTTCATGGCCATATAGCTGTTGATGGAAGAAGAACTACATTTCCCAGTTATCTTGTACCTCGTGATTTGGAAGGGAAGATTGATTATTATGGTAATTTTAAACTGGAAAAAATGAAACCTAAAAAGGTTAAAAAAGAAGGGATACCATCTAAAGAAGAATCCGAGAAGAAAAAGGGAAAAGTAGAATCAGATAAAGGTGATTAGTTGGCGAAAAGGAAAAGATCCAAAAAATATGTCAAGAAAAAGTATGAAATAAAGAGTCGAAAAGGAGGAGCATGGGGAGTAGCTCATATATTTTCAAGTGTTAATAATACTATTGTTCACATTACTGACATTACAAGTTCAGAAACTATTGCTAGATACTCTGGGGGAATGATGACTAATAGAGATAGAGACAAAGGTAGTCCATTCCCAGCAATGAAAGCTGCAAGAAAAGCGGCTGAAGAGGCAAAGGAAAAGGGTATTGATGGTGTTCACATAAGAGTGAGAGGCAAAGGTGGTCATCATAAAAAATCTCCAGGTAAAGGTGCACAACCTGCAATTCGTGCTTTGGCAAGGGTGGGATTAAGAATAGGACTCATTGAGGATGTCACTCCAATCCCAACAGATTCGACAAGAAAACCTGGAGGCAGGCGTGGGAGAAGGGTCTAAATAATAGGTGATAACTTGAAAGTAAAAATGTTGAAAACATCAGAAGAAAAACTTGAGTTTGAGGTAGAAGGACTAACACCTGGTTTAGCAGGAGAATTAAGGAGGATAATGCTTTCAGAAATACCAACAATGGCGATAAAATGGTTAGATTTTCATCAGAATGACTCTGTTCTTTGGGATGAGATAATTGCTAGTCGTGTTGGACTGATTCCTTTAACGTTTGATCCTAAGTTCTTTAATATGAAAGACGTGTGTGAATGTGATGGTAAAGGGTGTGTTCATTGTCAAGTTACTTTTGCCTTGAAGAAAAAAGGTCCTTGTATGGTTTATTCTGGAGATCTTAAATCATCTGATGATAAAGTTAAACCGGCTTATGATAATATTCCGATAGTGGAACTTTTTGAGGACCAGGAATTAGAATTTGAAGCTACTACTCAACTTGGACTGGGGAAGGACCATGCTAAATGGCAAGGAGCGGTTGTTGGCTATGATGTCTCTGGGAAAGATGGGGATAAGTACGAGTTTGTTGTTGAAACTGCCTGTGGACTGACTACTGAAGAAGTTGTTAAGAAAAGTTTTGATATTCTAAAGGGAAAGCTGAAAGATTTTAGGAAGGATGTTGAAAGATTGGAATAAAGCCCCAAAGGATAACATTTAATTAGTTTTTAAATAACTTATTCTATAATATTAACTAGTCAAGCGGGGGTTGCCAAGTCTGGTCAAAGGCGCAGGATTCATTTGAATGCGAAACTTAAGAAGATCAGCTTGGGATATCCTGTCCGTTAGTCGGTTCGTGAGTTCGAATCTCACCCCCCGCACTGATTCTTGTTTTCTATCTAAGAGGAAAAGTTAGAGATTTAAGAATAATAATGGAAGATTTCTTATGTCTGGAGTATATGAAGGAATTTTGGTTGACCGCCAAGTTTATGACGAGCATCCAAATATTTATGTCGTTGTATTCGATACTTTAAGGGTTGCGTTAAGACCTATTGATCAAGATCCAGTTTCTAATATCTCCTTGAATTCAAAAATAGAAGCAATTGGAATTGATGAAAATATACTAATGATAGAAGGGAGTGATTATGAAAGAGTGAGTAGTGGTTAATTTCTATGTTCAAATCTCACCAAAAACACTTTATAACCCAAAAAACCCAAAATTAGTTATGGAAAATCTGCTCAAACGAGAAACCTTAATCCCCATTTGTGTAATTTTACTATCTATCATTTTTTTCATTCCATTCTTAACAAAATTAACTCCTGAAAAAATTGATCCAATTATTGACTCCATTTTCAAAGATATTCCAACTATAGGAAGATTTTTCATTCACACAATATTTTTTGGTTATTCATTTATGGGTGCATATTTTCTGGTCTCAATGATAGAAGAATGGGAGCAAGAACCATACTCAACTAAAGGAATGAAAATGGGTTTCTTGATGTATTTATTGACTCTGATGACCAATGTGTGGAATCCTCTTGGTACTTTAGCCATGGTAACTATGCCTGTTTTTGTCATGATAGGATTTTCAATAGGCACTGGAATTGATAGGTCTTTAAGATAAAATACTAACTACTAAGATCCCCGCTTATTCCTCTTGTAAAAATTAACGAAAGAAATCTTAACCATCGGTTGGACAACAAAAACCACAAATAAAGTCGTAGATAAATTAATCAGTCCCCCAATACCTGGAACAAAAGACAAAGTACCTCCCAAAAATGATATCAAAATCATACCTATATAATATATCAACCACAAGGCAAACAAGTTCAAGTAATTCTTTTTAGCAACCCTGAAAGCCTTTTTAATTGATTCGAATGGTGAGATATCACTTACAACCATCGCAGGTGCTATTAAAGAAAGTATGGGTAAAACCAATAAAATAATGACAAAACCTAATCCTAAAGTCAAAACCCCAATAATAACAATTGGGATTAAAGCGATAAAACCAATCACAAAAAGTATTAAAACAGTAGCTATCCATCTCAAACCTATTTTCCCAGAAACCTTGAACATAGTTTTAATTTTAGTTCTTCTTTTCAAAGACTCATAAGCCATCCCGTATTGACCTATTTTCAGATAAGTAGAGATTAAAATTGCTATTAAAAGAAATGTACCAAATCCTAAAATCCCTTGTAGAAGAGAGTTAATGAATCCTGGTGTTTTAAATAAGTCCGTGAAATACTGCATCAAAAGATCTTCTTCCATATTAACAATCATTTCCAAATTTATCATAGGAAGGATCGAAGCCAAAAATATCCCAACCCCGAGCACTATTAAAATCAAAGGTATAATCCCAACAATTAATTCTGAAGCTATAAAACTGCCCGCATTCTTTTTGTAAATTTTCCATGATTTTGAAACATATTCTGTTACCATGACAACTACCTATTCTAGTTTTAACCTACGTGTTTTAATAACTTATTAATTAATATCTCCTAAAGTTAGTAAGTGTTGATTGAATGGATATTGAATTGTTATCTATATTAGTATTTTTCGGATTACTCGGAACATGGGTATTCTTAGACAGAAAAAAGATCGAGTTCGGTTTAATACTCATCAGAAGAACACAAAGAGGAAAAAATAAAATAAAAAATTTTGCAAAAAAACACAGTAAATTTTTCAATACTTTCGCTAATGTGGGTGTGGTTATTGCAATTCTCCTCTCGATTGTCGGGTTCTTTTACATGTTCAGAGGAGCTGGTGTGAGACTAATTTTACCAAAGGTCTTTCCAGGAGAGGCTAGTGAAGGTGTTCAAAAAGTTGTTTTCTTTATGCCCCTGTGGTATTGGGTGATAGGGTTGTTTGTGATTATTGTACCTCATGAATTATTTCATGGTTTCTTGTTCGCATTAGAAAATATCCGAATCAAGTCTGTAGGTTTTCTTTTATTTCTTATCTTTCCCGGTGGGTTTGTAGAGCCAGATGAGGATCAATTCCGAAACAGTAAACCTAAAACAAGAATGAGGGTTGCTGTTGTAGGAAGTATTGCGAATGTTTGTACTTTTTTAATTCTGATAATCTTAGGTAATTTAATCTTTAGATGCTTTTACACTAGTGCGGGATTGGTTATATTCCCGATTAATGACACAGAATATCCTGCAAAACAAGCGAACTTAACTGGGATAATCAAAGAGATGAATGGTGTTAGGATAAGAAGTGTGGGAGATTTTGAAAATGTACTGGGACAAACAAAACCCGGAGATGAAATAAAAATTAAAACCGAAGAAAGAGTTTACAATGTAACATTAATAGAGCACCCAGAAAAACCTGGGAAAAGTTTCTTGGGAGTCTCAATAATAAGAGAAAATATCCTGACAAAAATACTAGGGAATAACCCAAACGTTTTTTACGAAGTTAAAGAAGGGTATCCAAAGTTCCAAAAAACACTAATCAACTGGTTCGCTGGTCTCGTCGATTGGCTTGGTTTAATAACTGTCAGTGTAGCGATAGTAAATCTTCTTCCGTTTCTACCGTTTGATGGAGGGATTCTCTGGCAAGCGATATTCGAAGCAATAACAAAGAACAAAGAACTTGCAAAAAGAATGATAATTGTAATGTCGGTAATCACTTATTCACTACTTGTTGTTAGTTTTGTTGATATTGGAAGTATTCTAAGAGGTTTAGGAATATTATAATCTTTCAATCTTTCTGAGTTCAAACTTGTAAATAGGATAAATTTTACCTCCTTCTTCAATTATTGATCTTTTGATTTTGTCGTTTATAGCTTTTTTAAGAAAATCATCTAAGGTTAAATTTGAAACTTTTTTCTTTATCTGTCCATCAATGTATTTCCTTATAGCAACCTCAGCCTCTTTTTTCGCTTTTCTACTTGTCAATGCGATTGTCTTTACCCGAAGTTCAACACCATCCTTAGTTTTGACATCATTAACATTATCCATTCTTAGAAGTCCGTGCCTTACCATTCTTGAAATATAGTCCCTTAAACATTCTAATTTCCAGAATTCTGTTAAAGCTTTCCCATCTTTAACTTCCTTGACCTTAAAAGTAATTTTCAAATAATATTTACTTGGATCGTTGATCAAATTAGTAAGTGAAAGCGTCACCGTTCGATTTCGAACAGTTTTAGGATCTCCTACAGGTGTTTCTCCAAGAACTTTATTATTAAATAATTTAGGTGCTACAAGTGTGTACCATTGTTTTCCCTTGATTTTCTTTGCCATCTCATCACTTCTGTTGTATCAGTAGTTTAACCTTTGCTGGATCATATTTCCAGTCTTCTGGAAAAACACCTTCTTTCGCGTAATATTTTCCAAGTCTTCTTATTTTTGACTCTAAAAGTTCTAAGCCCCTTTTGGATGTATAATCCGTGTTATTTTTAGCAAGATGTTCTCTTAATCTAACCGCTTGTTCGAAAAGATTGAATATGTCTTCTGGGAACTTAGGATAAAGATTGTTTTCCTTCATAATCTGAGAAATAGTTTTTCCGGTTATTCTTTTTGTGAGCGGAATTCCAAATTGATCACGGAGTATCATTCCTATTTCTGCTGAGGATTTACCTTCTTTTGCATATTTTACTACTAGTTTTTCTACTTCGCCTTTCTTGTATTTGACCCATCTAGGTGCACCTCTACCCATAGGTCTTGTTGACCCTGCTTTTCCTCTTTTTCTCGCATGAATTCTCGCCATTTATTCACCAGTCCATTCTTCTATTAACCATACAATTATTAAAGCTAAGGTTGAAAGGAATGCCCAAACACTCCCTAACATTGCCAATATCGCAGATACACCTTTTGTGCTTAAAATACTTAAACCTATGCCTAATGAGAGGATGATTCCTCCGATGAAGGTTGAAAGTATGCAAAATCCCTCTGCTCTTTCTAGTTTATCTTCACTATTAATTTTTAATGCTCCGAGTATCTGCTTCATTTATTGTACCTTCTTTTAAAACTTTTTTTACATCCTTATATTCTTTTCCCAGATTTTTAATGCTTTTGCCCGGGACTATTAAAACGAATAAGTCGTATTTCATCCCACAAAGTAAAAATTTAAGAAGATAAACTTCCAATAAATTGGGCATTGTGATTTGACATGTGTCCATTTGAAGAATGTAAAACTTGTCAAGAATACGCTACTTGCCCCTTTCTATCGGCTACCGTTCAAAGAAGCTACGGAAACAGAGTTTTAGATAATATCCTAAAGTCGCTGGAAAAGATTGATGCGAAACTTGATGTCATTTCCAACAATGGAAAGGTTTAAGGTATTTAAAATTTCTTAACTTCCAATTATTCTTATGGTAAAAGATGTTGGGGTTATAGTACCCGCTTATAATGAGGAAGAAAATATAGAAGATGTTATCAAAAGGTCGAAGAAGTCCCTCGGGGCAAAGATAATAGTAGTAGATGATCACTCTGACGACAAAACTTGTAGGATAGCCAAAAGAAATGGTGCTGTGGTAATTAGGCACAAGAAAAACAAAGGAAAGGGCGAGGCATTAGTAACCGGGTTCAAAGAAATACTTGAAAACCACCCAAAGATTGATTATGTGGTTATCATCGATGCCGATTCTCAATATGATCCTGAAGATGCGAACAAACTAATTAAAAAACTCCGAGAAGGTTATGATTATGTTGTCGGTGCTAGGCATTGGAAAAGAGATGTTCCACTCAGACATAGAATAGCTAATTTTCTTTGGAGGACTTCTTTCAACATACTCTTTGGAACTCAACTTCTAGACAGTAATTGTGGTTTTATTAGCATGAACAGAAAAGCAATGAAAATAGTGTCCAAGAAGAGTTATGGTGGGTATATAATCGATAATGTAATGTTGGCTATAGCCGTAGAAAATGATCTCAATATAAAACAAGTTCCAGTCAAAGTTCATTATCCAAAAAAAAGGGGTGGAATTACTGGTATAAGATTCTTTCTCGGAAATTTCATATTTATCATGGAAGAAGGTTTCAAATACAGGTTTGGAATAAAACTTAAGATATACAATAATATAGTGAAAACAAGATTTATTTTTTCGAAAGGAGGATAATTTAAGAATTTAATTGGGTAAAATAAAGTAAATATTGAGGGACAGTAGCTCAGCCTGGGAGAGCACATATGTCTTAAAAACATAGCTTAAACGGCTGAAGACCGTGGAGATGGTGGGTGAAAGCCCTTGTCGCGGAATGTCCGGAGTTCAAATCTCCGCTGTCCCATTCTTCCATTTCTTATATCTGGGAAAAATCCTCTCCAAAGACAAATTTATGCCCAAAACACAAAATCTTTAAATATCTTCAAAGGATAAGTGAATGACATGCTATCAGGAGAATTAGTCGAACAAAGAGTAACAATATTCGAAGAATCAAAAGAAATAACTGAAATGATAGAATCTGGTTATGGAAAATGGGTAGATGACAGATGGGAATTGGCTTTAGTGGAAGCAATATATCTTATGAGCAGAGAAAAAATAGAAGTTCTGAAAAATAAGAAAAAAATGACAAAAGAAGATTTTCTCAGATATTGTAAAAAGAACGAACATAATTTTCATGCGAGATTGATTGTGTACACAGATCTCAGAGAAAGAGGGTTTGTGGTTAAGACTGGATTTAAATTTGGGTGCGACTTCAGGGTTTATGCTAGGGGGGTAAAAATCAAGAAGGGACCTAAAGCCGCACATGAGCACACCAAATGGGTCGTACATGCAATCCCAGAAGAATTCACTTGTTCTTTTCCTGAACTTTCTCGTGCGGTCAGATTAGCACAAAACATCCGAACTGAGATGATATGGGCAGTTGTAGATTCTGAAAGTGATGTGACTTATTATTCTATTAAGAGGATAACTCCTTAGTCTATTCGGGTTTATTCCTCACATAAACATTTTTAATAAAATCACTGTAAAGTTCCCTTAAAAGAAATGTACACCCAACACCAAGAAAAAAATACCACCAATTTACATACTTTTCCATAAGCGGTTTTAGCAAAGTGAATAAATTGATAAAGTAAAAAACTAAAGTAACATATTTTAAAAGAAATCCATTTCTCGAACTCATAATCATCTCGTAAACAATACTACTAGAAAGATAACTAATAATACCAATCCTATCACTAAAAGAGGTTCAACCATAAGATAAAATAACTAATTCCAAGTATAAATTGATAACTCCTTAGTCCCTCAACATATTAACCATCGCAGCAACCGGCAAACCAACAGAAATTGCTGTTAAAATATTAGGAAGGTCTACATTCAAAATCAAACCTACAATCGTCGATAGAAGTGAGACCAAAACTAAACCAAAAACAAAATGTTTCCAAATTTCATCTCTTTCCATCAACCATAATATTACCAAACAAGTGCCCATACTAGTGAAGAGAACTGGGATAGAGTCTTGAAATGATAAGCTAACAGGATCCAAAACATAAACTTGAATTATCACAAAAAGTGAGGTTAGCATCTGGGCAATATCTTTACGGTCAAATATTCTATTCACAGTCCCTATTTTATTTTTACCGTGGGCAAGGAAAGATATTAATGTATCTTTATGTTCATTTTTCGTGTGTTCAATAACTTTTCTCTCTATTTCTATAGATCTTACCAGTTTTCCAGGTTGTTTCTCTGCCCATTTTTTTATATTTTTAGCAATCTTTTCCGCTTCAATTTGAATGCAACCAGCTTTTAGGAGTGAGGATTTAATTTTATCAATATCAAAATTCTCGAGATAGCCTCCTCTTTTTCTGACAAGGATTTTGTTCAAGTTCTCACCAAATAATTAATTCTTTTAGTACAATTTAAATCTCAATAGTGCCCCCAATCCCCCCATTCGATGAAATTGCTCTCCTGATTCATGTGTGGTTGATATAACTTCGACTTTCCCTCCTTTGTCTTCAATTGATTTCAGCAATTTTTCCATTCCTTTTTCCCTGATTTTTTTGTCAGAGATAAGAACCGTTTCTATCGCACCTATTTCATCCGCTTTTTTAACTTCATCTAAACCATAAACTCCGAGTTTGTCTTCTTTTTTTAGATGTGAAAAGAACTCTTCTATCAATCTGGTCTCTCTTAGTATTTCACTCTCTCGGATTATTTTTTCTAAATTTCCCCTTTTCAAAATTTCGTTTATACCAGATTCGGTTGCTGAGGATGTAGAATCTAAGATGAGTTTTTGGCTTATTTCTGGGTATTTTTCATCTATTATTTTTTTGATATGTTCTTTTGCAAATCCTGGTCCTGCAAGAACTATTTTTTTGGTGTTTTGGGATAGTTTATTTATTTCCTTAGCAACAGATTTGTAGAATTCAGGTGTTTTTTCTTCTTCGTGTTGAATAGAATAAGGATTGTTTAACTGAGAAACTATTTTTAAACCTGTTCCGCCCAAAACAGCAAAGGTCGCCTCTCTATTGTCGACTACTGAAAGAAACACTTTTGGCACTCTCTTTTGGGATTTTTTTATTTTTTCCAATTGATATTTTTTCCATTTTTCTTTAGTTATTGTTAGTATATCTCTCACTCCAATTTCAATAGTGTGATAAGAACCTAAAGGAACATCATCTGGTCCTTCAATAATTTTACCCAGCAATCTGATTTTGTAAGCATAATCCTTGAACTCAACCTTCTCCAGATCTATTGTTAACATCATTGGCCTTTTGCCTGTTTTTATTTTTTTCCCGCCTCTTTCTATGAATTCACTTCTCATTGTTCTGGATTTGATCCGGTCTCCTGGCTCAACTATTCCCTTCAAATGCCACAAATCCTCTTCTACCTCTATTTTCAAAACAAGAACTCCTCTTTTTAACTCAGATTTAATTATTCTCATGATAAAATATAATTAGTTCAAAAACAAAAGTGTTTTTAGGTGTAATCATGGATGAATTTATATTTGTTCTGTTAGCAGGGCTACTTATGATTGGTATTCTACTCGTAGCTTGGGGGGAACCAGGTGAAAATGGGGTTAACGGGACTGAAGTGCTGATAGAAAACCCGTTCTCAATTGGAATGTTTCCAAAAGACGTCCCCAGACAAGAATCAATTGGTGATTTTAAAGTTAGTTATGCTGTCGGTTCTGAAGTCATTGAAACAAAAAATGATATTGAGGTGAAGGGTAAAGATGACTTTTCAATGACTGTCACTTTGGATCAAGACATGTCTATGGTTACTGGGGGATTTATGACAGTTTATGTTAGAGAAACTAATCAGAAGGGAGAATTGGTTGTTATTTTGAATGGTAACGAGGTTTTTAATCAAGAGACTACTGTTGGAAAGGTTGAGATACCAGTAGACAAAGGATTTTTAAAAGATTATAATGTGATTGAGGTAAAGACTTCTAGCTCTGGTTGGAATTTGTTTTCTAAACCTTATTATGAATTGGATAAGATTGAATTTGGAGTTAATTTTTATGGAAATTTGCAAAAAGTGGAGGAATTTCATGTTTATCCTGAGGAGTTGAGTAGATTTAGGAATGGAGAAATTTCATTCCGTCTCAAAGAGCAATCGGGAGATGGGGATTTAATTATCTCAATTAACGGTCATAGAATTTACAAAGGACAGCCCAGTCTTAATTTTTACCAGTCTTTTGACCAATATGATGTTGGTTTAACTCATGGACTTAATTCAATATCTTTTAAAGCCGAGAGTGGATCTACTTATGATATTACTGATGCTGTTTTGACGATAATAAGAGAGGAGAAAGCAACAAAATCCAGATCATTTGACTTTACTGTTGGTAATTCTTGGAATGATAATTTGGAGGGAGAAGTTAGTTTTCGTATTACAGATGCTGATTATCAAGGTAACCTTCTAGTTACAATAACTGATACCGCTGGACATAAACATCCAACTGAAGCATTTCAATCCTATTCTGTCGGTGAGACAAAGACTGTTAGTTTTAACAAGGATTATGTGGATAGGGGAAAGAATACTGTTACTTTTGAGGCTACTGACGGTAATTTTGTTATAAGTAATGTTGAGATTAATGCTAAGTGATGGTTATTATTTCTGCTGTCTAACTCTATCAGATTCCATGGAATCCACTGTTAATTCTCCACATTTTTTACACTTCCAACCCCTAACTGAATGCCCATAAAGTCTTACTTTAACCTGTTTCATTATCCCACCGCACGGACATTTGAGCTCTGTTAAATCATTTCCAAATTCTTTCTTATCTATCATAAAATCAACTACCAGTTTAACAATCACTTATCTAAACAAACATAACCAACCTTAACAAATCCCTAAACCCAGTAATAAAACCAAGAAGTCCTATAACAATCTTCAAGTAACTAGCAAATTCTTTATCATCCGAATATTTGTCCAGAGTTTTCAGAATAACCACAACTACAATAAGTTTAACAATAACAAAAGAAAACGGTATTCCAGTTAATTCAATAATAAATCTAGGTAAAACATGCTGCTCAAAATACCCAAAATATTGAAGTGAGACAAAAGTTGCAGTAGCGTCAAACAACTGAGCCGATGTCACAAACTTGTTTTCCTTTGACCATCGAATAACTCTCGAGAGTATCAGCCACGGTATAAACCATAAAAACGTGTACAAAAATCCTTCAAAGTTTCTAATCTTCAAAAAAGGTATTAATATCCCAACACCCATTAGTCCCGAAATAAAAATGAACTTAAAGTAGGGTATCTTATATTTCTTCTCTATAAACTTTGAAAAGAATAAACCCAAAGCTATCAAAAAAGTGAATAATAACCATATGTTTGGTGTGACAAAGAGCTTACTTTTTATCAAACCCGAATCTTCCATAACCCTTAAAAAAATCCCGAATATCACCCAAGGTATTATTGCCAACACGAATGCTTGATCTGGTTTTATCTTAAGTTTTTTTAGGAATTCATAGACTAAGTAAGTGACAACTACGAAGAGTAAAGCATAAGCAAAGGTGTTAATGGGATTATAGCCTGTACCAAGATTGATTGGCTGGATAAAGTACTTTTGAAAGAAGTCTGTTAAAGACATGAAATAATTATTACTTGAGAAAATATAAACTAGTTTATGGAAACGAGGGTGATAACAAAAATTCTGGGAGCGATAATCATCCTAGTAATTCCTATAATTATGTTTTCTTGTAACACATTACTATTCCTCAACCCCATCTACCTAAAATGGGAGTATTCAAAAGAAAATTTTCCTGAATCTACTATATTTTCAGATGAAGAAAGACTGGAATTGAGTGAAAACGTTCTGAGATATGTCAAAAATATGGATGATGTTTCTAATTTGGAAAACTCTGGATTATTCGCACAAAGAGAAATTCGGCACTTGAATGATGTTAGGGTTCTAACTAAAAAACTGAATTTAATTAGAGGAATAAGTTTGGTGTTGTTTGCTATCTCAGTATTTTTATTTACTTTGACGGGTGGAGAGAACTATCAATTAGTTCACTACATTTTTCTTGATTTTCTAATTACTTCTGGGACTGTACTTTTGATCCTGGTACTAATTTTCCTTAATTTTGATTTCCTTTTCCTTAAATTTCATGAAATATTATTCCCTCAAGGTTTCTGGACTTTTAGTCCTCAAGACACATTAATACAACTATACCCAAAAAGATTTTGGATTGATACTGCGACCTTATTTTTTATTTCTTTACTCACTGAGAGTCTTTTAATGAGTTTAATAATTGGCAAAACTAATACTAAACTGGTCCCGTACTAAACTTAAAAAGAGGGAAAATTAAAATAGATATATATCAATAATAATTGTAGAGGGAGGTTAAATGAAAAAATTGTTAATGGTTCTTTTGGTTTTAGGTGTGGTTGTAATTTCTGGATGTACTGTTGGAGGTGGGGGAGGTGGAGCACCTTCTATAACGATTTCAAACTTTGGTCCTGTGACTATTGGTACTCAAGGTCAGCCTGTTAGAAATGGCAGACCTGTTACTTTAACTGCTGTTTTTAGAAACGACGGTGGTGCAATTGTAGATGGAGGTACTGCTAGACTAATTGGATTAGGTAGTGATTGGCAATTTAATGATCCCTCAAATCGTCAACATAGTTTTTCTATTAAACCAGGTCAAGAAGTAATGAAAAGATGGAAAGTTACATCACCCGGTACTTCAGGATATGAATTCGACATAACTTACCCTGTTGAAGTTAGATATGAGTTTGATTACGGTACAGTATTCAGAGGTGTTTTCTCCTGGTTAAGTCAAAGTGAATATGATAGAGTTGTGGATAGTGGTGACCAAGCGCTTATAGATGAAACTTTATCTGGGAGGGGACTTACAGTGGAAAAAAGTTCCTTAGGGCCAGTCAACATTGATATAGAAACAGTTGAGTTTATCGAATTCCCAGAAGTTAAATTAACAATTAAAAATAACGGAAAGGGACATCTTCAAAATAATAGAGTAAGTCTCAGACCAAATAATCTTAACTGTGAAGAAAGTGGAGATGTGGAATTGATTAACAATCAGTTTGAAACTTATTGTACCATTGACAAAGCAGGGAGTGATGAGGTACCAACGGATATTTTAGTCGAAATAAATTATGACTATTATGTGAGTGCAAATTCCGATATCTATTACCACGATACAGGGAAATGATTTTCTATGGGTTCGGCCGGATTTGAACCGACGATCTTTGCCATGTGAAGGCAACGTCCTAACCAGGTTAGACCACGAACCCTAACTGAAATCTTTTAAACCCTTCTGTTTTTCTTTTATTCCTTTTGTATCTTTCTTTCCATCCCCGGAAATAGGTTTGCCATAAACACCATCATAACCCGGATCTATATCTATCTTTTGTTGTCTGTTTAAAATAATTAAATCAGCTAATTTTTTATTGGTAATCTTTTCCAAATCTTTTCTATCCACATCCAAAAGTACCTTGAATTCATTCTCAAATTCATTTACCAATTTATAATATTCCTCCCATATAGTTTTGGCGTAAAAGGACTTTATCCCGGTGACTATTTTTATTAGTTCAGAAAGAGGAATTAATTTCTTAAAGGGTATAGCATTCTTAGGTTTGAATCCTTCTTCTCTGTCGGCTAATTGTTCCACTCTCTGTTCTACACCCACTGTAAGCTTCCTTCCACACTTGGGACATAGATTGTTCCTCCTTATTGCTTGTTTAGGAGACATCTGAACGCCACATTTCCTATGACCAGTCCAGTGGTACTTTCCGTAGGCTGGGTCGACTTCTATCGTGAAAAGGAACTTTTTACTGTCCCTCTCCTTAATTGCTGAAATAATCTCATAGTAGGAAATTTTGGTTAGTTCGAATACATTACATTCCCTTCCCAAACGCCACGGCCAAGGTGAGTGACTGTCAGAATTGCTAACAAGTGAGAATTTATCTAAACTTGACAACCTCCAGTTCATGGCTGGATCACTTGACAACCCAGTCTCCAAAGCGTATATGTTTTTAGTTTGATCCTGATAACAATCTTCTATTGAATCAAAACCCGACTTACTTCCTAAGCAACCGAACCATGGAGTCCAAATGTGGGCTGGAACAATAAGTATATCCTTAGAAATGTTAATTAACTTCTCAACAACCTCTGGACTTGACTTGCTTAGCATTAGTCTTCCATCAGTTCCCAAATCCCCTCCCATTTTTTTGAAAATTTCATTGATTTGCTCCACGATTTCGATTGAAGAGACGAAGATAACGTGATGAACTTTTCTTGTTTGATTTTCTTGTCGATAAATTGTATTGATTTCAGTTGTAAGCATGAATTTCATTTTTTTGTATTCGTAGAGTCCAGAATCTGATATGGGGTTTAATTTATTTTTGATTTCATTGAACCATTCAGGCTGTGAGAAATCTCCTGTCCCTATTATATCCAGTCCTTTGGTTTCACCATACTTAGCAAGATTTTCAAGATCCATCTTATCGCTTGTAGCTCTTGCGTATTTGGAATGTATATGCAAATCAGCGAAAACCTTCATGAGTAATTATTTTAGTGGTTATAACTTAAGTTCGTTAAAAATATGTTCCAAATAATTCAATTACTCTCATAGCAAAAACGAAAAAGAGGAAGAAGGGTAAAAAAGAGGATAGAAGTGGTCTTTTAGTCCCAGCATGCCTTTTAATCGGGATGGGATTTGGTTTTATTACCGATCAACTTGTTGGAGGAATATTTCTAGGGTTAGGTATAGGATTACTAGGAATGTTCATAATACAATCCAAAAAAAACTAATTTAGACGTCAATCTGACTTAAAGAATTAATATACCAGTCTTCGTCTTCATATTTAGGATACTTTTTCTTAGTATCGACAAGTATACCCTTCATACCTAAATTCCTTGCGGGAATAATATCCGTATTCAAATTATCTCCGACCATTAAAACCTGCTCGGGTTTAACATTCATTTTCTCAAGTACCAATTCAAATATTCTCGGATCTGGTTTTGCTAATCCTACACTACCCGAGAGTATTATCTCGTCAAAATATTTCTTTAACCCAAATCTTTCTATGACTTCTTTTCCTTCCTTTTCAGCCGTGTTTGATAAAAGAACTAGTTTATATTTTTGACTCAGTCTTTCCAAAATTTCAATTGTTTCTGGAAAAATGTCAACATTTATTTTAGCCTTATTCCATAGATTTACTATTTCATCGAATGTTTCTTCTGACAAATTCTTTTCTTCAATTATCTTTCTGATGTAGTCGTAAAAGGTCATTCTCGTCCCGAAAAAACGTTCATCCAAATGACTCCAGAATTCGTGTCTGTTCTCAAATCCCAAAAGCCCAGCTATTTTTTCGTGTATTTCATGGGAAGTATCATAAGCTAGAGTATACCAAAGATCAAATACTATTACTTTTATTGTCATTTATTAACCTCAGTAAGCCCTCCCTGTCGGAACATAAGGGCCATTACTTAGATTGTTTGTCATAACTCTGATTGATGTTTCATTCAAGTGGGGATACATTAAATGGAGTCTTTCATGGAGTTTAACTACTTCTCTCATCTGTCCGTAAACATCGGGATTAACAAATGCTTCACCTGTTGAAGGTTTTGCAAATCCTAGAACCCCTGGTGGGAAATAGGAACTTTCGAGGTTTTCATCGACGGGATGATAAGAGTTGTAATTTTGGGTTTTAGATTGATATCCTTGTTTTTTCTCAGATTCTCCTTTTTCTTGGGCATCTTGATCTTTGATTTCTTCGGTTTCCTCTTCGGTTTGAACCAAATCCTCTTCTTCCAATTCCAGGAATTCTTCCTCCTCTAAAATTTCCAATAGTTCTTCCATAAGAATCCTTCTTAGAATTAATAGTGTTATAGTTTTATAGGTTTACTCTTAATCCCTAACCCCTTCACCTAAAACCTTGAACACACATTCACCAGGAGGAAGATCAGGTGAGTCCATTATCTTAGCAATTCTTTTTTCGCCTTTAGACTTCCTTAAATACAACCTATAAGACGTCTGATGAGCAACTATATGACCACCAACAGGTTTAGTAGGATCACCGAAAAGTATAGCAGGATTAGCCTGAACCTGATTAGTAACATAAACAGCAAGATTGTGAGCATCTGCCATTCTCTGCAGAGCATGAAGGTGTTTGTTTAATTTCTGTTGTCTTGGAGCTAGTTGTCCTCTACCCATGTATTCCGCACGAAAATGAGACGTAAGACTATCAACCACAATCAATTTCACATTATTCTTCTCTATCATATCTGAAGCCTGGTCAACCAAAAACATCTGGTGGTCGGAATTATATGCCCTAGCTACAAAAATATTTTTTAAAATTTCCTTTTCATCTAATTCCAACGCTTTAGCGAGTTCTATTATTCGGTTGGGACGGAATGTATTGTGTAAGAATATGCCACCATTCCCAGCAACGAAATTTTGTATTTTCTTTCCTTTTGGTAGAACTTCTACATCATATGTAGGTTCTTTTCCAGTCTTTTCTATATTCTTTACTCTATCGAACCAAATGTTGCTTTTTACTAACTTATCCAAAATTTCTATTCTTTTTGTTGGTTTATATTTTTTCAAAAATCCGATAAATTTATTCAATTTAGTTCTCCCTATTTTCTTAACGTATGAATTTTCAACTTGTGAAATGGGTGTTAAAGTTCTGTAGCCTAAATTATTAGAAAATTTCTCCATAGTAAGGTTATTTTGATTTCTACACTGTCTTATTATTCCGCCAACTTGTCCTGAACTATTTGGAATATGGAGTAACTTAGGATCCTTTCTGGGTTCGGTTGCCCATGTAATTTGATGACTTATATTAAACCCATCTCTTTTTGTCTTCTTTCTTCTAATTAGATATCCTCGAGAAGGTATTCCTATTCCCATAGTGAAATAAAGTAGATCGGATTTTAGATCTTCACTAACTGTTTCACAAGAAGTTTGACCGGTTATAGAATCTACAGTACCATCACCAAAGAGATAAGATTCTAGAAATTCGGACTTTAAATTTTCATCCAATCCAAAGATGAATGGTGGTATACTTTTTTCATGAGAATTTTTACCTATTCCAATGATGTCTAAGAAATTTAATAAAGTTTTTGAAGTTATCTTAAAATCGAATCCATTTTTGACTTCTTGTACATTCAAATTATTTAAATCGGCAAAATCTTGGATAATCCTTCTTCCCTTCTCTTTTCCGGTAGTGATTAAAACTGAATTATTTACATGCAAGCAACAACCCTCAGCCAAGTAAAATCCCAAAAATCTGACTAATTCTTCATCTATTTTCATTTGAATCGGTAAGGAGTTAGTTCTAGACCAACTACCAATTCTAAGTTCATTTAAAATATTTTCTGGTAAAGAATCTTTAATTTTCATGAAAATTTTAAGCGGTAAACTTCCATTAGTTGCAAAACTATGATAAGAGTCCTTATGGTAATCCGATTTAGATACTTCTTTTAATAATTTCTTATTTTTCTTCAAAAATTTGATAAATTTAGTATCTCCTCTCACATAAAAATCAAATAATTTATTTTCATAAAAAAGTTCATCCAGTTCTAAAATATCTGGTGATTTTATCTCAGGTAATTTGCCTGGAATTGCTACAAAGGTATCTTCATTCAATTCATCCGTAGATATTTCTCTCAAATCTCCCTGTTCCGACAATGTGAAAAAATTATGATGACTTGTGACTCTAACTTTTCTACCACTTGCTAGAGTGACCTCGTAAATATCATTCTCAGGATGTTTCATAAATCCGGTTATTTCAAAGGTGTTTATTTTAAAAGACTTTGGATCAAAACTTACTGCCTTAATTTTTTCTGGATTATCTTCTGTAAATAAAGTTCCTCTAAACTCTTTTTTATCACCATTTTCTATTCTTTCCTCAACAAGTTTACCTATTTTGACAAACTCATATCCTTTTTTCGTCGCTATTAATATTTTTTCATCATAAGGAAGACTATTCTCTGTGTCAATAAAGAGGCAATTAGCGCCTAAACCGCCTTTTTTCTCTGATAATTGAACGTTAACGGCTAATTGGAAAGCTATTTGGGTTTTTCCGCTGCCAAATCCCCCGTAAATCTCCGTAATAGCTTGTGTTTCAACGCCTCCACCAAGAAGATTATCCAGATTCTCACTGCTAGTAGTTATCTTTGCCATCTTTTTTCTCTGTTCCCAGACCTTATCCGCAGAAGTGAACCCCATCTCAAGCATCTGCCTGGCACCGTTAATTATTTTCCCGGCTGTAGCTTCACCTATTTCCAATATACTAGCAAGTTCACCAGGCGAGGAAACGGCAATGGCCATAGGATCTCTTAGTCCAGACTCAACTAACTTATCTTCAAGTTTAGGTCCCACACCAGAAATATCCTGAAGTTGATGTTTATCAAGCTTTTCTGGTTTTTGTGATTCCGATTTCTCTTTCTTTTTTTCCTCTGCCATAATTATCCACCATAACTTTCTATTTCATCTATAAGTTTTTTCGTCTCTTTTTTGATATTTAGTTCTTTCACATTATTAACAGCAAGTTCAAGATTATCAAACAATTTATTTCTTCTTATTCTTCCCGAAAGTACAACCTCCTTCCCCAAAACGTTCTCCTCAATCATATCTGTTGCTTCATCCTTTGAAAGATCCATTAAAACTGAGTTTTCTAATCCCGTAAACTCTTCGGCTTGATCTCTAAAAAAGACCGCTCTCATACTGGAAGTACCATCATCGACAATACCCGAAATTATCATAGCATTGTCAGGTTTAACCTTACCATGCTCTTCGCAAACATAATCATCGTCCTTCTCCTCCAATCCTTTTCGGCACTTGGGACATAATTGGAATATTGGATTGGTGTTAAACAATTGAACGAATGTTCCTTGAATCTCATAAAATCCTTCTTGAGCGTCCTTTATATCAATTCTTTCCGAAGTAATCTTAGTTGGGGTTTCGGGTATTGATTCATCATCCTCTAGTTTTTTTATCTGAGAATGTTTTGGTAATGCAATTTCCAAACCTCCATAAATGTTCTTTTTTATGTTTCCTCCTTCTACTTGAACCACATCGCCACTCGACAGTGTTCCATCCTCGATCATCTTCACCTGTTTATCCCAGAGTGGTATTCTGACCTGACCAGTATCATCTGAGATAAAAATGTTAGAAACCCTTCCTTCTGAACCATCTTTTCTTTTAAATTCTCTTATCCCAGATATTTGAGTTATTCTTCCTTTAACTTTGATGTTTTTCATGCCTTCTGATAACTGATCTACTTTCAACGGTTTCCTATCAACAGTAAGCAAATTAACCCCAAGATCCCTAGCAACTAGATGTCCTGCGCCCTCTAATGAAACTAAACCCGAGAGTTCTTTGTGTTTTTCTTTTATTTTTTCTTGGAGGTTTTCACGAGAGAATTTCGTTTTATCTTCTAATTCAATTAATATCTCTTCTAAAGTAAGCATTCTATTCTCCAACTAATTTTTTCAACCATCCTCTACCTTCTTCTGTCCCCATTGGAACCGCGGTCGGAAGACTATCCTTGATCGCCTCAACTGTTAGGTGATATCTTTTGAATACGTCTGTTTTCTTGGCAGTAGCTCCAGTAATTTCAGGAACTTTTAATTCGGTTTTCAGTAAAATAATCGATTCTCCCACTGCTTTAATGCCAGTCATTGGTATAAACAACCTATCATTGTCAGTCTGACAAACAAGTACATCCCCGGTTGTGTTATCTATTCTATCTAATTCCTCTTTTTTATACTTGACGCCCAAAAAGGATATCTTTGTTCCAAAAAAATCTGTTATTCTATCGACACAAACTCCTTTTTTTCCAGCTGTGGTATCAATGAATTCTTTTCCGATGCATGAATTGGTTTCCCTTATCGAATCCTTAACCATGCCCGAAAATTTACCAATAAAATCAACTATTGTTTCCATATACACCCCCTGACATTTTATAGTAGGTAAAAGTAAAATACATTAGACTTATCTTAAATAGAAAAAAATTTAGACCATTCTTCTTCTTGCCATTCTAACATCCTTGTCAATAATGGTTTTTCTCCCAGCATGCTTAGCTAATGCAGATGCTTCTGTGGACAGACTATAAGCGTAATCTGCGATGACATTTGCGAATTCTTTTACTGCTTTCTTTGAGACTCTTTTTGCACCTGCTTTTCTTAAAACCCTTTCAAGCGGAGCCAATGGCAATTCTTTACTCGATTTTCCCATTAAATTACACCTCTATATAATTAAAAGGTAAAAGGAGATATTTAAGGATATTGGTGATTGATTTAATAGGTTTTTAGGTTTTTTGGGAGGTTAATTGTAGTTCTTCTGCCTTATTTTTGTAGGAATTTACCATTTCGTTCAGAATTTCCTTAAGTTTTTCTGAGTCTCCATTGTAGTTTTGTTTTATTTTACCTTTTTCTTTGATTATATGAAGTGATCCTTCGGGGGTTGAAAGTTTATACTCTATTAAACCAAATTTTTGTTCTATTTTTAATTCTCCTTTATTGGTTTTCATCCATGTTATTGTTTTTTCCTTGTCTTGTTCTATTTTTATGGTCATTTGCAGAGAAATATATTCAAGGATAGTTTTACCTCCTTGTTTTTTGATGGTGTAATCTTCTTTGAAGCTTCTTGTTTGTTTGGTAAATCCTTGGAAGTTTGCTTTAAAAAATGTGAAAATTGGGTGTAAGATTTTTTTGAGGATGGATATTTTCGAGACCGTGAAGTGAGTGTACCTTGGCCCGACAACAATATCGTCATCAGTGAGAACCGCAGAAACTGAGTAATCTCCTAAATAATTGGTGTTTTCATAATCTATCTCGAAGGTGTTTATACCTGGACTAAGTTTTAGATGGCTGGTTATTTCATCCTCGAATTCATTTGTGGTAACTTTCAAGGAAAATCCTGCTGTCCTGATTTCAGTTAAAGAATTAAATATTTCTAAGTTGATTTTTTGTGGGTTCCCTTGTTCGATGTTAGTTGTATTGATTTTAGTGATTTCAATCGGAGAAGTATATCTGAAAGATATGGTTATAGTGTCGAAAACCTTCGCTGAATTGTCTGGATAGTAAATTACGGGTGAAAATAACGTGGTGAAGACTTTTCTGTTGTCAAGAAGCTCAATTTCGTAGTTCCAGTATAACTCCTCTGGGAATGGTTCGGTAAATTGACTCATATCTGAACCGATTATAGGTAACTCAAGGTTATCGTAAGTGGTGTTAGAAAGTTCTAAGGAAAAGTCAACTAGTTCAGAATCTGTAGGTAATGTGAAACTTTCTCTGTAAATTGGGATTATTGGTTTATTATCCTCGATTATGTAATCATCTGCGTTGTTGAAAATGAGGTATCGGGAATCATTAAAAGTGATGAGTTCGTAATTTGGTTCTATTGCGTAAGTGATGGTGTAAGTGCCGCCTTCCAATTCTACCTCTGGGGATTGTTGGGTTTTTAAGTTCGGATCAAATGTTAATGAAGGATCTCCGAGAAGAATTTTGTCATAGTATTCTTTTTCGTAGGTTTTATTTTTATTTAACTCAGTTTGAGAAATTTCATAGTTCCTGTTGTTTGCCTTCAGCATAGCTTTACCGACTGTTTGATCAAAGTTCTTGAAGAAATAACTAGCGGTCTGTCCAGAGTAAAGACTGTAAAAATCACTTGTCGATGAAACCATGGATAATGTTCCCAAATCTAGCATTTTATTCTTAATTCCGTAACTTTTCGAGTAAATGAGGTAATAGAAGAGGGGGGTGTTATCTAAACTGGAGGGGTTGAACTCTTGGTATGTGGTTGATTTCCAATCGGATTCTATTGGTATGAACCAGTGGGTTTCGTTTCCCTTTGAAAAATAAGCTACTACTTGGTTGTTTTTGATTTCTTCCTTGAGGTTATCTTCGTTGAAGACGGGTAAATGTTGGGGGTATTGTTTTTCCAGTCCTATTATACTCCTCCAAAAACTAACCCAATCAAATTCGTAGATGGAATAAAGAATCTTACTGCCAGCGTTCGAAATTAAACTCAATTTCGTGAAATCACCAATTAAACCCGAGAATACTGCTGGATAAGACACGGCTTGTGTTAAACCTAGAACCTCTGCAATCCCATTCAACTCGTTGAGTATGGATGCGTCTAATTGATCTAATTCTGATCTTTTTTCCACTAATCTTGTGATCTCAAATCCTTTTGTCGCCAATTGGAGTTCTGTTTTTAAGCCAGCAAGCATAGTTCCACCTAAAGTCAAAGGATCAAAAAATTTTCCGGGGGTGTTGTAAGAAGCTAGGATAAGAGCGGTTTTATCTTCTTCGAACAATTTCGAATATTCTAGTTGGTATGATAGAACTTCGGGAGAACCATCCAATCTTCCACATGAGAGGTCTTGGTAACCGTCCTCGTTGATGTCACAATATGGGATGTCGGTGGTTATTTGCTCGTTATTGTCAACTGGATCCTGAACAGAAAAGTGAGGTATTCCCAGTAGTGCTAGGTAAATGGTGTTGTCGAAATGATAGGAATCTGGTGGATTGAATTGATTGATTTTTTGGATTAGTTTGTTCTTGGATTGTTGTGGGGGTTCATCATTGGAAAGAACTACAAATGCGTCTTTTTTCTTGGAAAGTGTGAAAGAGAACATTGATTTTTGATTATCTGGGTCGGTTAGGATAAAATAATCGGGTTCTGGGATTTTCTCCTTGAATAGGATGTCTAGTTGATTGATTCCCGTGAAATTGTAAATGGTTTCAGGGTTAAGATAATCAAAGGTTTCTTGAGAAGGTTCGAAGAGGATTGGTAGATTCATGAATGGTGATTTTAATGCCGCTTCCTTGTCTAATGGGATAATTAAATCCGATTGGTTAAAGAAGATTTTGATTAGTGTTTCTCTGGAATCAACAAGGTAATTATCTGTTGCAAAAGTGAGATTTGTTCCTAATTGGAATATTTGGTCTGGGTTGTAATCTTGTATGAATTTGTCGATTAGTTTTCTTGAGGATATGTGAATTAGAACTGGGTTTTTAGTAGATACTGCTGAAATATAATTTTTCCAGGCATTGTTAGTTATTATCAGTGGTTTGGTTTTCAGGGTAGTTAGTAATACAATTTCATTCTCATCTTCGGTTATTTCATTATTGTAGTTTAATTTAACATTGATTTCATGGACTCCAAGTTTTTTTGAAGATACTTGTGTGGTAAGACTGTAAGAACCATTATTGTGGTTCTGGAAATTTACTAATGGGGTGGAGATATTGTCCAAATATATTTCGAAATTGTCTTGAGTTAGATTAGTTAATGGATTATTTTCGTAAAGAACTTTTGTGTTTATGTGAATTTCACCAGGACTGAAATTGTGGGTGGGGATAGATGAATTTAGTTTTATTCCTGAATATTTTTGCTGTGCAGTGACTGTCACATAATCCTCAAGTGGGTGATCTATTGCTTTACTCCAATTGGCTGCTCTTTCATATGCTTTCTCGAGTGTTTCGTTGGTTACTGCTACCCAGATTGTTTTCCATATGATAGGGTTAGGACGGGACGGCAAAGCACCATAATTGTCCAAAGATACACTAGGATTATGAACCATATACCACTTTACACTTGTATCCCAAAAACTAGATCCATTTGTTATCACAGAAATGAAATTTGTTCCCTCCGTTGTATTGGCAACACCAAATCTAAATTGATCTTTATATGATGTACGATCTAAATTAGATCTCTTGATTTCAACGTCTTCGTTCGTTCTATAATATAAATTCTCTGGGGTGATGTTATCATAAAAAATATTCCTAGATGCGCTATTAGAAAATTGAGATTCATTAGTCCCCATATTTTCACAATAAATTATTTCTGAGTTTTGACATATTTTACATGAAACTAAATTATCATCAAAAAAATTAAGATATTTAGTACAAATTGGGGTTTGATAAAGAAAAAATTGATTTTTCAATCTTGGAAATCTTAATAGACTTAAAGGTCCCCCTCCATAACTACCCGCATAATTTGTTTCTAAATCCCCCTCGGAAATATATTTGAATATTTTGAATCCTTTATAATTTCCAGACTTATCATGATCTAAATCATATTTTTGGGTTTTTATCCTCCAATCATAAGTAGGGGACGGCCAAATAATTCCTGGATAATTCACTTCTGGTTTTGAAATTGAATCATAATAAATTGAGAATTTAATTTTGGAATTTTCAGTCACGTTAACATGAAAAAGCAAATTGAGTGATTCTAAACTTCCGTCCCCATCAAAAGTCTCGTTCCATATAGAATATGCTATCTCCTTACCTATATCATCACAGGCATCATTTATTATCCTTATAGAATCTTTGTTAGGTTTTATTTCAGAATCAGAAAAATCAACAAAAATATCTACAGGTTCATTTCTTCTAGGTGCTCCAGAAACCTCATTAAAGGTAATTTCCCTACAATATTTCCAAGATGAATTCCACCAAGAATAAGAAACATTAAAAGAAATTAAAATTACTATAAAAAATAAAACTATTTTCTCTTTCATAGAAATTAAATGGATTGAGTCTTATTAAAAGTTGACCTTGAACAGCTTAATCTCACTATTAGAAAATACCAATTCAAAATGGTCTAAATCTTTCCCGTCAAAGAAAAATGTTCTGGTAAATATGCTGTCTTTAAGTGATGGGGCAAAATAAATCAAGTTATTAAAACCAGGGTCCACCCAAACTAATCCATCTATTTTTTGTAAGTTAAGAGTAGCATTTGATAAATCTAACCTTTGTTCTTGTCCTTGATTATAAAATAACATATTATTGATAACGTATTTGTTGCTGTAAATTGGAATTAACTGTTCTCCTTTCTGGACGACAGCCATTTTCAAACCAGAATAATCGTAGACATAAACTGGATTACCTTCTTGATCCTGTTGTTGGTCCGTAAAACTGAATATCCAAGGACACCAGACCCAAACACCTCTACCCTGATCAGCAAATTCTCCACACGACATCTGACCTGGTTCTGTTTTAGGTGTGGATGGACAACATATGCCTGGATTTCTTTCAAAATCTTGTGATGAGGCTATAGGTGCTCTGTAGCCACCGAAATAATTCATCCAAGTAAACTTACCAATCAAGTCAGAACTTGCTATAAAGTACATCTCAGAAGCTGGTTCACATGCTTCCCTCGGGACAATATCTCCATACTTTTCCTTTACCTCTTCACAATCTTTGTCTGTGAGATCCATGTATTTTTCCAATAATTCAACCGCCTCTGTTTCGTTAGTAGTTGACATTATCCTCCCCATATCCTGTATTCTTGTATCATGTGGGTAGGGTAAACATTCCCCTTTTCCGCAGTGTGCACCATCACCATGGACTCTTAAATCCGTATACCCAGCTATTATGTGACCAGGGTCCCACCAAGTTGATACAATGGCGTTTTGGTCAGCATTTTCATTTAACCAATCTAACATATCTAACCAATTTTGACCAACTTCCATAGCACTGGATTGATTAGCAAAAGTCAAAGCATTAGAAACAAAAATCAAAACTAATAAACCCACAATTCCAAAAACTGTGATACCAACAATATCTTTTTTTAACAATTTTACGAGATTTCCAAAAACATAGCCAGCAGCAGCTGTAACAGCACATGAGAATAATAAGGAAAATCTAACTCCATGGAGTATCAAGTAAAAAGTTAAGACAGACCACATAAAAAGGAAGATTTCAGTAATACCAACTTTTTCTTTTTTGTAAATTTTATAAACGACCAACAAAGGAAGTCCTATTATAAACAAAAGAATAGGTCCCATGCCCACTCTACCAGCAATAGCCATAAAACCTGATTTAGTTAGGATGTTTATCGGTTGTAATTCTGCTACAGATACATTTACTATATTTCCACCAGCCCCCCCAGCAAATCCCATTCCTATTCTAACAAATTGAAGAGTGTTTCCAAAGTTAAAAACAATTCCAAATAGATTCAAAGCTAAGATAAAAACAAACAAAGGTACAATTACGGATTTTACGTCTTTCCATATTTTTGATAGATTTATTTTTTTATCGTAAATAAGACTTTCAAATAGTTTATATCCCACTAAACTTGGAATGAATAAGAAGAAGAAAAATGATATATACCAACCAAACCACCAATTGAAAATGAATAGAACATTAACAAGAAAAGCAAAAACATAATAAAATATCTTCTTTTTCTTCAAAGCCAGAAATATTGAGAAAATACATAGAAATGTATAAAATACAACTACCGCATCCGTATCGCAATAGCCTGCCATAGATACACCTATAAATGTTGGTGTAGATGCAGCGAAAATGCCTGTCAATACCCCCCCCCATTTATTACTTAATACTCTACCCAAGAAAAATGCTGAAATACTAGCTAAACCAACCATTAAAGCGGGAGCTAATTTTGCAGCTTCCATAAAAGTGAAATTTTTGATAAAAGGTGAGAGTATTTTATAGAATAATATCATGGTATATTCCCAACCCATCGTTTTACCAATAGGTCTCCCTGGTGGAAAAAAACTTAATATATCCCATTTTGGTGCCTTTAAATTATTTTCTACTATTGTTTTTGCGTATCTATATTGCCACCAAGGATCATAATCCAAAATTGTTTTTGCTTTCATCGTCCCCAATCTTGTCCACATTGAAAACGCAAAGAGGGATAGAAGTATTACTGGGATTAAGATTGTGTTTAATGATATTGATATTTTTTTCTTTTCCATTTTAATCAATTCGTGTCCAAAATATAAACCTTTTTTGTTTTTAATCAATAATTTTTTAATAAATTAAATTATATTCATCAAATTAATTCTTCATATATATTTACAAAACCATCAAAATATTTATCCCAAGAAAATTTCTTTGAGAGTTTCTGGTTTTCTTTTCCAATCTCAAGAGCTTCATCTATATTATCAAAATAATACCTTATAGCATTAGTAAGTTCCTTAGAGTTCTTAGTAGGTACAAATATCCCTTTTTGACCTATATCAACAGTAGAAACTATGGGACAACCAGATGTCATAGCTTCTTGAATAACTAGACCAAATCCCTCTGTAAGGGAGGAAGAACAAAAAACTAAACACTCGTTATATAGCTTAATCAATTCTTCTTCGTTTAAAGGACCAGTAAATCTGATGTTTTTGGGATTATTTTTCTTAATCTTATCAAAATAGCTGCCACCCCCCACAACAACAAAATTTATATCTGGGAAGTTTTCCGTGGCTTCTAGAAAGTAATCAAATCCCTTATATTTGGACATACTTTTGTCCATATGGAAATTACCAACAAACAAAACAAATGGTTTTCTTTTAATACCTTTTAATTGGAATTTTTGATGATTTATACCTGGCTGTAATATCGAAATTCTCTCCTCTTTAGCTCCAAGTTTCAATCCCAAATCTCTAGAGGTATAATTCTGAAAAATAATTCGTCCAAAATCTCTCGAAAATATTATTTTTTCTCCTAAATGGAATATATTTCCCAAAAAAAATCCTCTAACATCTATCCAATATGGTCCTAATATGTGGTGAATATAACATACACAGGGTTTTCCTGATAGTTTAGCAGCTAC
Source organism: uncultured archaeon (assembly GCA_964392445.1). GTDB lineage: Archaea > Aenigmatarchaeota > Aenigmatarchaeia > CG10238-14 > CG10238-14 > CG10238-14. The sequence goes on along the minus strand of CAYMPD010000006.1, from coordinate 15,284 downwards.
CCAAGAGGGGAATGCCATATTCCCACTACTAGTCTGTATAAGATCAAAATCCTTAGCCTTTTTCCTAATGACCCGAAAAGTAAAGTTCATTAAATATCTATTAACTGGTATTCTAGTTGTTTTAATACCTTCACATTCCTTTATTTTTGGATTTCCACTAGTTAAGACTTCTACTTCCATCCCTCTTTCCATCAAACCCTTTATTATTCTAAGTGTTAACTTCTCTCCCCCTCCAGCAATATCTGGGGGGAATAATTCATGAGTAAAGAGAACCCTCATAAATAACCTTTTCAAACTTCAAAATAATTATACTTTTGGTATCGATCTAATATTCAAGAGACCTATGAGAATACCAATAAAATACATATCCATGGTAAAGACATCAAAAAACGGTGTTAAAAAAGATTCTAACCATTTAGTCTTTCTATACATTTGAAATGACCTTTTTAACTCTACAAAAAGAAAAGGCAAAATACCAAATAATCCCAAAAACCAAAATGGGGTTAAAAGCATCATTAAATAAATTGGTATTGGAGCACACATAAATGAAAATAACAGTTTTCTGATTGTATCTTTTCTATAACCAAAAAATAATTTAACTATTGATTCTCCCGCCCATTTATTTTGTCTCCACATCTCTCTCAAGTTCTCTGGCTCAATTTTACCACAAATAGCTTCTTTAACTCTAACTAATTTCCCTTTCTTAGACATTCTAACCTTGAAATCCCAATCATCATAATAACCAAACTTGGGTTTTATCATACCAATATCTTTGATCGTCTTTTTCCTACAAATCTTTGGAAATACAGAATCTTCATAATCAATACCTAATAGAATTCTAAGGAAATGGAGTTTTGGAATGATGCCTTTATTCACCAGTTTATAGGAAGAATCTACAGCAATAATTTTTTCATCTCTAAAAGGCTTTACAACTTCTATAATAAAATTCTTATTAATGGTTTCATCCGCATCCAGAAATAATATAATTTTGCCGGTTGATTTTTTAATGCCTAAATTTCTTGAAACACCAACTCCTTCATGTTTCCCTTTAATTAATTTAACATCAAAACTGGAAACTATTTTCCTTGTATCATCCGTAGAACCATCATCTATCACAATAACTTCAATTTTGTTCCTAGGATAATTTACTTTTTTAATTGATTCAAGGCATTTCTCAATATGATATTCTTCATTATATGCAGGAATTATTACAGTGACTTTTGGTAATTTTTGTTTTTTTGATGGCAAAAAATTCACTTCCTTTATTATATTTTTTTATCAATCGTCCGAGAAATCTTTCTCGTAAATCAATTAAATAAAAATTTATAAAATACTAATCCCCTTTGAACCATTTTAAAAATTTTTCAACTCCTTCCTCTGGGCCAATTTTCGGTTCCCATTTAAAATCTTTTTTAGCTTTTCTTATATCCGAGATGTAAACTTTTTGATCAGCAGGTCTCCAATCAGAAAAGGAATATTTTGGTTCTATATTTTTCTTTCCCATTAATTCTAATAATTCTATTAATGAAAGAGTGTTATTATGCCCTCCGCCCACATTATAAACTTCTCCACTCACTTTATCTATATTTTTCAAAGCTAGTTCAAAGAGCCTGCACAAATCACTAGCAAACAGAACGTCCCTAACCTGCTTTCCATCACCAAATATTGTTAATTGGTTATTCTTTAACCCTGAAATTAAGAAGTGAGCTAACCATCCCTGATCCTCTGTTCCATTTTGCATAGGACCATAAATACATGACATTCTAAAGACCAATGTTTTTAGCCCAAATATTTCACAATAATCTCTCATATAAATATCGGCCGTGTATTTTGAACAACCGTATGGGGTATGTTCATTTGCGTCTGTCGGGAAATCTTCTGGAATCCCGAATTTAAATTTCTCATCCCCGAATTCGTATCTTTTGTCTCTTTCATTAATTGGTATTTTATTTACATTATTTCCGTATACTTTATTGGTTGATGTAAAAATTATTGATGGGTTGTTAACAGAAAGTCGAGCTGCCTCTAAAACATTAAAAGTTCCCAAAGCATTAACTTCGAAATCTTCTCTAGGATATTCAACGGAAGTTGTAACTGCCGTTTGACCTGCTGCGTGAAATATTGTGTCTATTTTCTTTTTTTTGAGTATATTTTTTAGTTTTTTAATATCTCTTATATCTACCCTTTCTATATCTAAATTTTTGTGTTTTTTCAAAAGATATTCAGCATTAATTTCAGATCCTTCTCTTGAAAAATTATCCATTATCGTAATTTTATATCCCTTTTCTAAAAAATAATCTACTAAATTTGAACCGATAAAACCAACACCACCTGTAACTAAAATTCTATTCATTAAACCAACTCCTCATACACTTTTATTGTTTTTTTAGCACAATTCTCCCAAGTGAATCTTTTTGAGTACTTTAGTCCTTCCTTGGATATTTTATTCTTAAATTTTTTATCAGTTAAAAGTCTGAATATCATTTCTGAAACCTCCTTCTCGTCTTTGCATTGGATGGTCTTTTTAACAACTTCTTCTGGATTATTCCCATCTTCCATTGTTATTACAGGAAGACCACACCTCTGAGCTTCTATAATTGGCATCCCAAAACCTTCATATTTAGTTGGAAAAACAAAAACATCTAAAGAATTATAAGTAGGAACTAACTTTTCGTAGGGAACAAATCCTCCAAAATGAACATTTTTTAGTCCCATTTGCTTTGTCATTTCAAGAAGTTTTGGATACTCATTTATCAAACTAGTTTCTCCTTTTGGTCCATATATAAACAATTCACAATCTAAATCAGGATGATTTTTCATTAAAATATTGAAACTCTTAATTAGTATCCCCACCCTCTTCCTAGGAGCAAGACCTCCAACATATCCAACTCTTAACTTTTCTTTTTTAACTTTAAGTGGTTTAAACTGATTACCTGCAGCCAAATGAGCTATCTCTATTTTAGATTCATCTACATTTAGATTTTCTATTATTTCCTTTTTAATCAAACTAGAAATGGTTATTATTTTCCTTGCTTTTTTAGCCATGTTATACACGTATCTACCGTAGATGGAAGCTAAGAAAGGTGAAGGTGAATCTTTTATTTCCTGTTCCCTTAGAGGTATCATGTCTAATATTGTTACAATACTTTTGGGTCTTAAGATAAGAGGTGTATATATCCCTTGTCTGGGTGTTATTGAATGAAAAATAAAATTCTTACCCAATCTTTTGATTATTTCAAAGGGTATAACGAAGTTGTCGTGTATCATTGGGGTTTCGATTGTTTTTTTTGTTACTAATTCAACGTCTATTCCATTTCTTAATAATTCATCATAAAGCTCTGCGCCATATCTACATACTCCTTGACCAGTTGATTTGGAAACTTCATATGCAAGAAGACAAACTTTCATGTAAAATATTTTAGTACTATAAATCTAAAAAGATTAAAATTTGAAATTACTATTAATCTTGTATTATCTCGAGGAGATCAATTGCCCGAAAAAGAAATTAGTCTAGAAATCAAAAAACCAGAACTGCTAGTATTGATAATTTTCCTAGGAATAGTACTTTTCCTGAATGTAAGAGTCACAATTAAAACACCTATTAATTTTGGCGATGAGGGTTTCCATACAAGAATCGCCCAATGGTTTGCTCAGGAAAAAGATGTCTTTGCTTGGATACCTTTTCATGGAACAGAACCTACAAATGCTTTTGCAAGACCTCCTCTTTGGAATCTAACAGAAGCGGGGTTTTATCTTTTACTTGGTTTCAGAGAAATTGTAGGGAAATTACTTCCGCCCCTTATAGCATTTTTCACAGGTTTATCTGTTTATCTTTTAGTAAAAGAACTTTACAATGAAGAAGTTGGATTTATCGCAGGCGTAATCTCTGTAACTGTTCCTTCATTTGTTACTTATTCTGTTCTTCTTTACACTGACGCTCTTTTCACGTTTTACTTTTCCCTTTGTGTCTTTACATTACTCTTATCCCTGAAAAAAGATGAGAAAAAATATCTTATTTTGTCCTCTGTCTTCGGTTCCTTTGCCTTAATGACCAAGCTCCCAGGTTTAGTTGTTTATTTGGTATTCGGTTTAGTGTTTCTTTATGAATTATTCAAGAAAAAAGATTTCCAATTTCTCTTTAAAAAATATTTTCTAGTTATAGTTATCTTAATGCTGATCCAAGGGGGCTTTTTCCTAAGAAGTCTCTATTATTTTAAAACTCCTATGGTTGGTGCACCTATACCTCTGTTTGAACCAATGACGACTCTAAAAGAACCAATTGAATCTGATCATGAATTTCCTCAAAGGACTCAACAAGTAGGTACAGAGACTGGTGTTCTTAAAATGGGTTTAATGAATTATTTGAAATTTGCTTACGGTCATATGTGGCTGGTTGTCTTCGGGTTAATATCTGGGATAATCTTGATGTTTGCGAAAAGAAATAAAATGGATGTTCTAATCTTACTTTCACTCTCAACTATCTTAATAATAACAACTCAGGGTATTTTCAAAAGAGCTGAAGATACGGCTAGATACACTCTAGGTTGGATACCAATAATAGCTGTTATTGTTGGAAGATACTTCACCGAAGTTTATAAATTTATCAGAAAATATCAAAAACAACTTGCTCTGATGGTATTTGTTTTCGTAATAGTTATTAGCTTTCTCAATTTGAAGCAAAAGACAGACACTATGATGGATGTAAAACAATTCTCTCCTATGTACTTTAAAGCCTGTGATTGGATAAAAGAAAATACACCACAAGATTCTGTTATCATGACTATCTGGTCTAATCGCGCGGTTTATAATTGCCAAAGAAATGTGGTTGGGAATGTAGTTGATATATCATTAAGTACAGATGTGAATTATACACTGAATAAAACAAAAGAGTATGGGGTTACACACATATTTTTACATAAATTCAGTCTTAGTAACGAACCTATGTCTGAAAAATATACGGTTGAATTTGCTCGATTCCTAGAAAGTAACCCTGAACATTTTGTTAATGTTTTTGAGAATGGATCCAAATTACAAGAGTGTTTGCAGATGGGTGGATGTGATGGGAACATTGTTTATGAAGTAAAGTATTAGATGGTTAAATGAGTATAGCTGAACAGGATTGGGATGTACTTATAATTCTGGATGCTTGCAGGTATGACTATTTTAAAAAAAATTATAAAGATTTTTTCAAAGGTAAGCTCAAAAAAAAAGAAAGCTTAGGTCGAGCTACAACTGAATGGTTTAAGAAAAATTTTAAGGTTTACAGGGATGATATTGTATACATATCCGGTAACCCTTACTTGAATTCTAAAGTCAAAATTGATGGTATATTAGCTAGTAATAATTTCCATAAAGTAGTTGATGTTTGGGACTTTGGGTGGGATCATAAGAATAAAACTGTGAAGCCCGAAGAGGTGAGCAAATCTTACTTAAAAGTTAGGAGTTCATACCCTGATAAAAGATTTGTTTTACATTATATGCAACCCCATTTCCCCTATATTAAGTTGAGTGAAACTGAACCAGAATCTAGAATAAACACAAAAGCCCGAACTAATGCTCCTGAGAATTCAATTACAATTTTTATTGGCGATATTCTACAAAGATTCCATATTACTAGAAAATTGAAAAACAAAATTCGAGAGGTTCTAAATACTCCATATCCCAACCAAATGGTTTACATATTAGAAAAATATAATTTAGAGAAATTGAGAGAGGAATATGAAAAAAATCTTCTTCTGGCCTTGAAGGATATTTCAAAACTAATCCAAGAAATAAAGAAAACTGTGGTAATAACTTCAGATCATGGCGAGATGTTAGGTGAACATGGTAAATTTGGTCATTCTGAAAATTACAAGAGATACAAGGAATTGGTAGAAGTACCTTATTTAGAAATTAAAAAAATAAAACAATAAAAATATTCCAAACTAATCATTACTAAAGGAGATAAAATGAAATGGGAAGAAAAAAATGTCTTAATAACAGGAGCAACAGGATTTGTAGGCTCTTGGCTGACCAAAAATTTAGTTGAAAAAAAAGCTAATGTTGTTGTATTAATCAGAGATCACTTTCCCAGTTCACCCTTATTCTACAATGGAACTTATCCCAAAATAAAAGCTGCAAGAGGAGATATAGTCGATTATAACTCAGTAAGAAGAATATTCAACGAATACGAAATAGATACTTGTTTACATGTAGCCGCACAACCGATAGTCACCATAGCCAATCGAAATCCAATCCCAACGTTTAAAACAAACATCGAGGGAACATGGAATATTCTTGAAGTGGCGAGAAAATGTGAGACATTAGAAAGACTAGTAATAACTTCGACTGATAAAGTCTATGGCGAACCATCTGAATTACCAATAACAGAAGAACACCCACTTAATGCAAGTTACCCTTATGATGCTTCCAAAGCCTGTGCAGATATGTTAGCAAGGACTTATTCTGTGACTTATGGTTTACCGATTGGTATTACAAGATGTTGCAATATTTACGGGGGAGGAGATCTTAATTTCTCAAGAATAATACCGGAAACAGTTAAAGCAGTTATCTTCAAAAGAAGCCCAGTCATAAGAAGTGATGGTACACCCGTAAGAGACTTCATATACATAGAAGATGTTGTCAACGCTTACCTTACTCTAGCAGAAAACGTAAACAAAAAATCTGTAAAAGGTGATGCTTTCAATTTCGGTAGCAATTCTCCTATCAACATACTTGACCTAGTTAACAAAATCATAAAAGTATCTGGGAAAAAAATCGAAGCAGAAGTTAAAGGTAAGAAAAAGCCACATGCAGAAATAGATGAACAATACCTTTCCAGTAAAAAAGCCAAGAAAATACTAAGATGGGAACCGGAAGTCCCCTTGGATGAAGGTCTAAAAAGAACAATCAAATGGTATGAACAATATTTTACTAACACTTCCAAAGTATCTTCTTAAGATCACTAGTTTCCCACATCTCATTCAATTCTATGGAATCCTTTATTGTATTCATTGATTTCCAAAAACCTGTATGTTTAAAAGCTGAAAGTTGTCTATCTTTTGAAAGATTAGTGAATATTTCTTTTTCTAAATCCCATCCTTCTTTCAAATAATCGAATATCTTTCTATTAAAAACAAAGAACCCGGCATTAATCCAATGATCAAGTTTAGGTTTTTCCTTAAATCCTATTATCTCATTATTGCCATTCATTTGAAGAACTCCATAGTCATAAACGGGATTTATAGCCGTTAAAGTTGCTATTTTTTTGTTCTTTTTATGAAATTTCACCAATTCCTCAATATTAACGTCAGATAAATCATCACCATAAGAAACCAAGAAGTTCTCAGATTTAATATAATCCTTGATTCTTCTTAGCCTTTCACCTTTACTGCTCTCCAAACCTGTATCAACGAAAGTAATTTTCCAATCTTTCTCAACATTATCAGGATCCCGAAAGTATTCCTTTATTTTATCTCCCAGATACCCTAAACAGAGAACAAAATCATTATGTCCATAACTTGAATAAACCTTCATTAGATGCCAAAGTATTGGTTTACTACCCACAGAAATTAGTGGTTTAGGAACTTTCTCTGTCTTTGGTAACAGTCTTGTTCCCTTACCCCCACATAATATTACGACTTGCATATACCAGTTTAAAGGGGTTTTTATTGATTTAAATATTTTCGTTGAGTTAATGTTTTAGTATGAAGGTATCCGTAATTATACCGTTCCGACAAAAAAACAGCAAAGTAATTAACTGTATAGAATCTGTGAAAAAACAAAACTATAAGGATATTGAAATAATTACTTTGAGTGATAAAACAGAACTAGAAATAGAAGATGTAAAATCTTTTTATAACCCTAAATGGGGAGGGGTTGGTGAAAAAAGAAATTTCGGTGCAAAAAAAGCAAGTGGAGATATATTATTTTTCCTAGACTCTGATTGTGTTATCCTTAAAGATTCGATTAAAACACTTGTTAAGCTGTTCAAAGAACTTGATGCCGATGCTATCTCAGGTAAAACTCTAGCTCCTAGACATGGAAATCTCCTTGGGACTGTAACTGGATGGGAATATGAAGATCGGTTTAACCAGATGGGTGAGGGATATGTTAGTGTTGCCGCTACTACTTGCTTGGGTGTCCGAAAAAATGCTTTTGAGGATGTTGGTGGATTTCAGGACTATAGTCGGGGGGAAGCAACAGGAGAAGACTGGGATTTTTCGACAAGGTTAGTTCTAAAGGGACATAAAATATACCACACAAACAAAGTTCTTGTAGTTCATGAGCATGGTGATGAGTCATTGGGTCATTGGTTTAAAAGAAGAATCCAACATTCAAGATATAGAATAGTTCACAAAAAATTGTATGGTAAATTAGCGGATGAGTACTCGAGTTGGAAGATGCTTATTTCAACCACATTTTTATTTGCAATTCCGGTCGTTATTAGAATGTTTCCAAAAGTTAAAGATGTTAGATTGTTCTCTCTACCATTTTTTGCGGCCTTGAGGAATGTTGCCTGGTTGATTGGCATGACCAGTGGGTGGATTGAAGCGAGAAGAATTTGATTAATCCAACATAATTTTAGCAATATACCTAAAAAATACTCTACTTGCTTTAATAGTCCTCTTCATCTCATCCCAACTAGTTAGTGCTCTTTTGAACGCTTTGAAAAAGAATTTAGGTCTAAGGTAAAAACTCATTTTCGCTTTATGTGTCCATTCCAGTATTTCCTCGTTTGTTAACTCTGGAGTTGATATCACACATCCGTGCCATCCTTCTTTTGTGTTCCAATTTGAGAAGTTCTCGGTAACAAGATATCCTTTCTTTTTCGCCCATTCGTAAGCTTCGGTTGCAGGATATGGTATTAACGGGAAGAATTGTGCATCATCAGGATCTAGTTCTTTTGCGAATTCAATTGTTTTTTTAATTGTTTCTTCAGTCTCCCCAGGTAAACCAAGTATAAAACATCCATGAACCATTAATCCAGCTTTCTTAGCATTCTCGGCAAATTTTCTTGATTGTTCTAATGTTATCCCTTTGTTCGAGCTATTAAGAATTTCTTGAACTCCACTTTCGTAGCCTGGTATTATAAGACGGCAACCGGCTTTTTTCATCAATTTCATTGTTTTCAAATCTAGGTTAACCCTAACGTTTGCCCACCAGTTCATTTTTTTGTTTATTCCTTTTTCAATCAATAACCGACAAATCTTTCTTGCCCTTTTCAAATCCGCAGTTAATGTATCATCTTCTACTCCAACTTCCCTGACTTCTGGTAAATTTTTAATTATCCATTCAAATTCTGCGACAACGTCTTCAGCGCTTCTTAACCTATAACTACGGCCTAAGAAGACTTGGGGCCATGAACAGAAAAAACAATGGTAGGGACAACCTCTCCCAGTCATCATCATAACCATGGGATGATTAGCAGAAGAATAAAAGTAATCTTCGATATTAAGATATTTTTTGTAAACTGATGAAACAAAAGGTAATTCATCCAAATCCTGAATGTAAGGTCTATCTGGGTTGTGGATTATTTTCTTACCTTTTCTGAATGTTAGCCCTTTAACAGTTTTCAAATCTTTTCCCTTTTCCAAAGCGTAAGCTAAGTCTCTGAGTGTGTAGTCGTATTCCTTTCTCGCTATTCCATCAACATTAGAAGACTTCATGACTTCATCCGGGAGTGCACTAACATGAGTTCCAACAAGAACAACAAAAGCATCTGTTTCTTCTTTTAGTCTATCGGCGACTTTGACATCATTATCTATACTGGGAGTTGAGGTGTCAGAGACTATTAGATCGGGGCTAAAGTCCTTTACTGTTTCTACAACTTCATCAAGACTTAACCCTTTAGCAGGAGCATCTAGAAGTTTGATGTCAAATCCTTCTTCGTCCAAAACACCAGTAGCATATGACAACCAAATTGGGTAGTAAATCGTTCCTCCTTTAGTTACTGCAGGAGATCGAGAGTTACGTGAATAATGTGACTTGAAAGGTGGGTTTAGCATTAAGATTTTCATAACAATCATCCTCTTTTGCATTTATAGATAATTACAATGATTAAAAATAAAAGAGTTGTAAAAGATATCCAAGACCCAATTTTAAGAGACGTTGGTTTGTAAATTAATTTTATTTCGTGTTTACCCTTCTCCAAATAAATAGACCTTAATATATAGTTCGCTCTAAATATTTCAACTTCTTTTCCATTATCGTAAGCTTTCCATCCAGGATACCAATTTTCACTCAATATCAAATATCCCGGGTACTTTGAATCTACCTCAACTACTATCTTATTTGGGGAATAGAATGTTAAGTTAGCTCGTTGGAACTTTCCATCGTTACTCAATGGGGTTTTTAGATCTTCCTCAATGATTACTTCTTCTAAGGGATTGAATTCTTCTGACTTTAATTCTTCCAGAACCATCTCACCATTTTTTATTATCCTAGCATTCGGTACTACATACGCTCTTGGTAAAAATTTCTCGTTAAGGTACACATAAGTTTGATTTGTTTCGTATTTAGAAGTCGCAATGAAAGCCCGAGGCATCATTTTTATTGTTCTATTAGTATAGTAAACCAATTTGAAGTCATCAGTATTATTGAGTTTTTCATGAGTAACTACGTATTTAGTATTCAATAAAGACATTCCTCTGGATAGATACTCTTTGTCTATTGGTCCTTTGTATCCCAGCATCTCGACGATAAAAGTTTCATATCTATCGAGTATGGAGAGATCATAACCATTAACTAGTTCTATTCCATTTCTTATAGTTATATGTTGAGGGATTGTCCACTCCGAACTATCATAAACTCTAAACATATCGTCTTTTTCTTTAACGATTGAAATTATATCTAAAACATCTATTTCCTCTATTTTCGGTTTCTCATATATCTCCTCTGGCCTGACAATTAACAAATATTTCTGCCAAAAAAACCACAAATCGATTAAAAGTAGGATTATAATAAGGATTTTTAGTGTTTTATTCGGGATTTTCCTATAAATTCTGAGGTATAGTAGTAAAATAGATGTGAAAAGCAATGTTGTTAGGAGTAATAAACTCTCTATGATGTGTTTGTAGACCAGTGGGATTTTTTCTAGATATCTATCAACCGATTTTAAAACATTGCCATTTGAATGGACTTCATATTTCCTTAGCAAAATTTTCTTACCTAGATCAAGAATCCTTTGTTTTTGAAAATATAGTATAATCAGAATTATTATCAGCAAAATTAAAATTATAGTCAAAAACTTGACAAGATTCAATAATTTCTTTTTCTTTTTTCTAGAGAGTTTTGAAAATAAAAATGAAAACCCAAATCCAGATAAAATTGACATTGAAAAAACATAAATAAAAAGAGTTGTGGCCGGTATCCTAAAAACATTAAATCCGGGGATATAATTAAAGAAAAAACGATAAAAAGGCGTATACTTTCCAAAAGCGTAGAGAAGTGAGAATATAATTATAATAGTGAATACAAGCATGTAATCGTTCTTAACGAATAGAAATCCTATAATTGCTAACAAAATACTAATGATTCCTATATAAGCAGTAAGCTCAAAGAAATTTCTTCCGCCCCAATAACTTTGATCCAAAGGTGTTCCAAAAAATTCTGGAACCACGAATCCAACTAACTGATAAGGTGACAGAGAAAATAAAGAAGCCGACTCAAAAGGTAAACCACCAGATCTTGTACTGGAAAAGAAAAACTCGAAAGATGGGAATAACTGAATTGAAGACAATAATAGAAAAATCAGAATAGATAAGGCGAAGAGTGAGACTAACTTGATGTTAATTTTGAGTTTCTTCTCCTTTAAAAAAATCTGTATATTTCTTACCAAAAAAAATATCCCCAAAGCTATATTACTGTAAAAAGAATGCTGTATGTGCCCAGCAAGAAACTGAAGTGAAAGTACAATGGATAAAGGAAAAATATAGATCGGTCTTCTTTTCTTTATTAGAATTTCCGTAAAGAGGAAAGTTACTGGTATCCAAATTATCGCATCTATATTAGCTAAATGACCGGCAAAAATGTGATCGGCAAAATAAGCACTGAACATAAAAGTTAAGGCTGAAAAGAACGCACTTTCATTCTTCATTCCTAATTGCTTACTGAAAAAGAATGTGAAGACCCCAACTAAAAATATATCAAGTAAAAATACAAAGTTGAATGCTAAATCAGGATTAAAGAAAAGATAAACAAAATTAACTGGATAGAACATGGCAGAAAGCACATTACTAACAAAGGGATGACCCGAATAATAATAGGGGTTCCATCAGGGTAACTCTCCATATTTTTGAAAATTTTGGTGAATAAGAAACTTCCAAACAGAAAACTGTTCCATAACGTCCTGTACAGGATATAACATATGATTAGGGTGAAGTAAAATTCTCCAAAAAAATAGACAAGTTAAAAGGAAAAGTAATATTATTACTTTAAATTCGGTCTTTATTTTCATTTATTATCCTCCTTTAATCCTTTTAACACCCTCAATCTACGTTATTTATTTGTTAAATAAAAATATTAGTTTGGATTATTCAGGGGGAAATAGTTTTAATAAGGTTAAAATAAATGCCAAAAATATGTGTGGTTATCCCGTGCTACAATGAGGAAGAACAACTTAGTTGGAGTGTTGAAACTGTCCTGGAATATTGTAAGAAAAACTATAAGAACTTTGAAATCCTGGTCGCAGATAATGCTTCTACTGATAGGACCTTAAACATAGCGAAAAAACTATCAAAAAAATACAAACAAGTCAAATATCTCCATCTTGATCAAAAAGGACGAGGTAGAGCGCTTAAAAAAGCTTGGACGACAACTGACGCAGATGTAATGTGTTATATGGATGTGGATTTATCAACTGATCTAAAATGCCTAAAACCCTTAACAGATGCAATAGAGCAAGGTTATGATATATCATTTGGTTCACGTCATAAAAAAGAATCGGAGTTAGAACGCTCATTTAAACGTGATTTCTTGTCCAAAGGTTATAATTTTATCTTAAAAATATTCCTAAACTTCCCATTTGATGATGCCCAATGCGGTTTCAAAGCAATAAACAAAAGAACTGCCCAAGAATTGGTTCCTAAAATAGAGAACAACGAGTGGTTTTTTGACAGTGAATTGTTAATAAAGGGGTTAAATCAAGGTTATAGACTAAAACCAATACCAGTAAAATGGGTGGAAGATAAGGGCACCACTGTAAATGTCAAGAAAACTGTTGAAAGTTATTTGAGGAATGTTTTCAGGGTTAGGAAGGAGTTGAAAGAAAATGGAAGATTATGATGTAATTATTCTAGGCGGAGGTTTAACCGGATTATCTGCTGGTTATAAACTATCTGAAAAAAATAAAAAAGTTCTAATAATCGAGAAATCAGATGAATTGGGTGGATTACTAGGATCAATTGAAACCAAAGGGTGTCCTATAGAAAAATATTATCATCACGTGTTCAAGGGAGATAAGAATTTCTTTGAATTGATAAAAGATTTGGGAATAGAAGATAAATTCGACTGGATTGAATCTACTTTAGGATTTTATAATAACGGAAAAATTCATGACATGTCAACACCTTTGTATATTTTCAGATACAGTCCATTGACTTTAATTGAAAAACTAAAATTTGCTTTCCTAGGGGCTAAAATTAAATTAATTGGTTTTTTAAAAGAAAAGACTGAAATAGGGAAAAAATTGGAAAAAATCCCCGCTAAAGAATGGGTAATTAGAAATACTGGAAAAAATGTTTATGAAAAATTTTTCTCCCCTCTCTTGAAGAGTAAATACGGCGAAAATCTGGATAAAATATCGGCTTTCTGGTTTATTGAAAGGATTAATCTCAGGACGACTGGGGGGATAAAAAAAGAAAGACTTGGGTACCTAGATGGTGGATTTAAAATACTGATTGAAAACCTTGAAAAAAATATTCTGAAAAATGGTGGGAAGATTGTGAATAACAAGACCGCAGATAAGTTGCTTATTGATAAAAATGAAGTTAAGGGTGTAGTTCTTAACGGAAAAAAAATTAAATCAAACCATGTCATAAGTACCATTCCATTGCCTGAACTGAGTAAATACAATGAAATACCAAAGAAATTCCGAGACAAAATATCTTCAATAAAATACCAAGGAGCCATATGTTTAATTTTTGGGATGGATAAAAAATTGACGGACTTCTATTGGACAAACATAATTGATGATTCACTGATAGGTGCGATAATAGAGCATACAAACTTTCAGCCCTTGGAGAATTATAAGGATCATATAGTTTATTTAGCAAGTTATCCGAATTATATTTCAAATGTTTGGAAGTTGTCAGGTAAAAAAGTTTTTGAGAGATATTTCAAAGAACTAAAGACTTTATTCCCAAAACTAAAAAAGGAAGATATTAAATGGTGGGAATTATCAAGAGATAAAAACGCTGGAATAGTTTATGAAATAGGTTATCATGATAAAAGGGTAGGTTATAAAGCACCAGTGAAAAATCTATTTTTAGGAGGGATGTTCAATATCTATCCTGAAAGATCTGTAGAGGGGGCTGTATTGGAAGGAAATAAGTTATCTGAATTAATTCTAAGTTGAATAAAGTCGCCACTTATATTTTAATTACTACCAAATATGCTCCCAAAGAGATGAATAATATTCCCAATATCCTAACTACTGTTAAACTTTCTCCAAAAAGAACCCAAGCCAGTATCGCTGTTATTAAATAACCTGTTCCAATAAGAGGGTAGATATAACTTAATTCCGCTATTGAGAGGGCAACGAGCCAAAGCATATTACCGATTACATAGAATGATATTCCAATAAAAACGTACTTCTGAAAAATCACAGAGAGAACTTTTGGTGAGAATATTTGTTTAATTGTTATTTCTCCAACCTCATTCATTCCTCTTTTCATGAATAATTGTCCTAATATACCAAATATCACGCAAAACCCAACAATTACCAAGACGTTCATTTTCTCACCCCTCTTTATTAGACTTTTTATCGAAAGCATAAAACCTATTAGGTCTCTAGTAATTAATTTTTTATTCTGGGGATTAACTCTCAATAGAAGATATAGTTTCCCTTAACCTTTTAACCGTTTTTTTTGGAGGTTCTTTCATTACTCTTGTATCCGCAAAGACTTCCATAAATCCCGAATCGCCTACCCATCTCGGAATTATCTGGAAATGTAGATGCTCATAAGTTGCGCCAGCAGCAGGACAAATGTTACATCCGATATTGAAGGATTTGGTTTCGTATGTTTTACCCAGAACATCCAACATAAAATTAATTGTTTCATAAAGTTTTTTAAGAAGCCTTTCAT
>CAYMPD010000005.1:29847-50663 GCA_964392445.1 uncultured archaeon | reverse complement strand
GGCACAATTTATTTCTCTTGGGATGATTATTTAGGAATTTTGTCCCACAGTCCAAACAAAAGAAATTTTCTAGTGCATTATTTTATGGTTCTAGTGCTATTATCTTTATCTTGTTTCTTTGGTTTCTTATGAGGAGTGGGATATCAAAGAAGTTAGAGAAATTCTACAAATCTTGGACAAAATCACAGGTGTTGATAATTGGCTTATACATCTTGACTTTTCTAGTTTTCTTTTATGTTCTGGGTTTACTTCCTAATAATTTACATCTAATTCTGGGAACTAAGGATAAACCCGAGTTTTTAGAATTTTTTCTTGATTACTCTAAATTTGTAATTTTTGATGGTGGGGGACTAATAATCGGTATTGAAATTCTTTACTTCATTATGAGGAAATTTAAGAATAAATGGTGGATTGTCACCGCTTTAATATTGCTAATTCTAGTTTCAGTATACACTTTTGTTTGGAGACCAATTTCTAGATCTATTTTAGGCTATGGGGATTTTGAGCCACTTAGAGATCCTACATTAAGAAAAGAATTTGATTCTCTGCTACAAAAATCAAATCTTGAAATAGATGAAATATACCTTATTAATTCCAACAAATCCCCTAGTGCTTATTTAGATGAAAATTTGGGAGAAGAAATTATTGTTTTCAATTCCAATTTTCTCGCAAATTTTACTGTATACGAAACAAAATCGGCATTTGCTCACGAACTCAGTCATGTAAGTAGGAGTGATGATACAAGACAAAAATTATTCAATCTACTGCTTATCTTCATCGGTTGTTTCTTAATTCACATACTCTACAAAAAATTGCTTAAGAATTATAAAGCAAAAATACATGAAATTTATGGGATTCCAATATTAATCTTATCGGTCATAATCATATTATCTCTACTTTTTGTTGCAAAAAATAATTTTATAAGGTCTTTTGAGACTAAGGCTGACAGATTTGGTTTAGAATTAAATAGAGATCCTGATTCTTGGATTTCATTTATCTTGAAGCTTTATGGGAAAGATTTGGAGAACACTGAATTTTTCTATTTTGAGTCAGACCCTATTCCTCATCCTATTATGGAATTTTTGTTGTATACTCATCCTCCAGAATACAAAAGAATAGCTATGGCAATGGAATATTATGAATAAGTTCGGTAAACCCCAAAATTTCAACATATATTAGACTTCAAGTTTAATGAACAGTTGCCCCACTTTGGACTTGAAATCCAAATCTGTTTATCCCCACTGTACCTCAAGTTAAAATCATTACCACAAATTTTGCACTACCATTTTGAAAAATGGTTGGTATTTAAATTCCCAGGACAATAAAAAAGTATATGATGAAATTAATCATGACATCAATCCTGATTTTAGCTTTAGTTCTTAGTGGTTGTACACAGAATAACGAAGAAATCCAAAATTTAGAAAATAAAATTTCAAATTTAGAATCTGATAACAATCAGTTAAGCCAATCAATAAAAATACTTGAGGAAGAAAATAACAGACTTGAAGAAAAATTCGAATATTTTAATAAATCCATCTATTCATGTGAAAGTGACGATGACTGTATTTTAACAATAGCTGGTTGTAACTTATGTCCTACTTGTAAAAGTTACAAAATCACAGACCCTGAGGTTATTTCAGTTAACAAAAATCTTTATTCTTGCCCACCTAAACCAGATGATTTAGTTTGTGCTGCATGTGTAAGTATGATTGACTATGACCCACAAGATGATGCAATTTGTGTAGATACAAATCCACATGGAAGTAATCCAATCAAAAGATGTGAAAAAAAATTATAAAATCGATTATATTCGAATATTACTACTTATCTTAAAAATACCATAAAATCTCAAATTCGAAGAATTTTAGATATGTTTGTGACTTCAAGTCTAATGAACAGTTACCCCATATTATTCATTGAAGAACGATTTATTAACTACAGTAACAATAATAATTATCAGATAAAATGAGTATATTGACATCAATTAAGAGATCAAAAGACGACTTGAAATTACCAGTGACAAAAAGCTACGGTAAATGTGAATTATCCTTTGAAAAAATTAATGTAGGAAGATTAAAAGAAAAGAAAAATAAGACCAATGCTGAGTATAGGATGTTTAGACACGAACTTTCTGGCAGGGAGAATATCAAAAAAGTAATCCTCCTTAGAAACAAAAATAAAAATTATCCTGGATTAAACATATGGCAAGTAAGAGACCTATTTGACGATATGGGGTTTAATACTGATGTAAAACTTTCGAGTGTATTTTTTTCTGACTTATCTGCCGTCATCAATTTAGGTGGTTATTCTGTTCCATTATATTCTTTTTTTGAAAAAAAATTATCTAATATCTTTCCTAAATTTGGTAAACTATTAAAAAGAAAACTCTCACCAGGAAAAAGTAGGTTACATGTAAGGATGTTTGATAATGGCGATGGGACTTGGTATATCACTTCTCATTTAGATATTCATAACTGGATAACTCTTAACCCTATTAAAATAATTCGATCACATATAAAAGAAGGTACCGGTGATTATATTTTCGGTACAAGAGCAATAGAGATATTGTTGAAAAAAATGATTGAATCAATAGAAAAAGACGTCATTTTTGATTTTAATAATATTGAAAAGATTATCAAGATAGATTCGTATGATAAGAATTTATAGAAAATATTTTTCAAAAGATAGACCACTTAGACATTTAACACAACACATTTTGGTTGGTATTCTAGGTTGCTTTGTAATCTATCTTATTGTTAATAAAATTAATCCTAAATTAGTTTTTGTCTTCTTTTTATCCACTTTTTTAATCGACTTAGACGGAATTTTTGCTATATTCGTTTATAGAAGGAATAACAAATTTTCCAATAGAATAAGATCTAAGGTAAAATCTAAAGATTTCAAAGGAGCGTTTTACTTAGCATCAAAAGAGCATAAAAATCTTGATAAACTTATTCTACATAATTTTGTAGTTTTTACTCTAGTATCTTTATTTTGGTATATGACGCTGAAATCGAGAAACTTATTAATCTTCTATTCCCTTTCTGGCATTTTAGTTCATATGATATTTGATATTTTTGATGATTTTGTAAATCTTGGACATGTTAAGCATTGGTTTTTTGCTAGTTAGAGGATATAAAATCCCTCATGTAACCTAAAGTCCTTTAAAATAAACAAATCGTTTAAAAAATTCACTCTTCTCTCCAACCCTTTCTTCCCCTCTTAATACTCCTCTTCTTTGCTTTAACAGTCTTTCTTTTATGGCTTCTCGGATGCCTTCCCATATTATCACCTCATTTTTTTTAAAACTTTATCTAAAACAGTTTCAAGATTAGGTTTGTCTATCTCATCAAGTTCATAATTTACTCTAACCATTGGTTTTTTGATGCTTAATAATCTTCCCAAGTTTATTGGTGTCCCAACAACAACCGCGTCACACTTTGCTTTGTTAATTGTTTTTTCGAGTTCAGTGATTTGTTTTTTGCTATAACCCATTGCCGGAACCAAATTTTCAAGGTCAGGATAATTTTTAAGTGTCTTCTTTATTGATCCCACCGCTGAATGTCTAGGATTTACCAATTCACATCCTAATCTCTGTGCAGCTATAACCCCGGCACCAAAACTCATTCCACCATGGGTCAACGTAGGACCATCTTCAATAACCAAAACTTTTTCCCCTTTAACCACTTCAGGTTTATCTACTGTTATCTTGGAATTGGCTTTGATTACTTTGGCATCAGGATTCATCTCTTTCACATTATCTAGAATTACCTTCACATTTTTAGGGTCCGCACTATCCATTTTATTTACAACAATCACATCTGCCATCCGAAAATTAGTTTCACCAGGATAATATTGCCTCTCGTGTCCTGCCCGATGAGGATCAGTAACAACTATATGTAAATCTGGAACAAAAAACGGTGTGTCATTATTACCACCATCCCAAACGATTATCTCAGCTTCCTTTTCCGCCTTTCTCAATATCTTCTCATAATCAACTCCAGAATAAACAACCAATCCTCTTTCAATGTAAGGCTCATATTCCTCCATTTCTTCTATCGTACAATTATGTTTTTCTAAATCCTCATACTTTTCAAATCTCTGAACGGCCTGTTTAGCTAAATCACCATAAGGCATAGGATGTCTAATAGCAACTACTTTTTTACCTTTATCAGTTAGAATATCAACTATTTTTCTTGAGGTTTGACTTTTTCCACATCCCGTTCTAACTGCACAGACCGTAATTACAGGTTTATTTGACTTTAGCATAGTACTTTTAATTCCTAGGAGTTCAAGGTCCGCACCACAAGCATTTACCAAAGAAGCTCGGTTCATAACATATTCATGGGAAACATCACTGTAGGAAAAAACCACTTTGTCGATATTGTATTTTTTAATTAACTGAGGTAATTTTTCTTCTGGATAAATCGGAATACCCTTTGGATAAAGTTTACCTGATAATTCTTTGGGATACTTTCTTCCAGTTATATCTGGTATTTGAGTAGCCGTGAATGCTACTACATCATAATTGGAATTATCTCGAAAATGGACGTTAAAGTTATGGAAATCCCTACCTGCTGCTCCCATTATGATTATTTTTTTTCTTTTCAATTTATCAAACCTCCTTAATATATTTAGTAGTCTCTTGCCTTTATTTGTTAAGGAACCACTATTCTCTTTCTAACATTTCTAGAAAATCAACTGGTTTTATTCTAGAATCAAAAACATCACTCTCATCTATTGTTCTTTTTAATCTTTCACACCAGAATAACCATCTAAAATCCCTGAAAGTTGCCACGGAATTCATATCATATGTTCCGATCAAATTTTCAAATCCGTTCATCGCTGTGAGCATACTTTCTCTAACAATAACTTCATCATCAGGAGATAAAGGAGAAAAATGCGTTCTATGTTTCCTTAAATCAACAAATTTTGGATATTGGGTATCTGATGGCTCATTTGATAGTATCCAAAACCCACCAATCCAGTCACCATCAAAGGTAATTCCTCTAACGTAACCTTGGTGATATTCCCCGGTTCTTTGACTGAGAACAATTTTCGAAGGAACGAATTCCTGTACTATAGAAACTAGGCTAGTAAATAAATCTATGTCACGAAATAACAATGTAAGAAGTGTGATTACAGTGTCTTCAGAATGTAGAGGGCCTGTATATTCATCTAATAACTCCATGACATCATTTCTATATAAATACCTAATACCTCTCCCAAGATGTAAATAAGTTGGTTTTTTAACCATCATTGGATTCCCATTTGATTGACCAAGAGAACTTTCTATTAATTTTCTTGTTCTTCCATCCATCATCCCCATACCATAAAGTCCAAAATCTGGGACAAATTCACGAAGTTCACTATCTAATAAAATAGAATTAAAATACGCTTTGTTACCCAAAAGTTCAGCCATCCAGAATGGGTTAACAATTTGAAATGGATATTCCCTATCCGTTTTTAAATAATCTGGAAAATCATGCGGATGTCTCTGAGCTAAAACCAATCCGATTTCATCTTCCCTTAAACAAAGATCTTTACCTTTAACCAACCTTTTTTTCTTATCAACATACCTATCTCTAACATTTGATAACTTCACATTTCCAGCTCCTTCTCCTGAAACATCATCAAAATAATAGAATTCAATACCCAGTCTTCTCAATAAAGGATCTATTATCCTTCCTCTATTTATGTTATCATCTGAATATTTTCTCCCGTGATGACCATTCATATCATCTATCCATTCCGTTTGTGGCTCCAAAGGACCCACTAAATTATGATCTCTTATGAAAGATTCAAGACCAGATATTTCCATTCGACAAATATCCCCAACAGGTAGGATGTAGATTGGCTTTCCATTAGCCAGTTCTGAAAGTCCCCTAAAGTATCTTTCATTTGCTTGATCTGTACCATAAAGTTGCCTAAACCATCTAAGACCTCCACCAATGGGCCCATGAACTTCTAGTATTTTAGGCTTGTTTTCCGGCGTTATTATAAAATCTGCGAAATATACATTGTGCATAAATAGAAATAACCAATTAATTATAAAAAACCAAATAAGTAGCTAAAAAGATAAAAATCTCGACTTAGTTAAAATTTCAGGTCCTTTTTTTGTCATCAAAATATCATTTTCAAGTCTAGATCCACCGATTCCAGGTACATAAACCCCTGGTTCAATCGTGAATACCATATTCTCTTTTAGCTTAACTTCTTCCCAATCTTTTAACTCTTCTTCTACTGTAGGTTTAGGTGAGAAATTTGGCGAATCATGAACATCCAATCCCAGTCCGTGCCCTAATGAATGTTTGAACTCATAACCATTGTTTTCAAGAACTTTTTCTGCTATATTATAAATCTCCCAGGTTGGGTTTTCCACTTTCAATGATTCTAGTGATTTTTGATATGCTTCTTGAGTTGTTTCTACCATTTTTTCTTGATTTTTAGTTAATTCCCCAATTGAGAACGGTACCGTGACATCCGAGCAATAACCTTTGTGTCTCGCCCCAAAGTCAATT
Organism: uncultured archaeon; assembly: GCA_964392445.1. Lineage (GTDB taxonomy): Archaea > Aenigmatarchaeota > Aenigmatarchaeia > CG10238-14 > CG10238-14 > CG10238-14. The sequence continues at coordinate 44,142 of CAYMPD010000005.1, read as the reverse complement.
AAACCAAGACCTTCTTGGATTCTTTTTTCGGAGAAACTAGGTTCTGGATGTACATAAGCCGATCTTTTTCCTGAACTAACAATTGTTGGAAATGCAATTTCATTAGCACCCTCTCGAATCAATTCCTGTTCAAGTGTTATTGCTAGTTCTTTTTCTGTTATTTTCGTCGATAGATTTTCTTGAATTACTTTTATCCCATGATTTGCTATTTTACATGATTTTTTAATTAATTCTAGTTCTTTTTTTGTTTTGATACTTTTCAATTCTTCTGTTATTTCTGAAATATCCTGGAATTCTTTATCTTTCAACTTTCTTGCTAATCTGTAGGGGAAAATTCTTTCAATTACTCCGATTCTTTTCGTGTTTTTTAGTTTCTCCTTCAACACCCTTGTAAGACTGTTATCGTAATCTTTGAGATTAATTATCTCACTTGCATTAGCTTCTTCTAGCGCTCGGTCATATTCTAATCTGGATGGTATAAGAACGGATTTTTCTGGAGTTATTATCAAACAACTGAATGCCCAGAATCTGGTTTGAAGGAAACCAGCGAAGTATTGAATGTTAGAATCGTGTATAGGTGATGAACAGAGAAATATTGAAGCATCTAATTCTTGATTTTCGAGTTCTTTTTGAAATTGACGGAGTTTCATACACTATTATTTGTAATATTGAAAATATTAATTAGATTTTTCTATTAGCTAGAAAAGTGGGGTTTTTATCTCTTTCTTCATATATTTTAGCATGGTTTCAGATAGATTAGGAAGAGGTTTTTTGGGACGTAGATTACCATATGTACCGAGTCTGAGGGAATCTACTGGCGTTTATCGTGGTAGAGGGACATGTCTAGGAAGATGTTCTGGACCTAAAGGAGGTAATCAGACAGGTCCTTATCCTTTACAGGTTAGTCCTAAAGTGTCAAAAGCTAGTTTACGATCCAAGAGAAGTTGGGGACCATAATTTAATCAAATCATTTTCCAGCAACTTGAACATCCTCAAAACTAATATAAGGACAGATTCCAGCAAATACATTTGCACCAGAACAAATCACAGACTCATCACTAACCCCATCAATTCTCTTAATCATGTCAAAAATATTCCCGATAACTAAACCACCCTTGATCGGTTCCTTAATTTCTCCATTTCTAATATAATATCCCGCTCTTATCTCCGAGGAAAATTTACCTGTAGTAGCATCAGGATTCAACCAACTGAATTGTTCAACCAAAATTCCATGTTGAATATCTTCAATCAAATCATCATAACTAACAGTTCCAGGTTTCACATGAAAATTCGATATTTGGTTTCCGGGCTGACTAGCATATTTACCATCAAAAACGTAGAAAACATCTGATTGCTTCAAACCATTACCTGTTGATTTGGTGTTATCTTTTAACGCATAGAACTGATCATAAACAAAACTTTTGAAAACACCGTTGACAACAACTGGGACTTTTCTTTGAGCAACACCTTCATCATCAAACTCGCTACTCATCAACCCATAGGGATAAAGACCATCAGAAATAATTGTTAACTTCGGCGAAGCAACCTTATCTCCCACCGAGAATTTGGTCACATCATTCACTTTTGCAGTACCACTAGCATGAGCACCTATTACTGTTCCTAGACCATCCAAAACAACTGAGGGTGCAAACACAACTGTCGTCTTTTCTGTTTCCGGTTCTTTTGCTATTGTTTGATCTTGAGCTATCTTTATCCATCTTTCAATTCTACTCATAGGTAAATCTTGAATCCTTCTTCGATACTCGTGAGGCCAGAATTCCATTCTTTTGTTATTTTTTTCAACTATCAACGATAGCTCAACCATAAAATTGGTATCCTCTCTTTCAACCTCCAAATCTTCAGAATTAATTATTTGGGTGACACTATCATAAGTTCTTATTTTCCCGAACGATAACAAAACATCTTCTGGAATCTTATTCACTAATTGTTCCGTGTAATCTTTTACCGCCTCTTCACCTTTCTTCCTTATTTTCCTGTCGATTGTTTTAACCTTGGAATATTTCCCTGGTTTTGGGAACTTGAATTTAACCTTCTCGGTCATTTCAGCAGATTTAATCGAATTTTGAATTATTTCTTTCATCTTTTCTTCTGTTTTTACATTACTAGCACTGAATCCCAATCCTCCCTTTAAAGTACGAACACCATAACCTGAATCAAAAACCTTGTTAACAAAATTAACCCTTTTTCTTTCCAACTGCACTTCGTTGATCTCGGTGGACTGTAGGTAAATATCATAATCCTTCAACATTTTCTTCGCTTGTTTAATTATCTTTTCCTTCATCCAATCACCACATTTCTAACACGCATGTATGGTCCTCCAGTACTAACAGAAACATAATCTTCCCTTCCCTTCCCACAACCACTCCCTTTAATTTCAAAATTATCTGTGACCGCGTCAACATCACTTAAAAATTCCAATACTTTCCCTGCTATTCCCACACCTTTAAACAACCCAGTTAACTCCCCATTCTTAATCTCCTTTGCCCTGCCAGTAATCATCTGCATATTTCCACCAAGAGGATCTTCCATCCCAGTCAAGTTTTTAATCAAGTAATAACCAGATTTGGTTTCTTCAATTAACTCCTGTAACTTCCAATCACCTGGAGAGATGTAAGTATTAGTCATCCTAACAAAAACCTTCCTTGAAAAATTCTGAGCGCGAGCATTACCTGTAGGATGGGAGTTCATTCTAACACAGGATTGTCTGTCATGCATAAATTGTTTCAAAACGCCCTTATCAACCAAAGTATTATCCCTAGTCTTAATCCCCTCATCATCAAAAAACAAGAACCCTCTTTCCCCTTTAAGAGTAGAATTATCATGAATAGAAACTAAATCTGAAATAATCTTTTTACCTTTTAACGGAGCAAGATAAGACCTATCTCTCATAACCTGATCTGCTTCCAAACCATGACCAAAAGACTCATGTGCAATAACACCCGAGATTTCAGGATCAACAATTATATCATATCTCCCTCCTTTAATCTGTTTTGCATCTAGCATAGTTACAGCATTCTTAACCATATCGTTTATTTTTTCATCAATATCTATTCCTCTAAATAGTTCATAACCCCCTTGTTTGGCAAGAACAAAATAATCATTCTCAAGATTCTTTCCCTCTTTAGACGTAGCAGACATTACAAATCGGAAATATGGTAGGACTTGTCTGAGTTTTGTTCCCTCAGTGTTCATAAAAACAGTTTCACTTCTAGCATTTGCCATTCCCACACTTGAATTAGCGATTTTTTTGTTTTTCATTATTTTTTTGAATATTTCCCTTATTCTTGCCATTCTTTCTTCGACCGAAATATCATCAGGATTTTCTTTTACTTGAACTTCTTTATCAAGCTCCCAGGGATCCTGTATCCAGATTTTTGACTTTTTATTTCCTACTCTTCTTACTAGATTTTTGATCTCATGGAGTATTTTTCTCTCATCAATCGAATCAAAACCAAGGTAGTACCATTGATTGTCTGCTATTACTCGAACACAGAGTCCATTTGCTGAACCTTTTGTCACCGACTCTTCACTTTTATTTTTTCCAATACCTGTTGAATCGGAAGTATCGTATCTGACGTCACCGTAATATGTTTCGCCGAGAATGTCTACAATTTTTTGCATTAAGTCTTGGATCATTGAATCATTTCCCTGAAATCTTTTTCTGTAATATTATGAATGATTATACTTTTCTTTTTTGAGGTCAGGCCTCTACCAATTTTTACTTTTTTCCCAGTTAATTTCTCTAGTTTTTCAATTATTTCCCTGTTGGCTTGATTTTTTTCGGGTGGGGATTTACAATGTATTATTATTCTATTATCTTTCTCTTCTATTTTGAACTTCAGAGAATTAGGTTTCACTTTTACCTTAATCATTATCCCATTTTCAAGCTTTTTTATCCCGAACATCAAATCTATTTTAGTATTTTAAGACTAATTAATTGATAGTATTTTTACGCTCGAGTAGCTCAGTTTGGATAGAGCAACACCCTCCTAAGGTGAAGGTCGGGGGTTCGAATCCCCTCTCGAGCAATCAGATAATATTTTATATCCGATATTCCAAATAACTAGATAATATGCTAAGACCAACAAGACCCAACAATGTTTCTGAGGACACATGGAATGCTGTTTCTCGTGTTGATGGGAGTTGTATATATTGGCGAGGGAAATGTCATTCACAAAAAATTGGAGATTGTTGGTGGAGTAGAATTACAGATGGTGGACCAACTGAACTAGGTTATACTTTAAGTCCTGATGGTCAATATATTTTCGTTCAAGGACACACAGCCGAAGAATACGACTTAATTCTTAAAGCTTTTAATGGTGGCGTTTAATTAAACTGGTGAACATATAATCAAACTTATTTTAGCTCTAAAATTCTAAATCTCTATAATGGAAGAATTACTCGGAAGACTAGAAGAAGAACCCGTGAAAAATATCAAGTTCAAAGAAGGATGGATTCACTTAGAGTATGATGGAACTAAGATCAAGAATTATATAGTAGTAGAAAAACATCAGAAATGTATTGGAAGATGGGACACTCAACTTCATGCTGTATATGTTGATGATGACCTTGATGAAATGAGTAGAAAAGCAATCGCTGTCCATGAATCAATTGAGAAGTATGTTTCCCAAAAGTATGACCTGGATCCTTACAAAGAAGCTCATGATATAGCGACAATTAAAGAGAGAGAATTCCTAGAAGAAAATGACGGTGATTGGAGATCGCATCAGATAAAAGTAGGATTAATCTGGAAAAAAGAAAGTGAAGTAAGTCACTGAATACCTTTTCAATTCAAAGAACCTGTCACAAATTAGTTAAGAGAAAAAAGATATTTTAATTTTCTTCTAATATTATCTGGATTTCCAAGTCCATCTATCGCATTTATATCGAACAAATCAAAGTTCTGTCCTTCATGAAGGACCAAATCTTTTCCTTCTGGTATCTGAGCATCGTATATGAATGCGGGAGTTCCCGTTGCTAATTCTTCTTTTTTAAGTAACATAGGTTCGACATCTATCCCCAATTCCTCTTGTGCGCAACGAACTGCGGTTTGGTAAGGGCTTTCTGACTCGATCGTTTCGGTTGGTGGGTACCAGATTCCTGGGCTAGCTATGTCGACCTTATTGTCCCGTTGAATTAATAATCTTCTATCTTCCTCGTCCCTCAACATTAATACTACTCCAGGTCTTCTTATCTCCGTTCTCATGTAATCCTGAAGAGGTTCAAAATCACCAGTCATTATACCGTAAAACATAATTTCATACCATGTAATCAAAGGAAAAGCATCATCTGGGCTAAAATGACCATTGGAAATTCCATGTTTTAGAGTTCTTACCCAATTTAAAGCATCTAAAATTTTAACACCAGTAATTTCTTCAAAAGTTTCGAAAGACCCTTCAATATTAGATGGATTTTCTAAATAATCTCCAATATTTTCCCTGTAAGACCATAAAGTAAGATAATTACCGGGCCCGTGTGCTAATTTTGAGATGAATATTCTTATTTCTCTTTCTCCAGTTGGTCTAAGTATTTGTCTCCTTGTTATAGTTCTAGTATCAGATAAAACCCATTCAGCTATATCAGCTGGAGTATAAGAAGTATTGGGATCTGGCCTTGAAACTGAGAATCCACCTTTGAGGGGTACACCATAAACAAGGGAGGGATTGTATCTTGGAAATTTTAATGGCGACATTTTCGTATGTAATTCATCCTCAGTATGAGGGACCAAATCAACATCTTCCCCATAAAGTGCTCTAATTAGTTCTTTCCTAGTTTTTCTCAACCTTCTATATAAATCAAAATCACAGACCCCCTCCACACTCTTTCTGGAGGGTACCAAAGTAGCTACGTCAACATCCTCAGATCTACCATCTGTGAAACTGGAGGAACCATATAAAATAGCACCTAGGATATCTGGATTTCCCCTATATACTTGCGAATTATATCCGCTCTAGTTGAATAATCCATAATAAAAAGAATATATTTAAGGTATTTAAATTTAACTAACGAAATACCTGTCTAATTTTATTAATTTTGAAGTAAAATACTATTAAAATATCCCTTTTCTATCCAACCACCAATTAACAACATCAATAGCAGAAGAAGAGAGATACAAACCTTTACCTAAAGAAATCTTTTCACCATATCTTAAAGCAAATCCTTCATCTTTCTTGGGAAGTCCAACTTGATCTCCTAGAACAAACACAGGATTTTCATCAAATTCTACGTCAGCAATATCTTTACCTCTTTCTTCGAGTACATAAACTTTACCTTTTTCTTTAACTAGTTCCTGGAAACTCTTTTTCTCAACTTTAATCCCTGGATGTTCTCCTCCTGACAAAACTTTCCTCAGAATTTCCTCCCATGTTTTTTCATCCACTCTAGCATCTCTTAATTTTTTCCCATGAACCTCCAAGTGTAAAGGTGATTTAGGTGGGCCGTTAAGAATAGCGTGCAATTTGGTGTTCCTATGTCTATGAGAAGAGAATATACTCATTAGAATACATTGATAAACGACATCTAGCCTACCACCAAGTCTGAGATTCCTGAAATTACCATCAGTTCTAGCAGTTCTTGAAAATAGTATGAATTCCCGCATATTTTAAATTAATATTGATGAAGAAATATATATGAACCCAAGACTTCCTACAGCCGAACATATTCTAGCGAAAATTCTGGAGGATAAATTCGAAGTGAAAGTGGGAATCTGTAAATTCGATGATATCGGACTGTTAGAGGTTTATTCTGATGTAGATTTAAGAGAAATTGATTTAAAAGAACTAGAAAATAAAACAAATGAAGTAATATCGCGGAATCTACCAGTTAAGAAATATATTCTGTCACGCAAAAAAGCTGAGAAAGAGGTTGAACTAAGAAAAGTTCCAAAAAAGATTCAGAAAATAAGAATAGTACATATCCAAGGATTTGATAAAAGACCTTGTGCAGATGATCATGTTAATAATACTTCTGAGATTGGGAAAATCAGAATTCAGAGATTGGAAAGAGTTGGTAAGGATAGATATAGGTTTTTGTTTGATGTTAAATGAATCTCCTTGACCTAAGAAAAATCTATTTTTACAATCTCTCCCGTTTGAACTGATCCAGAATACTTACAAAAAGGCAACCATGGCAGTACTTTGCATATATTTGGTGTAGTAGATTCTTTTGGTTTTGGGTTTTCTTCTGGTGGTTTTGTTATGAAAGTATAGGTTTTCTTTTTAGAAACACAGAAAGCCAAGTCAGGGAGTATATCACAGATATCAGCCGAAAAGACTATATCCAATCCCACTAACAAAAATATTAAAAAAATCATTAAAATTAGTTTCTTCAGAGTCCTCATACAATAAATTAAGTTTTCAATAAATATATTTTACACCTATCTTCCCAGTCCACCAGTGACATCCAAGAAATATTCATCTGATTTTTCTATCTCCACAGTGTATTCATAAACCGGATACTCACCCTTTATTCGAGAAATTAAGGTCTGTAAGTTGGATTTCAAAGAAGGAGATCCCATATAAGTCATAGAAGCATAACATCCTATGTACTGGCAAATGGGAAGATTATCATCAAAAAATTGAATACAAGTATGATTTCCTACAGCCTTATCTCGATTAGATACCATCACAGAAACTTTGTCCGGTGGTGATTCATAAGTCTCATTGCCTACATAGACAGCTCTTACAGTATCTGGTAAAGTTAATTCATAGTTTTTTTTATGTCCCAATCCCATCTTACAAGCAGTTACAAGCTGACCGTGGAAATTCTGCATTTTTCCAAGTACAGTTTGCTTTTGATTTGTTCTTATTTGTCTGATTATTAGATTAACTGAAACAAAGAATAGAGTTAAACCTATTATAACCCCGCCTATAACCATGATCCAGTTTGCAACTCCTTTCATAATCAACACTTATTATAACACTCTTTACAATTTCGTAGTCCATCTATACACTTCTGTTTACAATCTCTCTCACATATACATCTATTATCACAAGGAGACCCAGTGACCACGATTTTTCTTGATCCACCAAAATAATTAATTTTTATTCTTGTATTTTCTTTTTCAGCAAACCAAAGTATCTTGTCAGTATCGCCAAAATAATCTGAGAAACATTCACCACAATCGTAATCCGCTGAAGTCTCAGGATAAGGATAACAATCATCGTTAGGTAATTTTTCACAGTTCAAATATTCTGTAACATTTTTTTCTTCTACCTTCAAATTTTCCTCAAAGTTTATTTCCTTACAGATGCTAGATTCATCTTCCAATCCCATTCTATTATCTTCCCAACATTCTTGGATTATTCGTGCCAAACTCTTCGAGATAGATTTTTCATCCCCACCGATGGTAATGTTTGTTCTCTCCTCGATAAAAACGTCTGAATATCTGAAAATCATCGTAAGCATTATTACTGCCACAATTAAAGCGACCAGAACATATAGATAACTCGGGATACCTTGACTAAAACCTTTCATACCATAAGATTAGAGAACTTGGAATAAATTAATTACATTATCTGGGATCACAAGTATTCGCATAAACATCACAGTTTATACCTGTTAATTTCAACAGAGTATCTTTTTCAGGAGAACCATCATTCCAAAGAGTAACATTATCTTTAAATTTGAACGCATAATCACCATAATCCGCTCTAGTATCAATTATTATCCCACCAATTCCCAAAGGTTCATCCGCAGGACCATAGTAAATTAATTCGCCTTCTCTTGCCATCTCTAACTTTTTTGAAATTTCTTTGACATCTTCTTTGGAAAGAGAAAAACTTAGTATAACACTTGTTTTTCTATCTTTACATTTTTGATTGTAGTAAGCATTCAATAAAATCCCAAAGTCATTAAAGGAAATATAATCCCCGTCATAAGCCTGACAAATGTTGTAATATTCCCGACCAAAAATTTGAGAATATAAATTACTGAACGTTTCTTTTATTTTACTAATAAAACTTAACCTAATATCATAGCTAAAAGAAATAATAACAAGAACAGAAACAATAAACACAAATATTCCGATAGTAATTGCACCTATAATTTCGATTTCCATTATATCACTTCTATAATTAACCTACGACATATTTCCACCAGTTATTGAATATCCCGTTCGTTTCACCTGAGTTTTTTGGTAAATGACTCAACCACCATTTCATATAACCATAATGATTACAACCCCATTCAGTGCAATCTGTCTCCTTTTTAGCTCCGATAAGGTGAGGATAATTAATCCAATCGTCACAATCAGACAATACTTTTTCTGAACTATCATATTCATAATGACATTGAGAATTCGGTGTAAAGTGAACATTCCCACAATGCGCATTTACAGTATCAATGGGAGGACGACCATCATTAGGGTCACAATTATAACTATGTGAATATCTATATCTTTGCCCATCAAATTTATCCCATTCACTGAGACCTACAAAATGTTGTATTGTACCTTCTACTCTATGTGAAAAGGACTCTAACATGAAATTTTCCGTTCTTTCGTAATTGAATCCCATAATATGTAAGGGTCTATCGCAACTTGTACCAGTTAATACTGGTCCGTTTGTATACCATGATCCAGTACCTGCCATTCTTGCCTCATAATAACCAAACCAGGGCCCACCCCATATCCAGAGTTCATCAATTTTCCCATTATTTAACTTATTACAGATGTTATAATCATTTAGGATCGAATGATAATCAACCCAATCAGGAGAATGACAAGAACTAGGATTATTAGTACATTCTAAATAAATTTCATCAGTATAATCAAACCCATCTTCTTTCTTTGGAATATCATCTATTTCTATTTTTTCTTCAATTTTGTAATCTACAAAACTCCCACTAACATCTTTAATGTCTTGTATATAACTTTGAGTTAATATTTCGGGATCATACCAGCCTTTAATTTCTGTTAATTTTTGACCTCCATTAGATTCAATAATAGGATTGAAAATGAGTAAAAAAACTTTAACCTGTAAAGCACCAGGAGTTGTAGTTGAAGTAGTGGCTATTGAAGATGTTGTAGTTGAAGTAGATTTAGTGGTAGTAGAAATCATGGCAGCACTTGTGGTGGTTGAAGTTATTATATCAGTACCTATAAATTCTATCTTTCCAGTTTCTGAGTTATATTTTATAATAACTGTTATATCTGACCCCTCTATTGGACCTGATAGCCATTCTATTTTTCCTTCGTCTTTTAGTTCCGTTAAAATATTTTCATAATTGAATTCTCTTGGAACTTTTTTCAGAAATAATTCATAGCAAATAAAACTTTGTCCACTTCTACCTTCTTGGGATTTGTCCCAACACTTTTCTATATAGTAAGTTAAAGTCTGAGCATTACTAGATTCCTCTTCTAAGATAATTCTCTCCATCTCTGGATACAATGAACACCCGGGTATGTGGGGTTTGAGTTGCTTAGGTAAAGGAAAAGCTATTATAATGTGGTAAACTTTACAAAGACTCCTTCCCATAAAATTCGGAATAATAGAGTTCAAAATCAAAAGAAAAACAACTATAGAGACTATAGCCAAACTACTAAAAATAATTAAATTAAAACCCACACCTTTCAAATTAATCACTTATTATTATGCTGTTACCCACGTCCTTATACTCGATCTTGATGATAACTTTGTCGAAATCTGCTTCTATATCAGATACTAAAGCTAAGGATGAAAGTTCACTTTCCCAATCAGTACCCGGATCGGCACCTGGACCAAAATTATCAAAAGTTTCATCAGCTTCAAGAACATAACATACGATATTTCTCTGCTCATCCTCAGATAAAGATGACATAAGAGAATGACAGCTTTCTATGTAAACAGATACTTCCCCCAGACTAAAACTATTTTTCTCAACTATTTCTGGAAAATCATAGTCAGTATCGTCATTGCCAAGAAGATTCTTGAAAAAATAACTTACAGCAACTTTAATATCATCCGAAAACCCAAGAATCAACCCCATAGCAACCACTACGACTACCAGGAGTAATGTAATCTTTATTATATATTCTAATGACATCTGTGCTTTATTCATGATTTAAATTATAGGAATCCTAAAATAAATTAGTGGTATCTTGAAAGGAGTTTCAAATTGGATATGGGTTGTTGGTGGAGTAGTGATTTCACTAATATTTTTCTCTTTTTTTGTTAAGGTTGTATCGGATATTACATTAGAGAACCACAGACAATCCACTATGGAATCATTTGACATGTTAGTTTCAAAGGTTAATTCTTTTTGTGAGACTTCGGGAATAGGAAAAATGTCAGAAACTCATTCTTTTTCGGGATTAACCAAGAACTTATATGCTTCCAATGACGGCGATGATCATACTAATGACAGAGGTATATCTGAAGGGAATAATTTATGCATCAATTTTAGAGATGATATCGATTGTCGGCAGTTAAATTGTGAAATACAATTAAAAAGTGAGGTGGAAGAAAGAAGTCTTTTAACTTTGGTCAACACTATCTCGGGAAAAGTTAGATTTAAGAGTTATAGAATAACACTGCAAAAGGGAGAAGATGGGCAAGTTAGAATGTTTGCTCAATTTGCTGATGTTTCTGAAGAAACCACTTCTACAACCACTGCAATTTCTGGTCCATGTCCTTATGATTCAACTCAAGCTAGATTTCATACATTTACAGGTGGAAGTCCAGATCCTTTACATCAACATCTAATTGTTGAATTTGGAAGGGAGGTTAAAGCTGTTGGTGTACATAATCAAGATGCAGACTTACCACCCCCACCACCTTGGGAAGATATTAAACTCGAAATTACAGGACCTGATGGTTTTGTGAAGAATTGTGACGTTGAATGTAGGTTTACACCACCTTCTCCAGGAGAATATAATTTGCGTGCAAGCTCAACTGATGGCGGAGGTTCCAAATGTGAAGATCAGGCAAGATTAACTGTTTTGGAAGCAGGTGAAACCACTACGACTACAACAGTAGAACCAAATGGGGATGTGACACTGATTGACTTTTGGAATCATAACGCACATTTCACTGTAGATCAAAATCCAGTACCCTTACCACCACCTAATTCTGGTCATAGAGAAGCTTTTGCTGTTCATCGTCCAGATATAAACCCTTCAACCATGTATATGTATCATAGATGTTATAATGAAAATGATTGGCCTGAGATTTGTTTATCAATTTCAAATGATAATGGTAATACTTTTGATAAATATGGTGGCGATTCTGTGATAACAAATACCGATCCTATTGCTGCTGATGGAACTGATTTTAGCGTCGCACCGTCAGTTGCTAGAGTAAATGGTGAATGGGCAATGGTTTATGAAGAACCACCAGAGGGAATACATTGGGCTACATCTAGTGATGGTAAATCTTGGAGTAAAAGAGGAGCCTTATTTTCATTTGATGGTAAAACTAGGGCAACTCCTAGCGTCTATCAATTTGATGGTACTGTGTATGTTTTTTATGCAGAAAAAGTCTCTAATACTGAATTATCTATCACTTATCATACTGGAAGTAGCATGACTGATCTTCACCATTCTGGGAACTACATACTTGATAATAGTCTTGGTTCTTGGGAGAAGGGAAGTAGAAGCATGCCTAGGATATTAGAATCTAATGGTTATTATTGGATGTTTTATGAGGGAGGTACTTTGAACTGGAATTGTGGGGGGCCGGAAGAACAAAACGTTTATGGTTGGGGGGTAGCAAGAAGTCAAAATTTAAGAAACTGGGAAAAATATGATTTAAACCCATTAGGACAGAGCACTGATGAAGAATCTTGCGGGCCTGATATGCCTCAGCCATTCATAAATACTGAAACAGGGGAAGTTTACGTTTATCATACAAGTGATGATGCTTATACTGTTATCAGAGAAAAATTAGTCTCATAATCTACTCCCGTTCCCTCCAAAACATAACAATAACTCCAATAACAATCAATAATACCAACCCAACAGCTATCGCTGGCCATTTCCACCATTTAGGTTTTGAATAATCTGGATCTAATTCTAACTTTTTTTGTCTTCTACAATCAGGATCAATTATTCCATCTTTTATCCCATCACAAACACCATCATCTGAACCCGAGATACAATCATCCGGGCAACTGAAAAAGTTCTCAGAATCATCACAAACACCGTCATGATTGCAAAGAACCTGTTTTAAATCAAATCTTAACAATTCCTCATTATCTTTCTTAACTACAAGATCTTCTATGTCCTCCGAATATTCCAACACAATTTTCCCTTTTGTTATATCAAAATTACCCTTCTTTATCACTGTACCATTTTCCATGATAAACTCCAGATAATAATCACCTGGGGGTTGAGGAATAGTGGGTAATTCAATACTTGTCATAACATCTTCAATAGTTATTCTTCCTTGTTCATCTTCTTTGAAATTTATGTATATCCATTTTTGCCAATCTTGAGGTTCAATTACAGGCTCTTGATCTACACAATCAGGATCAACTCCTTCGAAGCAATCAGGATCACATACACCATCTTCTATTAAATCACATACATTATCCTCCGAGCCTGAAGAACAGTCCTCTGGACAGTTAAAGTAATTTTCAACTAAATCCTTTTCACACACACCGTTTTCATTACATCTTACATATGTGATTGCTAAATTTGAATAATAAGTTTCACCGTCTGAAGTTGTTACAATAGTTCTTGAAAACAGGAATTCCCCTGGATGTACAGGTTTTATTTTGTAAACTATAGTTCTAGTTTCCTCAGATTGTAAAGTCATATCCCATGAATAATAAGGGGGCGGCATACAATATTTACAGCCTGTAGGTGATGATGGTTGATTAAGTTCAGGTGGATCAATTGGTTCTGCATTCCCAATCATTTCTTTAACATAAATATCAATTCTCCTATTTTCCAAATTTTCAATAATTATATTAACCTCTAGAACATCTCCAAGTCTTATTTCTTCTGGTACTGGCTTTGTTACTCTAAGTGTTTGTGCCGATACCAAAGTTAAGTTTAAGATTAAAAGAACTGTAAAGATTTCCAATATTTTCATCATTTTTTTATTTTTCATTTTCTTACACCTCACATCCAATTGTATTAGACCTACCTGGACAGTTTACCTTTTGAGCATCATTACTACATCCGTCTTCATCAAGTGATTCACCATTAAAAACACCAAGAGCGGAACAGTAATCATAACCCCATTTCGGAAAACTACTTATTACATAAGATTTATCATTTCCAGTAGTGTCCATAATTAACCACCTATTTTCACCGGGTAATTGAACTATATTCCAAGCATGACCTCTACAACA
>CAYMPD010000005.1:0-29747 GCA_964392445.1 uncultured archaeon | reverse complement strand
TCTGACATATAACAACTATTTTTACTCATATCAGTATCGGCGTTGGGGTCAGATGACCAACCACATAAAATTTCAGGATCGTCACTAGAAGGGGGATTATAACTAACATCAAGGCAGCCCTTACATTGAAGTCCTGGAAATCCACAATCAGTAACAGTAATATCAGGATTTGCACAATCAATCTCTTCCTGATAGTAGCCATTCATAATATCTGCGGCTTGGCCTAAACCCAATGCAAGATAAAACGCAGAACATTTTTTGACCTTCATTGAACTAGGATTAGGTTCACATACCCCCATATCATTACATATACCTGAATCTTTTCTTGCTTGGGAGCAATAGCCATGACAAGATGATGAACAACCATTTTCACAACAATCAATAGCCTCGTCTGCAATAAATTGTAAGTCAGGGTCACATACCTCAAAGACATCACATGCATACACATCTTCATTAAATTCCCTTATCCCCCCTTCATGACCAGGCCAACCTGAAGTACATGGTGAACCAAAAATACAGCCAGAACCTAATCCAGTTGTTGTAGTAGTACCACTTACTGTTGTGGTTGTTACCCCAGGTCCAACAGTACTAGTAGTAACTTGACCTTCACCTGCTTTCACAACTATTTGTTTGTTGACATCATCATACTTAATCAGAACTAATTTTTGATCTGTTATACTACATTCACTGCTGTAAAGACAATTATCAGATTTTTTAACAGTACTCCAGACTGTCTCCAAATCAACTACATCACTCCAAGAACTCCCATCCCAATTCCATGCCCATTTACCGTTTGTTACCCCAACCTTACCATCACTACTCAACCACCCAGCATCTATTCCACCATTTTCCCATGGAAGATAACCAACTCCAGATATAGGGATAGAATCCCATGGAGGAGTCTCAGACATGTCAATAGGATCAGACCAAGTATCTCCGTCCCAACTCCACATCCATCTACCATTAGTAATATTTGTGATACCATTGGGGTCAGTCCAACCAGAATCAATACCCTTTCCCTCCCAAGGATAATGTCCCTCAGGACAAGGTTCCATCCCATGTTCTGCATGATACTCATCCCCCCAGTATTCACTTTCATAAAGATCAAACGGACCATTCCAATTACTCCCATCCCAGTTCCACGCCCATTTACCATTTGTTATTCCTATTATCCCATCACTACTCAACCACCCAGCATCTATCCCACCATTCTCCCAAGGCCTATAACCAACTCCAGATATAGGAATCGATTTCCAAGGTTCAATAGTAGAGAGATCAACAGGATCAGACCAACTGTTTCCATCCCATGACCACATCCATCTACCATTGGTAATATTAACTGTACCACAAGGATCCAACCACCCAGCATCAATACCCCTATTCTCCCAAGGAAAGAAACCAGGGCCACCAACTTCCCATCTTAATTGGTCTTCATTCCCACAATTACTGTCAATATAATAATTTTCCAATCTATTACATCCTCCTTCTTCTAAAAGAATATCAGTCACATCTATTTCATCTGCACCAGGGCTGAACGGCCCACCTTCTATCATCAAATTGTAACAATAAGTATCTTTGGTTTTTAATGATTTCACGGACTCTTCCCAACAAATAATAGAATGAGCAGCTATTTCTCTAGCCAAATCCTCTGAATCTTCTGGTCTAATTGTTTTCTTAACGGAAGCAGTTATTCTTGTCTCACACATATCCAAATCTTGTGAAAGAACATTTTGATAAAAATAACAAATCACGTTTCTACCTAACTCACCTAAAGAACCAGTGATAAAGACGATCAATACGAAAACTCCAAATAAAGCAATGAGTACAAATCCCATCGTTTCCAATGTCATTCCTTTCATTTATTACAGTCCTCCGAACACTGGAGTCATACTCTTAGTTAAGAATAATGATATCAAAAGTATAACTGAGTAAAGTATCAACGAAGTTACAAGTGTTTTACCAATCATCACATTTCTTGTAGTTTCATCAAAACCATTTCTTATCCCATTCAAAAAGTAAGAAAGTATAACCACAATCTCTATCATGTATATACCTATTATCAGTTGAAATATAGTTGGCGGCATCACCTTTTCAAGATTCACCATACTAAGACTCTGGGAAAATTGAGTTGTTCCGCTATGTATGAAAGTTCCACCCATATTAAAAGTTTCCTCAATAGAAACCAAAAACTCAGCTATCATTTGTAGTAATTCAATTATAAATGTAGCCATAGTTGCAACAATAGCGCAGATGAAAGGAGCGATGAATTGAGCTTGAAGTTTAAGGGCGGATGATATCTCCTCTAGCATTTGTTTTAACATAGATTCGATGTTTTTAGTTTTAGAAAGAAAGTCAGATATTGATCTTGTCGCTACAGAAAGTATCAATGAAGATTTCCTTGACGCTGAAACAATTATTTTCATTATGTCCTGAACTAACTTTGAAGGGAACCTTACAATAGCACCATATTTTCTATCAAATACAGCCCTTTCAAAAGTCATCCCCATGTTTTTCATGTTTCTCAACATATCAACAAAGAAAGAATACATAGGAGAACTAGTCATCTTGGATTGTTTGTACTTCTTTGAAACCTCTTCTAAAGCAGTTTCTACTGGTATACCCGAGGATAAAACATCTGCTAGGTTGAATAATGCAACCTGAAATTCGTCTTCTATCTCTTTAATTTGGTCTCTTATTTTAAGGCGCTGAACACTTGAACCTAAAGTATAAACCACAATTCCAAACCCAATCCCCCAAACTATACTCAAACAATAAAAAGTTAACCTAAATAAATTATCCGGTTTATACTGGGCACTAAGATAATTTCTCCAATTCTCTGTAAAAGTCATAGGATTCTTTTTGAAACCAAAATAACTTGAACCTAAATTTATGAAGTGAATAATACCTGGAATAGAACTATAAATGACAACTAGTATTGAAACAAAAAGAACAGGAATAAGGATTTTTTTATTGGGGAGATTTAGTTCGAATTTTCCTTTTGGAGGCAGGTCAGGGTGGTCAGATATATCCGGTGAAGAAAAGGCACCAGGTCTTTTAGAAATAGTTCTTTTCAAATAAAAATACAAAATTGAAGGCAATATCACAATATAACCGATTCCAAGGTAAAAAGGATTGAGTTGATCATGTAGAAAAATCGATATCATTGGAAACATTACCAAACCCATCAAAGGAAAAGTTATACCCATACTATGTATCAATGTTATCGGGGATCTTAAATTTCGGCTATATTCTTTCATCTTTTCGTAAGTCGAGGTAAGGATATAAGATAGAGCTTTGTTCAAAGTCTTATTTCTCACATCCCCCGATCCTATTCTTGTCATTGATAAAAGTAAATTCATCGATTCAACAAATTCTTTATCCCAAATCAACCATTTCTCCATTTTGGTACTTAGTGCTTCTTTCAGGTTTAGATATTGTCCACCTTCCATACCCCATACAAGTTCTTTCAAATCCTTCCCTATCGGGCCATGACAATGCTCAGCAGCAAAGCTCATAGCTCCCTCTAACTGTGGATTGAATCTAAGATAAATGACCATGTAAAGTATCACTTTAACAGTCTCATCAGACGCTCTAATCTTGGTAACTGTTGCCAGATAACTAGGATATGTGTAAATAAAATAAGTCCCGATTAAAGGTAAAAATGGTAGGAATATATTGAACCCTTTTACTAGGAAAAATAGAGGTATAATTGTTATAATTGAAACAACAAAAGTTAGTACAGTCAATGAAACTACACTGTCTGGAGTAATATCAAGATCCAGCATTAAAATGGATTTATTTAGTTTTTCTCGGATCCCTTCTGGTGCTTTTATATTTAGTGTTTTCCCAGCGAATTTACATGCTTTTTCAAAGAAGGATCTTTTGGGCTTCTCAGGAGCTTTAGGTGAATATTCTCTAGCTCGTCTTTCTATTTCCTGTTGGTTATAATTTTCTTTATTTCCGAGTATTTTCTCTAATATTGACATTAAATAATATTTGAATTTATGACTTAAAGTTTTTGATAGTTAATAGAAAAATTTAATTAAGGTGTATTTACGATCTCACATTCTTCGGTTTCAATACTTTCACCATCTCCTGCTCCCCAAACAAAAGCAAATGCACATAAACCATTTACTAGATCACCTTCAACGAAGTTCTCATTCCAATCTAAGAGGTCTGGCACATAATTCAAATCTCCTTCCAGGGTATCACCGACAAATCTAACACTTCCTATTGTTTCATTAGCCATTACAGGATGTCCTTGCTCATCAGGTACTACAATTATATATTTTGTATCTGACAAATCCCCAGTATATTCAACGTCACAGGTAAATGTAGGGTTACTTGGATCGTTATTATCTATAATACAGTTTGAAAGGCTGTTAATCGAAAATTGTTGGGGGGCCTCTGCACCACATCCCTCCGCAAACACAATTTCATACCAATTATCTGCATTAGGTATCTCACTTAAATCACATACCATAGGAAAGTTTATATCATCTTTCAATGCCTGGGTTGCCATATCAGCATCTCCACTATATTTTTCCAAATAGGTTTGACACAACACTCTCTTACATTTCTTCATTACATCCAAGCCTCTTCCAAATCTCTCTTCACATGGCTCAACAAGGAAACAATAAACCCTATCTTCACATGTCATCCAATTATATTTACCCAGCTCCAAAATTTCATGTTTTATACCATTTTTATTCCAATCAATCCCAGAGTAATAATCTCTACAATATTCCACAGAATTAATATCATTACAATATTGTTCACAATTGGTTAAGAATTCATTCACACTCAATTTTTCTTCTGGGTTTGGCATTCTTCGAGGATTTATAAAATGAATAACTAGTCCTATTACAACCCCTGCTACAACTAAGAGAATTATCAAACCAACTACCATTTCCAAACTCGCTTGTCCTTTCATCATTTAATTCTTTTGATTTATTCCAATATAAGTTTTACTAGTTCAGAATAAATTTTTTAACCGAGGAAAAATGTAATCTTACCACTTCTTTCTTCAGGAACAGGTATTAGAGCTTCGTAGATGTATATTACTTTGTCTTTGTTTATTCCTCCGTAGGTATAGTCGCCGTCTGGTGTTGTAATTTTTAATTCCCATCTTCCTTTAGCATAATTGTCCATCAACGGTGGTATTATTTCTGTGAGGTTTACCTCACCTATTCCTTTTCCGTAAAAAACTTTGTACTTCTCTTCCTTTCTATATTCTCCTTCTAGTATAGCGTCAATTATAACTTGCAAATAAACCTTTTCCACATAAGGGAGTTTGTTGTTGAATAGAGTAAAGACAAGACTCGTACCTTCTTCATCTAATCCTCTTTCCTCAACAGATTTTTTTGTTTCAACTCCTCTACTACCTCTTTGATAAGTAAAGAAAACAATTAGCATAAAGAGCGCTAAAACTATTACTATCAAATAAATCATCTGTTCTACGAATCCTTTCATGAGCTTCTCCCGCTTAAAATTACAATTAGTAAAGTGATAACTAAAAAGATGACTCCGATTAAGACGTAAATGAATATTCTATTTTTAGGTTTTATGCAATCTATATCCTCTTCTTCCGCGCAATCTGGATCGCATTTATTATCTGCTTTACCATCACAATAACCATCTTCACTTCCTGAAGGACAATCCTCAGGACATGTATTGTAATTCTCGTCAAAACTTGGCTCACATATATCATTACCACATTTATCATAAACACATTCTCCATCTTCACATTCCATATCTTCCGGGCATCCACAGTCTTGACAGCAATTACCTTGAGTTTCACCTTCTTCACAAATTCCATTCCCGCATTCTACTGGTTTTTGACAGTCTGAAGGACAATTAAAAGGATTTTCGCCTTTACTGATATCACAATTATCATTTATTTGACAAATATCATAACTGAAAATTAAATCATTTGAATGCTTAAGTTCTATTCTTTCTGCATCTCTATAGTAGGGCAATCTTATGTATATTTCTTGAGGGTTAATTTCTATGTTTTCCTCGTACATTTCTCCTGTTTCTGGATCGATTATATCCCTATGTACTTGGAATTTTATAGATCTTTTATTTTCGTATAATACTTCCTCTTGGGAATATAGGATAAAGGAATACTTTCCTTCTCCCTCATTAAAATTTACTCCCTCTAATTCCACTAACTTTATTTCTTTAAGTACAACAGTGTCGTCTTTATATATATCAAACAATACAGAAAATATTTCTTGGTTTGAGTATCCTATTTTCATTATAAATAAAGCTAAAATAACTATAAGCAATAATTTTCGTAATTTTAACATCCTTCTAACCACCTTGCTAAACCCTGATTATGTGGAGATGTACCTATATATTGTGTTTTTAGGAAATTATAACCTTCTGGTCCGAATCTTCGCATTGGTGTACAATAATCCATTATAAATTCAGCCCTATCTGGATGATCACAGTCTGGACAATTTGGATTATTATAAGAACAAGCATGACAAGCGACCCCACAATTTACATGACCTAATCCTAATGTATGTCCCGTTTCGTGTGTAGGAACACAATTACCTGATAAACTACAAGGGATTAGACTAGATGAAGAGCCATCATTCGGAATATTACCTGCGCATCCGCCATTCCACCCTCCACTTTCCGTTAAAACAGCGAATTTATCAAAAGCTACTCCATAAATAGATTCCATTCTTCTCGCACATGATCTTCCTATATTAATACAACTTGAGCAGTGATCACAATATGATGTCTGAGCAGATGATGGACAGTCAGATGGTTCTATTATCCAAAATTTTATTCTATCTTTTATATCACTACAATCTCTAAATGGAGATGTTGCTACAAAATGATCTATAAACTGATTTGCGATGTTATTATAATTACCTGGGTCAGATATCCCAACAGGTATAATGAAAAAATCAAGTACGTCCAATTCTTTACATTCGGTACCATCCCATCCTTTACCAGATTCACAACAAGCATTAGCATAATCACTGAAATCATCGGTAGTAGGATTACATTCCAAACTTCCCTCACATTGTTCATTACACCAACATTCATTACCTCTTACAATATCCACAGTCTCAGAACATCCATTCTCATCAGCATCGAAGGATTCCGGACAACAGATTTTTTCAGGATCACATTGACAATCATCAGGAGAAGTTCTGCAATTTTCTCCAATATACGGATTACAATAACCATCACCCACACAAACATCGTCAGGACCATAACAGTCCAAACAATCTTCCAAACACTCCTCAGGAGTACACCTAGTATCAAGAATACAAATAACACTCCCTCCATGCAAAGTGACACTCTTATTCTGATTGATTACACAAATTCTAGTTACTTCTTCCATTGTTACCTCTTCTAAATTTTTGGATATTGGATAAGAATATTTGAAATCATTTTTTTCATATGTTAAAATCCCACCTTTAACTTCGATGTCACATAGAGATATATCTTGACAATACATAGTAAATTCATTAGGTTCTCCAGAAACTTTTTCTATTAGTGCTATTATTTCTTG
Organism: uncultured archaeon; assembly: GCA_964392445.1. Taxonomy (GTDB): domain Archaea; phylum Aenigmatarchaeota; class Aenigmatarchaeia; order CG10238-14; family CG10238-14; genus CG10238-14. The sequence goes on along the minus strand of CAYMPD010000005.1, from coordinate 22,210 downwards.
GGCATCAGCTTTGTATCCGTACTCTTTAGTTTTTACTCCCTCTCCAAAAATATAATTTCTGGCTATTGCAAAAAAGAGTAAGCCGACTAGGATAACTCCAATTATAGTTAAAAATTCTGATGCTGACATTGTTTACCTAAGAATAGTTTTGTGATTTTCTGATAAAATCTTTATCCCCACTTTTTTTTGAGTTTTTTGAAGTCATCTTTTTTACTAGTTTTTTTTGTTAAAAGGAATATTAGTAAGATGAAGATGGAAATTCCTCCAAAAATACCTAAAAATAACCAAGGGACCCCTCTTTTTTCACCGTCTACATTTATATCTTCTAAACAATCTTCTGGGCAATTATTTTTGGTTTCTTCAGTTTCACATATCCCATTTCCGCATACATTTTCAGATATAGTTTGACAATCTAATGGACAAATATATTCATTTTCCCCAATATCTTTTTCGCATTCTCCATTATTATCACAAAGATATTCAGATAAATCAATTTCCAGTTCTAGTTCATTATTTTTATAAAATTTAATATAGTAAGATTCTTCTGGCCTCTTAAGTCTAAATGACTTAATGCTACTGTTCAGCTCTTCTACTATAGTCCCTTCTAGAGTTCTCAAATATTTCAAGAAAATTATATTAAATTTTTCACTATATAAAACATTATTAGTCTTATCAGATATTTTTATTGAATAATTACCTCTTCCTTTACCAGTAAAGAAATTTTCGTACGTGGTTTCGGTATAATTTATAGATTTTAAACTTGTTAATGTAGGATCATTTTTATGAAATTCAATTACTAAAGAAATAGTTCCATCATGATTTACAGATAAACAAGTAGGTAAAATAAAAATTAGAAATATAACTAATAGGCAAAACTTTTTACACTTTAGAAGATTAATTTTATTATGGATAGGTGTCACCTGATATATGATTATAACAATCATCAATTTCTTGTTGACTAACTGGGGTTAAATCAAAGTTATAATTATTTACAGCTACGTCTTTAAAAGCAAGATAACTATCACAGGCAAATTCTCTGTTTGGATTAGGCTGCCCAGGACCCATGACATCCCTTCCATTTGAAATAGGATTAATGGTATCACCATTCAAAATTCTTCCGAGGCAGCAAGTATCTGGTCCACAATTTCCACATGGGGCATCCATTGTCCCAGAATTCGATGGATAAGGCCCTGGAAATTTCTGCTCTATTCGAGAGGAACCACAATATCCTCCAAAACTGACTCTTTCTGGATAATAACAGGAGAAAGTTCCGCTGTAACAATAACCTTCACATAAATTAAAATTATGTCCTGTTTCATGAGAGGCCACAACAGAATCTTGATTTGAAGGGCAAGTATAACCAGGCGTAGCACATGTGTCATAACCATGTATAAACCAACCAGAACCAGGCTCTGTCTGTCCGATAACACCCCCACATCCATCAAGAAAACACTGACCATAAATACCTCCTACTAAGTCTGCACCTGCATAACCATTAGCTGAAGCCAAAGAATTCCCACAATTTATTAAATTAAAAGTATCTTGTTCATGATTTAAATTGCAATTTTTATTATCTATAAGAACTTTTAGAATAGCTAAATTTTCTCGAAAAGGTAGTGTCCGTTCTAAAAAGTTTTTTATGTGATTCGCTCTTTGAGACCAATCATTACTTAGAGCAGTTGAAGAGTAATAAGCAGGTATTAGAGCTATGACATACGGGTTAGCTATAGTAGTTGTTGTTATGGTACTAGTCGTAGTTGTACTCGAAGTTGTTGTGGTACTTGGATTAGTAGTAGTTGAACCCCCAGGAACAGTTGTAACAGTCCCTCCTTCAGAAAATCCCCCTAAATTAACTTCAACATCAGTATCCTTCTTCTCAAACTTGAGTGGATAATTGAAAATCTCTCCTCTACCTAACATTTCATTTACAAGTGCACTAAGTGAATAGCCCTCTGGTACTGACCCCATAAAAGGCATAGTTGTGTTACAATAAAGCTCTTGACATCTTAATCTTTTACCTTCAACCTTAATACAAAGAAAATCACCAGTAGTTTCCTCCTGATCAATTATTTTACTTACCATTTCCTCTTTCGTGTATTCGGTATACTTGGTTTCAGCAACATAAAATCCCTCTATACTTTTGGTTAGACTAACTTCATATTCTCTCTTGTTTCCGGAAAATGTCCAACAGAGATTGTTTATAATATTTTTAACTTCATCAAATTGCTCCAAAGCCCTCTGTTCATTCTTGGCTTTATTGAGTTCAGCTATCTGAGTGTAAGCGATAGAAAAGACTACCAGTCCTGCTACAACACCCGCAGCTATCCAAAACCAACTTGAAACACCCTTCATACAGACCTAACTCTCAACAATGATTTTGTTACTAATATCCTCAAATCTTATTATAGTACTTGTTGCGGAATTATCGAATTCAGTCACATCAACTTGAGCTGGTGAATCTACGGCACCCACTAAATCACTTCCATCAACACCACTAACATCCCCTTTCAAAATATAACATATAACATCTTTTTCATATCTTTCTCCAGTTTTATCCCAACAAGCCCTCACAAAAATTCTAACCTCGACAGCTGAAAAAGAATCTTGTTCTATTTTTTCTGTTTGCACATCTTTTTCACGTTTAAATACGCTGGTCTCAATATATCTCTTTACATCATCATAAAAAAAGAATACCAAATTGATAACAACACCGGCGACAACAATATATATAATCCACTTTACAACCGTTTCTAAAGCCAAACCCTTGCTCATCCTATCACCTCTACAGCATCTTTTGGTCCATTATATTCTATTAACATTAACCTCTGAGTGTTTATTACACCACCATCCACATTCCAAATGATCTGATCATGGGCACCACAGTCATAATCTGAATTTTCTATAGATTTACAATGATCTTCTTCATTCAATATCAACGAAATATTGTTTTCAGAAACATTTTCTATATTCCCAGGAAGTTTTACTTCATAACAAGGATGGGTTTCATACAAACCTTTTAATTCAGCTTCATTCCAACAGGTTATTATAAGAGCCAATATTCTTCTTGAAACAATCTTATTATCTGTTTCTTTTATCTCGACTTCTACCGAATAATCTCTTCCCATATTCCGGCACATCTCGGGAATAGAAGCTATCTCCCTTCCGGTAAAAAATCCAATTACTTTTAGATAAATATCACAATAAAACCAATTTGCAGCTCTTTTAAAAGTACCTGTAACTAACATAAGGAAAAAAATCACGCTAGCAATAGTTATTACTAGACCCCAAACAACACTAAGTGCCAATCCTTTCATTCTCTACCCTCTGGACATATATGATTTGGTTTTCGTACCTTATTATGATTTCAGCCGATTTCCCCAGATCATCAACTTCTAAATTAGACCTTTCAATTTTTGAAGTATCAATAGAATCCAAAATATCAGAGGAAGATATAGTTTCCGTGGAATTAATAGTCAATTCTTCGCATATTACACTCCCTCTTTTTCCATCATTCGCATTAAAACAATCATATACTAAGTCCAAAATCCTCCCAACAACAAAACTCTTATGACCTTCTATATCTTCAGTTTCTCTGATACCTTCTCTGAAAAGTTTAGAACCCACCCCTAATATTACTATCAAACAGACTATTGCTACGATAATCATTAAAATTTTATTCCACATCTCCATTAAAATCACTCACGGATTGATAAGATTTACTATCGGTTGGAATAACAGAACCATTATAAAGAAGACCAAAGTAAACCATATCATTGATTTAATTATAAGATTTGATATCATATGATCACGATAGACTTTATTGAAGCCCCTATCTATTCCAGTCACAAATATGCTTATTATGATCACAATCTCGATTAGGTATATTCCACCGATTAGCTGCATAAGTGTTGGAGGCATCACACTTTGAAGATTGATTAATCCTAAGGTATCACTCATAGATCCACCAACATCAGTCCCGAGGCTGTACATATCCTCAATAGTTTTCAGTACCCTTGCAACCGCTTGAAGAAGTTGGACCATAACTACAGAAGAAGAAGCCACTATTCCTGCTATTACTGGTGATATAAATCCTCCAGCCATAGTTAAATTAGAAATTATTTCGGCCATACTTTTCTTAATTATATGTTCTATTTCCCTTAGTCTCCTCAAATAAGTAACTATATTTTTGGTTACTCTCGAAGCTATTACAGAACCTTTGTAAAGAGCACTAGTAATAATCCTCATTATATTTTTGATCATAGAGGAAGGTAGGTTTGTTATTAACCCGTTTTTCCCAAACAATACAGTTTGGGTAGGTCTCCCAGTTTTTAATAACATTTGATAAAATTCAGCAAAAAACTTGGCAACTGGAGTTTTTTCCCTTTTAAGTCTTTTATATTGCTCTGAGACTTTGAGGATGGCAATTTCAAGTGGTATATTCTGCTTTAATGCGGTTTGGAGTTCAAATAACCCTTCAGTGAAATCTTCTTCGAGTTTTCTTATGTACAAGTCAAATTCATAAGGTCCTTTAGTTTTAAGATAGGTTAAAAGAAAGACAAAGGCGCCAATACCCCATATAAGTGTCATAGCTTTGAAAGTATCTCTTACCATAACTGCAGGCTCGTATTTACTCAGACAATAATTCCCCCATTCGTTTATAGCCTTTTGTCCTGAATATCTGGAGAAAATAAGATAGTGATCTGAAGCCAATTCTATGTAATAAATTATTCCAGGTATTGTTATTAGGAAGCCTATGAAGAATGCAATTAGAACTATGGGTATCTTTAAGTTCAGTTTTTTGATTTCTATATATTTTCTTGGTTGGACTTCTTCTATCTTTTCTGAATGTGAATATGTTGCCGGTCTTTTCGATATCAGTCTATAAAGAAACCACCATAAGAAGAACGGCAAAAATACTGTGTAACCAAGTCCTATGTAAAGGGGGTTAACGGCATGGGTAAGAAAGATACTGATCATAGGAAACATAATAAGTCCGATTAAAGGCATTGTAATACCAAATAAAAGAACCATCATTGAGGGCATTTTAAGGTTGAAAGCATATTCTTCCATTTTGTTGGTAGCATTCCTCATTGTCCTTTCAACAGCCGTGCGAAGTATCTCATTTCTGTCGTCTAATGTAGCTTGAATTTCTATTAATCTTAATAAAGCCAGAGAATTAACAAACTCTTCATTCCATAAAGTCCATTTCCTAGTGTATATCGCCAATGCTTTTTCAATATTGTCATATTTACCTGATTCTATATCCCAAATAACCTTTTTCAAATCATTTCCGAGTGGGCCGTGACATCTTGAAGCAGCAAATTCAATGGCTTTTTCAAAAACTGGGTTCAATGATAAATAGGTTACTATGTACAAAATTATACTTATAATTTCGTTACCAGCTCTTATCCTTATTACTTCAGAGTGGAATTGTGGATAGGTGAATACATTATAAACTATAAAGAACGGGAAAATAAGCAGGACTAATGTCGATGGAAAGTCTATGAATGATAACCAGAAGAAAATAAAGAATGATAAAATAAATGAAGTAATACTAAGAGAGAAAACATGGTCTGGTGTGATTTTCATATCTGAAAGAAAGATAGGCTCATGAAGTTTTTTTCTTAGAAAATTTGGGCATTTGACTTTTAGGAACTTATAAGAGAACTTACATAATTTCTCGTAAAAAGAAAATTTGATTATTTCATCTTCGATAAACATTTTAAAATATCTGCCGGAAGGGGATGTGAAATCAGTATCATTTTCAACCATGATATAGAATTGTGATTTTTACATTAAATATTATTTTTTATGTATTCTAATTTGCATAGATCGTCGTAGGGACTTGGTACGTCTTCACAGATATCTTGAGAGTCAGATAGAGCCATTCTGCATTTCCACTTATCTTCCAATATACCTACCATTTCACACATAGTAATATTGCCGGTATTTATCGCTACATTTCTAATACATGAAGAGAAAGTTACACGTGACAATGCACCACCTAATTCTTGTCCTGTAAAACAATCATTTACATCATGGGTTATAGTTGCTAGACAATAACCCTTTTCAAATATCTCGATTGTTATGTTGTCACAATACCCTATTTCTCCAGTTATACTGGCCATACATGCAAACTTTGTACTCTGATGGGGTATATTTTGACAAAGCTCAATATTATCTATTTGATCAACATAATCGAAAATTCTAATATAGCAAATATCAGCGAGATTTGGTCCTTTTAGGTATTCGCATATAGTCGCATTTCTTTCTTTAACAGCTAAATTAGTGTAACATGACAATCTAGCATCTTCATCTTCAAGTTTGTTGCACATTTCTCTACTAACATCCAGTAGAGGGAAAACAGTATCATAACAGTAAGGAGTAAAATCTAAAGATAATTTACAGTAACTATAATTTTTCAATAGCATTGCATAGCATACCATTTTAAGCCTATCTGATGATATATCATTACATAGACCACTATTTGAGGGAACTTCAGATTTCATACTATTAAATGAAAGATATACTATTGATATTATGAACACGACTAAGAGAATAATGTATTTAAATCTCATCAAATCTACCAGACTTTATTTTTAATTCATTTCTTAGATAATAAATAATACAGATATCTTTCATATCACTTGTCTTTTCCATACAGATATTCAAGTCATTTTTAATATTTAGAACACATTCGATTCTCCCTGAAGGAGATTTTATCAATTCACAAATTTTAGGATCTTTTTTCTGAAATGCCAATTCATACAGGCATTTTTCCCTAGTATTTTCCACTTCACAATCGGTTAAACCCTCAGGAAAATAACTTAAACAGGATTTTTTCATAAAATCATCACTTATTTCTTTACAATAATTCCTGTTATTACTAGTTTCTGCAAGACATAAATTTTTATAGAAGTCGTCCCCCGAGAAAAAATTACATATTTCCTCATTTGAAGTTAAAGATGCTATTTTTAATCTTTGAATGAAACAGTCATCATTTTCCATACATAGATCCAGATCTCTCTCTTGGACGACTAGATTTCTGAAACAAACAATTTTTCCGTAGTTATTCTTTATTCTATTACAATAATCTTCCGAGAGTTTTATTGACCCTAAAATCCATTCGAAACAGAGCGTATTGTATTTACCTACATCTTCACAGATATTAGCTTCCTTCGAAATCAAGGCTTGACATGACTTTCCCAAGTTCTCATTTATTATAAAATCACATAAACTTTTGTTAAGGGATGGCTTTAAGACTTCGGTACCGTCTTTTTTTAATAAAAAAAACACTAAACTTAATAATAAAATAAGAAAAAATATTATAAATATTAATAAAAATTTCCGTCCCATTATTTTTCCACCCTAATTACTTTATTTGAATGATCTAACGAAAATTTCAAAACGTAATCACCCTCACTTTCTATATTTTCAAAATCTAGATCGTAGGAACAAACAAATTTTTTACAGGAATCCAACATACAGAGATCGGGTTCACTATAACTAACAGGATAAGAGAAATGAAAATTTTTAGAAAAACTAACATCAATTTCATTTTCAGTCTTTTCACAGATATCCTCTAATAAACTATAAAAACTTTCAAGTTCTCCTCTAACAGCATACATAAATATCATACCTTCTGTTGAAAAACTTTCATTATATCTTATTGTTACAGGAATCGATAATTGAACTTCTTCTATTCTTGCTTTTTCTGGTGAGAACGAATTCACTCCAGTACCTGTTGATAACCCAAAATTCCAAACAGTAGACATTATATCAACATCTATCACAGGTCCTGATGGCACTTCGATTTCTTTTACGACTTTACCGCACCAAGTATGCGCAGCTGAAACCGGAGTACAATCGGTTTCTAAATCAACCTCGTCACAAGTAACTATCCATGGATGAGCACCTAATTGATTCTCTATGCATTCACATTTTTCTGCGGGACAATGATAAGGAATACCACACATTTTATGATCTGGGTAAGGACAATTTACTAGTGGATCTGGGTAGCATTCATCAGGACAAAGACCTAGCGTCCTAGTACCGGTAACTATATCCAATTCACTGTATCTCGTGCATATCTCTTCAGTAGGGAGAAAATTCATTTTGATGTATAAAACCTCATTTTGGTTGACTTTACATTGGTGTTGAGCAAAATCTGTAGAATATTCTGGTTCAGTGTTAATAATGATCTCCTCTGGATAAAGAGAAAAATTATGTGGAAATTGACCTATTTGTATATTATAATCAAAACCTAAAGCTTTACTACAATTTGGCTCTACTTCATCAAATTCTGATGAGAACACATCCAGTTTATTTTTGTCTATAATTATTTTACGCTGGGTTTGATTATATTCATATGCTAGACAACTCTCATCAGTAATCAATTTTTGTAAAACATTCATCGCTCCCATTTTGAAATCTGAACTTTCCTTTTCTTCAATTGTCTCTTTTCTGAAAGAATTAAAGTACATAAAAACTAGAAAAAATGCTACAGCAGCTGCTACAATGAAAATTAATTTTGTGAAAAAATTAGTCTGTGCTTTTGAATACATATTTTTCATCTCTACGATTAACCATAACATAGGTTTTGTGGGCAGGGCGGACATTCACATTCATCACAAGTTTCTGCCCCACCAGGACAGGTACAAGTAGCTGTATTATGGCAGGTATCTGGACATCTCCATTTAGCGGTCGCAAGGGCATTGAAAGTTAGGGGAACCGGCCCTTCATCTGAAGGTACATAATATTTATGATCTTGACATGTAAACAAATAGGTAGCGGCTAGTCTATTCTCCACCCAGTAATCACAATTGCAGTTTAGATTTTGCAAGTAAATAGATGAATTTGATAAAGTATCTTCTCCATTTTTTCTAATAACATACCAAAGATTATTCTCCAGTTTTGAATTACTCGAAAAAGAAGCTGTTTCTAGAGGTGGAGGTTCTGTACAATCATGACCTGCACATTTACAATCTGTATCTTCCCAGTCTAAACATTCACTTCTAGGCTGACAAGATATAGGACCATATTCATGATCACAACATTCCCAATCCTCTGGTTCATAACAAATAACATCATCATCAAACCTACTTACCAGATCTTCGTAAGCTCTTCTCGCACAATCTAAAGTACAGTCACAACCAGCACAACCAACACAGCACCCACATACACACTTAGAATAGACATCAGCTCTAGCCCATTCATCATATATTCTGAACATATACCAGTATCTATTCTTGGTTATATAATCGTTCGTAGTTATTTCTTCGTACTCATTTATGTTTTTATCAGAAACAGAAACTTTACTTCCCGAGCAATTTGACCAAAAATAACCTTCATCATATTCTCCATCAAGTACACCACTTTCATCAACCCCATATTCACATCCAGAAAAGTAGTCCTTGTTAAAATTCACAGGTAATGATGTGTTAAATAGATCAGAATAAACATTCAGATAATAAGTAGTATGTTTTTCCAGACATTCTCTAGAATCTTCTACTTCCACAGGATTGGGGCCATTACAAATCCAGTCACCTGCGGGCATCAAAGCTCCAGATTGAGCATGCTCCCTTAAAGCTTGATTAGAAGAATAAGTCAAAGACAAATGAAGATAATTCTTAAAACTTTCAATCAGATTTCTGACAGCATCTATTGTATGAACTTTGAAAGTCTGGGTTTGGTGTTGGCTACCGTAAAAAATATTGTAAAAAACATATCCAGTTATAACTCCAGCAACAGCGAGAATAATGAAAACGAAAGCAATCAATTGCCCTTTCATAAGTTATAATATTTATTTTTTGGGTAATAAAGTTATAGAAGTTGTTGAAGGGTTTCAATTTTTTAGAATCCAATATTACTTTCTCACCACTATTCTTTCATCCATACTATCAAAGGAGAATTCTAGTACATAATCGCCCTCATTTTCTATATTTTCAAAATCTAGATCATAGGGGCAGACAAATTTTTTGCAGGAGTCCATCATACAAATTTCATCACCCGAATATCTCACTGGATAGGAAAAATGGAATTGTTTAGAAAATTTTATTTCTTGGCCTTCCTGAGCTTTTTCACAAGTATCTTCAAGCAAACTATATAATTCCTCTAATTCTCCCTTCACAGAGTAAATGAAGATAGTTCCCTCCGCAGAAAAACTCTCATTATACCTTATCGTTACTGGTAAAGAAATCTGCAACTCTTCTTGTCGAGATTTTTCAGGGGAGAAGGAGCTATAAAGATCAGTTAAACCGAAGATCCATTCCTCTCTAGACACGCTCACATTGGTAATGTTTCCTGGTGGTTGGTATATGAGCTCTTCGCAAGATTCAACCTCGGAGTATGTCCCATTGGTAACTTTTGCTGTTTCCTTGATTGGTGGTGGGCAGATAGCTGTTCCGTATCCTATTGTATGAACGGCAATACCCAAGTCTTTAAAATTTTCAGCCACGGATTTTGTATCACTGTTGCAAACATTTTCACATCCATCTGTCAAAAGTACTATCACTTCTCCATTGTTATCCCGAGAATATATGAATCCATTTTCTAGAGCTGGTCCCATAGGCGTTCCGCTTTGGGGATACATAGTTTCAATTTTTAACTTCAATTGTTCTCTTGTTTCAATACTATCTAACTTAGTGAAGGGAAATAAAATCTGGGGATCACATATATTTTTTGTAGTCCCATAAGGTATCACGGTTATAACGCTTTCATCACTCATCTCATCTATGAAGTTGTACATGAATTTCTTCAGACAGCATATTTTTGTATTAGGATATTTGGGATCGGAGTCACATTTCCCTCCATAATCTCTCATGCTACCAGAGGAGTCCAAGATAAAAGCAATTCTTTTTCCGTCAATCAATCTTAATATCTTTTTGAATACCCCTCCCTTAACTTTTTCCTTAATCGGAATTCCCGGATATAAATGGAAACTGTACTCGTGCTGAACAATCTTCACATTATAATCAAAATTTAACGCCTTCGCACAGTCGGGTTCTACTTCTCGATATTCTTTACTAAATATATCGATTTTATTCTTATCCAAAACTGTTTTATGGGATATTTGATTGTATTGGTATGCTAGACAATTCTCATCGTTTATTAATTTTTGCAACAGGTTCAGGGAATTTTCTTTGAAGTCGGAAGATTCCTTTTCTTTCACAGTGGTTTGCTTAAAAGAAAGCATATACATAAAGAGAAGAATAAAAGCTATAGAAGCTGCTACAATGAACAACTGTTTGCTGAAGGTATTTAATTGTCCCTTTGAACTTACTACTTTCATTTAAGCACATCTGAATTTGTTAAATGTTAATTTATATTTTGTCCCCTAATATTAGTTAGGTATTAAACATGAAGAAGGATTTGATAGGTTGGGTTATTATTGCTGTGATAGTTTTGTTTGTTTTTTCATTGGTTAGACTTAATTCTGACGGAAAATCTACAATTTCACAACGAAAGGTAGTAGTTTATGTTGCACATGATCAAGATTATTCTGAACCTATACTTAATGATTTTGAAAAAGAAACTGGAATAAAAGTAGAAGCTTTGTATGATACAGAAGCGAGTAAAACCGTGGGTTTGGTTAACAGACTAATAGCAGAAAAGAGTAATCCAAGAGCGGATGTATTTTGGAACAATGAACCCATGAGAACTATTATGTTAAAAGAAGAAGACATATTACAGCCTTATTGTTCCCCTAATGCTGAGGATATTCCATCTGCACACAAAGACGAGAATTGTTATTGGACTGGATTTGGTGCAAGGGCGAGAGTAATAATTTACAATACAGATATGATGGATGAAGTACCCGACTCAATATACGATTTAACTGATCCCCAATGGAAAGGTAAAATATGTATAGCTAAACCGACTTTGGGAGCCACATCCACTCATGCTGCGGCATTGTTTGCTTTATTAGGCAATGAAGAAGCTGAGCAGTACTTTATGGATTTGAAAGAAAATGATGTTCAGATAGTTGAAAGTAATTCTATGGTAAGGGATCAAGTGGTTGCTGGTGAATGTTACTTTGGACTTACAGATACGGATGATGCATATGATGCTATAAGAGAAGGTAAACCGGTTGAGATGATATTCCCAGATCAGGGAGAAGATGAAATTGGAAATTTGGTTTTCCCGAACACAGTTATGATGATCAATGGTGCACCTCATCCCGAGGAGGCTAAAGAAATGATTGATTACATTTTAACTCCAGAATTAGAGGAAAGATTAGCAGAAATGGCTTTACAAATGCCTTTGAAGGAAAGTAGTTCTGTAGCGGAAGATATACCAAGAGCAGATGAGATTAAACCAATGGATGTGACTTATGAGGAAATGTATGAAAAGGTTGAAACATCGAATGAGTTCGCACAGAATGTATTTTTGAGATAACAACCTTTTATTGGTAAAGAATTAAATTAACTTTGATAAAATGCGGGAACTAATCAAGTATTTGGTTTATTCTCTTTTATTATTTCTAATCTTTTTACCTATTTTGAATTTATTCCTTTCAACATTTTTACCGAATTTCAGGCTTACAGATCCATCATCATTTCTGGATTTCATAATTTTTTCGTTTGATCAAAGAGTAATCCAGATTTTCTTCAGAACATTATTAATAGGTTTTTTCACTTCTTTACTTTGTGGAATGATTGGATTAATACTCGCCGTTTTATTGGAATTTTCAGATATACTTCACAAAAAAATATTCAGGTTCCTTCTTTTCACACCTTTTCTAATACCCACTTACCTTTCCACTTTTTCGTGGTTAGCATTTCTTGGTAAAAGGGGAACTTATTCTAGTTTAGTCTTCCCTAATTTACCGATCGATATTTATAACCCCGTAACTTTAGTTATTTTTCTATCACTTTCATTCTTTCCAATTTCAATGTTTGTGATATCTCTAGGTCTTAAAAATCTGGACAGAAATTTAATTGACGCTGCAAGACTTTCAAAGAATAAAAGAACATTGAGAAAAATTGTAATGCCATTAGTTAAACCACATATTCTGATAGCCTGTTTTTTTGTCTTTGTTTTATCAATTTCTGAATATACTGTCCCGTCATTCTTAAGAGTCAACACTTACTCGGATGAGATATTTGCACAACTAGCCGCTTTCTACAATCTCCGAAGAGCCACAGTTTATTCTTTTCCTTTGATACTTTTGGCCTTGGGTGTTTCTGGATTGTTTTACTTTTATTCCAAGAAAAAATCATTTGTTACTATCTCAACTTTCTCCCGTCAGAAAAAAGATTTTATTAAACTTTCCAAATTCCAAAAATTTCTTTCATATTCTTTCATCTTTTTATTGGTTTTATTTTCTTTATTGGTTCCGATTTTTATGTTGATAATTGAATCAGGACCAATTTTTAAATCAATTGTTTTTGCAAAGGAATCTATTTTCAATTCTTTTTGGTCAGGAGTTTTAAGTTCGTTTATAATTACCATCTTCGGATTTTTTACTTATTATTTCCTAAGAGAAAACCCTTTACTCACAGGATTAATATCATTCCCACTTTCTATTGCTTCACCTGTTCTAGGGATCGCTATGATAAATCTTTATAACAATTTACCTGTTCCTGTTTATGGTACTATTTTGATGATTGTGTTTGGATATGTTCTGAGATTTCTTCCTTTCTCTGTATTTACTTTTTCAGCGTTTTTCCCACAAGTTTCGCCGTCTTTAGAAGAATCAGCTAGAATATCTGGATCAGGATTTTTAAAAACTCTCCAAAAAATAATTATTCCTTTGACCAAAGCAGGTTTTATTTCATCTTTTATAATTGTTTTTATTTTTTGTCTTGGAGAGATAGGTGTTACTCAAATGATATCTCCTCCTGGTTTTCAAACATTACCGATGAGGATTGAAACTTTGATGCATTATGGTAATTATCCTTATGTGGCTTCTTTGTCTTTGCTTTTATTGACTTTTATTTTTGTTTTCTATATAATTTATCTGAAGGTGTACGGGAAAGATGACTGATAATGTAATTCGACTGGCAAATGTTAGTAAGGAGTTTAATGGAAAAGAAGCATTGAAAGATATCAGTCTTGAGGTTAAAGAAGGTGAGATATTTAGTGTATTCGGATCCTCGGGTTCAGGAAAAACAACTCTTCTCAGGATTATTGCAGGATTGGAAAGACCAGATTTTGGTAATGTTTACTTGAGAGGTAAAAGAGTAAACTCGGGAAAAAAGTTTACCCCGCCAGAGAAGAGAAACATATCATTCATTTTTCAAGATTTAGCACTTTGGCCGCATATGAATGCTGAGGAACATTTGGAATTTATTTTGGGAAAGAATAGTGGAAAAGAGATTGAAAATATCTTGAAAATGGTTGGATTAGAAGACCATCTCAAGTCGAAACCTGAAGAATTATCTGGTGGCGAAAAACAAAGATTAGCAATTGCGAGATCACTAGCACAGAGATCGGATATAATTCTTCTGGACGAGCCCTTATCTTCACTTGATATTTATCTTAAAAATGAAATTAAAAAGCTTTTGAAATCCTTACGAAAGGAATATAGTTTGACTATGGTTTATGTTTCTCATGATGCTCTTGAGGTGGTCGATATTTGTAATAGGATGGTTGTGATTGAAGATGGGGAATTAGTGAAATCTGGGAAGCCAAGGGGGTTGCTTAAAGAATATTTACCGAAACTCTGACAGAGGAATATTTTTAGGTTATGTTTTTGTTTATTTTATCAGTTTTCTGTTTTAGATAACGGGGTTTGGATTAAACACTCAGTGAATATTGTGTATGAATTATCATACGGGTTTTGGATGAGGAATTTTCTAGGAGTGGTTGGGAGATCGTTTTCTTTTTGGGGATGGGAAAGAGGAGGTTAATGGATCTTGTTTTTTATCTCCTCACTGATAAGCAATATGTCTTGCAGAACTTATGAACCCCTTCCATGCTTGTTCTCTTGTGAGAGTTCCTACAGTATACTCATAAGAATAAACAATAGATTCACTCATTACTCCCCCTATTTTTGTTGACTCACCAATACCTGCATTTTGAATTAGAGCGTGGGTTACTTCATGTAAAGCTGTACGAGCATTTGATCCTGTATAAGCATATATTTCACTTCCCTGCTGAAAACCACCAGCTTTTGAAATTAAATCTATTATTTCTCTCTCTCTCAATCCTTGTGCTCTACCAAACTCCTCTAACATCTTCCTATATTCTCCGTAATTCCTAGCAATTTTAGGATCAAAACCTGCTTCTTTAGCAACTTTCTCAATTAACTGTATCCCCTCCTCCTTTTTACCTGCATTAATTAACTGTGCTGCTTCGTCCAGTTGATTTAATCCTAGTTTACCATGAAATCTTTTCAACAAGGTTTTGGCTCCCAGACCTAAATTTGTACCAGGAGCTGGAGAAGAAAGAGCCAAACCATAAAGTTCAGCCATTTGTCTAGCCGGAGAGACCTCATATTTTTCATAAATCTGATTTAAATATTCTTCATTTCCAACTTCTTCTTCGGGAATCCCACCCTCTTGGGATATCAATGCTGCTTCTAACCACTCTCCACCCATCCCTAAACATGTAGGCTCGGGGGAAGATTGTTCCTGACTTCGAAGAATTGTTGGAAGATAAACAGAAGGCCCACCACCACCATAACCTCCTCCCATCTCAACCATATTCCCACTAGGATCACTATACATCACGGGATTATTATTAGCATACCTATACCCATCACCAGCCATATCAGGAGAAAGAAAATTGGCAACCTCAGGATTATAGTAACGTGCATTGTAAAAGTAATAACCAGTAGAATCATCAAGAATCTGGCCGGTATATTTCTTTTCTGTGGGAACATCACCCTCAGAAGAAAAAGTAGAGCCATAAGGATAATAACTCATCTCACCGACTTTATTCCCAGAAGAATCAGTAACAATCGTAGTTGAACCAAGATGATCAGCGATAATGTAATAAAGTTCACCGCCTTTTCCCATTACCCTTCCAGAAGGAACTGAGTAGAACTTAACAGGTTCACCATCTTCTTCCTGGTAATTTGAACTGAAGTAAACGGTTTTGGTAGCGATAACAAAAGTTGGATTAAGTGTTAAAAGGATGAGAAAGATTGAAAACAGTTTTTTCATAGAATAAACTTGATTTTAGGACTTAAAATATTTTTTTTACAATCAACCACTCACTTTACTCTTATATTCCCTATAAATCTTCTCAACGGACTCATCATCAATCTTCTTTCCAAAACACTTATGTGGAACTAAAGCACCGCTAAAAGTCTTGGGTATATGCATTAATTCGTGAATCAAAGTCTTCTCTCGCTCTTCTTCATCTAACTTATCAAACTTCTCAGAAATAACTTCAATAACATAATGTGACTTTATCCCCAAAGCTTTCTGCCAAATCCTCGGCATACTCCATATCCTTGCTATTGCCTTAGACTTAGAACCCCAACTCCTCATACAAACAACTCTTTTTCTTTCAATATGCGGAAAATCCAGAACCGACAATAACCTGTTAATTTTAACTTGAATATCATGTGCACGTTCAAATTTTAACATAAATCTAATTAGTGAGAAAAGAAATATATCACTTCTTGAACCACTTCAATTTTTTCCATGGTTTCTTCCAGATAACAACAGTAGCAATTACCAAAACCCCTATCAAAATCAGAGTAGTGTTGGGTCTTTGGGCTTCCCAAGCCACATTTAATTCTTGTTCATATAATTCATTTTCCGATCCTTTGTATTTTAACACTAACTTACCAGTTGTAACTTTTCCAGGTAGATTGAATTTCAGAATTGATTTTTTATCTATTTTCACTTGTGTGACGTAATCTGTATCAGATAAATCTCCATTCAGCCACAACTCCCCTGTTATTGCCAATGCCTTTGCAGTTCCAGAGTTAATTACCTCAACTTCCAATTCTTTATCTTCCTGATCTATTTCTGTTTTAACGACATCAAAAGTCGGTTCTCCGCTTACTAAGATTCCTATACTATGGTTACTTGTGTGTTCAGTTCCCGCTTCATCTTTGTAAGTAAGTGCAAGTGTTCCCGTATAAACACCATACTCTGCATCCTGATCAACCAATATATCAAAAGTAACCCAATCCTTTTCATTAATTTCAAATGAATCTAAATAAACACTACCACCAGAAAATATAGGTTTAATGTATTCAGAACTCACAGTCAAGGTTGCTGTCATCTTCTTTGCCATACCAGTTCCAACGTTTTGAACATGAACACTCAAATTTTCTCTATCACCTGGACTTATTTTATCACTTCGGATAGCCAGGACTTCAAATTGTGGTGTTCCTTGAACTCTAACAGTAATTTTCTTATTGATAACTGTGTCACCATTATTATATACTATACTAACAGGAATTTCGTAAACCGTTGAAACAGCACCAGAATCAACAAACATATCATACTCTATCGTTCTCCTGTCCCAAGGGCCTAAATTTTTAATATCCACTCTCTTATTTTCCAATACAGTGAAGGGATAATTAGGATTTAATTCAATATAACCTAGACCAATTTCCTCAGTCCCATTGTTAGAAACATCTATAGCTAATATAAAATTCTGACCGGGTTCTACAGGATAAGGATCAGTATAGGCTGTATCTACTTTTAATTTAAATTGATTACCAAATGCTATTGGAACTAACAAAATCCCTAAAAATACGAGCAAAAACAATTTTTTCTTCATTTTAATTACCTCTTAACTATTTTACCGTCCTTTATATTTATTATCCTTTCCGCTACTTTGGCTATCCTTTGATCATGAGTTATAATGGCTAGAGTGAAACCCTTCCTATCCATTCTCCTTAAAAGATTTATAATTTCCTTTCCTGTTTTGGTGTCTAAGTTTCCGGTTGGTTCATCCGCAAATATTATTTCTGGATCATTTGCTAGTGCCCTTGCTATTGCAACTCTTTGTTTCTCCCCTCCTGAGAGTTGAGGCGGTCGATTATTTAGTCTATGACCGAGCCCTACTTTTTTCAATATCTCTTTTGCTCTTTTCTTTGTATCTATTTTATTGTGTCCGTTGATAGTCATAGGTAATTCTACATTCTCAAGAGCGGTCAACAATGGAATAAGATTGAACTGTTGAAATACAAATCCTACCTTCTCCCGTCTTATTTTAGCCATTTGGTCATCATTAAGTTTAGATACATCCTTCCCATCAAAATAAATCTTCCCACAGGTTGGTCTGTCTAGTAAACCAATCATATGGAGTAAGGTACTTTTACCGCTACCAGAAGGACCTATTACTGAGATAAAATCCCCCTTTGATATTTCTATATCTACCTTCTCTATTGCTCTAACCTCGTTGTGCTTACCTTTATTATAATATTTACAAAGGTCATTTGTTTTGATAACCGCTTTATTCATATCTCAACGCCTCCACGGGACTTAGTTTAGATGCCCTGTTGGCAGGATATAAACCACCAACTATTCCTAAAAATAACGCAAATGCCATCGAATAAATAATCAATCTAAGTGTAACTATACCTTCGGCTTGTCCTCCTGTCAGATATTTGAGAGCATTTGAACCAAGATACCCTATTCCTAGACCAAGTAACCCCCCAATTAAACTAATTATAGCAGATTCAATTAGTATCATTCTTAACACATAACTATTCGTTGCACCTATGGCTTTCAGTACACCTATCTCCCTTCTTCTCTCCATCACAGACATTATCATCGTGTTCATAACACCTAAACCACCAACTATTGCAGATATTGCAGCTATTCCTATTGTGAAAAATCCTATCTGATCAACTATGTTTTGGATCTGTTTTGCAAATTCTGCTGTGGTGAATGCTGAGACACCTTCAACTGTATCTTCAATATCATTCGCTAAAGCTTCAACTTCATCCAAATCTTCTGGATAGACAACTACAGCCGAATAAGTGTCTCTTTCAAATAAATCCAATGCAATTTCAAGAGGAATTATTATACCACTATCAAGTCCAGGATATCCAAATTCCTCATAAATACCTTTGATTATAAAATCTCTTTCCTCAACCGTAACCAAATCTCCCACTTCTAAATCTAATTCTTGAGAAATGGTATATCCCATCATCGCATAATCAGTATCTCCTTCATCGAGAATTTCACCCTCATCAAGCACAGCAGCTTCCGTGGTATATAACTCGATATCTTCTGGTCTTACCCCAGCTTCAAACAAGGTCGGTTGCCCAAATCCAACAGAATCTTCATCTAAATATCCTACTTCATAAACAACAGGTGTATATTCCCTTATACCATCTATTTGCCCTATCTCATCTACAGTTTCTTGAGTCAATTCACTAGTTGTCATACCTACAAAAAGACCTTGATCCGATTCTTCTGTTACAGTTATTATACCACTTGCTTGTTCTAGGTTTTTAGTTATTTGGACCCTCAATCCTTCGGACAGTGACCCCAAAGCAACTATCGCAGCTATACCTATCATCACTCCCAGAACTGTTAAAGCTGTTCTAGCTTTTTGACGAAATACATTTCTTAGAGCCATTTCGAGCATATAATCTGTTAGTTTTTTGTCAAGAAAAGTTAAATGGTTGTTGTTTAGTCAATGAGTTATTTATGTAGCTTTTAATGTTCTGATTCTTTCAAGTAAAGGCTCATATTCATTTGTCAGTCGATCTTCTTCATCTTCGAGTTCTCGGATTAGACTTTTATATTCTAAAAATCCTTCATAGTCATGTAACCAGCATGCCCTATAAAAAGGATCTTCAGGAATCTCTATTAACGCTTCTTTTCCGTAAAGAGAGATGAATCCTCTGATTCTATTGACATCTCCTCTATAGATAGAATTAATTATCGCTCTTTTCTGTCTTAAATATGATAATCGACAACATATACGGTTTAGTTCTTCACCTAATTCCTGTAATTCACCAGTCATGGAAATCTAATATTCTTTACCAATTTATATCTTAATCCCCAATTATACCTTATGCCAAATCCAAATCATTACAACACGAGAAAAATATCCGAAGTTAATCCAGACAGTGATATGAGAATAAAGGTGATGGGAGTAGTTGTTGACAAAAAAGATGATACTTTAGTTATGGATGATGGTAGTGGAAAACTTCAAGTATTTGTAGACCTACCTAATATAATGGATAAAGTCGATTTAAACCAGTTAGTCAGGGTATTTGGTTCAGTATTGCCAACTGACCAAGGGTTTGAGTTAAGAGCGGATATTGTCCAAGATTTATCTGATTTGAATGTAAATCTTTGTAAGAAAGTGAACAAATTGTATAATAAAATGGGGGTGAATTGATGTTCAAAGCTGTAATGTCCAAACCGGATGTGCTTAAGGATTCTGTAACAACTATAGGTGAACTGATAGATGAGGGTATTTTTAAGGTAGATAAAAATGGGATGTCTTTAATTGCTGCGGACAGAGCTATGGTTGCGGTTGTTGATTTTAAACTTCCGCCAACAGTATTTGATAAATTTGAGGTAAAAGAAGAGAAAAAAATACCAGTCAACATTTCAAACTTGGTTTCTATATTGAAGAGAGTAAAATCCAAAGATAAGTTAAAAATGGAATTAAAAGACAACAAATTGGAAATAGTAATAGAAAATTCTTCAAAAAGAAAATTCACAGTTCCTTTACTTGAAATATCAGAAGAAGAGATACCACCAATTGAAGATTTAGATTTCAAGGCCAAAGTAAAGCTAAAGACAGACGTTTTTAAAAGTGGAATAGATGATGCAGACGTAGTAGCTGATTCTGTTGTTTTAGGTGCAAACGAGGAAAAATTCAGCATGAAAGCCACTGGAGATATAACATCTACAGAGCTAAGCTTACAAAAGAAAAATAAAAGTTTAATCGATTTCAGTGTAACAGGGAATGTCGTTTCGAGATACCCATTAGAATATTTAAAAAAGATGATAAAAGCATCTAAACTCACTGATGAAACCGTCATAAAATGGTCCAAGGATTATCCTATGAGACTGGATTTCTCAAGTGTTGACAAGGTTTCACTTGGTTTTATATTAGCTCCTAGAGTCACAGAGGATTAATTTATCTTAGAAGTTAAAAAAACTTAACTTAGATAGAAAATAATTCTAGTAAAAGATTTAAATTTAACTACCCTTAAATGATATAGTTTGTAATAACTGTTAGGAGGTAAAAAGTTTATGGCTGTACCACGAAGAAATGGAGGAAGATTATCTAAAGTAGATCAAAAACTTAAGGCTTTTCTTAATAAGAAGAGGGAAAATATTAAAGTTATAGGTTCTGGTGGTGCTGGTAACAACACTGTCACAAGAATGATGCAAGTAGGTATAGAAGGTGTGGAAATTATTGCAATGAATACCGATGCTCAAGACCTTCTTTATTCTGATGCTGATAAAAAACTTTTAATAGGTGAGGAAACTACTGGTGGACTAGGAGCAGGTGGAGACCCAAGAGTAGGAGAAGAGTCAGCTAAGGAAAGTAGAGAAGACATTAAAGCAATGGTAAAAGGATCTGATATGGTTTTTGTTACTTGTGGTTTAGGTGGAGGTACAGGTACAGGATCTTTACCAATTATAGCTGAAACCGCAAAGAAAATGGATATTTTAACAGTTGCTATTGTTACTTTACCATTCACAATGGAAGGAAAAATAAGAATGAGAAATGCTACAGAAGGATTAGAAGGATTAAGAAAATCAGTTGATACGATTATAGTTATACCGAATGATAGATTACTTGAAATAGTTCCTGATGTCTCTTTAGCAACTGCATTCAAGGTTGCTGATGAAATTCTTGTTAACTCAGTTAAAGGAATAGCAGAATTGATAACAAAACCAGGTTTAATTAATTTGGACTTGGCAGATGTTAGATCAGTAATGAGCAACGGAGGTTTGGCAATGATTGGTATGGGAGAATCAGATACAGAAAACAGGGGAATAGAAGCCGTTGAAAAGGCATTAAGTAACCCATTACTTTCTTTAGACATAGAAGGTGCCGAAGGAGCATTGATCAATGTCACAGGTGGACCAGATATAACAATCCGTGAAGCACAGCAAGTTGTAGAAGCGGTTTCCGGAAGATTGAACGAGGAAGCGAAGATAATTTGGGGTGCTCAAGTAAATAAAGATCTCGCAGAAACCGTAAGAGTATTAGTTGTGGTAACTGGAGTCAAAGAAACAGAAGCTTTAATCAGAGAAAGATTAATGGAACCAAAGAAAACCTTTGTTGAAGAGGAACTTGGAATAGAGTTCATCGA
>CAYMPD010000004.1:0-90088 GCA_964392445.1 uncultured archaeon | reverse complement strand
TCTGGGCTTATCTTTTCTGGATCTGTCTGGCGCTGACGGGATTCTCCGTTTCCAGGAGCGGAGGCCACATCGTCAAGCAGTTTCTGCTGGCCGAAGGCCACGTGTTTTCTTTGGGGATTGTTTTTTCCCTTTTTTTTGTTTCTATTTTCAGTGTTTTGAATGTCTCATCTATCACTTTTCCTTCTATTCCTACCTGTGAAGGATTAGTACTTTCTTTGATTTTCACTTTTAGGGATATCAATTCATGTCTTACTAGGTTTTTTGGTGTTATTGACATAGTAGATATTTGGGGTTGTGGGTTTTAGTTATTTATCCTATCTCAAATCTAACGGATCACAAAAACATTAAATTCAATAAACGAGAGTATCTAACAAACAGAATAATTATTGGTAATTTCCTGCCAAGTAGAATGACACATTTTTGGACAATTGGGTGACCCAGGTGGGCATAAACATTCTATACAAAACATTGGGTGGAGGAATATTAGATAAAATAATGACAATAATAAGATAATCATCCAAAAATACCATTTCTTAAATATTGATATCATTGAAATTTACTTATTTTATCTCTATTTATTATTTTCTATTAAAAATCCTCCCTTAGTCTTCGGATTCATTCTTAATTAATCTCACTCAACTTCTATCTGATCCCTTTCAAAGCCAAGTTTAACCAAAATATCCTTTATTCTTCTTGTATGATCTCCTTGCAGTTCAATATTACCGTTCTTGTAAGACCCACCACAAGCTAACTTCCTCTTCAACTTTTTAATTACAGACTTTGCGGAATCTTTATTAATTCCTTCGACTATTGTCACTGGTTTCCTGTATTTTCTTCGGGTCATATAGACCTTAATCTTCTGACCTTCTCTTTCAATAACATCGCACATACAGAGTTCTTTGGGTAAACCACACTTTTCACAAATATTTCCTACCAATTCTTCACCACCACTAATTTAGAATAAGTCAATAAAAACATGATAAAATTAATTTTTTTAATCATTTGTCTTTTTCTCTCTCCCTTTTTAATGTTAATAATCTTGCAATATCTCTTCTTATAGTTTTGATCCTTCCGGGATTTTTAACGTTTCCCCCCATTTCAATGTTTCCCTTTTCCTTTAATAATTCTAATTTTAGTTCTTTTAATCTTTTCTCTTGATCTTCTGGTTTGAGTTTTCTTAAATCATCTATCCTCATTAGTATCACTTCTTGGTCTTTTTAGACTTTTTCTTCGGTTTTTTGGGTTTTTTAGCTTTCTTTTTAGTTGATTTCTTTTTGGATTTTTTGGTTTTCTTCTTTGATTTTTTTACTTTTTTCTTGGTTTCTTTTGATTCTTCTATTTTATCCTTTAGATAACTTTTCATACCCTTCCTATCCTTGTTTTTCTTCTCCATTTCCAAAAGCTCCTGGTAATCTGGTTCTTTGAGTTTCTTTATCTTTTTCTTGGTATCCGGGATGGTATTATCTAAAATTTTCTCGTAGTCTGATTCTTCTTTGATGTTTTTTTCCTTTTCTTTAGGTTTCTTTTTCTTTTCCTTTGTTCTTTCCTCTTTTTCGTCCTTTTCTTTCTCCTTTGGTTCCTCATCTCTTTTCTCGCTAACAACAAAATCAGGGATTTCACTTAATTTCTCGTCCAACTCAGAAATCTTCAAAGACAAATCTTCAGGCATATCCTTCATTATCTTTACTTCAACACCAATTGCACCCAATTTAACAATAGCTTTAGCATGGCCTTTATCAAGAATATTATCAGCATAATAACCAGCATGTTTGATATAACCGTCCTTGAATTTCATTATCCTTCCTCTTTGACCTCCAAGTTTACCACTAACTTTGATTTGCACACCCACTGCACCAGATTCCATAATCTTACTTAGATAAAAGCCAACTACTTTCTTGTAAAATGTTCCTCTTTCAATACTTCTTGCAATTCTGGTCGCAACTACTTTAGCATCTAGGAATGGATTTTCAACTTCTTTAACATCCAACATCGGGTTTTCCAATTCAAATTTCTCTTTTATTTCCTCTGTTATCGCTCTAATTGTTCTTCCAGATCTACCAATCACTAAACCAGGTCTGTTCGCATAAACAACTATTCTCGTTCCTAAGGGCGTTCTTTGAATATCAATATGACTATAACCAGCTTTACCGAACTTATCACTAAGATATTCTTCTATCTCGACCTGTTTCATACCTTCTTTGATAAAATGTGATTCTACTACCATTATCTCTCCTCAAGTTCTATTTTTAATGAGCATATTTTCGCTTCTCTTCCTCGATGTGTCCATCTACTCTTAGGTAACATGAATTTGAAAGATTTATTTGCTTGGGCATGCTTTACAAAAAGTCTGTTTTTGTTTAAGCCCTTTGCTTCTGCATTCGCTTCACAATCTTTTATTAATCTAAGGATTTCTTTTGAAACCTTGGGATAATATTTCCCACTAATATTCTTTTTTCTATCTATCAATTCCTCCAACAATGTCTTCGCCTTTCTTACAGGTTTATTCCTCATTCGACTAAACAAAGTATTTGAGTCTTTCAAAGATACTCTTGCCAATGGTCTTGAGGCGATTGCTGTTCTTTCTTGTTTCATTTTTACCACCTATCAGTACTACTTCAGAGGAATATGGCGGGAACCCCTTGTAGAGCCCGCTCCAGGGGCGGAGTGCTTCACTCTCTCCCGTGTAAGGGAAAATTCACCTAATCTATGTCCTAACATCTCTGGTTCAATATTAACCCTAACAAACTTCTTACCATTATAAACACCTAACTTAGCACCTATCATTGATGGAATAATAACCATGTCTCTTTCGTGAGTTTTGTGGAATTTATCAGGATTTTCTTTTAGCTTTTCCAATAATTTCTTTTGTCTTTCGCTAAAACCCCTTTTAATAAGTCTTCTTTCATTACTAGGAATAAGTTTACTGAATTCTTCTAAATTCATTTCTTTGAGTTCTTCTAATGCTTTACCCTTGTAATAAAATTCTTTTGCCATAATCATCACTTCTTCTTTTTCCTACCACTTCTTTTAGGTGAGATTGAACCAACCTTTCTTCCTGGCGGAGCATGCTTTGAAACCGACTTTGGTATACCTGGCTTAGTTTTACCTCCGAATGGGTGATCAACCGGATTCATCTTAACACCACTTGTTATTGGGTATAATTTATTTCTAGCTTTCTTAGCATAATGTTTTTTACCTGCCTTTACCCAAGGTTTTTCTCTTCTTCCAGATCCTGCTGGTATACCTATAGATACAAGACATTTTTTATTTAACTCTTTTGTTTTACCTGATGAAAGTTTAATTCTTATTTTATCTTTTACTTCTCCCATGACTGTTGCAAAACTCCCAGAACTTCTACACAATTTAGGACCTGAACCTGGATAGGTTTCTATTCCAAATACTCTCATTCCTTCTTTAGCTTTTTCAACCGGAACAACACTACCTGGGGTTAGACCAGATCCATAATTAATAATATCACCAACCTTTACTTTTTGTGGTGCTATCTGAAGTCTTTTTGAACCATCTGGGAATTCAACAATCATTAAAGGTGCATTTCTTCCTGGATCATGAACTAAATCAACAATCAACCCACTCTCAACATCTGGAGAAAGATTATAACTGACTTTACCTTTATATCTGTGAGATGGAGACTTATATCTAGGTCCTCCTTTTCCTCTTGCTCTTTGAATTATTCTTTTTCCCATCTAAATCACCTAGATTATTCCCAACCTAACCGCAATGTCTGCAGCATGATATTTGGGTTTAAGCTTAATAAATGCTTTCTTTTCACCATTCCTGTTTATGAGTGTATTAATACTTTCTACTTCAACATTAAAAGCTTCTTCAAAGGCTTTTATTATTTGATTCTTTGTCGCCCTTCTTTCAGTAATGAATACCAATTTATTCTCTCTTTCCACTAGACCAATGCTTTTCTCAGTCATGTGTGGATATTTCAATATTTTATACGGATCCATTTAAAATCCCTCTAATTTTTTTATTGCAGATTCGGAATAAATTGTCAACCTCCCAGGTTTTGAACCAGGTGCTAAATCACCAATCGTTAATGCTCCTACTAATCTCACATCTACTCCTGGAATATTTTTACCAGCCTTCATTATTCCCTTATTTTCGGAAACTACTATTAATGGTCCTACTTTTCTTTTGTATTTTCTTCCTCTTCTTTTACCTTTTCCTTTTCTGACTTTTCTTACTTGAGCCCTTTCCAATTCTTTTTCTAAACCTAATTTTTTAAGTAAATCCTTAACTTGATTTGTTTTTTTAATTGAATGAATATCATCTTTAATAACCAGTGGTAATTTCACTCCATCTATTATGTGTCCTCTTTTTTCCACATGCTCTGAAGACGCTGTGGCTGCCAATGCAGATTTTATTGCAAGTAAATTTTCTTTTCTGTTTATTTTCTGGGCCCATTTTTTCATTGATTTTGGAGGATGTGCTCTTCTACCTTTGACTGACTGAGGTACTCTTCTCGCCCTATATCTCATAAAGGGTGAACCTGTATGTATCCTGGCCATTCTGGCCATGTCAACATTCATCATTGTATATCTCACATGTCTTCTCCCGTGATAATGTGCGGATGTTCTTTTACCCGCTTTGGGATCAGAACCATATGCTTGTCTTAGTTTACTTTGCAAAGCGAGTGAAGCTCTTTTGATTACATCTGGTCTAACAGGTTGACTAGTAAAGAATTTAGGTAATCCTACTTTTCCTGATGATTTTCCTTTTAAATCTAAAATATCAGCTTTCATATTAATCACTTCATTACTTTTTTAACCTCTGATGGAAGCACACTAACTTTAGGTGGTCTCATTGCTGTTCTTAGCATAACCAATCTTTTTCTTGCTCCAGGAACTGATCCTTCGATAATTATATGATCTCCTTTTATCACACCATATTTTGTGAATCCAGATTTTGGTGTGACTTCTTTTCCGTCTTCACCTATCTTAACGATTCTTTTGTTGTACTCAGTCCTTTTGGCAAATCCTAATTGTCCTGCTTGAGGGATAGTCCACTTGATCATCCTTGGAGTTTCAGAACCCATTGTTCCAACGTGTCTCCTTTTACCATGATCTTTTCTCCCTCTAATTTTTACTCCAAATCTTTTGACTGGTCCCTGCCATCCCTTCCCCTTGGTTATTGCTATAACATCAACGTATTCTCCATCTTTGAATATATCCTTGGCCTTAATTTGCTTTCCCAAAATTTCTTTGGAATAATTCAACTTTTCTTGAGTCTCTTTTCCACTTAGTTCAATTTCAAATATCTCCGGTGTTTTCTTACCTATCCCAGACAAACGAGGTTGGGTTCTAACAATTAATCTTATTTTTTGGATCTCTTCCAAGTTTTTTTCTATTTCTTTTAGTTTTTTTCCGTGATTATAATCTCCATTGATAATTTTTCTTTTGATGTCTTTGTCTTTAACAAGCTTTTCATCCCAGATTTCAGAGAAAGCGTGAAAACCATCTTCATTTTGTTTATAGAACCGAACACCGAGAACGAGAAGAGAAGGACAATCCAAAACCGTGACAGGAACAGAGATTTGCTCACCATGTGTTGGTGAACCTTTTCTGTTATCAATAATGAGAACCTGTGTCATGCCAACTTTATAGCCCGCAAAACCAGAGACGCGAAGCTTATCGCTATCTGGCCAATTGTTAACACTGGGATAAATTCTCTTGGCTCTTTTCTTTGGTACAAATCCCAATGAGCCCGATCTGGGTACTCTTATTTCTGGCATTAATTATCACTCCTTATGAATTATATAAGAAAGTTTATAAAGGTTATTACTTAAGTGCTTTAGGATTGTTCTGTATTTCAAAAAAAGGTTTCTTTGGTGAAATAGAGCCTTGAAAAATTCTTAAAGGTTTATTTTTACCTTATCAAGCATTTATATTCAATTATAATAAATTTATGAAATTTCTGTGTCAATAAAAATCGAAAACCTCTAAAGAACATTTTCCCTTGATTCTCTTATTGTCTTATTGTTTCATTTTAGATAATAAAACGAATATTTAAAATTTAGATGTATTTAGTTTTATATGAGTCGTTTGCCTAGAATTTCAAAATCCTCCCTCCCTTATGGTACTTTGTTTCAAACGAAAGATTTTTCATTAGAGAATTTCGCCTTAGATCCAATAGAATATATGATAGAATTAACTCAAAGCCGATACGTAAGTCTCATACATAAAACTGACCGTTCCATGGTTTATGAGCTCACTGTAGATCCTTTTGGAAATTCGGGTAGATTGGCAGTTAAAAGGGTTTCAGGGAGTACGAAATATGAGGTAATGTGGGGTACCTCCACTAGAGAAAGGAGACGTAAGCTCCATCAACGTGTAAAAAATGAAATTTATTCGGCTAGAAGGGCATTTAATAGGGGTGTAGGTACAAACGCTCCTTATTTTCTGGGAGGCTTATTAGGAAGAAGAGATGCTTGGCTTATATACAAATATTTGGGCGAGGGTATATTCATGGATAATTATTTATATACTCGGGATAGTTTTTCACATAGAATTTCTATTGAGGATGTTTTGAGAGCTTTGGCATTTCAACTTGCCAGATTACATGGAAAATCAAGTGAAAGGGGAATTTTACACGGAGATATAAACACTGGAAATGTTTTCTTAGGTTTAGAAGAACTTGAGCTACCTCCAAGATGTAGAGGGGAGGGATGTGATATTTTATTTACAGATTGGGAATTGTTCGGACCCAATCAACCGGCTAGATATTTATCAAAAAAAGAAAGAATGGCAGAACTGCATGGTTTAGTAAGTGAAGAAAGGAATTTATATAATTTAGCTCGTCTAACAAAAGATGAATTCTGGTGCGTTATGGAAGTTTATAATAAAGTTACAGGAATAAAATAGGAAAGACCAATCTTGGAATATTATCTAATTCTACTTAAGTAAAATCCTCAATCTTTTTAACTTTCCTCCAACAAATCTATTAAAGTGATTAGATGAACGATTGTATATTCTGTAAATTAGTTAGAAAGGAAATACCAACCAAGGTTGTTTATGAAGACGATATCTGTGTGGCTTTTCTTGATGCTATGCCCAGAAGTAAAGGCATGTGTCTGGTTGTACCAAAAGAACATTACACGTTTTTTGACGATGATTTTGACACTTCTTCCAAGGTTTTTGACGCAGCACTGATAGTAGGTGAAAAAATTAAAAAAGCACTAGAACCATTAACAGTGTTCTTCTCAGTGATCCAAGCAAAGGTTCCCCATTTTCATATCCGGGTTTACCCAGTTTACGAAGATCAAATACCACTCGGTGAAAATCAACCAATTGAAACGAATGAAGGGGAGTTAAATGATCTTATGAGTAAAATTAAGTCTGTGAATGTTGACTGGGAACCAAAAAAGAAAGAAGTAGTTGAAGTTATCAAAGAAGTTCCGGTAAAGAAAAAAGAGGCTAAACCAAAAACAGAGGAAGAGGTTCAAGAGACGAAGAAAAAAGAAGAAGAAAAGGACTTCTGGAGGAAGGAGAACTGGGAGATGCCATGAGCTCTAAAATAAAACCCAAAAAATTGGAAAAAGAAGACACTATAGGTACATTTACTGCTTCTAATCCTATCAGAGAGGACATTAATACATGGTTAAAAAATGGTATTAGTAAATTAGAGAGACTGGGATTTAATGTAGTCACTGCAAAAAATATTTTTAAAAAAACTTACTATACTGCTGGTACCCCAGAACAAAGGGCTTCTGATTTCATGGAACTTCTTGAAGATCCCAATATTGACGCTATAATAACTACCATGGGTGGTGAAAATGCTCATCAAATCCTTCCTTTGATAGACTTTGATAAAATTAAGAATAATCCCAAGATAATAATGGGTTATAGTGATCCTACTGTTTTACTAAATTCTATAAACAAAAAAACTAATCTAATAACTTTTTATGGTCATCATATTTGTTCTTTTGATCCTAATTGGAAATGGTTTAGTGATGAATATGATTTGAAATATTTCAAGAAAATTCTAATGGACAATGAAATCCCTGGTTTTATAGAAGCATCATCAAAAAGGGAAACTTGGAGAGGAGGTATAGCAGAAGGTGAGTTTGTTGGTGGGTGTTTAACAGATTTTAGAAAACTGATAGGAACTCCATTCGAACCAGAATTCAAGGATAAAATATTAATATTAGAACAACTTTCTGAAAGTCCCCAAGAAATAAACGTAGCTCTTACACATTTAAAACAAGCAGGGATTTTTGATGAGATTGATGGACTTTTGCTCGGTAAATTTTATGACTGTCTTGATAAAAAACATGAGACCTGGAATAAACCATTAAAAGAGCTGTTTTTGGATGAACTAAAAGAGTATAATTTTCCAATATTAAAAACAGAAGATTTTGGACATTTTTCACGTATGTTCCCAATACCTATAGGAGGTAAGGGTAGAGTAGATGCAACAAATAAAACAATAGAAATTTTAGAAAATGTAGTTAGATAAATACTAAGGTGAGAATTAATGGAAACTAAGATTGTTAAGATAGAACCCCAAGAAGGGGTAAATATGATACTAGGCCAATCACATTTTATCAAAACAGTGGAAGATATTTATGAAGTAATGGTAGGAACTGTTCCTGGGGTTAAGTTTGGATTAGCTTTTTGTGAATCTTCAGGAGAAAGATTAATTCGGGTAGAAGGGAATGATGATGATTTAAAAGAAAGAGCCGCGAACAAAATGCTGGAAATAGGTGCAGGTCATGTGTTTATTGTTTTTATGCGTGATGCTTATCCTATTAATGTTTTACCACGAATAAAGAGTGTTCAAGAGGTCTGTAGTATATTTTGTACAACCGCAAATCCAGTTCAAGTGATAATTGCAGAGACTGATCAAGGACGAGGAGTGATGGGAGTAATAGATGGGGAGAAACCTAAAGGAATTGAAGATGAAAAGGGAATAAAATGGAGAAAAGAGTTTTTAAGGAAGATTGGTTATAAGAGGTAATATTGTTTTGCGCCGGTAGTCCAGCCTGGTTAAGACCCTGGCCTTCCAAGCCAGTGAGGTGGGTTCAAATCCCGCCCGGCGCATCATTTTTTTGAATTAGAAATTTAAGATTTCTTGTATAAAATAATGTCATGGAAAGAACCGTAAATTTTCTTGAAAATTTAGAGAGAAGAAATGAAAATCTAGCGATAGCAGGATATTGTGTTTTATTGGTAGGTGCCCTTATTGCTGAACGTGTTCGACATAAATCATATCACCTAAGAGGAATTCCACATAGACATTACTTGGAACCATATAGTGGTTTTGATTGTTTTGAAAGAACAAAAGCACCAGATGAAAAGAAAAAATGACAAAAATATTCAGAATAGAAGTTAATCTAGATGGGTATATCTTCCATATTGGTTTTTTTGTTTTCTTCATTTTCGAAGGGTGTTTTTAGATACAAAATTCCATCAAATCTTTTTTTACTCAAGAACCCAATTCTTATCTATGTATGAGATAGTCACCGGACGATCCCCAAAAGACCTGAAAGCTTTCGGAACAGAAGGTTGTGGTTACATAGGCAAGCATATCGTGGGTAAGGGCGATGAAGCCCATCTGACAAACAAAGTCATGTTCGATTTTTTGAGGCCTCATGTTGTTTTGGTTGCTGGTAAGAGAGGTTCTGGAAAATGTCTTGAGGAAAATACGTTAATTACACTTAATGATGGGACAGTTATACCCATTAAAAAATTGAAAGAAAGGAGAGAAAGAGTTTACGGATTGAATAACAAACTCAAAATATCGGAATTGAGGAGAACTGATTTCTTTGAAAGAAAAGTTAAGCGATTATTAGAAATAAAACTCAAGAGTGGTAAGAAAATTAAACTTACCCCTGAACATCCTTTACTTACAATCAAAGGTTGGAAAGAAGTTCAGGAATTGGAGGGAGGTAGTAGAATAGCAACTCCGAGACAAATCAAATCATTTGGAAACAAATCAATGAAAGAACATAATGTTAAATTACTCGCTTACCTCATAGCCGAGGGCCATCTGTCAAATAACTTCGTTCTTTTCGCTAATAAGGATAAAGACATAGTAGATGAATTCAAAAAGTCCGTCCGTGAATTTGATGATAGTCTTAAAATAGAAACTCATAGTAGAAAATCTTGTTATAGAGTTTCCAAGAAATATAGAGAAGCAAGAATTGAAAAAATAATAAGGGATGATAAAGGAAGATTTGCAGAAGGTACTAATGTACCTCAGAAGAAGAGTTCAATGAGATTATGGTTGAATGATCTCGGGGTTTATGGTAAATTGTCATCGGAAAAAACAATACCGAAAGAGGTATTCCAATTACCAAAATACCAACTTTCAATATTTTTGAATCGTCTGTTCAGTTGTGATGGTAGTATTTATAGAAAAAAAGCTGGTAAAAGTTATACCTGGCAAATATCATATTCCTCGTCATCCGAAAAACTAATACATCAAGTACAACACCTTTTATTAAGGTTTGGAATATTGAGTAAGTTAAGAGAAAGGAAAGTTAAATGTAATGGGAAAATTTTTCCACACTACGGTCTAGTTTTGAGTGGTATTGAAGTTATCAAATTCATCAAAAACATAGGATTCTTTGGTAAAAAGGAAGGCAAACAAAAGTTAGCTCTAGAAGAGGCAAAGAAAATAAAGAGAAATCCAAATGTAGACACAATACCCAAAGAAATATGGGATATATTTAGGCCTAAAAACTGGGCAGAAATTGGAAGAAAACTAGGATATTCAATACCCAAAGGTATGAGAACAAGTATACATTATTCCCCTTCAAGAGAAAAGCTCGAAAAAATAGCAATAGCAGAAAACAATTATCAACTCCAGTTACTTGCAAAATCTGATATATTCTGGGATGAAATTGTGGAGATAAACGAACTTGAAGGTGAATTCACAGTATGTGACATTACAATCCCCGGATATCATAATTTTGTCGCAAATGATATTGTTGTCCATAACAGTTACTCCGGTGGGGTCTTCGCCGAAGAAATGGCACTACTTCCAGAAGAATTATCCCAAAACTTATCAGCTATTATGATCGATACAATGGGAATTTATTGGAGTATGAAATACCCGAATGAGGATCAATTGGTTCTACTCGACGAATGGGATCTGAAACCAAAGGGACTAAAAGACAAAGTTCAAACTTATGTTCCCTACAAGCAAAAACAAGAATTCCTAGACTCAGAAGTGCCAGTTGATTTTGGAATCTCGATAGCACCTCACGAGTTCACAGCAGAAGACTGGACATTAGCATTCAACCTACCATCAACCAACCCGATAGGGCTAGGATTACAAAAAATAGTTAATCGACTTCAAGATTCAGGAGATAAGTTCAGCATAAATGAGATGATAAGCAAGGTAAAAGACGACCGGTTATTGGATACACACGTAAAATCATCCTTGGAAAATATGCTAACTATTGCAGATCAATGGGGAGTATTTGGGGAAGAAGGAATAGAAATAGGTAAGATTGCTAAACCGGGTACAATAAATGTTTTCGACGTCTCAAGACTTAGAGCAACCGAAGCTTGGTCAGTAAGAAATCTACTAGTTGCGTTAATTTGCAGAAAAATATACGAACACAGAGTGATCGCAAGAAAGCAAGAAGAGCTTGCAAGAATGGGAGAAATAAAACTCGATAAAAGATATCCTATGGTTTGGTTGATAATAGACGAGGCACACCAATTTGTCCCAGCAAACGAAGTCACAGTTTCCTCTCGACCACTTTTGAACATCGTAAAGCAAGGAAGACAACCCGGAATAAGTTTTGTACCAATGACCCAGATGCCGAATAAGGTTCATCAAGAAGTTATTTCTCAGACAGACCTAGTTATCTCTCACAGACTAACATCCAAGGATGACTTAAACTCTTTGCAAGCTGTAATGCAGAATTATCTTCTGGAAGATTTAACAAAGTCAATTGATTCTTTACCCAAATGGAAAGGGTCAGCAATAATATTAGACGACAATTCAGAAAGACTTTATCAGGTACAAATCAGACCTAGGTTGACCTGGCACGGAGGAGAATCTGCTGTAGCAAAAATGAAATAAAAAAAATTATAAAAGGAAAATCTGGCCGCTATCTCTGTTTATTTTTCCGGTCTCAAGTAATTTTGTCCTAACCTTCTCATACCTCTCAGGGTGTATATTTAGTATCTGTGCCATTCTAAATACCTTTTTCTCGACCGCATGCCCTTCTTCTTCGCAACATTGCCTAATTAGATTGAGTATTATTTCTTCATCTTTGATGGTTTTCACCTTGTTCTTTTTCTAAAAAAATAAAAAAAGGAGGGGGTGTCTCCTATAGAAAAAGTCCCCTGGTCATCTTATTACATCAATCCCAAGAGCATGATCAAGTTCTCTTACAACCGGTCTCTCTCGAGCTATTGGTCCCAATATATATGGTGATTGAACTCCTGTCATTATTGTTATTACTTGTATCTGTCCACCAAACTCTGGTAAAATTCTTGCTCCCCAGATTACTTGTGCGGATGGATCCAAATGTTGTGAAACACATTCACCAATCGCATTTACTTCATCCAAGGTTAAGTCATCTCCACCAGTTATGTGGATTAATGCTCCTTGTGCACCAGTGTAGTCAACATCCAATAATGGATTTGTCAATGATTTTGTTACTGCGTCTATCGCTCTATCCGAACTATTACTTTCGCCAACACCTAATGCAGCAACACCACCTGATCTCATAATGGTTTTTACATCTGCATAATCTACGTTGACCAAAGACGGTAATGTTATTGTTTCTGTTATTCCTTTTACCATGCTTGCTATCAACTCATCTGCAACTGCGAATGCTTGCTGCAACGGAAGTTTACCTGCATATTTCAGTAACCTATCATTTTCGATTACGATTACTGTGTCAGTAACCTGCCTTAATTTGGCTAAACCTTCCTCAGCTTTTGCAATCCTCGCACCTTCTATCTTGAAAGGCATTGTTGCAACTCCAATTACTATTGAACCATCTGATTTTGCAAGTTCTGCAACAACTGGCGCTGCACCTGTCCCTGTTCCTCCCCCCTGACCTACACAAACAAAGGCGAGATCTGTTCCTTCAACAGCTGCTTTTATTTCATTTCTTGATTCTTCAGCTGCTTTCTTTCCTATTTCTGGATATCCTCCAGCTCCAAGACCTCTTGTAAGTTCTTTACCGATAAGGATTTTTTTATCAGCTTTTCCAACTGTCAAATGTTTAGCATCAGTATTTAAGGAAACAGTTGTGGCTCCTTGAACACCCATTTCTGACAGTCGAGTTACGGTATTCTGTCCTGCACCGCCACAACCAAAAACTACTATTCTTGCTTTCTTAATTGAGAAACCAAATTCTTCTTCTGCAAGTTTGAAATAGTCCATATTTTTAGTGGTCGCACCAGATGAGGACCGAAGTTTAAATCTATCCTCTAACACTTTGGAACTAGAGTTACTTTGCATACGGTTAACAACTCCATTTGTCCCACTACCTGACATGTTAGAATTTCTCAAAGCGTTTTCAATTATCGAATTCATCTTCATCTAACCCTCCTATTTTTTTAAACCTATATTTTTCTTTATCGAAATTTTTTAATATTCAATTCTCGAATATCATTATTAGGAATAAGTTCCAAGTTCCGAAAGTTAGTTCCAACTAATTAAAAGTAAAAAGTTCCAGGCAGAATAAGTTAAGTTCCAATTATTATTTTCTTTGTTCTACTTAAATTATTTACTATAGTACAGAACCTTTTTTTCTATTGGATTTCCTTTGGAGATAGATATTATATACCTTAATTTCATGTGGATTTCCTATGGAGATTGGGTTAATTATTTAAATGATAATCAAGTTTCTAGTTAGTATTATCGAGTTGTTAATTAGAAT
Organism: uncultured archaeon; assembly: GCA_964392445.1. Classification (GTDB taxonomy): domain Archaea; phylum Aenigmatarchaeota; class Aenigmatarchaeia; order CG10238-14; family CG10238-14; genus CG10238-14. The sequence continues at coordinate 76,209 of CAYMPD010000004.1, read as the reverse complement.
AAGAGGTATTTTTAAATCTTATTTATTATATAGTGGTATTATGAGAAGGATTCTAATAACTTTGACAATTATAACTTTGACGTTTTTCTCAGTCTCAGCTAGAACCTATGAATCATTCATTAATGTAGTGGGTGTGGATAATCACGGCAGGGGTATAATGGGTAATGTTACTGTCGAAATACAGCCCGGTAAAGGAAGGGTATTGGTTGACACAAAACCACTTCAAGGAATATATACCCAAAACTCAGAAAGAATTGCAGTTAAAGTTGCCTCAGAACAAACTGGATTTGATTTTTCTGATTATGATATAATTTATAGTATAGTCACAAGTAATGCTCATGTTATTGATGGCCCTTCTGCTGGAGGCGCTTTGGCACTTTCAACTATTGCTGCAATTGAAGGGAAAGAAATGAGTAGAAACCTTGCCATGACTGGTACTATTGAAGAAGATGGGTCTATTGGCCAAGTCGGTGAGGTTCTAGTAAAAGCACAAGCAGCCACTGAACACGATATAACTGTTTTTTTAATCCCAGAGGGTCAATCAATCCAAAATCAATATGTAAGAAGAGTAAGAGTCCCACAACCTGGTTGGTATATTGAAACTATTGAACCAATTCCTGTTAATGTAACTGAATATGCTGAAGAGAAGTGGGGAATGAATGTTTATGAGGTCTCTGACATCGATGAAGTAATGGAATATGCCTTTGGGGTAATACCTGAGAGAAAAGAAAGAGATTTAGAACCACTTGAAGATAATATAACATTACCAAGTTTTACCTCACCTATTCAAGATTATAATGATTTTTCATGGATGGTTAGTGATGAGTTAACAAGGGCAGAAGATAGATATGAAAAGGTTTCAAGAAGAGTGGAAAATTCTGAAATTCCAGAAGATACCAAACAGGCTTTAAGGAGATTAATGGAAAATTCAAAAAAATATTTAGAAAGAGCTAAAGAAATCGAAGGTCAAGGTTATGCTTACTCTTCTGCCAATGAAGCATTCAAATCAATAATAACCACGAATGTTGTTGGTGATCTAATCGATTACTATCACTCTGGAGAATCAAATGATTTCTTGGATGAAAAGATGGAAGAAATAAAAAATGAGATAAACGAAACAAAAGAAGAAGTAATTGAAAAAACTAACAAAATGATATGCGATCCTGAAAACTTTGAATGGGCGGTTGCTGCAAGACAAAGAATTACTTATGCCGAGAATAGAATCAATTCAATATCTGGTCAGATAACACCTATAGAAGTATTTTACAAAATTAACACAGCAAGAGAATGGGTGGAAATATCAAAGAACTTCATGAAAAAAACTGCTCATAAAACTGCAGGGACAGGATGTTTGGAGAAATTCAAAGAACGAGCTGAATCTGTTGTGAAAGAGGCGGATAACCAATTACTGCTCGAACAAACCCTGGGTTATGAAGGTATCGAGGACGTGATGTGGTATCTTGATGCTGCAAAAACTAACTTAGAAAGAGGATGGTATATAACAAGTATTTATGATGCGACATCTGCTAAAATACGGGTAAATATCGGATCAAGTTATGTAAACAAAAATATAAATGAAATTTATTCAGACTTCAATCAAACTCAAACTTTACCTCAAGATCTCATAGGAACAATTTACCTTGAAAATTCCTACTATAATATTTACCGTGGAGTTAAAGATAATTCTCGGAGTGAGGCTATACTTGCTATGCAAACTTTGACCTTGAGTGAAGAGACTAATGATATTTATCTGGAAATCAAAGAGAAGATGGGTCAACCCTCATTTGATTGGTCAATCGACTGGAAGTTTGATTTTGACTTTGATATCAGCCAGGAAGATTACGTTAACATTCTTTTGGTGGTTGTTATAGCACTCGTTTTTTATCTTATATTTCTCTCAGGCAGGGTTAGAAGACTGGAAAAGAGATTGAGAATTGGTAAGAAAGGTAGAAACAAAGGAATTTAGACTTATCATCCAAACAATTAAATCTATTCTAATGAAATTATTTCTATGGCTAAAAAAGATTTGAAAACCCTAGTGAGAAATCTTCAGAATGATCCCGAAGTTTCTAATAAGGTTAAACAAAGGATAAAAGAATTCGAAGAGAAAAATAAGGAAGGTAATAAATCCTGGTTTAATGAATTATGTTTTTGTATATTGACCGCCAATTCATCCGCGAAGAAAGGAATCGAAATTCAGAATTATTTAGTAAGGACAAATGGTTTTCATAATTTGAATCAGGAAAGATTGACTGAAGTTCTTAAAAGACTGGGACATAGATTTTATCGAAGACGGGCAGAATTCATAGTTGAAGCGAGGAAACATAAGAGGATAAAAGATATTATAACAAATTTTGTTATAGAAGCGGAAGCCAGAGATTGGCTTGCCAAAAACGTTAAAGGTATAGGTTACAAGGAAGCCAGTCACTTTCTCAGGAATGTTGGTTATCATAATATTGCTATTCTTGACAGACATATTCTTCGTGTTTTGGACGATCATAATCTAATTGACGAAGTTCCTAAAAGTATTACACCTAAAAAATATAAAGAAATCGAAGAAATTGTTCTTCAATTTTCAAAGGAAATGAGGGTGCTTCCAAGTGAAATGGACTTTTATTTGTGGTATTCTAAAACTGGAGAAGTTTTGAAATGAGTTACTTCCCACTCATAATCAGCGAAACAGCCATACCAGTAATAACAGCAATTACACAACTAGTACCGAAGTATTGGATAGAGAATAAAGTCTCGAAAGGAATTCCCGACCAGAAATATCCAAGTATCAATGAAAGAATAGAACCAAAAACTAATGCTATAATTAAATGAAATAATCCTCGTCGAAAATTCTTGTAAGTCTGTTTAACGAATAATAATGCGCCCAGTAAAAATAACCCAAAGAATACCAACCCCAATTCTGGATTAGGTGGTGCAACTGTAGGTGAGGAAAAAATACCAAATTGACCAATGATCAGATAAACTAAAACTGAGAGAAGATTCTTATCCTGCTTAATCATCTGGAAAGAAAACTCCTGCTTTAAAGATTTAATCTCTGAAGCTATATCTTGTTTAGATAACTCTTCTTCAGACTTTCCAGTTAAATCCGAATCGTGTTTTATTCCCCCAAAACTTTCCCGAGCATTCCTAAACCAAGATTTGATCGAGATAAATACTCCAAATGCTCCCACAAAAATACCAATCAGACCAAGAATTATAGTTTCAATGGTGGGACCAACTGAAACCAAGCGAGTGTAAAATTCTGTTGAAAAGTAATAAACTGCCAATGCTGTAATGAAAAGAAAAATGCTCTTCTTGATAAAAGCTAACATTAAGGATGTCAATTTGTTTACAAGAAATATTGCTACCAAAAATGTAATCGAACCTATGGTTATCGCAGCTATATCTCCTTGAAGGATCAATTGTGGTAATGATTGTGCGTAAGCCTGACTGAATTCTACCAAAGATGTGGTATTGGTTACGTTGAAAACTGAAAATGCTATCGCTGACATTAATTATAATTTTAGATTAAAGAGAAGATAAGTTTAACAATTTCATCGACCAATAGTAACGTATTGTATATTCGTATTAGATAAACCAATTTACAATTTATTTTCTGCGTTTAATCTCTCCAAGATCATAACTACCATCGGGTTGTTTGGAATAACTATGAGTTAAAAACAACAAAAGATTATTTCTAAAATAAAAAAAAGTCTTAATTGTAATTTCATCCTCACGCCCTACTCTTACCGGGTAAACTCTTCTCGTTGCCAATCCTGTTCGACCTAAAACGGGAACATTTATTGGCTCATATATCTCATCAGGTCTGTTGCCGCCGTACATACTCATGTCAAGATTTCTAAGTTCTTCAGGGCGTTCAATAGGAAGTACAAATTCAATACCATCTAAGACTATGTTAGTACCTACTATTGGTTCAAAATCTTTAGGAAGTTCTTGAGACTCACCTAGAGGTTCAGTTCTTAAAACTAAATTTGCAGTTCCTCCTTCCCTGAAACCATCAGGTTTGATATCTAAATTAATACGGGATCTAATCGACATTTATATCAACCTATCAATAATTAAAAGAATTTCAAACTTTAATTATTATCTTTGCTATCCAATAAAAAGGAAAAATTTCAAAAGACTTTCAGTAATAATAAATTTCATCAACTGATAGTAACGTATTGTATGCTACAGTCAATAAATCAATTTTAAAACAAAAGACCAATATTTTTGATATTCAATGGAAGAAAATTATTTTTCCTTCCTTTAGGTCTATGTTCAATCATAGACTATTCTCAAATTAATGAGGGGGTTACATTGGCACTTGAAAAAATCACTAGGGTTAAAAATGAAGATGGTGAGATAATTGATTTTGATAAGAATAGAATTACCGAGAGTATCTGGGAAGCTGTTGAAACTGTCGGTGGGAAAGATAGACAATTAACAGAGGAACTAACGAATGAAGTTGTGGATTTGTTGAAACTCAAATTCGATACCAAAGAATTACCAACGACAGAAGATATAATTGAAACAACAGAAAAAGTTTTGATAGAGAGTGGTCATGCAAAGACCGCGAAGGCATTCATACTTTTACATGAAAAAAGAAGGGAATTCAGAAGAGCTAAATCTATGCTTGGTGTTGAAGATGATATGGGATTATCACTTAATGCTCTTGTCGTGATGAAAAAAAGATACCTTAGAAGAGATAAACACGGTAAAGTAATAGAAACCCCAAGACAAGTTTTTGAGAGGGTTGCTAAAGCGATAGCGAAAGGTGATGAAAAATATGGTAAGTCCAAAAAAGAAATCGAGGAGACGGAACGGAATTTTTTGGATATGTTAGTTAATCTTGAATTTTTACCCAATTCACCCACACTTATGAACGCTGGTACAAAATTAGGTCAGTTATCTGCATGTTTTGTTCTTCCAATTGAGGATTCAGTTGAAAGTATATTCGGGACTATGAGAGATGCTGCATTAGTACAAAAGTCCGGGGGCGGTGCTGGTTATAGTTTTTCAAATCTTCGTCCAAAAGAGGATGTTGTTCAAGGAATTGGTGGTATTGCTGCTGGTCCTTTATTTTTTGTTCACGCATTTGATTCTGCTTTAAGAGGAATAAAACAGGGGATGAAAAGATATAGTACTAACATGGGGATTCTTAGGGTTGATCATCCGGATATTCTCGACTTCATCATGGCTAAAGAAAAAGAAGGTATATTAAGTACTTTTAATCTGTCCGTAGGTGTTACTGAAAAATTCATGAAAGCCGTTCAGAGAGATGGTGATTATGAGTTGATAAATCCCAGAAATGATAAGGTTGAAAAAAAGATGAAAGCTCGGGCTGTTTGGAATCTTATTATAACCATGGCATGGAAGAACGGCGAACCGGGTGTGATATTCTTGGATAGAATGAATAAGTATAACCCAACTCCTCATGTAGATAAGATACAAGCTACTAATCCTTGCGGTGAACAACCTTTACTTCCTCATGAATCATGCAACCTAGGATCGATTAATCTTTCAAAGATGGTGACCAATAGTAGAATGAGTTGGAAAAAGTTGGAAAGTACTGTGAGAAACGCTGTTCATTTTCTTGATAATGTTGTTGATTTAAACAAATATCCAACTGAAGAGACTGAAAAAATGACTAAGTCTAACAGGAAGATTGGTTTGGGTGTTATGGGATTTGCTGATATGTTGATAAAATTGGGTATTCCCTATAACTCGAAAAAAGCTGTTAAAATGGCCAAAAAAGTCATGAAGTTTATTAGAGATGAAGGTAGGAAAATGAGTGAAGAACTTGGTAAAGAAAGGGGGTCATTTCCGAATTTTAAAGGAAGCCTCTGGGATAAAAAGGGCTATAAACACATGAGAAACGCAACGGTTACAACGATTGCCCCCACCAGTAATATAAGTATAGTGGCTGGTTGCTCCTCAAGTATAGAGCCATTATTTGCTATTTCTTACATAAGAAACGTTGCAAGCAGTCTTGGTCAAAATTTAGTTGAGACTAATCCGTTGTTTGAACAGGCAGCAATTCAGGAAGGGTTTTATTCTGAAGAGTTGATGGACGAGGTCCTTTCAGAAGGTTCGATACAAAACTTAAAGGATATACCAAAGAAAATTAGAAAGTTTTTTGTTACTGCTCATGATATTTCTCCGGAGTGGCATGTTAAAATGCAAGCGGCCTTCCAGAGATATACCGACAATGCAGTTTCAAAAACAGTTAACTTTCCACATCACACTACTCCTAATGATATCGAAAATGTTTACAATTTAGCTTATGATCTTGGATGTAAAGGTATCACAGTTTACAGGGACGGAAGTAGGAAACAACAGATAATTAATAACTCTGGAAAAAAGAAAAAAACTTCTCCTGAAAAAAAACCTATGATAGTTGAAGCTGGCTATGCTGGTGGGTGTGACACTTGTGGTATATGAGGTGTAATTTATGGCAAGAAGAAAGTTAAAAAAGATTAAGAAAAGAGATGGAAGAATTGTAGATTTTGATAGAAAGAAGATTGAAAATGCTATCTGGGCTGCTGCTAGAACTCTTGGTGGTAAAGATAGAAAAACGGCAGAGGAGTTGTCATACAAAGTTGTAGATCACTTGAGAGAAATTTTACCGGCTGGCGAAATACCTACTGTTGAACAAGTTCAGGATGCTGTAGAAAAGATTCTAATAGAAGAAGGTCATGCTCGAACAGCCAAATGTTACATACTTTATCGTCAAAAAAGATCGGAAATAAGAAGAACTAAAAAATTACTTGGAGTTGAGGATGATCTTAAGTTATCATTGAATGCCATAACTGTGCTTCAGAAAAGATATTTGATGAGAAATGAACATGGTGAATTGATTGAAACACCCAAACAGATGTTTGAAAGGGTTGCTAAAGCAGTTGCATCGGCTGAAAAGAATTTTAAAACACCTAAAAAAGAGATAGAGAAAATTGAAAAAGAATTCTTTAGGATTATGAGCACTCTGGAATTTTTACCTAATTCGCCTACACTCATGAATGCAGGAACGGGGAATAACCTGTCTTTGTCTGCTTGTTTTGTTCTCCCGGTTGAAGATTCAATTGAAGGAATTTTTGAGTCGGTTAAAAACATGGCAATAATCCAACAGAGTGGTGGTGGTACTGGATTTACATTTACCAATCTTAGACCTGCAGGTGATGTTGTTAAATCAACAAGTGGAATTGCTTCTGGACCGATTTCGTTTATGAAAGTTTTTAATACGGCTACAGAGATTATACGTCAAGGCGGGAGGCGCAGGGGAGCTAACATGGGTATTCTCAGAGTAGATCATCCTGACATACTTGACTTCATTGTTTGTAAGGAAACTGAAGGTACATTAAACAACTTCAATATCTCAATTGCATTAACAGATGACTTTATGAAAGCAGTTGAGAAGAATCATGATTTTAATTTGATTAATCCTAGAAATGGTAAACTTAGTAAAAAAGTTAAAGCCCGTGCCATATGGAACTTGATTATAACTATGGCTTGGAAGAACGGGGAGCCTGGCGTGATATTCATTGATAAGATTAATAAAAAGAATCCTACTCCACATATTGGTGAGATACAATCAACTAATCCTTGTGGAGAACAACCCTTACTTCCTTATGAGTCCTGCAACCTGGGTTCAATAAATCTCTCAAAAATGACCAAAGACGGAAAAATAGATTGGGATAAATTGAAATATACCACAAAATTAGCAGTCAGATTCTTGGACAATGTGATTGAGGTGAACAAATTCCCATTAAAAGAATTGGATGAAATGAACAGAAAAACTAGGAAAATTGGATTGGGTGTCATGGGATTTGCTGATATGCTGATAAAATTGGATATTCCTTATAACTCGGAGAAAGGAGTGAAGATGGCGAGGAAGGTTATGAAATTTATCAGAGATGAAGGAAGGAATATCTCAGAAGAACTAGGTAAAAAGAGGGGGTCATTTGAGGCTTTCAAAGGAAGTGTCTGGGAAAAGAAAGGTTATAAGCACATGAGAAATGCGACTGTCACAACGATTGCTCCCACTGGGACGATTGGAGTTATTGCTGGTTGCTCTCAAGGATGCGAACCATTATTTGCTATATCTTATGTTAGAAATGTCCAGGAAACAATTGGATCAGACCTCGTTTATGTTAATCCAGAGTTTGAAGCAAAGGCTATTATGGCAGGGATATATGATGAAGAACTGATGAAAAAAATCGCAAGGAAATCATCTATTCAAGATATTGAAGAGATACCAGAAGAAATTAGAAAAGTATTTGTTACTGCTCATGATATTTCTCCTGAGTGGCATGTGAAGATGCAAGGAGCTTTTCAGAAATATACAGACAACGCAGTCTCTAAAACAATTAACTTTCCCAATCATGCGAACCCACAAGATATTGACAGAGCCTATATGTTGGCCTATGAACTAGGTTGTAAAGGATTGACGGTTTACAGAGATGGTAGCCGAAAATACCAGATATTAACGACAAAGAGTTCCAAGGATGATATTAGTAGGTTGATTAGTAAGACTGGTGGATGTTCTGATTGTGAAGTTTAAGGAAAATCATACTTATTCCTAGATCCTCATCAAGAAGTATCTACTTAACTATGAGGGGCTGGGTTTTTGAAAAGAATGGTTAAAAATTTATTTGGCTTAAGTATTTTAGATTATTATTTTATTAAAAATATATGTATAAAGGAATTTTTTCTAGAGTCAAAGATAGAGTAGCTCTAGCTTTTTTTGATAGTCTTGATTATAAATTAGCTATATTGCCACCTAATGGAGCAACTATCCATAGGAGAAACTCATTAAGACAGAGTTTTGGGAGTAGAGCGTTTGCATATCGAAGTGGTATGTTACCTGAAGGGGAGACAGTAGATCAGTATAGAAAAAGAGACCCTGAAGATTATAATTATGTTATTGACTGTGTTATTGAAGCAATAAAGGATTTTGGAATTTCGGTCTAATCTACATTCAATTGTTTGTCTCCAAAAATTTTAAAAATATTTTTAAACCAACTTAAAAATATGGTTAATTATAACACTGTTATATAAATACTAATTACCATAATAATTCTTATGATATATCTAGATAACACCACAACCACAAAAATGGATGAAAAAGTAGTTAAAAGTATGAAAAAATATCAGATAGAACAATATGGGGTAGCAATATCAGATTATTCTCCATCATTCACGATGTCCTCAAGAAAAGTCATAGAAAAAACACGAAAAATAATTGCAGAGAAAATAAACTCCAAACCAGAAGAAATAACATTCACATCTGGACAATCTGAAACTAATAATCAAGTGTTAAGAGGGGTAAAACAAGGTCATATAATAACAACAAAAATAGAACATTCATCAATACTTAAAACTTGTAAAAGCTTGGAAAAGGAGGGTTATCCGATAACATACTTGGATGTTGATAACAAAGGTTTCGTGAATTTGGATCAATTCAAAAAGTCCATCCGAAAAGACACAGTTCTAATTTCAATCCAACATGCTAACCAAGAAGTAGGAACAATTCAAAATATAGAAAAAATAGGTGAAATTTGTCGTGATCAAAAAGTGCTACTACATGTCGATGCTTCTCAGTCATTCCTAAAAGTTCCAATAGATGTAGAGAAAATGAATATTGACCTGTTAACAATTACTGCTCATCTGATCCATGGTCCTAAAGGAGTAGGTGCATTATATAAGAAAAAAGATATTAATCTAAAACCACTAATCCAAGGAACTAGAATTTATGACATCCCAGGAATAGCCGGGTTTGGGGAAGCAGTTAAATTATGGGATAATAAAAATACTGAAATAATGATGAAGCAAAAAATGAAATTGATCCAAGAAATAAAAAAAATACCTCGTACCACCATTTTCACACCGGAGGAAAACTCATTACCGTATGTCCTTTCAGTTGGATTCAAATTTATCGAAGGAGAAGCAATAGTTCTTTATCTGGATATGGAAGGAATAATTTTATCAACTGGAAGTGCTTGTGCAGGAAAGGGGTTAAGATCAAGTCATGTGTTAGAATCAATGGGATACGGAGAAGAGCAAAGTCATGGTTCTATCAGGATGGGGTTGAGTAAGTACGTTACAAATGAGCAAATAAATATAACTTTGAAAAAACTAAAAGAAATCGTAGGAAAACTAAGGGAGATGAGTCCAATTAAGGGGTGATAGTATGAGTGTCTATACAGAAAAAGTTATTGAAAATTTCAAAAATCCAAAGAACCAAGGTAAACTCAAGAAATATGATGCTGTTGGTAAAAAAGGTAATCCTGTATGTGGAGATGTAATGCATATCTATATCAAAGTTAAGAATGACAAAATTCTTGATATTGGCTGGGAAACAATGGGTTGTGCTGCTGCTATTGCAACTACATCCATGCTTTCAGAGCTTGCAAGAGGGAAAACACTTGATGAAGCTATGAAGTTAACAAAACAGGATGTTGCTGATGAACTAGATGGATTACCACCGGTAAAAATGCATTGCTCTAATCTTGCAGCTGATGCTTTACATGAAGCTATCAAAAAATACAGGGAAAAACATAAGAAAAACAAAACCAAATAATTAATGGTAAAAAAAGATGGAGGTTAAAGAATGACAATAAAAGTTAAACAAGACCATGATGAATGTATTGGTTGTGGTGCATGTGTTTCTATTTGCCCTGACAATTGGGAAATGAGGGATGATGGTAAAGCTCATCCTGTAGAGACTGAAGTTGAAGCTGTAGGTTGTAATCAGGAAGCAGCTGATGTATGTCCTGTTGGTTGTATTAGTGTGAGTGGGGGATAATATTCTCCAGATTTATTTAAAGGGTAATTAATTATGGTAAAGAAAAAAGATGTTATTGAGAGGTTGGAGGAGGTCTATGACCCGGAAATGCCTTTGAGTGTCGTAGATTTAGGGTTTATTCGAGAGGTAAAAGTAAAAGATGATAAAGTAGAGATTAAAATGACACTGACAAATCCTTTCTGTCCAATGCACTCACATATAACTCGTGAGGTTCAAGATGCGGTTCAAGAGATAGAAGGGGTTAAAGGGGTTAAAGTTGAATTGGTGTTCGACCCAGCATGGTCTCCAGATGATATTAGTAAAGAAGGTAAGAAGAAGTTGGGCGTGGAATAAAGTAATTCTAAAATAGATTCAGATATAATTAATTGATAGTGAGTTTTAATGAAAAGAGAACGAGGTCTTGTTTATCTCTGGACAGGTCATGGTGCAGGTAAAACCACCTCTGCATTAGGAGTTGCTTTAAGATCGGTGGGTCATGGTAAAAAAGTCGTAGTAATTCAGTTTTTGAAAGGGAGGAAAGATATAGGAGAATATAAAATTCAGGAGAGATTAAAACCTAACTATGAAATTTATCAATTTGGAACGACTAAATTCATTGATCCAAAAGACCCTGAACCTGAGGATTACAAACTAGCTGAAAAAGGACTTGAATTTGCAAGAAAAAAACTGGAGGAAAAGCCCTTTTTACTAATTTTAGATGAAATAAATCTAATCACCGGCCCTAAGTCTATTGAAGGAAAAAACTACAAAGGATTACTTGATGTAAAAGAAGTCATTGAATTCCTGGATCAAGTCCCTCCTGAAACTACTGTTTATCTTACTGGTAGATATGCCCCTAAAAAATTAATTAATCGAGCAGATTTCGCAACCGAAGTGAGGGAAATAAAGCGCCCTACTGAAAAAGACATTTCTGCCCGAAAAGGGATTGAATACTAAAATTTCAATGGAAATTTGAGTCTTTCTGGAACTAATGTTGCCTGTGGTTCTTGGATTATTTTTTCTTTTAATTCTATTCTATTCAGCTTCATTTTCTTTACAAGTCCACATGTTCTACACTGATAGTGTCCAATACTTCTTCCTTCTTTTTCTTTTAACACCATCACATTTCCGCATTTTTCGCAAAATGTTAACATTTTTTTCATTCCCCCATTTTATTTTTTTGAAATTAAAAAAGCACAAAAAACCAGAATTTTTTTCGAATACTTTATCGCTAGTTTTTAGGTCATCCAGAAAAAGAAAATCAAGGAATCATCCCCGATTAGCAGCAATTAATCATGATGATCTTTGTAATATCGACTACACAGAGCCATCGCTTAAAATAAGTTTTTTGGATTCGTTCCTTGGACGTTAATGGTTGCATAGCTAATCTTGCTCTAATATAGAAAAAGTCACAATATAAAACTTATAGATCATTTTAACGAATATTTAACGAAATGCTTAAATATATTCTTATTAAATTATGAAAAGATTTCGGCGATTGTATGGATTTAGATGAAAAAAATCTTGAAATATTAGAGGAGTTAGAAAAAAACTGTAAACAAAAGCTTAAAAAAATAGCAAAAAAAATCGGTTTGTCAATAAGCTCCACTTATGAAAGAATTAAAAAACTTGAATCAGATGGTATTATCAGGGACTATAAAGCCATTTTAAATTATGAGAAGATAGGTTATGATTTGCCAGCTATAATAGAAATAGTTGCTCACCGGGAAAAGCAATTTGAAATCGCTAATAAACTAATCAAATTCAAAAATGTTTTTGCCATATACGGAATCACTGGAGATAAGGATATGATAATAGTCACTAGATTTAAAAATAGAGAAGAGTTGTCAAACTTTATAAATAACTTATTCCAAATGGAAGGTATTGAGAAGACCAGTACTCACGTTGTCTTAAACGAGTTGAGGAGATAGTTTTCTTTCATAATAATCTTCAATTCCTCTCTTTAAAGATTCTCCATCTTCTCTTAAATCATAACCCCATAATCTTATTTCTTCATCATCTATATCAAATTCTTCATATAACTTAAAACCACTATTTTTTAAAATGTTATTTCCCTGTGGTGTAACAGCAAGAACATATATTTGATCGGCTCCTCTCTCCATCGCATGTTCTACGGCACTAGTCAATAAAAGTTGTGAAGGTGATTCTCCTATGTATCCATTTTGACTTAAATTGGTCACTCTATGTTTGTTCAGAACTGCAATTGAAACAAATTGAATAATCTTTGATTCACCATCTATATACCGAGTTGGAAGTATTAAATCTTCATGAGAATTTATCTCTTCTCTATCTTCCCAAATATGACGATAAGGTGCAACAAATATATAACCAACAGGATTAGAATCAATTTCCGCAATAAAAAAACCTTCTTGGTAACTCTCAAATCTTTCTCTAACTGTTTTATCAGAAGCCTGAGTAAGAGGTTCGAAATTTCTTCTTTCTAGAGATAAAATTGCGTCTAAGTCACTCATTTCAGCTTTTCTTACTCTATATACCAATCAATTCACCATCAAAAGACCAATAAAAATCATTTTTAAAGGCTTTTAATGTGTTTTTTTAAATAAACATATTTATAAATACTACTTCACTATATTTTACCTAAGGTGCCAATAATGCACGGTGAATGTTTTAATCTGGTTTGAGTTTTTTCCTAGTTCTAGCTTTTTGGGGGGATTTCTATGGTAGTATCAGAAGACGTAATTAGACATGTTGCTGAGATAGCTAGGTTGGATTTGACAGATGAAGAAGTTAAGGAATTTACAAAACAGATAGATGATGTTCTGGAAGCGTTTAGAAAAATAGAAGAAGTTGATACGGAAGAGATTGAAACTTCATTTCAGCCTCTGGAAATTAAGAATGTTTGGAGGAAAGATGAAACTTGTGAATGGGATTGGGATCCGTTAGGAAATGCTGAAAATAAAGAAGATGACTACTTTAAAGGTCCAAGGGCTGTTTAGATGGAACTGAAAGAGTATTTAACAAAAGTCAGGAATGGGGAATTAAATTTAGAGGATTTCTTAACTAAAACTCTGGAAAAAACTCGAAAAATTCAAGAGAAATATTTACCATTTGTTACAATAAACGAAAAAATCGACGTAAAATCGCTTAAAAAAGGGAAGCTTTACGGCCTTCCAATCTCAGTTAAAGACAATATATGCACAAAAGGACTTAAAACTACTGCAGGCTCAAGGATTCTTCATAAATATGTTCCTCCGTTTGATTCTTATGTTACCAGAAGAGTTAAAGAAGAGGGTGGAGTAATAATTGGGAAAACTAGTATGGATCAATTTGGTCATGGTGTTTTTAACATTAACACTCCGTTTGGATTTCCTAAAAATCCTTGGGATATCGAACGAACGTGTGGAGGAAGTTCAGGGGGAGCGGGTTGCTTGACAAGTATTTCTGATTTTCCACATATTGCTATTGCCGAGAGCACTGGTGGGTCTATAAGTTGTCCTACATCTTTTACAAATACCGTGGGGATAACACCAACTTATGGAACGGTTTCTAGATGGGGTTTGATTAGTTATGCTAATAGTCTGGATAAGATTGGAACAATTGGTAAAACAGTTGAGGATTCTTCACTGTTATTTTCGGTAATTTCTGGTCATGATTCCATTGATTCTACTTCACTTGATGTTGAAAAAGAGGATTATACTGATTACTGGAAAAATGATGTCAAAGGTATGAAGATTGGGGTTCCGAAAGAATATTTCAGCGGTGGAGTAAACGAAAAAATCAAGAACAAAATTTGGAAAAACATTAAACTTCTAGAAGATTTAGGTGCTAAATACGAAGAATGCTCTCTCCCACACACAGATGTTGCTTTACCTAGTTATTACATAATTGCTATGTCTGAAACTTCTACCAACCTTGCGAAACTGTGTGGATTAAGGTATGGTTTGGAAAATGAAATTAAAACAGGAGAGAGTTTCAACGATTATTTCTCAAGGGTAAGAAAAGAAGGTTTTGGACAAGAAGCTAAAAGACGGATAATCATGGGAACTTATGCTAGAATGGCTGGATATAGGGATCAATTCTACCTAAAAGCGATGAAATTAAGGACACTAGTGATTCAAGACTTCAAGAAAGCTTTCAAAAAGTATGATGTGCTTGTTTCTCCGACCATGCCAATTCTACCACCAAAATTCTCGGAAATTGAGGATTTGACCCCACTTCAGACCTATATGCTCGACATTCTAACAGTCCCCCCAAACTTAGCAGGTGTTCCGATGATATCTGTTCCAGGAGGTTTCTCAGAGGGTTTACCAGTTGGGATGCATATAATTGCTGATCATTTACAAGAGAAAAAGATGATTCAGGTCGCTCACACATTTGAACAAAATACTGATTACCACAAAAACCAACCTGTGATGAAATGAAAATAGGATTAGAAATTCATGTACAGTTAAACACAAAATCAAAGTTATTTTGCTCCTGTTCCACGGATTATAGAGACTCTAAACCTAACTCTACTACCTGTCCTATATGTCTTGGTTTCCCAGGATCAAAACCAAAAGTCAACAAGAAAGCGTTGGATTATGGTATATCAATTGCTCATGCGTTAAATTGTGAAATATTAACAAAAATGTTCTTCTCTAGAAAATCCTATCTTTATCCCGATATGGCAAAGAACTTCCAGATAACTCAATTTGAAATTCCCCTCGCAAGAAAAGGTTACTTAAAAATTAACTCAAACGGAGAGGAGAAAAAAATTAACATTACTAGGATTCACTTGGAGGAAGACCCTGCTAAACTTGTTCATGTAGGTGGAGACATAACTACATCCAAGTATGTTCTAATCGATTATAACCGCTCTGGGACCCCCTTATGTGAGATAGTAACCGAACCCGATTTTAGAGACCCGAAAGAGGTAAGGGAATTCTTGACTAAACTTTCGACTATGCTTGAATATCTTGGAGTTTATGACTCTTCACTTGAAGGATCTATGCGTGTAGATGTCAACATATCAATAGAAGGCGGGAAAAGGGTTGAAATCAAGAATATGAGTGGTTTTGCTAAGATTGAAAAAGCGTTGAATTATGAGGTTGTTAGGCAAAAAAGTGTACTTAGAAATGGAGGGAAGGTTGAAAGAGAAACAAGAGGATTTGATGAATCTCAAGGAATAACTAAAACTCTGAGAACAAAGGAGATGGAAGAGGATTATGGGTACATTTTTGAGCCAGACCTGACTAAAATCGAAATTAATAATGAATGGAAACAAGGAATAAAGACCACTCTGCCCGAATTACCTGATCATTTAGTGGAAAGGTACCAGGAAAAGTATGATTTATCAGATTATCAAGCCAAAGTGATAGTTTACACAGGGAAGGATTTTTCTAGATTCTTCGAAGAATGCTGTGAATTATTAGAAAATCCCCAGATGATTGCTAAATGGATGATTACTCATCTTCTGAAGTGCTTGAATTATCAGGGGATCAGGATTAAAAACTCCAAAATATCTGTAGAAAACTTTGCTAAATTCCTTGAAATGATGGATAAAGGTGAAATCCCGAAAAGATTAGGAAAAGAAATGATTAAAGAAATAACCATGACTGGTGAATACCCCGAAGAATATTTAAGTAAAAAAGGTCTAAAAATGGTGAGTAAACAAGAACTTAAAAAAATAGTTGATAAAATACTACAGAAAAACAAAGAGGCAGTGAAAGATTATAAATCTGGAGAAGAAAAAGCATTGGATTTTTTGGTTGGACAGGTTTTAAAAGAAATAAAATCAGCGGGAAACCCAAGAGAAATTCGTGAAATTATTCAAGCCTCGGTAGCTCAGTAGGTAGAGCAGTTGACCTGACTTTTTCAGGGCTGAAGCTGTTAACCAGAAGGCCGTCGGTTCGAGTCCGACCCGAGGCGTTTAATTTTTTTCTTTTTTAAGTCTAAAGTAAGAAATTTAAGTTTTGTTTAATAATGATTTCAGCATGATAAAAATTCATTTTGATAAAGTAGGGGTATTGGATTGTTCTGACACTGGGATAGGACAAATGTTAGATACCTGGAATGTTACATATTTTTTAAATAAGGAAGGTGAAGTTTCAAGATTATTATTAGATGAGGTAGAGGAAAGAAATTATACTGTAGAAGATTACAGAACGGTATTAGATGGGAAATATGTTTTAACTGTTGGTTATTTTGATATCAATCAAAGACTTCTGCAAAGACAAGAAATTGACTAAATTTATTTTTAATTTCAACCATATCTTTCATTCCAATCTCTTCTCCATCTTCTGTTAAGTTCCATCCCCCTTTCTCTTAATTCTGGTATCCTATAAGCTTCTATAATATGAACGTGGAATCTTATTAGCTCTCCTTCAATCTCTCCTAAATTCTCTTCGGGTCCAAATATCCCATATCTTTCTTTTGAAAGGTCTATTCCAAATTTTTCTACTGGTATCCACCTAACTGGAGGTACTCCCTGCCTAAGAGAAACATAGAACATAGATCTTAAGAATTCTTTACAAGGTTCTGTTACATGAGCACCTTCCATTGCTCTTTCAAACATTTGTCTAACGAGTGAACTATAACCATCACTTTTCCCCATAGGAACTTCATAGATCGCAAAATCTTGGTCTCTTGAAATAGGAGCAGATAAACTCCATGCTAATGAAAATTTCTCTGTACTTTCTCTCGGCCCTAAAGTTCCTCCATATCCATTTCTAGTCCTTCCAATCATATTAATTGAAATTGGTGGACGAGTTTTAATATGTATTCAAGTAAAAATGATACAAATGTCTCATATATTTAACTCCGAGAGATTAGTAAAAATCCTGCTTCTTGCATTACTCTAGTTATCCTATTACTTAAATTCTGAACTTGGGCTGTCTTAGGATAATATCGAAAAACACTAGTTCCTAATCTATCTAGACTACTAGTTTCTGGAGAAAGGTCCCCTTTTGCTAATCTAGATTTTGCTGCAGTACCACAATAACTTCCCCCAGGGACAATTACTTCAATATATGTTAAACCTCTATCTTCTTTTTCCTCAATCATATAAATCATTGGATGAGTTCTAACACGTGTTGATGCATTCATAATATCATAAGGTAGCCCGTTCGTTGACATAAAAAAGTTATTCTCTTTCAGTTATTAATAATCTTAGTCCAAAATTTATTAAACTTATCTTAACAAATTCTAATTGATAATCATGAAACTGAACAAAATAGAAAATATACTCGATGATAAAACCAAAGGCAAAGTCAAACTAGGTGGATGGGTAGAGAATCTGAGGTCAAGTGGTGGTGTTCAATTCTTCATCATCCGAGACGGGTCTGGGACCATTCAGGCAACAATCCATAAAGATAATGTTGACAAAAAAACGTTTGAAGATGCTGAGAAATTAACACAAGAATCCTCGGTTATAATCGAAGGTAAAGTAAAAGAAGATGAAAGAGCTCCAGATGGGTATGAGATAGAGATTAATGATATTAAGGTTCTCCAGGTAGCAGACGATTACCCTCTAGGTAAAAAAGACCATGGAATCGATTTTCTCCTAAGTAACCGTCACTTGTGGTTAAGAAGCCCAAGTCAAAGACCTATTCTTAGGATAAGATCAACCGTTATTAAAAGTGCGATTGATTTCTTGGATTCTCAAGGTTTTTATCGAGTAGACACTCCTATATTGACTCCAACCTGTTGTGAGGAAAGTACTACATTATTTGAAACAAAATACCCTGGTGGTAAGGTTTATCTTGCCCAAAGTGGTCAGTTATACAGTGAGGCTGTTGTTCCATCATTAGGAAAGGTTTATTGCTTTGGTCCTACTTTCCGCGCGGAAAAGTCTCATACACCAAAGCATTTGGCCGAATTCTGGATGCTTGAGCCTGAGATGGCTTTCTATGACTTTGAAGATAATATTAAACTTCAAGAAGGATTGATTACAGCGATAGTTAAAGGAGTGTTAAAGAAGAATAAAAGACAATTAAAAGAACTAGGAAGAGATATCGAAAAACTCGAAAAAATAGAACCACCATTCCCAAGGATAAGTTATGATGAGACCATAGAGTTGTTACAAAAGAACGATTTTGATATTGAATATCTGGACGATTTTGGTGCTCCTCAAGAAAGATTTATCTCCAAGCAGTTTGAAAAACCGATAATTATCCACAGATTTCCAACAAAAATTAAGGCTTTTTACATGGAACCTGATCCTGAAAATCCAAAATTAACTCTTTCAAACGACATTATTGCCCCCGAAGGTTATGGTGAGATAATAGGTGGAAGTCAAAGAATAGATAATCCAAAAGCACTGAAAAAGAGAATTAAAGAATTTGGCTTGAAGAAAAAGGATTACCAATGGTATATGGATTTAAGGAAGTATGGTTCGGTTCCTCACTCAGGATTTGGTATGGGATTGGAAAGAGTTGTTATGTGGATTTGTGGAATTGAAAATATTCGTGAAACAGTTCCATTTCCAAGAACCATGGGTAGAATGAGACCTTGATGCCCCGGTAGCTCAGTGGTAGAGCAGTTGACCTGAATTCAGGGCTGAAGCTGTTAACCAGAAGGCCGCAGGTTCGAGTCCTGCTCGGGGCGTGAATTTTACTATCAAAATCCTTTAAACCCTCAAATCCCAATATAATTCTATGAAATTCTGGGTTATCTGCGACAAATGTCACCACAAACAAAAGTACCAAAGTAAAGGATCACCTTACAAAAAATCCAAAAAATGTGTTTACTGTGGAAAATATTTCACAATTAAATCCGATAAAACAGATAATATAGTAAGGGAAATTAAGTGAAACTGAAAAAACTCTCTCAGTTGATTATAATCGCCTTATTGGTAGTTCTCTGTGGATGTATAACAAAAAAAGTTATACCATTTTCCATAATCAGTGAGGGTGGGAAAGTTGAGATTGATATAGAAATAGCCGATGATCCCAAAGAAAGAAGTAAAGGTTTGATGTACCGAAAAAGTTTACCACAAAATTCCGGTATGTTATTCATTTTCGAAAACGAACGAAACGTTTCATTCTGGATGAAAAATACACTAATACCTCTGGACATGATATTTATCGCGGAAAATGGTACAATAACAGAAATAAAGCAAAACATTCAGCCATGTGAATCAGATCCTTGTGAAAGCTATCCCTCAAACGAACCCACTAAATATGTTCTAGAGGTAAATGCGAATTTTTCAAAGGAGAACAACATTCAAGTAGGAGATAAATTGGAATGGAACAATTAACCCATCCACAAGAAGTAGAATCATCTAAGAAAATGGGCGTAAATCCAGTCAAAGATCACCAGTCCCTAAAAGTGTCCTCATAGTTGTAATCTTCCAATAAAACATCGGATTTGTTGGTTTTAGATTCTTTTTTTGTCCCGCCCTTGGTTTCAGTTAGCTTTCTCCCGCACAAGGGACAGTAATTGTCTTTCTCAGGGAAGAATTCTTTGCAGTTCTCACAATATTTCATCCGACCAACCTCTAAGTCTTGCGCTACCCAGAAAAAAAGATTGTAAAATTGGTACCTATAATATTAATTAAAAATGTAAACTAATATATCTTACTTTGTCTTACTAGTAGCAGTTAAAGATTAAGTTTTATAAATTCCAGTTATTATTAGTGTTAGAGGACCTGTAGCAGAGTTTGGATAATGCGCCTCGCTTCGGACGAGGAGATCATGGGTTCAAATCCCATCGGGTCCATCATCAATCCTTTCTAAGTGCGCCTATACTCTTCAATTTCTTAAACATGATTTCTATAGCGTATTCCACTTCTTTTATCTTTCTTGCACCAGTACAGATGATTTTACCTGAACCAAACAATAACAATGTGGTCTTTGGGTCTTTTACCCTATAGACTAAGCCGGGAAATTGGTTTGGTTCGTACTCAGAATTTTCTACCTCAAATACAATTTTATCCAGGTCCAACCTTGCTGGTAGCCTTGCTGAAGCGACGATGTTCTGAACCTCAATCTTGTAACCTTTAGGATCTGCAATTCCACTTTCTTTCAACACTTTAACAACTTTTTTAATAACAGTGGTAACATCTTCAATATTTCTTGCGCCAGTACACACAATTTTACCGGTTGAGAAGATTAGTGTTGCAGATTTGGGGTCTTTTACCCTATAGACTAAGCCGGGAAACTGTTCAGGCTCGTATTCACTTCCCTCTAAATATTCAACTAACGATTCAAGGGATATTCTTACACCTAAAGGGGCCGTAGCAACGATATTTTCGATTTTAATGTTAAAATTTGTCATTATTCTCAACTCTTCCTAGTTTTTACATAAGTAATTGTTCTTTAAAGGATATTAATTAGTAAATTATCAGACTAAAATTCATGACTATCAGAAATATATCTATCACCATCAACCAAAAATATTTGAAATAATACAGGTTTTATTAAACTCGAAATCTAATTATCTTCGATGAAAACGAAAAAACTTTTTTGGTTACTGCTAATTCTACTAACTTGGTTATTGATCTATCTTCTACCTTTACAGAAAAGTATCAGAGCATCACTTCTGATATTATTTACATGTACAATATTGTGGACAACTAAATTAATACCAATCGGGGTAACTGGGCTTATACCTTTAATTTTTGGCCCTCTTCTAAACTTGATATCATTTGGAGAAATAGTATCTAATTATTATTCCAGTATACTTTTGTTATTTATTTCTGGTTTCATCTTTTCTTCAGCTGTATCAAAATGGAAAATTGATGAAAAGATAGTTTTTTCTCTAATGAAACTATCTGGAAAAAGTTCACGACTTGTTATTCTAGGAACAATATTATCAACTGCCCTTTTATCAACTTTAATGGCGAACACAACTGCGACAATGCTCATGCTTCCCATTGGTGTAGGGATATTAGAAGCGATAAAGAACGAAGACGAAGAATATCGAGTTTCTCTGTTATTGTCAATAGCTTATGCGGCCTCAATCGGCGGCACAGCTATTTTGATAGGTACAACCACCAACCTTATAGGAGCGGAATATATGATGAGAGAGGGTGTAAATATAGGGTTTTTAGGATGGGCTAAAATTTTAATGCCTTTTACTTCACTTCTTTTACTGATCCTGTGGATATACATGAGTTGGAGAGCTCCCAACACCAAGAAAATCAGAGTAAAGACAAAAAGAATCAGACTTGAAACCAATGCAAAATTGACTATTTTAATCCTTTTAATAACCGTCTTGTTCTGGTTGCTTCGACCATATTTATCTCAAAAATCTACCATCGAAATTAGTGATGTTATTATCGGTCTATTAGGTGCATCCTTACTATTTCTAATCAGAACCAAGAAAGAACCAATTTTAAAAATTAAAGATGTCAAAATCCCCTGGGATATTATTTTGATGTTAGGTGGTGCTTTGGCCCTAGGCAATATCCTCTTAAGCGTGGGGATCTCTGACCTTTTCATCCAATTTATGAGTTTTGTTCCAAAAAATGAAATTTCATATCTTCTCATTACGGCAATAATAGCCAATTTCTCCACAGAACTGATTTCAAACACGGCCTTATCAGCAACTCTTATACCTATAATAATACAATTTTACAAGTCAGCGGGCTTTAGTCCTTTGTTAGGAATATTTACAGTTGCTGTGTGTAGTGATATGGCTTTTATGTTACCAATTGCAACTCCTCCTAATGCTATAATTTCTAAGAATAAACATGTGACTTTTAAGAAAATGTTCTCGTATGGAGTATGGTTGAATTTCATTGTGATAATACTTTGGGTATTATATGCATGGATATTGTTATAATTTAATATTTATAGATTCTCTAAAAGAAGAGAAAATTAATTAATTGAAAGAAAACAAATAATAGTAGGTGGTAATAAGGATGAAAAAAATAATTGCATTAGCTTTGTTGGTACTACTTTTACCCCAGCTTATCCTCTCACAACCAGTTGAAACGCCAGGTGGAGAAGGAAACAGACCAGATATAGATTCACCTCCGACCGACGGCAATCAGTCTTCTTCATCAGAAGAAAGAAAGCCAATTAAAGAGGAGGATCTAGTCAAACGACAACGAAAAAATATCCCAGAAGCGGCCCAGAGTATATCACAAATAAGAGAAAGAACCCAGAAGAGATATCAGGAAATGGATGAAGAAATCCAAGGTTTACCTGAAAATATACAGAAAATATACAGAAATCAAAACAGAGTGAGAGAGTCTGTACATAATTTATTATACATGAGACAGATGCTTGAAGAAAAGGGGGGTATTGGAGATGAAGTCTCAGAGATAGCCATGGAGTTCAACAATTCTGTTCAGGCGACTTTAAAAGTAGAAGAGAGAATCCAGACGAGGGGGATGCTTAGAAGATTATTACTTGGTGGAGATGAAGAGGCTGCCGATGAGTTAGAACAGGAGGTTAACGGAAACGAAGAAAGAATTCGAGCATTAAGAGAACTAGAAGAAAGAATAGAAGACGAGGAAATAAAACAAATTTTCCAGGAACAAATTCAACAAATAGAGCAAGAACAAAATAGATTACAAAAAATGGCAAATCGAGAAAAAAGGAACAAGGGTTTATTTGGATGGTTGTTTAAGGAATGATTTTTTTTCTTTTTTATAATTTTGGAATCTCAAAAACTACCTTTTATTCGGTTTTTACCTTTTTGTGAAACCATTTCTAGGATGCAACTAAATATCTCGATTTAAGACCTCGAAGGTTCTTTCAAAAGTTAGTGATAAAGTTTTATCCCTGAATTTTCAACTTTAGGTAGGTCAAGTAATCTATTCCTCACCAATGTTTGTTTTGGTATCTTTCAATGTAAAATTTTCTCAATTCTGCTGTTATTGAACCAACCGCCCGAATCTTTCGCTATCCATCTCATAAAATTTTACAACTTCTCCTTATTATTCTCTCAGTAAACACTATTCTCCTATATTTTGGTGTAAACTGCAAATGGAGATAAGATTCTCCAGTCGTATGGTTATATCTAGTCCATCTCATATTCAAAACCTCTGAAATTTTTTTAAGGAAGAGAACCCAACTATCACTAAGCAAAAGTACGAATTATAGGGAAAATTCTCTCTCCATCTATTTTTTTCAATTTTCAGGATAAGATAATTATCGCAATTCATCTCCTGACTAAAGTCGAGATGTTTCTTGCTCACCGGTTACTAAAACTCATGACTATCCGCAACAGATCTACCACCATCAACAACTATACACTCCCCGTTGATGTAAGAAGATTCCTCGCTCGCCAAAAACAATGCAACATTGGCTATTTCCTCAACCGAGCATACTCTTTTTAATGGATAAGTTTTAGCTATTCCTTCAAGCCATTCCTTTAATTCTTCTCCCGTCCGATCATTCTCTGAATTAGCTATCCTAACAAATCCGGGACATATTGCATTACATCTAATCTCTGGTGCGAAATCTATAGCTATAGTTCTTGTCAACGAGTTAATCGCAGACTTTGTAACAGGATAAACACTGAAATTCTTATTCACTTTAAAAGCGGCAGCAGAAGATATATTAACCACAGTCCCTCCTCCACTCTCAAGAATCAAAGGTATTCCATACTTAGCAAATCTGTAATAACCATTCAAGTTAATATCAATTATATGTTTCCAGTCTTTTTCAGATGTTTCAACCACATTTTTGAAAATATCTCCTTTATATGAGGCAGCGCAATTCACGATACAATGTAATTCACCGAATTCTTTCTTAGTTGTTTCTATGGCTCTTTTAACATCTTCAGTTTTGGATACATCACATTCAATAAACACAGCCTCTCCACTCTCTTGCCTTATCCTCTCAGCCGCCCTTTTTCCCATTTCTTCGTTGATATCCACAATTACTACTTTCGCTCCTTCAGAAGCCAACTTGAAAGCTATAGCACTGCCTATTGATGGACCACCGTTCTTATATCCCAATGCAGCTCCGGTTACTAGAGCTACTTTGTTTTGCATTCTCTTCATGGGTAATTGTTGGTAAATTAATAATAAAAGAGTTTTATCTTTGGAAGTTCTATTATTTCTTGGTTATTATGAAAACTAAAATCGAAACTAAAGGAGCACCAGAATCTGTAGGACCTTATTCTCAAGCCATCAAAACTGGAAAAATGTTGTTCACTTCAGGTCAAATTCATTTAAAACCCGACGGAGAATTATTAGAAGGGAATATAGAAGAACAAACACACCAAATTATGAAAAATCTGAAATCAGTTTTAGAGAAAGCCGGATTTTCTTTTAATGATGTCGTAAAAACAACTATATTTGTTACTGATATGGAATCTTATGGAAAAATAAATGAGATTTATGGGAATTATATGAGTGATCCATTCCCAGCAAGAGAAACAGTATGTGTGAAAGGACTACCACTTGGAGCTAGTGTGGAAATAAGTATGATAGTAGTTAAGGATTGAAATGAAAATAATGATTTTTACCGAAGGTACTTTGTTGATGCATTCAGGTGCTAAAGGACACTCAAGAGAGGAAATAGTTGAACAAGTTAAGAATAGAGAAAGTTCGGTGAGAGATTTTCAGAATTATGTCCCAAGGGGTGATTGTGTAAAAAAATTAAAGAAGTGGGATAAACAAGGGATCAGATTAATTTACTTGACTAGTAGGAGAAAACCAAAAGAAGTTGAAATGATTAGAAATGTTTTGAAGAATTATAATTTTCCTCAGGGTAAGTTGATTTTCAGAAAAGATGGTGAAGAATACAAAGATGTTGCTGAAAGAATCTCTCCTAATATTTTAATAGAAGATGATTGTGAGAGTATTGGGGGTGAAGAGAAGATGACAATTACTCACGTTAGTCCAAAAGTGAAATCTAAAATAAAATCCATTGTTGTAAAAGAATTTGGAGGTATAGACCATTTACCTGATGATGTGAATGAACTTTGATTTTAGGTGAAGTAACTGATTTAATCCTGAACTTCTAATAAGTTGTTATGAAAATCGATAAAAAATTACTTTATGTCTCTATCTTCTCTTTATCCTGGGCTCTGTTAATATTTTTCAATAAGAACGCAATAAACTTAGGTGCAGAAGCCTTGCCCTATACGATTCAAGGAACAGTTATCAACGCAACCATACTTTTGGTATACAATCTACTAACGAGGAGAAAAGAACTGAAAAATATTAAATTCAAACATCTTAAAAGACTATTTTTAATAGGTTTATTTGTCGGAACAGCATATATTTTGGGATTTTATGGCTTGAAACTATCCACATCAATAAACTATGGATTTTTAGTCAAGAGCACATTACTTTTTACGACATTATTGGCTTTCTTCTTTTTGAAAGAAAGATTCACTCAAAGGAAAATTATTCTACTTGTTGTGTTTGTAATTGGGATTTACTTACTTACTACTGGGGGTAAAATGATAATACCGAAAGTTGGAGATTTATTAACTTTAATCACGGCTCTTTGTTTTTCTTCAGCTTTAATAATAACTAAACCTTTGACAAAAGAAATACATTCAGACATTATCAGTCTTGGTAGGATAGGATTTGCTCTCTTAGTCTTATTACTTTTGTTACCTATCTTAAATATCAACCCTCTGGAGATTAAAGCGAGTAGATTTGTTATAATGACGGGTATTTTCGGAGCCATACTAGCAATATTCCTTAACAAGACTATATCCGTATCAAGTGCTAGCTATTTGACTATGATGTCCATGTCGGTTCCTGTAATAGTATCTTTGTTGGGCTTGATTTTTCTAAAAGAACCGATGAATATATTCCAAATAATTGGAGGAACTTTGATAATAGTTAGTGGTGTGTCGACACAGAAGTCGGAAATTTAGCTACTACTCTTCAGAAATTTCCAATAACCAATACCATAGAGGTAAATACCGAATAGATTTGCCATTTATTTTTTCTTCTCCTTCATAATCTTCAGTTATTATAACACCCTCTTTCAAACCGAATTCATCCATAGCCTTTAACAATGATTTAACCTCTCTTTTTTTAGTCTTCTCATTTTCTACATTCCAACAGACTTGAATCAACTGTTTTACATCCGTTCCCCTTTTAACCAAGAAATCTATTTCTTTACCTCCCTTGGATTTCCAATAATAAACATCTTCACCTCTCCTCTTTAACTCAATAAAAACTAAATTCTCAGCCAATCTTCCTATATCCTGAGAGAATCTAAATGAAACGGTATTTCTTAATCCTGTATCAATACAATAAATTTTCTTATTTCGCTTGAACTGAGTGCCCACTTTGAATGAGAATAAATCCAAACTCAGTACAAGAAACGTATCTTCAAGGAATTTCATGTATCTTTCAACTGTCTCCCAGTCAATACCAATTTTTTTAGCCAATTTACTGTAGGAATACTCATTTGTGAAGTTGGTTAAGAGGTAATAAGCTAATTTATTTACCTTATCAGAGTCCACTTCATGTCTTGACACAATATCTCTTGCAATAATGTCATTGTATATGTTGGTAAGTATAGCCTTAGAACTTGATTCATCCTTGTTTAAAGTCTCCGGAAATCCTCCTTCTTTTAAATATCTGTGGAGAAAATGAATGAGTTTATTTTTTTCTTTAAGTAGATAATTTTTATTGAAATTTCCCCATCCATTAGAAATCAAGAATTCTTTGAAAGAAAAAGGATATAGAACAAAAGTTATGTGTCTACCTGTCAAGACTTTCCCAATTTCCTTTGAAAGTAAACTCGCACTCGACCCTGTTACAAATATCTGTTTGAATTTCTTTAAGTCATAAATTGTTCTAACCCATCTTTCCCAGCCTTCTTTCTCAGATGCTTCATCAAGGAACAAATATTCCACATCTGGATTTATCTTGTAAATTGTCTTTAGAATTTCATCTAACTTGGAAATATTTAGAGTTGGATCATCAAAATTTATGAAAACTATTTTTTTCGGGTCCGTTCCATTATTTATTAATTTATCAATGACCTGATAGAGTAAAGTTGTTTTACCAGATCTTCTAACTCCTATAACATCTTTAATATGCCTTAAATTCATAACTGATAGAACTTCTTTTGTTTTCACCCGGGGTATACCTACTAAATCTTCACTTATTTTATCCTCTGCCCACCAAAGATTCCACTTTCTTAGACTGTTTTCTATTTCTTTCATACTACATATTTGTATTATCTATTTATAAATGCTTCGGTTCAAACCGATGATTTTTGATGTTTTTTATTGGGTCAAACCGATAATAATCCCCATTTTTCACTATCAATCTCCTTCAAACCCTTCAAATAAACATTCCTAACCCCATTATTGTCTTCTCTCTTCACAATTTCCTTGAACTTAGATACCAACTCATCCCTCACACTAGCATTATTCTTAGCGATCTCAGTCAAATCAAATGCAGTACTCCATCGAACAACAGTACTCTTGTCCTCGGTGTTAGTCATAAGTTTGGGAATATCTTCGGTTACTTTGTCCGGGGATACACTTGAAACGTTTCCGATCACTCTTGCTGTCTCCCACTTAACCCTTGAAGCGTCAGAATCCAAGTAATCTATCACTGTGTTAAGGTATGGTACTACTAGTTCTGGTTTGTCTTTGCTTACATATTCCATGACTTCTGCGCAGATGCTTTTTTCAACTTTAGAACCTTGTTTTAGTCCTTCTTCGACCTGTTCGAGCAATTCGGGTTTCTTCTTAGCTTCCTCGGATAAATTTATAATCAATTCTTTTGGTTTTCCTTCCCAGTTTCTTATTTCTTCGAGTATTTGCATGTTATTAGCAATTAGAATTCGGGCTTGAGGTTTTAAATAGGAAAGTATTTTATAAAATGATGAATTTTGTTGAATTTCCTATCTGGGTCTTATTATAAATCTTGGGTCTTTCTTATACTGACTAACATACTGTATATAAATATCTTTAAATGATTGACTAACATTAACGTGATCTAAATCGACAATAGGGGTTCTAACCTCTTTTCCATGTTCTATCCAAAAAGTTGTTTTTCTCAACTCACTTTTAGGTTCCCCAAAAAATATTTGATTAAAGAGATCCATTCTTAAAAATCTCGTTGGAGTATTATCTGAAACTCTATATAATCCTCCTCCACTCATATCTTCTGAAACGATTCCCAATCCCCCTTGAAGTAATGCGTATACAGATGATATATCAACATCTCCTTCAGAAATTTCATACAATAATCTCATTTTGGCTAGAATGTTAGGAAAACCGTATTTTACATGATCCCTTATTAAATCTAGACCTATTGGAATTCCTTCATGAAGTCCACATGGGAAATATGATTTTTCTCTTCTATAAAAAGATATTCTTTTTAAACCTTCCCTTGTCGCAATTTCGAATAGATGTCTAACAATATCTAGGTTTTCTTGTATTGATTCATGTCTTCTTGCATATTGGGTATCGAAATCTATCATTTATCGATTAATTTCTAAACTAATTTTTAAATAGACACCTCATTGTTATCTTAAAACCCATTAATACCCCCAAAATTTATAAACCACTAAAACCAATTTATCGTGGTGTTTTTTATGAAAAAAATAGCTGGAAGTATAATGGTAGGTTTTGGAGTATTAGCAAAAGTTTTAAGTCAATGGTCGAGACATTTCTTTTATGCTGCCTTTAATATTGCGAAAGGTACGATGCTACAGGCTGAAGGAAGTTTTACTGCAGCAAGTATGTATTCTGACCCGACCCTAGTTACAATCTCAAGTCAGTCAAGTCCTGATTTGGGTGACAATAATATTGGGCTTTGGGTTGATAGTAACTGGTCTAGATCGTAAGAAATAATTCAATTATTTCCTTCTCCTGAACAACCAAGCACTCATGGACAAAGTAAAAAGAAATGGAATCTAGTTTATATAATTTATTAAAATCTAAGAATTTCAATCTGTAAATATAATTAACAAAAATAAAAAAAACCTTAACCTTTCCCAGTTTTTAAATAAGTCTAAACTAATTAAGCCTAAACTTTTCTAACATTTACTGCTTGTTTTCCCTTTGGTGTTTCTTCAACTTCAAATTCAACTTCGTCGTCTTCTCTCAAGTATTCTTTTTCGTCCGCGAGTGATGACTGATGAACAAAAACGTCCTTCTCACCACCCTCTGGTTCTATGAATCCAAATCCTTTCATGGAATTGAACCATTTAACTTTTCCTTTCAAATTATCACCTCCTTGAATATTATAATTCCTCCTAGATTTCCTTTTCCTAGGAGCTCTCTTATTAAATTGGAGATCCTTAAAATCAGATTTTTCCATCTTCTTAACATCATAAGAGTATCTCCTCATTATTCTTCTAAAAGAACCATGATCATCTGAACTTAACAAAGATATCGCTTTACCAGACTTACCAGCTCTGGCAGTTCTTCCAATTCTATTCACATAGTCCTCTGCATTACTAGGTAACCTGTAGTTAAATATGTGAGTTATATCATCTATATCCAAACCTCTTGATGCAACGTCTGTCGCGACCAGAATTCTTAATCTTCTTTTTTTGAATTTACCTATTATCTTTTCTCTTTGATGTTGGGATAATCCTCCATGCAAAGCTTCTGCATCTAAACCTTTCCTTTTCAAATTCCTTGCCACAGAGCTAGTTTCTCTCCTAGTTTTACAGAAAACTATAGCAAGTTCAGGGTCTTCTTCTTGAATTAAATGTATTAACAATGAGAACTTCTTTCTAGGTTTAACATCACAATAATATTGTTCTAAAAGGGTTTCCTCTACTTTAGTTTTTGTCTTAACTCTTTTTGCATTATTTGTAAATTTCTGTGTAACTTTCCTTAGATTTCCTGGCATTGTAGCACTGAACAAAAGTGTTTGTCTTTTATTTGGTATTTGTCTCTCTATCTTTTTTATATCATCAATAAATCCCATATCGATCATTCTGTCCGCTTCGTCTAGAACAAAGATTTCCAAATTCCTTGTGTCAAAATTTCCACGTCTTAAATGATCTAGAATTCTTCCGGGAGTACCAACAATTATTTCTGCTGTCTTTAACCCCCTTATCTGAGGTCTCATTGAAACCCCACCGTAAACGGTTTGAACTTTTAATCTTTTCAAATCCGAAAACTTTTCAATCTCTCTTGCAATTTGTTTTGCCAATTCCCTCGTAGGTGCTAGGATTAATGCCTGAGCTTTTTTTCCTCGATTGACTTTTTCAACCAAAGGTATTCCAAAAGCCGCAGTTTTACCTGAACCTGTCTTGGATTGACCAATAACATCATAACCTTGTTTTATCAAAGGTATAGTTTCTGATTGGATTCTTGTTGCTTGTTCAAAGCCCATATTATCTAACGAACCCAATACTGACTTCTCAATATTCATACTTTCAAAATTCATTATATCATCTCTTTATTTTTTTTATTAAAGTCACAAAAGCAATAGAATTAGTATATTATTAACCAACGCTACTTGTCACCACTTCGTACTTTACTCCTAATAGGATGTCATGATAGGTATTTAAGTCTTTTGGTTGAGGGGTTTTTCGAGAGTATTGGATAAAAATAAAGAAAAAATGGTTAAAAGGGTCCTTTGGTTATAGTTTCCCACTAGCACTCTCCGACTTCCCAGTATTCTACTCCATCAGCACATGCCTGACAATCATTACCATAGGTCTTTGAACTTCCATCCGCTTTGAATCCACACACAGACATATATTCCATCGTGCAAATCTCGGCTTGTCTTTCTTGTTCAGTACATGTATGTCTTACCAAGGTTTCACTAATAACATCCCAATCACTAAGTTCTACAGATATCACATCTCTTTCTTCTCCTTTTTCCAGTTCTATTATGAAACATCCGAGACATCTTAGAGTTTCCACTTTGGTAACGGTTAGGTATTTCTCTGATCCTACCTGCTCAACAGCTATTTCTGCTGCTTCTTTTTGGCTTTCATCCAGTTCCCATGTCCTTACACAAGCCCGTATTTCCTCGTCCCATGAATATCCCGCAGGTCCAAGGCATCCATGCTCATCTCTTTCTCCACCGATCGGTTGTTCAGTCGTACATCCTGACAATGCTATGGCTAATGGTATCAAAAGCAGAAATGTTAACAATTTTTTCATATTCTTCCACCCCATTTATTTGCTAAAAGACAATTAGTTCGGTTAGTTTAAATAGCATTAAGATTTTGTTCGGAAGTGACCGAATTGAAGTTTAACATAATTTTTACAAATCTAAATAAGGTCCTCTCACATCTTCAATGAACTCAACAGAAGGAACAGAATATCTTTGTTTCACTATAGGACCACATTTTCCCATTTCGGTGTCCTCTCCTATATATACAGGTACCAACCTCCCACTGATCGGATGGGGGACATAAGTACCTATTTTACCATTTTCAATAGGTCTAAAACTGGCTTTAGTAGGATCATGAATGAAATCAAAAATTCCGATATCGAGGCGCCTACCTGTACCCGAGAGACATATTATGTAAGGAAAATCATATAGACGAAGTATATAAGCTGCTGTCATATCCAAATAGATATCAAAATCGAATGGTGTAGCCTCTATTTCGGGGGAGGTTGTAACTTCCATTTTAGGTGATTTTGATTCGATTTCGTTATTTTTAGGTTTAACCCTATTAAGTCCCGTAGTAAGAGAAAAAGAAATAAGAAGAATTATTGATATTAAGTAACCCTTATTTTTATCATTAAGATTGAACATATGGTTAATTAAGAAATTTAATCTTATAAAATTGAGTAAACCTTTATAAATCTTCCCACACAACTATAATGAGTTGAAAATCCCGAGGTGTAGCGATTGGTTAAGCGCACTGGACCTACAAATCCGATATTAAAAAAATTAATTCAAAATCTAAGAGAGAAATCGTTTGAAGTTAATTCTAATTTTCTCAAAGATATAGCCGAAAAACTAAACAAACCTAGAAGGCAGAGGGTAGAAGTTAATTTAAGCCACATCGAGAGACATACCAAAAAAAATGAAACAGTAATCGTCCCAGGAGTAGTACTTGGGTTTGGGGAATTAACAAAACCTGTAACAGTTTCTGCGTGGAGATTTAGTAATCCTGCGGAAGAAAAGATTAAAAAAGTAAAGGGAAAAGCTATAACAATTCGAGAATTAATGAAAGATAACCCAAAAGGGACTAAGGTTAAAATACTGTGTTGATGATTATGAAAGTTTACGATGCTGACAACCAAATATTAGGAAGATTGTCTACTCGTGTTGCTAAAGATCTGCTTAAAGGTGAACAAGTTCATGTGGTTAATTGTGAAAAGGTAAGAATATCGGGAAATCCAAAAAACACAAAGCAAAAATACCTTGAAAGACGGCAAAGAGGGGATCCCAGACATGGTCCACATTACCCAAAAACACCGAGTGGAATAGTAAGAAGGGTAATAAGAGGAATGCTACCAATAAAAATACAAAGGGGGCAGAAGGCTTACAAAAGGTTAAAAGTTCACGTGGGAGTCCCAAAAGAATTAAAAAATAAAGAACCAATTCGTTTAAAAGACGCAGATGCTAATAGATTAAAGTGTAAAAGTATTAGTGTTGAAGAATTATCATTGTGGTTAGGAGCAAAGAAGAGATGGTAAAATGGCTAAAGAAAAACTAGCATTCGCGACTGGGAAAAGAAAGACGAGTGTAGCTAGAGCGAGATTCAAAAAAGGGAAGGGGAAAGTGGAAATCAATGACACTCCATTAGACATCTACCAACCCGAGTTTGTAAGGATGAAAATAAGAGAAGCGTTAATCCTAGTCGGAGACAAATCAAAAGAAGTTGATGTTAAAGTTAATGTTTCAGGTGGAGGAATATCCTCACAAGCAGACGCCATCCGTCAGAGTATTGCTAAAGGGATGGTAGAATTTTTTAAAGATGAAAAACTAAAGAAAACGTATCTTGATTATGATAGGAATCTTTTAGCGTATGATGCTAGGAGATGTGAGCCCCATAAACCATCCCGTTCGAGAAAAGGGGCAAGAAGACATAAACAAAGGTCAAAGAGGTAAAGAAAATGATAATACCAGTTCGTTGTTTCAGCTGTGGAAAAGTTGTAGGTCATCTATGGGAAGAATACAAAAAAAGAGTGGAAAAAGGTGAAGATTCCAAGAAGGTTTTGGATGATTTAGGTTTAATCCGATACTGCTGTAGAGGTTTGTTTATAGGACATGTTGATTTAATTAAAAAAGTGGCAAAGTTTCAGCCTTAAATGAGGTGAATTTTATTTCAATCTGGCCAAATGAAAGATTAACAAGATTCGAAGTCGCAAGGATTATAGGTGCGAGATCCTTACAGATTTCTTTAGGTGCACCATTGCTTATTAAAAAACCGAAAGGTGTATTTGATCCCCTTAAAATCGCAAAGGAAGAGTTTAAAAAGAAAAAAGTTGCGATGACAATCAAAAGAACTATGCCTTCTGGGGAAAAGGTGATAATTGATATCAAGAAAGGTATCACTAATTGGTTAGAAGAACATAATGGGAATGTTATTTAGCGGGTTATTTTGGCCTTTTTTACAGTTTCGTACAATTTCTTAGCTTTTTTGTTTCTTTCGAAATGTTTCCTTATTGGGTTTATTATTTCGTTTAAAGCTTCGGATGTTTCTTTTTTCAGATCTAATGGGTGTAATTCTCCTTTTCTGAACTTATTTTCTAGTTCTTCGTAATTTCCGACTGTAATATCTCCACCGAATTTGGACGGTCTTTTTATAGTTCTAGAATCAAATTTTCTGAAGACTATGTACTTCCATATTTCCAAAACTGGGTTCCCTTTAACAACTTTTTCTGGGCAAAATGCACCATTTATTTTTTCCTGGATTTCCTTCTTACTGTCGTGGATGAATATTGCTGTATTTGGTTTGGATTTACTCATCTTGTCTTCTAACTGAACTGTTGCTGTTTCTTGTCCCATTCTTCCTTCTTTTGGTCCCTGCAAACCTGCTAATAAATGATGATGAACACACACCCTTGTCGAATAACCCAACTTTGAAGTTAATTCACGCGAAAGAACTGTAGCATTTCTTTGATCCATTCCCAATTGGAGAATATCAGCTTTGAGATAAAATGGATCCCACGCCTGCATCATCGGGTAGAACAACTGTGCCGTGTATTGCATCTCTGACTCGCTTCTTCCCATTATTGGTCCTGAGCGGATTGTTCGGTTGACGGTTGTATTCTTGGCAACATCTATAACACCTTTCCAGTAATTCGGGTCTTTTACGGCATCGCTCGTCCACATAACTTTGACTTTTTTCATGTCGACTCCACACGCTTTCCAACCTTCGATGTAATATTCGCCTGTTTTTTTGATGAGTTCTAAATCTCCGCCCATTTTGTTGTTGATATAAGCAAACCAGTCGGCTATCCATAGAATGAATTCGCAACCTGCATCAAGCATATCTTGAACTTTAATTGCACGTAAGGGCCCTGATGCTAAGTGTAGAAGTCCTGAAGTTTCAAACCCGTCATAAGCTACTGGATGATCTTTTGTTTGCAATAATTCTTTCAGGTCTTCCTCTGTAATTACCTCTTCAGTTGGAGGTCTTTTAATTAATTCCATTCTTTTTTCTAAATCCATTAATTTCACCTAAAGTTTTGCAAGTATGTCCAACATTTCTTTGTTTCTTTTAGCAGATTCTAGTATTTGTTTTCTTACTTCTTTCTTAGGAACTTTTAATTCTTCTAGTGTTCCGTCTGGGTATTTGATGTATCTTGTAAAGTATTCTGTCATTTCTCTATCCCTCAGTTATACTAACTATTTTAGCATTAGTAAATTTAACAATATCATATGGTTTTAGTTTTAAGCCAGTGAATTTTGTTCCCGCTGACCCAACCACAAATTTCTGTTTAGTGACTCCTTTATCCATCAGAACTGGTATATCTTCGGGTAAGCATATCGGTGGTGTTCCTCCTGGTTCTGTTCCCAGTAATTGTTTGATTTCTTCTGGTCTAGCTAATCTTGGTTTTTTTAGTTCGACAAACTTTATCACTTTATCCATATCGACTCTTTTATGACCTTGACAGATTACTATTACTGGTCTGTGTTTCTTGTCCATGAATAGTAGTGTTTTGATTATTTGTTCTATATCTACTCCTGTTGCTTCTGCGGCCTGTTCGCTTGTTAATCCTGATTCTTCATGCTCTATTATCTCTGCTTCTAGATTATTTTCTTCTATGAACTGTTTTACTTGATCTACTTTTGACACATTATCACCTACATAATTTTTGTTTTTTTAATCATAATAATTTCCTGAATGTTGCTTCAACAAGAGTATGCATACTATCGATTATTTCAATATTAGAACTATCTTTGATTAGATTTTGAAGGTCTGTGCAACCCAAAATTATTACTTCTGCACCCTTATTTTTTAAAATTTCCATTAGATTTTCTAAATTTTTTTGATCTTTTGTTTTAGTATCACCAGTGACTATTCTATGTATTATATTTGATAATTCTTCCTGATTTTTCTTATCCAATTTAATAATTTCGATGTTAAATTTCTCGAATTCTTTCTCATATAATCTATTTTTCATTGTAATTTCAGTCCCCAGAACCCCAACTTTCCTAAAACCCCTTTTGAGACACAATTTAGTAGTTTCCTTTATGATATTCATCACAGGAATACTTGTGCTTTCCCTGACTTTTTCTATGAAAAAGTGGGCTGTATTTGATGGGATTACTACCAGATTAACCCCTATCTCCTCGAAACGTTTCGCCGATTTAATCATTAATCTCTCGAATTCAGATTCTTTAATTCCGTTTTTAACAAAATTCTCTTCCGAACTAAAACTAATCGGTAAGCTTTCTATTATGATTGATGGTAAATGACCCATTTCCCTTCTAGACAACCTAATTAGCTCTAAATAAAATTTTGAAGTTGTTTCAGGTCCCATACCACCTATTATTCCTATTGTTTTCATTTTAATCACCTAGATCAGTCAGGTATATTTCATCTACTTGTAAAATACTGTCTCTTCTTGGTCTTATTTCTCCGTAAAGAGCTACATCCGCTCCTGCTCCTATCTTCCCTCTTCTCATTCTACCACATAATTCTTCAAAGTAACCAAATTTTTCATTTTCAGTCGGCCATACAGCATTACTTCTGTACAATACTCCATTCTCATCTTCTATTGAGATTATTATTTCTTTCGCAAAAACTCCCCCCGCCCCAGGATAAAAAATCTCTTTACATTCAAATTTCTCTGCTTTAATTTCCCTCGTTACGGACCTAGATATTTCTCTATTTGTATCCATGTTCACATCTCCACAACCTGAAATTGTAGAAGTCAAACAAATTCCATATAGTATTTTTTTCACTTTATCAAGCCACATACTACCTCACCTCTCAAACTCTCCATAGAAGAATACTGAACCTCCATTGTCTAGCACTATCCTAATTATATCTTCCATGGTTTCATCTGCTCTTCTTTTGTTTCTCGGAGTGGTTTTGAAATCCAACCTAATAGGGAAAGTCCTTGTATAAGGTATAAAACTATTCGGTTCACCACATTCGACCATCATTTCATACCAATCACCTCTAACTCTACCTTCAACATCACTGTTTACTAGTCTCTTTAAGCCTCCACCACCATTCAAAACTCCAATATTCTCTCCTGTATATTCCTGAAGAGCATTCATAAAATCAAAAATATAGATATCTCTAACTTCGCCCTGTATTCTGAGTCCATATTTATTTCTACTCATTTTTCATCGCCTCTGATCCCATGGGAGAGAATTGAACTCCCAACCTTCTGGTCACTATCAGACATTCAAGAATAACAAGAAGTATTCTATGTCCATCTACAACCAGGCGCTCTGCGATTGAGCTACCACGGGAAAATAAAGAAGTAAAAACATTCACCTTTCATCATCATCTCCTCCAAAAATACTTCTGCAAACCCCAGAAAGTTTAACAGGTCTATTCAAACCATTCTCAACCAACCCACATTTCTTCAAAGAATTAATATTATTCCAAACACAAGATTCAGAACATTCCATTTCCTTTGCTAAAAATTCAACCAAACGTGTAATATTATCTGCTCCGTTCACTCGTAGAAAGTTAACAATGAATTTCTGTTTTTGTGTTAGCCTCTCGTCAAGAACTTTCCTCAAACAATCAAGAAGAAGCTTATTATCACTAGTAAAATCTTTTTCTTCTATACTAGCGTTACATATTGGCGGTTCATCACCATCACTTCACTCATAACTAATGACATAATTGGTATAAATAGTTTTGGTACAGGAAAAGCTGGAGTATTACTTCCTTAACCAAACATCCAACTGGGGATTTGGTATCTCTATACCCTCTTTTCTCAAAGTGTTATAAATAATAGTGTTTACTTCATCCTTAGTTGCGGATCTATTAGAATAGTGATCCACCTGCAGATACAACTTAAAGTTTAAAGAAGAATCTCCCATTTCCACGAACCTTATTAGAGGTTTTGGATCGTCTAGTATATGCTCCAAATTTTTAATCTTTTTCAGAATTATTTTTTTGACTTTATCAATATCAGACCCATAAGCAACCCCAAAAGGAATAACTAATCTTACTGTCTGATCGGGTTCTGCATAGTTCATTATTTTTGAATCGGACAACTGGCCATTAGGAACTATTACCAACTCATTGTCAAAGGTCCTCATTTTTGTACTTCTTAACCCAATATCAATCACTGTCCCAGTTGTTTTATCATCTAGTTCAATCACATCACCCATCTTCACAGACTTGTCAAGTATCAGTGTTAATCCACCAAAGACATCTCCCAGACTATCTTGTAGTGCAAATGCGATTGCAATACCTGCTATACCCATACTTGCCAAAAACGGAATTATTTCTATCCCCCAAACATCAAGAACGTAAATGAATGCTATGGAAAAGATTATTACTTTGGACGTTTTTTGTAAGAGTTTGACTAAGTTATCGTCTAAAGTGGATTTTGTTTTTTTCGCCCATTTCAGTCCCCAATTATTTATCAGAACGTCAAAAACCATGACAAATGTGTAAGAGATGGCTAGTATTATTAGTGAGAGGATTAAATTTGTTGAGGAGGACATTAGTTTTTCTCCCAAGTTCAATGGTAGTATTGCTAATCTGAGGCCGATTAAAAGTAGGACAAGTGAGATAGGTTTTCCGGTTCTGTGAATGATTTTGTCGTCAACTCTGGTTTTTGTTTTTTTGACTAATTTGTAAATGACTCTTTCGGTGATGAACAGGAATAATTTAGAACCTAGGAAGAATGAAACTAGTATAATCAGGGATTTTAGGTACATATTAGCATTTATGAAGTCAAGTATGTATTGGATGTTATTCACCTAGGAAATTAATAGGATTTGTTGGCCTTATAATTTTTTATCAAATCGCCCACTTGCCATCTTTAATCAAAACTTCACCATCAACTTTCAAAGTAGGTTTAAGA
Organism: uncultured archaeon; assembly: GCA_964392445.1. GTDB lineage: Archaea > Aenigmatarchaeota > Aenigmatarchaeia > CG10238-14 > CG10238-14 > CG10238-14. The sequence goes on along the minus strand of CAYMPD010000004.1, from coordinate 37,148 downwards.
ATTATTCCATCATCATGAAACTGAACATCAACATCTCCACCCCAACTAGCATTATTGCCGAGTGCCATGTGGACTGTACCGTAAACTTTCTCATCCTCAAGTGTAACCCCAATTACTTTGGCCTTTGGATTAGCACCTATACCTATTTCAGCAACATTTCGTCCGTCCTTACCAAGCTTGATCACGGTTGATTTTAACTCTGGTGAACCTTGTATTTTTATTGCATATCCGTTCTTGATTGTGATTTTAATATTCTCCCCAAACCTTCCCATTTTATCTAAGACCAGTTTCCCATTAGTTGAGCATTTATTTGGAGCTGTACATACTTCTCCCGCAGGAAGATTACCAAAAGATCCTGGTTCATGATAAATTCCATCGTCCTTATCGAGTTTGTATTGACCTATTTTTAATTCAACATCTGTTCCATTAGGTGAGGTTAGGTGGATGTTTTTTTTCTCTTTGATCGCATTAAACATTCTTTCACAGTTCTTCTTGACTTGATTATAGTCCGCGGTTAAACCTCCATCCACGAATGATGATACTGGTACTGTTGGCATTGATGCGATTCTAACCTCTTTTTGAGATGCTGTTCTTCTTGCTTGTGTGTGGCTCAAGGATTTGGATGTTACCAAAAATAGAACGTCGGGTTGTTGCATTAATTTTGCTATTTCTTCTGGAGGTTCTTGACCAGATCTATCTAAAGTTTTCATTTTTTTTACCACTGTACTTTTTGTGATTTTTCGGGATTGCTGGAAAAGTGATCCTGTTATCTGTCTAGGCATATCATTGTCAGTTATTATTAGAACACTTTCATTGGACTGAATATTCATACATTGTTTAACTGCTGTTTTTGCACCATGTGTTAGGTTCATAGGTAATTATTGGTGATAGGAAAATAAATTAATAATTAGATTGACTAAGAGAATTTAAGTTTTACTTGGTAATGGATTGGTTTACCATATAGAAACTTGAGGCACATTCCCTCATAAGTCTCATAAATTTCCAGTTCTAGAATCCCCTAAAAGTAGATTATATGTACTTGATTCAACAGGGAAAAATCCATTAACACACTATGAGCAATACTTAGGAATAGCATATGAAAATCCAGATGGTATTAGAATAAAAGATTTATAAGAAAAGCTGTTAAATAATATAATATATTAAAAAAATTATTTATTTTTGAAAATTTCTTGGAACTTAAAGTTATTTTTCAAATTTACTAATATGAAGCAACCCTACGCAATAGTTATTCCTAAATACGATCCTAGACGTAAAGTTGATGTCCCCTTTTACATAGGAGAAAGAGTTTATCAGAGTCTCCCAGATAAAGATAGAAATTTCTTCTCGCTAATAGAAGCATATGAAACATTATTTAATGATGGTTCACTCAAATTCACTTTAAGTGACACTGTCAGAAAGAAGGAAGTATATTTGATAAATCAAATGTCTTTACCTGCAGCTGAATCGCTAGTTCAGGTTTTATCAATTATCAGAACTCTAAAAAGATGTGATGCTACACAGGTAGTTTTAATTGAACCTTATAATCCTTGGCTAAGACAAGATAGAAGTTATGATAGAGAGGATATAAGTTCTAGATTAGTTTCAGATGCATACGAAGTTGCTGGGGCTGATAGAGTATTTACTTTTCATCCCCATGTTGATCAAGCTGTGGCTTCATTCTCTGGGAATTGTCATCTTGAAGCTTTTCCTACATACAGATTCTTGGCTGAAAAATATAGGGAAAATCACTCTATAAATGAAACTGTTATTGTTGCTCCTGACGGTGGAGCCATCAAAAATTGTCGTAGATTCGCAGATGTACTCGGTCTACCTTTAGCCGTAATTATAAAAGAACGTTTGGGTGTTGGGAAAACAAGGCCTGTAGGTTTGATAGGGAATGTGGAAGGTTTAAAGGTTGTCCAATACGATGATATCCTTGATTCTGGTGGTACATCAATGAATGCTGCAGATCTTCTTATGGAAAGAGGTGCTAGAAGCGTGGAAACTTGTGTAACACATCTAGGTTTAACACCCGATTCAGAAGGGCGTCCCGCAAAAGAAAGAATTGTAGAAGGTGGATATAGAATAATAGGAACAGATACTATCCCTCATCATTATACCGAAGAGGAAAGGGAGTTTATCGAGATTCATAGCATAATAGCTATTTTAACAACTGCTATATCGAATAGAATACACGGAAGAGCTTTAAGTCCCCTATTCAACGGTTAATCCTTTTAAATACTAACTACTAAATTCTCAAGGAGTTGTTTATTTGACAAAGATATCTTTTTTAGGAGCATGTAACGAAGTAGGATCATCCGCAATTCTAGTCGATACAGGAACCGAGAAATTAGTAATGGATTATGGTGTGAAGCTTCAAGAAGAACCGATTCAGTATCCGGAGGAGGTTAAAGAAAAACTCAACTCAATCCTCCTCACTCATACCCACTTAGACCACTCAGGAGCAGTTCCCTATCTTTATCATCAAGGCCAGAATTGTCCGTTAATAGGTCAAGAAATAACACTACCCTTTTCCCGAATGCTTTGGAAAGATTCGATTAAAATCGCAAAAATGGAAGGGAAAAAAATCAGATTCACAGGTCATGATACCAGAAGAGCAGTGAAAAAATTCAGAAGAGTTGATTATAGAAAACCATTTAAGATTGGTAAGTCCAAAATAACAAGTTATGATGCTGGTCATATTCCTGGTTCGTGTATGTTTTTTGTTGAAAATGGTGGTAAAAATATTCTTTACACTGGTGATTTTAACACAGACAGTACTCGATTGTTGGCTGGATGTGATATGAATATACCTACACCCGATGTTCTAATAACTGAATCTACTTATGTTGGGAATGAACATCCAAACAGAGAAGCCGAAGAGAAGAAACTAATTGAGACGGTTAAAAATACCCTAGCGAATGATGGTATTGCGGTTATTGCATGCTTTGCTATTGCCCGATCACAAGAAGTTATGTTAATTCTGGATAAATATGGAATTAAGTCTCCTATGTATGTTGAAGGGATGGCTAGACAAGCAACTGATATTATTAACGATTATCCTCACCTTCAGAATAAGTATAATTCACTTAAAAGTGCAATGAAAAGAATGGGAGTTAAGTATGTTGAACATCATATGCAAAGAAAAAAACTTGTTAAGAAGCCTTGTGTGGTTATTACGACCAGTGGTATGCTTTCTGGTGGTGCTGTTGTTTATTATTTAAAAAAACTACATAATCGTGAAGACTGTTCACTTATTATGACTGGATTTCAAGTTCCCGATACTGAGGGTGATAAACTCTTGAAAACGGGTAGATATGTTCATGAGGATCTTGATTTTAAGGTTAAGATGATGGTTAAAAAATTGGATTTCAGTGCTCATGCCTCTCACTCGGATTTGATTGATTTTATCGTAAAAACTGGAGCTGAGAAGATTTTTTGTGTACATGGGGATGATACTCATAGTTTTGCTGAAGATTTGATTTCTAAGAATATTGACGCTGTCGCTCCTAAGAGACAGGAGGAGTTTGACCTTTAGAAGTAGTTAGGAAAAAAAGTAAAATCATGACTAGAACAAATCCCATATAAACTAAAAGGACTCTTAAAAGTGTTTTTGTGTTCCCGAAAATAAACCTCGAGATTAGTATTACCACGATTCCTCCTATAACCGATGCTACAATCAGTCCTGATATTCCTTTGTTTGCTAGAAAAACTAGGGATTCGAATAGTTCAACTAATTTTTCAAAGATCAATTTTAGTCCATCTACTGTTGTTTGGATTATTAGAACAAGAAGTTCGAAGATTATTTGCAAAGGGGATTTGGACATAGATTATTTTTGGGGTCCAGAAGTCTTATAACCTATGTAACCACAAATAAGTGACAAAATATAGAAATACTTATATAGGAGTACTACCTTATAGTAACACATGAAATTAGAGCCACGTGAAATAATTAAAACATGTACACCTCATTACCAGACCTGGAAAGAGGAGGCTTTAAAAGCCAATAATCCAGATAAGATGAAGAGGTTTGTACAAAAAGCTTTTTTTTGGTCAGAATTACAAAGTAATTTGTTGGTTTTGTGGACAGTGGAAAACACTATGGGAGACGATCCAGATATAAAGCAAAAAGTAGAAGATGCACAGATGAACATAAACAAGAAAATAATGGATTATGCTGAAACCGTTCTTAAGGATTTTGATGGATAACTTACTTTTACTTCTTTTACCAATTAATTAATCATGATAGAAATAGATGGATCTGGTGGGGGAGGACAGTTATAGTTCCACTAAAGAAATCTTTATATACTAGAGGTATATAATTATATACTAGAGGTATATGATATCATTAACAAAGAATGAAGCAAGAGTAATTAATTTTTTAATTAGAAATTTCACAGAAAAGTATAGCATCAACCAATTAACCAGAGAACTTGATCTTAGTCCAATGGGAGGATATAAGATACTCAAAAGGTTAGAAGCTCAAGAAATACTTGTCCCTGAAAAGATGGGAAATTCAGTATTTTATTCTATCGATCTAAATAATGAAATTGCAATTAAAGTTTCAGAATTGATTCTCTCCCAAAAGAAAGAAAATCCAGATCTAGAGGTATTGGTGGAAAACCTAGATGGACTAAAAGATATTTCATACTCACTAATTGTTTTCGGCTCTTTCATAGAAAATCCAAAAGAAGCAAATGATATTGATATATTGGTTTTATCCGATTCTTCAAACTATAGGAAGCTAAAAAAGAAAATAGAGGAAATCAATTCTATATCAGCAAAAGAAATACACCCTGTTTTCCAAACAGAAAAAGACTTGGAACAAAACCTCAGAGAAAAAGATCAAGTGATACTAGATATAATAAGAAAGGGTTTTATTTTATGGGGAAGTCGTTATATAGTGAAAGCAATCAAAAAGGTGATGATGAAATGACAAGAACAGAGGATAAATTCAACTGGTGTTTAAGAAAAGGTAAAGGAAAATACCACAGAGGTATCAAAAAAGTTAAGTCGAGTGATGAAGAATCTAAAAAGCACATAGAGAAGGCTTTACATAACTTAAAAGCAATGAAACACAACATAAAAGGTGGATTCACTGACTGGGCTGTAAATGCTGGATTTTATTCGATGTATCATTCATTTCTTGCAATTCTTTCAAAAGTAGGTTATGAGTCACGAAATCAAGAATGTACATTCACCACAATAGAACATCTGATAGATCTGAAGAAGATAAAACTTACAAAAAAGGATGTTAAAAGTGTAAGAAACGTTAGTAAAGGAGTTAAAAACGATGCCAAGACGATGAGAGAAGATATGCAATATGGGACAAAAACAGAAATTGAAAAGGAAAAACTGGAGGTATTAGAAGAAACCTCAAAAGAAATAGTTAACAAAGTTAGAATAGTATTGAAAGAGATGGAGGATAATAAGAAAAAGAGATTAAAAAAATCTAAGAAAGACAGCAAAGCGAAATCCAAAAAAAACTTGAGGTGTATAACTTATTTTACTTATTTTTTCTAATTATTATTCATGATAGAGATAGATGGATCTGGTGGGGGAGGACAGGTTTTAAGAACAGCCATAGGTCTATCAGCATTAACCCAAGAACCAGTCAAGTTGTTCAATATCCGCACTAATAAACCCCTAGGAAAACATGGTCTTCGTCCTCAGCACATGATGGGGGTAAAAATTGTTAAAGAATTCTGTGATGCGGTTGTTAATGGGTTAGAGGAATGTTCAACTGAATTACAATTCACTCCAAAAAAGTTAGATGTCAGTTCTGGTAAAATAAACATAGGAACCGCCGGAAGTGTTACTCTTTTGCTTCAAACACTATTACCAATCCTTATTTTCGCTAAAAAACGTGTTTCTTTTGAGATAATAGGTGGAACAGAAGTTAAATGGTCTCCCACAGTTCAGTACTACCAGAATGTCGCTTTTCCAATTTTAAACAAGCTAGGAGCTAAACTTGGGATAGAAGTCATTAAACATGGCTATTATCCCAAAGGTGGAGGAAGAATTAAAGTAAAATCAGAACCTGCACGCAAATTAAGACCTTGGATATGTGAAACACGGGGAGAGATTAAATCTTTGTATGTGGACTCTGTATGTGGGGATTTACCGAAAAGTATTGCTAAAAGACAGGGAGAGAGTGCTTTAAGACTACTTCAGTACCATTTTTCTAAAACTAAGGCTTCTATGACCTACAAACGTGTTAACAGTTTATCCCGAGGATCAAGTTGTACATGTTATGCCATCTGTGAAAATTCGGTTTTGGGTGCATCTTATCTTGGAGAACGAGGGTTAAAGGCAGAAATAGTTGGTCGAGAAGCTGCCGAAGAACTAGTGAAATCGCTCGAGCGAGGAGCTTGCTTGGACAAATATATGGCTGACCAGATACTGCCTTTCTTGGCGCTAGCTGACGGAAAGTCAAGTGTTTCAGTGGAAGGAGCAACAGATCATGTTGTTACTAATGTTAAGGTTATTGAGAAGATGTTACCTGTGAAGTTTAAGGTTGAAGGTAAGAGCATTAGTGTTAAAGGAATTGGATTTAAAATGTAAATTAACACTTCTTAACCGCTTCCTCAAATATTTCTAACCCTTCATCTATCTCTTTTCGAGTAATTATCAACGGAGGAGCAAATCTTACTGTCTTGAAACCACACCCTAAAAGCAGAAGACCGTTCTTAAAGCAATCCTTAACAACAAAATTCCTTCTTTTCTCATCCCTTAGTTCCAACCCAATCATCAAACCCAAACCACGAACATCAATTACATCAACCGAATACTTTTCTTTGATCTCATTCAACCTTTTTAGCATATAATTCCCCATTTTTTCTGAGTTCTTAAGCAAATTCTCCTTTTCAATTATCTCAATTGTTTTCAGTCCTATAGCCATGTCTATTCTATGGCCACCTCCCCAAGTTGAAGATACCGCACCTTTTTCGTTAGGGTCGTATTTTTTCGATGTTATTGTCGCACCCACTTGTAGACTTTTAGCAGAAGTGATTAAATCTGGGATGATGCCGTAATGTTCAAACGACCACCATTTCCCTGTCCTTCCTAAACCTGATTGAATTTCATCCAGAATCATCGGGAATTTGTGTTTTTTACTGATTTTTTTAAGGGTCTTAATGAATTTTTTACTCGCAGGCCTATAACCACCTTCACCCTGGACACATTCCAAGAGAACAAATGCTGGAGTAGATTCTCTTTGGATTAGTTTTTCGAGCTGGTAGATATTGGGATCGTTATCTGAGGTACAAAACTCAATTAATTCATGATTAATCTCAGGAAAGTTCTTTTTCTGCACGGCTTTACTGTCTGTGAATGTCAATGCCCCCAAAGTTCTTCCATGAAATCCTCTTGAACATCCTACTCCGGGTAATGGTCCTTTTTTTCGGAAAGCAAATTTCATCGCATTTTCTACTGATTCTGCACCTGAATTTGATAAGAATACTTTTCTTAGTTTTCTTGGAGTTATTTTAACTAGTTTTTCTGCTAAATTTGCTTGTTCTTCAGTGTAAAAGTCTTGTCCCGCGATTTTGTGAGCCCCGAGTTTGGAGTATTTTTCTATAACCTTTTGGATTTCCGGGTGAGCATAACCAACATTACAACTTGAAACGTTCGCATTGAAGTCCAGATACCATTTACCGTCGTGATCTTGGATGTAACAGCCTTTACCTGTTTTTATTGTCAATGGGTAAACATAAGTTCCTTTAACACAATATTTGTGAGTTTTTTTCACTATTTTTTTGGACTTTGATCTCATGGTTAATAGTTCGATTTGAGTTAAGAAAAAGTTAATGGGTAAGTTGAAAAATAATTAACAATAAATGACTGAAGTTTTGTGTAAAATTATGTATTCTAAAAATTATACTAGGATAAAAGTGTGAAAACACGATAATAATGAGGTTATAATTGAGAAACGATAGGTTTAAATAATTAACATTATAGAATGAAACTATGATACAACAGATACAACAAATAACAACCTATATGAGTAGACCAAGGAATGATGGAACTAGAGACAGAGTTGTAAGAGTATCAACAACGAGGCAAAATGGAACATATGAAAGAACATATGAAACTATGGTTTTTGAAGGAGATGGCTATGAACCTGTCCAGGATAGAGGAGGAGATTATTGTGAAACAGGTTATTTTGCAACCTCTCTTCATCAAGCTGCGATTAACCGTTTTTGGAATAAAGGTTTTAGAACTTTAAGGACGGAATCTAAGGTCGTATAGAATTTAAGTAACTAGTTTTATTAAAGAATTAGATAATTTTATCTTTTTGTATAATTACTTTAAATTCAAAACATGGACACCTGTACACATTTTCACAAAAACAACTCCCAAATTTAAGTTTCACTTCCAATTAATTCTAATAATGAGGGGGAAATTACTGGCATGCCTGTTTCTTGTTAACCTAGTAGTAGGTTTACCTGTAATAATGCTTGGAATAGTTAATCCGGAGAATATACTTATTCTACTCACACTCACAACAATCATCCAAATAACAACATCCTACTACATCATAAAAGAGAATTTAGGGGATTACAACATTGATCTACTAGTCCTCTTGAGTACAGCTTCGGTTTATATTCTCAGTATCTACGGAATGACAATCCAACAAAAAACCTATTTTTACATCACGGGAATACTGATCCTGATTTACTACATTACAAAACTAATCGAACAAAAAACTTACCAAGGAATCCAGAAAACATTTTCCGACTTATACAAACTCCTACCCAAAAAAGTCAAAGTAATAAGAAATGGAAAAGAGAAGATGTTATCAATCAAAAGTCTATCAGAAGGTGACATCATAATAATCGCCTCAGGTAAAAAGGTTCCAGTCGATGGAGAAATAGTCTCAGGAAGTTCATGCGTGGATGAGAGTTTAATCACTGGCGAAAGTCAAGAAGTGGAAAAGGAAAGAGGTGATAAAGTTATCGCTGGAACAATAGTGATAGACGGGATGATAAAAGTTAAAGTTGAAAGATTGGGTGAAGATACCTATCTCTCACAAATAGTGGACTTGATAAAAAATGTTGAAGAATCAAAAACTCAGAACAAAAAAAGACTAGCAAAATCTTACAAAGCATTCATGTTCTTCATAATCCTATCATCACTAGCAACATTTGGAATTTGGAAATTCTTGGGTGTTTCAACTTATAACGCCTTACAAAAAGCAACAACTGTCCTAGTAATATCATCAAACGCCTCATTAGTCCTAGCGACACCCATAGCAATAATTTTCGCAATAATAACATTGACTAAGAATGGGATTATTGTTAAAAATCCAAGAAGTGTGGAGATGCTGCCTGAAATTAATACCTATGTTTTCGACAAAACTGGGACACTGACTGAGGGAAAATGGATGGTAGATCAGATAAAAACTCTGAATGATTTTAGTTGTGATGAGGTCATTAAATACTTTTTGATAGCCGAAAAGAATTCCTCGCATGTACTTGTGAAAATTCTGTACGACCAACTCGATAAAAATAAACGAGTACCTGAACCCGATCATTTCCGTGAATACTTCGGGATGGGTGTTTATGCTAGATACAAAGATCACACGATCCATGTGGGGAAGGAGAGTTTACTAAATAAATTCAATATAGAAAAGGATGGGTTACCTGAAGATTTGCAAAATACTGTGATAGTGTGTGTGGATAGAAAGCCTATGGGTTTGATTGAATTCCAAGATACATTAAAAGAAGCGTCAAAAGAACTAGTGGAATTCCTTAAAAAAAGAGGCAATGAAATAATAATGTTAACTGGCGATACAAAAACAAAGGCTGAAAGAATAGGAGAAGAATTAGGAATCGAAAAAATATTCTCAGAAGTAACACCCGAAAACAAACTCGAGATAGTCAAAGAATTAAGAGAGAAAGGGCGGTTGGTAATGATAGGAGATGGGATAAACGACGCTCCATCACTTGCCCAAGCAGATGTTGGAATATCGGTTAATAATGAACTAGATTTGATCAAGGAGTCTGCGGATGTAGTTCTTACAAGAAACGATCTAACAATGGTTAAAAAATTGATAAAAATAAGTGATTTTACACAGACCAAAATAAGACAGAATCTTTTCTGGACTTATACCTATAATCTTGCTGCGGTTGTAATTGCCTCGGGTTTGTTGATGGGATTGGGGTTAACTGTTAGTCCCTTGTTAGCATGCGCAGCGAGTGTTTCCAGTACAATATCGATAATGATAAATTCGTTCTTGTTTAGGTAGTATTATTTTTTCTATAAAAGGTAAATGTTAGAGATAAAACGTTTCACTTGTTATCTATTACTATGAGTAGTTTTGATGTAGACTCTGATAAATTTCTACCAGAATTTGTTATTAGGGTTGTAGGTGAATATATAGAATCAATATTTGAGGATAGACGAGCTCCAGAATTTGATGATCTATATCTCCCAGTCAGGGGAGACCTAGAATCAGAGGTAATAAATAAATTATATACTCGCTATCCCAGACTCAGGAGAGGTCTAGATATTGACGGATTAATAAGATTCTCTTATAATAAAATAAGATTTGAAAGAGGGGACTCGAAGCCTATAGAAACAACAAGCTACTAATCGCTATATTTCCAAAATTCTGACCTTTCATCTATAAAACTCTTAACTAACAAGAACTAGTTATGATAAGAAGAATACTTGGATTGCTTGATATTTTCTGCTCAATAGTCTTGCTAGCTTCTTCTTTTTTTCCAGGTAATATTGACAGAATTGTTGGTGGCTATCTGGTTGTTAAAGGGATTCTGTTCGGAATAATTCTCGGGATTGGTTATGGTGGTTTGAACTTTGTGAGCATTATTGATGCTGGTATCGGTGGTTATTTGCTTCTTGGATTTAGTAATGGATTCTTTAATGTGGTATTTTTTGTTTTTTTGATTCAAAAAGGGATATTTAGTTTGTTTTAGAATCTTCTTCTTTCAGGTTTTCGAACTCTATCTACATTTTTATGAGCTACACTCCAATTATTAGCATCTGAAAGATTGATTAAGGGGTTCCAAGGACCACATCTTTTCATTTCATTTCCAAGATAAATTACTACTGCTTCATAAATTTTTGAACCCCTCACAAAGGAAAGATTTTCCGGTAATTTATCAACACCGTTTAGTTCTTTGTAGCATTCAATCTCATATCCCCTCCTTCCTAGAGCATCAACTAAATCTTCCCAAGAACTAGAACTGGATCCATAAAATACTAAATGTCCACGTGTATGTCCCTTATACCTTTTTGGTATTCCTGTCATTATTTGATAATTAAGTTATAATATTTAAATCAATTATTGTTTCTCTCAGGTAGAAAAGTGAGGAAGGTATAACTTCAACGTACTCTAATCCATATTTCTCCACTGTTTCCTTTATTCCATCTATTATTTTGTTTACTTCTTCTTATCCAGGTGGATCATAAGCGATCTGGAAAGAATCTGGAAATCTACCATCTAAACTTGAATAAGCTAAATTTGTTAAAGTTGCTAATAAATTTTTCTGGGTTTTAATGTCACAATCAATAACTTCTAATACAATTCTAGGGCCTCTGGATTATTTATTTCTAAATCTGTATTCCACACTCGAATTTAGAATATTTTTAATAAAAAAATGTCCCCTCAAACACCCAAAACCCTAATTTCCTTCCCACTCAACAAAGCCTTAACAAGTTTTTTACCAACAGGAGAATCTTTAGTTATCTTAACATCATTACTTTTACCAACAGTGGCTGAAAGAAGATAATCATCACCAATATAAACATTGACCATCTCGCCTTTCAAGGATCTTAAAAAGTCAAAAACAACATTATTTCCCACTTCCTCTATTTCGAACTTGACTCTCTTACCTGTACTTGCAACCTTAGGTTCAACATCTATTCCCACACCTAACTTGTCCTCAATTCGGGAGATATTACTTCCATTCTTACCAATTAATCTAGCAATACAGTCGTTATCGACTCTAACTTGAACCTTATTTTTACCCATAAATTCAATCTCTGCCTGAGGATCGTATTTTTTCATAACCTTTCTAATCGCCTCTTTGGCCAAACTTTCAAGACCACTCAATTGTTCTTCCTCATCCCCAATCGGTATAACGACATTTTCCTCACCATAAGTATAGATTTCATATATCAACTTACCAGTCTCAAAGTCTTTTATTACTACAACCGGTCTTGTTAAGTCTTTCTCAGTCATTCCATGAGGTACTTTAACCGTCAAAGCTAGTTCATAAACTTTTTCTATCTGACCAGCTCTTATGTAAATAACAGTATCAACCACATGGGGAATCATTCCTAACTCAATCTTCCCAATAAATCTTTGAACCGCATCAACAGCCTCAGAAGCATGAACTACACCAACCATACCAACACCCGCTAGCCTCATATCAGCAAAAATTCGGAAGTGGTTTGGTTGTCTCACTTCGTCGAAAATAGTATAGTCGGGTCTTACCAAAAGAAGAACATCCGATGTCTTGAAATAATCTCCACCCAAAGGAGCGTATTGAGTAATTTCTGGACCTAATTGAAGATCTCTAGGTGACTCAAGTGTTTTAACTATTCTTCCCTGGGAGAAGTAGAATTCTGCTAGGCTTGCGGTGAAGGTTGATTTTCCTGATCCTGGTGGACCTGCAACTAGAACCCCTTCGGCTTTTTCTTTTAATCTTTTTTTCAACTTATCAGATAATTTGTAATCTTCAAGTGTTAGTTTTACTATTGGTCTAACTATTGTTACTTCGAATCCGTCTGAGAATGGTGGACGGGCTATTGCTATTCGGTTGTTTCCCATTTGGATTACTGTTGAGCCTCCTCTTTCAGCCTCTATGAATGTATCTTCGGTTTTCCTAGCCCTTTCAACAATATCTCGAATTATATTTTCCATTTGTTGTTTTGTCAATGGTTTGTCTTCAATGTCTTGCAACCTGAATTTTCCTGGTTTCCCCCTTTTACCCATTGGTTTAACATTTTCCTTGAGATGAACACTCATTGTGTCTGGGGTAAAATATTTTTCAAAAATTAACTCTCCTTCCTCTTCTTCCTCAGGTGGAATATACTCTGTTTTTACACCTTCTGCATCCCCAACCAAACTTTGAACATAATCTGCTGTTAAAAGGGTGGCGTCCTCGAACTTTGCAGCGTCCCGAATTATTGCGTCTAATCTCCCCCCACCAGCAAGTTTTATTTCCTCGAGAGTAGGTCTTTTACCTGTGAATCTGAGATTAATATCTTTCTCTTCACATAATTGTCTTATCTTCTTTAACTCTTCCAATCCTACATAACCTTCATTTCTTCCTTTTGAAGCTTGAGCTTGTAATTCATCAAGAGCAGCATTAGGTACAATTAATTCTTCTAAACCTTCTAATTGGTCTTTTTCTAACATTTCAGTAATTTTTCCATCAATAATGATAGAAGTATCACAAACAATTTTTTTAACATTCATTTACATCACGTTCATTAATTAGGGAAAGGAAGACTTATAAGTAATTGGGAAAATAGGGATTTGTTGATTATTTAAATCTAACTTAAAATAAAGTTAAATGGATTTTATGGGAAATGGAAATGATTTAAGAAGAGATGTACGAAATCAAGTGGCTTCCTTTGGAGGTCCAGATAGTTATAATATATTAGATATTTCATACGGTCCTCATGGAATTGTAGTTACTTTGAGGGATACTAAAAATAATAGAACTTCAACTGCAGGTTATACTTGTGCACAATACGATTTCAGTAATTTATCAAGATTTAGGATGGAATTTTTAGCAAGGCAAGTCCTATAAAAACACTATCCATTTCTTGTAAAGCCCACCACAAAAACCTTTTTATATCTATCTATTCATAACCACATACAGGTAGTAACTATGCAAGACCGAAGGTGCCCGGAATGTGGTTCAACAAATCTCAAATACAACTCAGAAGGTTTAATCTGTCAAAAATGCGGGTTAGTACTTGAATCAACCGTTATGTTCTCGGGTGGAATGGTACTCTAAGAAAGAGTTTCGATTATCTTTTCGAGAGTTAATTCTGTTTCTTCTCCTGTTTTCATGTTCTTGAGTTTGAATCTATTTGATTCCACTTCTTTTGGACCGACTATAACTGTGTAAGGTATTCCTAGAGAATTGGCATAGTCAAGCTGTTTACTTAGCGGTCTTCCCATGATATCATTCTGGGTGTTTATTCCTGATTGACGGAGTTCTTGGGATATTTTTACAGATTTTTCCCTTACTTGATCATTAACATTTATTACGAAAACCTTGGTGTAAGTTTTTTGGGAAATACCTCCCCTTTCTTTCAGAAGATCAATTATTCTTTCTATTCCTAATGCTATGCCCACTGCAGGTATTTCTTTCTTGTTGCCAGTAAAAGCACCGATCATTTTATCGTATCTTCCTCCTCCTGCCAGACTACCTATTTTCTCGTCTTTTCCCATAAGCTCAAAAATTGTTGAAGTGTAATAATCCAAACCACGAGCGAGACTTATGTCAAAGATAACATTTTCTTTTCCCATCATCTCAAGATTCTTAATTAATTCTTCTAGCTCTTTCACACCTTCCAGACCTTCTTTGATATCACCAAAATAATCTTTGACTTTGGACAATATTTCTCTCGGTTCCCCTTCTAATCCTATTATTTCGATTATTTTTTCTGCGGTTTGGTCTTCTATTCCCCTTTCATTCAATTCTTTTTTAACACCACCAATCCCAATCTTGTCGAGCTTGTCAATCGTTCGGAATGCTTCTATTACTTTATTTTCTTCAACTCCTGCAAATCGGATTATCCCTGATAATAATTTTCTGTTATTAATTCTAACGTAGCAATCCTCAAAACCCAATTCTTCCATTATTGTCAACGCACAATCAATTATTTCAGAATCTGCCGACATTTCTCTTGAACCGACTATATCAACATCGCATTGCCAGAATTCACGGTAACGTCCTCTTCTTGTATCCTCATATCTCCAAACTCTTGATATCTCATATCTTTTGAAAGGTTTTGGTAACTGAGGATTTGTGGCTACCAATCTTGCTAATGGAACTGTTTGATCGAATCTTAACGCTAACTTTCGCTCAGATTTATCCTCGAATACATACAATTTATCCTGTTCTCCTTCACCGATTGATTCTTTCATTGCAAAAAGATCGAAATTTTCAAAAGCAGGTGTTTTAGCGGGATCATAACCATATCTTTTAAAAACCTTTTTCACAGTATCAAACACTTTTTCCCTAAGTATCATTTCTTCTGGGAGAAAATCTCTTGTCCCTCTTGGTGGTTGGAATTTATTAGACATAATTATCTCCTACATTATTATTGAATTTAGATTTAAAAGTAGATAATCTCGCCGCCTCATCAGCATAAACTTGTGTGCAATCGATTATCGGGATATCAAAGTCTTCCTGATTTATTATTGGTGGTAAGTCTGTACATGCTATTAAAACAGCTTCTGTTCCACGGGTTTCCAAGTTTTCAATTATCGTCTTCAAGTTATCTTTTTCCTTTTTTGTTGTTTCACCTGCAAGTTGGTTCATTATTATTCTAGTTAATTCTTCTTGGTCATCTTTCATTGGTTTAATTAATTCAACCCCAATTTCCTGAAAATCTTTTTCATAAACTTTTTTCTGAGATATAGTTGCCTCTGTTCCTAATATTCCCACTTTTTTATAACTTTTGTTTGACACAAACCTAGCACTTATTTCGGCTATTCCCAGGATTGGTATTTTAACTGATTCTCTAAGATCATCTAATAGAAACTGGACTGTGTTGCACGCTATTACTAGGAAATCGCAACCAACATTTTCCAATGTCTTCACTGCCTCAGATAACATATCCAAAGTTATTTTTTCATTTTCCAGATTTTCAACTAGATCAGGTATTGGGACACTGTAGATCATCATCGGTGGGAAATCTTTATCGTACTTTGCTCCAAAATTATCCTGGTAATATCTTACTATTTTCATGTACAAATCCGCAGTTCCCTCAGGTCCCATACCACCTATTATTCCTATTTTTTTCATTTTTATTCACCTCTATTTTTACCAAGGTCAATCTGGAATTGAACCAGGTCCAGATGAGCCACAATCATCTATGCTAACCTTTACACCATTCTGACCATTAACAGAAAGAATTAAACTATCCCCAGAAACTCTAATTTTAACTTCTTTACCCTCTAACCAACCAAGTTTAGCCCTAAGACTAATCGGTATAGTTATTCTACCCTTAGAAGCAATCTTAGAAGCAAAAATTTCTTCAGAACTATTCTTACGAGTGAACTAATTCACCTGATGTGAACATTTTCGCCTCGCATTGTTTTCACCTTGTTACTGCATAATAGTTAAACTAGTATTTATAATTTGAGGTGGGAGATTTTTTTCTATTTCATATAAAATAAGGAATTATTTGGTCGAATAATTCTCCGAATGGACTATAGCCTCATCATAATGGCCTTCATCATAATTCTTTTTCTCCTCAGCAGGATATCCTATGGGAAATAATCCTAATACTCTCATATCGTCCGGAACACCAAGTACTTCTTTAAAAGCTTTCTCCGCACCTCTACCATCATCTGTCTGTGACCCAACAGCATTAACCCAACATGTCCCTAATCCCTGATTAACCGTTTCAAGGTAAATATGACCTGCAGCCAAAGAACAATCCTGTAACCACAGATTACTCTCATTTTCCTTACCAAGAACAACTATTGTAGCAGGTGCATCTCGAATAAACCTACCACTGGATCTTAACTTCGCTAATTTTTCTCTTTTTTCTTTATCCTTTACAACTATAAATTCCCATGGACGGATATTTCTACCGGACGGTGCTATCATTGCTGCCGTAAGGATTTGTTTAAGTTTTTCTTCTTCTACTTTTTTGTCCGAGAATTTTCTTATACTTCTTCGTTTTTTGATTAGTTCGTGCATACATAATTAATTGTGAATGAAATGATAAAAGTTTTGGGGAGAGTTATTTTGTAACAGATAAGTGATTAGAGATTTTTCTATTAGCGTTTAAGTAAGTAATAATAGTCTGGGAATTGAAAACTAGTTAGGTGATTTTAATGAGTGAAAGTGAAATTTTCTCAACTAGTAGTGGTATAATTGTTGCATGTGATGTTCCCTCAGAAAGATTAGGTCAACTCGTTGAAGATACACATAATGTTGATGGTATAGTAGGATATAAACTTGGAAGAATGCATGAGATAAGTGGTTCTGTTGTTGATGGTATTAGAGCTGTTAGACAACATACTGACAAACCCGTGATATGGGATGTTCAGAAAGAAGGAAACGATGTAGAATTCACTGAACCCGATTTTATAAGAGCTTACGGAAGATCTGGTGTACAGTCCTTAATTTTATTCCCTTTTGCTAGTCCTAGAGTACAAGCGGCATGTGTGAGATCATGTTATAAAAACGGGATTACACCTGTAGGAGGTTTCAGGTTAACACAAAGAGGATTTGATGAGACCGAAGAAGTGACCTTGAAAGATATGTTCCCTGAATTGGGTGATGAAATTTTCCGAGGTTATATAGCCAGTGACGCTGAACAGAGGGCATTGAAGCTATATGCATTAACAGGTGTACATCACTTCATAGGACCTGGAAACAAACCAGAGGAATTGACAAGTATGTTATTAACCTTACGGGAATATGATGTCAAACCTAACGTTTTAATGCCTGGAATAGGTAGACAAGGTGGAGATATAGAAAATGCTATTCAAACTGCGCAAGATGCTGGGGCTGTGGGACATTACGGAATAATAGGTTCTGGTATACATAGAGCTGATAATCCAAAAGAAGCAGCCCAAAGATATGGAGAAAGAGTAGGGAGATTTATGTGATCTGAATGTTTGATAGACCAGGATACGAAGATTTCATAATATATCAAAGATGTATAGGATTCTTTGAATCACCCCTAATACTAAAATCCGGGAGAGAATCTGACTGGTACGCAAACATGAGAGGACTTACCAATACAGTTTCATTGACAGATACTACGGTGGGTTATGTAGAAGATTTCTTAAGAGAGGAAGGAATAGAATATGATTATGTCATAGGAGTCCCTGATGGAGCAACAAAACTAGGATTATTCCTATCATATAAACTTGGGGGTAAACTAGTGATGGGGAGGAAAGGAATTAAATTCCACGGAGCATCTAGGGATAGACTCTTCGTTGGACCAGCTGAGGAAGGAGATAGGGTATGTGTTCTTGAAGATGTTACAACGACTGGAGGATCATTGATTGAATTTATAGAACAATTGAAAAGCTCTGGACTTTATGTGGCATCAGCAATAGCCTTAGTTAATAGATTGGAAAGAGTGGCTGATGAAGATCCAAGGGGAGTTGAAGATGTGTTACAAGAAAAGGGGACTCCCTATCACGCATTAACAGATGCAACTACGGTTCTACCAAGAGCATATGAAAAACTCCGACCTGGAAAAGAAATAGCAAGGAAAATAGAGGATTATTTTGATAAATACGGAACAGTTGAAATGAATCTATTATAATTTAGAATCATATCCTAACCAAGTAACCTCCCAAACCATTTACTCTACCATTAACAACAACACCAACAGGACTACCAACACCACTCCATCCATGATAAGGACTCCATCCACACTTAGTTAACAATTTATCATTTTCTATCATCCACTCTCTAGTTGGATCAATAACAGTCAAATTAGCATCATTACCTTCTTCTATATAACCATACCTACCAAGACTAAATCTTACGACAGGATTATCATGCATAAGTTCAACAAGTTGTGATAAAGTTAGCCTCCCCTCATAAACAGCATTCAACATAAGTGGTAATGTAGTCTCAACACCTGGTATACC
The DNA here is from genome assembly GCA_964392445.1 of uncultured archaeon. Taxonomy (GTDB): domain Archaea; phylum Aenigmatarchaeota; class Aenigmatarchaeia; order CG10238-14; family CG10238-14; genus CG10238-14. Next base: position 18,310 of record CAYMPD010000004.1, on the reverse strand, counting down.
AGATGGTGCACCCCAAATATTATCTAGACCTCTATTCTTTTCTTCTTTCGTATGTGGGGCATGATCACTAGTAATTGAAATTAATGTTCCATCCTCTATCGCTTCCCATAATGCTTCTTGGTCTTCGTAAGATCTCAGTGGTGGATTCATTTTTGCATATGGCCCTAATCTTAAAAGATCCTCTAATGTCATAAATAGATAATGAGGACAGGTTTCAGCCGTGACATTCAATCCATAATCTTTTGCTTCTCTTATTAATTCAACCCCTCCTTTTGTTGAAACATGACAAAAGTGTAATGGTAATTCATAATCTTTAGCTAGTTTTAATGCGTATCCTATCGCCTCAATTTCTGCTTCTGGTGGTCGAGCCAAAATATGTGCTACAGGTCTTAAATCGTCTTGGTACTCTCTTTTAGCCTCATCCAATATATTCTGGTCCTCAGCATGCACACACAATAATTTCTCAGTTCTTGCAACTCTCTCAAACGCTTCTTCAAGTTCATCATAAAGATAATTTATCCCACCAGTAGATTCTCCCATAAAAAGTTTGAATGCCAAAACATATGGAGCTAATTCAGCAAGATAAGGTAAACTCTCTGGAGTAACTGCAGCATATAACCCAAAATTTACAACAGAGTCTCTTAAAGCAACATCTTCTTTCTTTCTTAATCTTTCCAGTGTAATAATTGGCTGATCATTATTCGGCATATCACCTACATAAGTTACACCTCCTTTTCTAGCAACCCTTGAACCAGTGTAAAATGTTTCTTTGTAACTTTGATTTCCCCCGCGGAAATGAACATGTGTATCAACCAACCCAGGAAGAATCATCATACCTGATAAATCATAAACTTGATCACAGTCCCTGGATTCTGTTGTAACTTCAACTATCACTCCATCTTCTGTGTAAATATTCAATGGTTGAAAAATTCCGTTTTGATAAATCTGTGAATTAATAAAACCTATCATCTTTCATAACCGTTATTCGGGACTTTTCTTGAATACTCATCCCGATGATATCTACCAAAATCTATTAATCCGTATAATTTCTCAAAAGAGAAAACTGGTCCATCCCCACAAGAAGTAAATCCATCAATTTCACAATTACCGCAAGTACCACAACCACAACACATCATCCTTTCAACTGAAGCAAAAATATCTTTTGAGTAAGCGTGATCAACTAGAATTGTTAAAACCTGCTCCATTAAACGCTCGTTACCACAAAGTGCTATTGATAAAGGATATTCCTCGGGTGAATCCGGTAGCTTCCCAATAAAATGATTAATTACCCACCCCTTTATCCAATCCACGTCTTCAATATCCCTATATGAATCATCATCAGTTGAAACATACGTGGGCCCCATACTAGAGAATTCTCTTAAAAATAATGCTTGTTCTGCTTTCCTGAATCCAAGATAACTCTCAATTTCAAGATTATCTCCCCTTCCCTCTCTCAAAGCATGAGCCAATGACAATAAGGGCGCCACACCAACACCACCACCTACAAGCCAAACATTCTCCTTGAAATCTTCAATCGGGAATCCATTACCATAAGGACCTCTTATCATAACTCTATCTCCAATATTAGAACGACGCATAGCATCTGTGAAAGGACCGACTGATTTTATTGCAAATGTGAGGGGATCATACTTAGCAACTGAAAACGGTTTTTCTCCACTAATATCTTCTCTGGTAATCAAGACAAATTGACCAGGTCTCCCTTCCATTCTCCCATCTAAGGTTAGAATAGCGGTATCTTCACCTCTATCTATAAGTGAGTTAATCCTATATTCTTGGAATCCTCCGCTCTGAAATCTCATCTTTTATATTCCTCCATATACTCACTCAAAGTATTAAATCCTCTTTCATGTAGAGACCTCTCTAAACCTCGATATAAATTAATTAAACGTTCTGTTCTTTCTTCTGTAGTCATATTCCTATCAGCAAGATAAGATCCTATACCAACTGCAGAAGCACCTGCTTCTATCATCCCTAAAACTCTTTCAGGGCTATTGATCCCCCCCTCTCCTATTATTGGAACATCCACGCTATCGGAAATCAAACTTACTATCTGTAATGCCAAAGGATAAATCAAAGGACCAGAGAGCCCACCTTGTTCTCGGGTCAGAATAGGAGTGTCATTGTCATATAAGGGAGTAACTGTGGATACAGTATTTATAGCTGAAATAGCATCTGCACCAGCTTCTACTACCGATTCAGCTATTCTGGGTATTGAGTCTAAATCGACATTTGGGGTCAATTTTGCTATTAATATTCTATCGGTTGCTTCTCTGCAAGCTGATGTAAATTCTGCCACAAGTTCATGAGATTTTCCAATTGATTGACCAATTTTTTCTTCACCTTCCTCATCTCTGAATGAATTTGGACAACTGTAGTTCAATTCGAATCCATCACAAATATCGGATAAATAACGTACCATTCTAGCTAGTACTCGAGGTTCATTAGCAAAAACTGATATTAAAAAAGGTAATGTTCTTCTTTCAACTGTGAATGGATACCAACCCCAGTCTTTCATTTCTTTCGCAAAATCCACATAACCTGGGTTCTTGAGACCGACTGCATTTACTATGGAACCTTCAGGTAAATATGGTTCTCCCTCAGAAAGTGGAAATACAATTCCGCCCACGGACTTTTCCCTGACCCTAAGAGGTCCATATGCAATTGTAGGTCCATCATAACCTTTTCTTGGTCTTGGTCCAATCGACTTACTGATAAATGCACCAAAATATCTAGTTCTTTTTATAATACCTGGTTGATTAAGAATACCTGCAACACTAGTAACAGGAAAATCTAAATTAAGTGTTCCATGATCTGTCTCTATTTCCGTGCTTAAATCTACTGACGGTTTATAATCCATATTATAATTCATAAATTACTAACTCCATCTATAAGGTTCTCCAGATTCTGTTTGAATATTATCACAATATTCGCAGTGTATTAATCCATTAGGTCCTACTCGGAATCTAGGCTCAACAAATCCCCTCAATCTCTCATCTGAACTATCATTTGAACTAGGATCCTCAGGATTTACATATGTAATGCATCTTGGATTCAAACACCCACATCCAGTTACCTCATTTCCACCAGCTAAATATGGCTCGAGTTCTAATTCCCCATTCAATAGAAGATGCATCAATGCTGTCCTTACTGGAAGCCCATTTGCTGCCTGCTGGAAATATAAGTTATGAGTGGTATCATCAACTTCGGGTCTTATCTCTCTTATTCTAGGTAAAGGGTGCATTATTGAGACATTTCCGACATTTTCTCGTAATTTTTTCAGAACTCCCTGACCAATCACATAACTATCTGCGACAGTTTTATATTCTCCAGGATCATCAAATCTTTCTTTCTGAACCCTAGTAACATATAAAACATCAAGATAAGGTAATGCTAAATCTGGTTTATCAAGAAGATTGAAATCAACTCCTTTTTCTTTTAAATATCTTAAAACTTCAGGTCTGTGAGTCATTTGTAAAACATCAGGGGCAATAAAAGAGATAGCTACATCATAATTAACCAAACCTTCAACTAAAGAAGTTACAGTTCTACCATGCTTGTGATCTCCCATTAAAGCTATATTTAACCCATCTATACCACCATAAGCTTTTCGAATTGTGTACATATCTAATAAAGTTTGAGTAGGATGTTGATGACCATCATCTCCACCATTTATAAGAGGTATCCCATATCTGTCAAGAATCTCTGAACCAAATCTCGCCGAACCAGCTTGGGGATGCCTCATTATAACCATTTGAGGCTCATACATCACCATCATAGTTAAGGTGTCATGAAGAGATTCTCCTTTCTTCACAGAAGATCTTTCGGGATCGGCAGAATGCATGGGATAAAGACCATTTCTGATAGAAGCCAACTCAAAACTACCTGCAGTTCTTGTTGAAGGTTCAAAAAATAACAAAGCAGTCCATCTAGAAGGGTCGATTTGAGTTGTCTTAGGTTCAGAAAAAATCCTATCAGTTTCATCAAACACTAATTCAAAAGTATCTCTATCGAATTGTTTTATGTCCACAACATGTGAAACTATACTAATCACCTCATATTTTTCTATCTCATAGAAGGAGAGAATCTTTTCCAGAAACCCACCAATATTTACGTAATTCAACTAAAAAAGAATTTAACCAATTCCAACTCATAAAAAAATAAATAGCTAAAAATCCTAAATAATGCAAATACTTTCTGGGAGTTCCTAAAGTCGGATATTATACTACCTTCATACGAGGACTTGGTCAAGATATAACCGTTAACTTTATATACTATCTGTTTAATAGATATATTATGGAACTAACACAAAAAAGACTTGGTTTATTACTCTGGATACTAGAAGAAAAGGATAAAGACTGGTCTATTTACGAACTGGAAAAATCTATGGGTACTTTGAATTACTCGCCGACTTACAATTTTGTCAAGGAATTAGAAAAAGGAGGGTTTGTGACCAAACTTAATGGAAAATATCAACTAACAAATGCCCCAGACTTAATTAAATTCATTTCTCTAGCAAATCCTTTCCCTGCAAAATCCAAGAGACATTACTTCATCAATAAAAAAATGAGAGAAAAGATGGAAATTATAAAAAACTCTGAATTAAAACATTCTTTCACTCTATTCTCCGCGGGCGAATTACTTGTACCTTACATTAAAACAGAACAGGTTCACATGTATGTTAAAAAGGAAGATGTTGAAAAATGGAACGATTATCTTATCCAGAAAAATGTGAAAAGATCCACAGAAACAGAAGGTAATTTAATTCTTATACCTGTTGAAAATGAGTTCTATTTTGATCTAGGTAGAGAGGAAAAAGGTTTTAGAATAGCTTCAATCGGTTTAATTTTATCTGATTTATTATCTTTTGGTGGTTTGGGTGAAGAACAGGGAAAATTAATTGAGAAGAAATGGTTGGAAACATGATCAAAAAATTGGGAGTTGAATATTCAGAAAAATATCTTTATGAATTCTTTAAGTCTCTGAATCAAAAACAAAAGAAAAATATCGGGTTAATGGGCGGATGGGCAGTTCATCTCTTCCTTAAGAAATTAGAAGTTAGTCACATCGGATCCAGAGATATTGATATTTTCTTTAATCCCAGAGAAATTAACTTCAAGGATTTAATAACCAAAGTAGAATCATTGGGTTTCAAACCACACTCCACTTTCAGATGGGCAAAATACGTTCAACTTTCCACAAAAAAGGAATTATCAGAAGATAAATCAAAGGATATACCCATATATGACTTGTTTACTGTTTATTTTGATATAGCCTGTCCTAAAAAAGTCGATAAAAGAATTATGCATTTATCGATTTTAGAAGATGTGTTCAAGAAAGAATATGAACTGGTTAAATTCAAAGGTCAAGAAATAATTATTCCATCATCAAAAATATTAGTGCAAATAAAATTAGAATCAGTATTAGGAAGAACCGATAAATTCAAAAAAGAAAAAGATATAGCTGATTTATTTGCTTTACTCAAGTATGGTGATTCCAACTGGGAGATTAAGAAAGGGAAGAGATTCAGATTAAAAGAACTTGACAGGAAAATTATTGAAAGATTCCAAAAAGAACTTGATAAATTCATAAGAGATGGAACAATAGTAAATTCAAGTAACATGATAAGAGTGGGAGTTGAACCTGTTATTAATCTGTTTAAGAAGATGTGAAATCAACCAAGAACACTAACAAGAATAGCTTTCTGAATGTGCATCCTGTTCTCAGCCTGGTCAAACATAATCGAATTGGGATGATCAACTGCGTTTCGAGTAATCTCATAACCAATATGAGCTGGAAGACAGTGCATGAGTTTGGCATCACTACCTGTTTCCTCGAGTAATTGGGCGTTCACTTGGTAAGGTTTAAAGACCTTGAATCTTCTTTCTTTCTCTTTTTTGAATTTTGGGTCAGTCATGAACTCTATATTAACCCAAGTATCAGTGTAAACAATATCTGCATCTTCAACAACCGACTTCAAGTCCTTTGTCTCCTCATACAATCCAGTTTTTTTCGCCATTTTTTCCAGTTCCGGATCAATGGCACTAGGGTCCTTTTCTGGAACTGCTAATGTGACCTGCATCCCAAGTTTTGTTCCTGTAGTAACAAGCGAATTACTTACGTTATTTGCAATCCCGGTGAAAACTAGTTTCTTCCCCTTCAAGCTTCCCAGATGTTCTTTTATAGTCATCATATCTCCAAGAGCTTGACAAGGGTGATACTTCTCACAGAGCATATTAATCACGGGAACTTCAACCGAATTTGCTATCATCTGAAGTGTTTCATGTTTTCTTACTCTTGCCGCGATACATTCACAGTATCTTTCGATTGATCTTGCTTCGTCTTTTAATTCAGCACCTATTGCCAACTGTGATGACTTCCAATCCAAAAATATAGCGTGACCACCTAACTGATTCATTCCTGCTTCAAATGATGTTCTAGTCCTTGTCGAAGATTTTTCAAACAGCATCACAAGTGTTTTTCTCTTCAATGAATCATAGTATTTTTCGGGGTTCTTTTTTATTTCTATTCCCAAATTAACTAAATATCCTAGTTCTTCTGAGCTGTAGTCTTTCAGATGTAACATATCTCTTCCTTTCAGTTCCATAATTAATCACTCTATTTCTATTATATCTCCCAGGGTTAAAGTAGTTTTTCTGGATTGGGTTTTTAGTTTTGTTTTTTCGTATATTTGTGTTAGTTTTATGTTAAGGGAATTTTCTATTTTTTTTCTTAATCTTTCATCTGGTATCATTTGTTGTTTTTCTACTCGCCGGATGATTGATTCTTTTTCGTTTATTTTCATTGCAAACTCTTTTCTTTCCAATCCCTTTTTTTGACGGGTTTGGATGATTATTTTTCCATAATTGGATTTTAACTCTTCTTCTGTTTCTTCTAACTCTGGGATTTCTTTTTCTATTAGAAGTGGTCCCTCTTTTTTTGCTTTTGGTTTTATCTCCTCTATTATTTCCCCGTATTTTCCACATTTTTCACATACTTCTATTTTAGAGCCTTCAACTTTCGCAAGAAAAAGTTTTTCAACATTTTTTCCACAGAGGGTACATTCAGGTATGGATATCACCTCATGTTAGTTAGATTATATTTGGGATTGAAGAGATTAATTATTGATTTCTACATAAAAATCATTATAAATCTAAAAATTTCAGTTTTGATATGGACTATTTGAGATGTTCTGATGAAGACGTTCATAGGTTGATCGATACTTTATATCAACAGATAATATCTTCTAGTTATGAACCCGATTCAATCATAGGTATTGGTAGTGGTGGTTTTATTGTTCTAAGACTCATATTAGATAGATTCAGAGGAGCAGGAAGGGATACAGCTTACATACCTGTCGTGGCTCGTTTGTATACTCAACTAGGTGAAACCGGAGAATTAGAAATTAGTTGTCCTCCAGATAATATAAAAGGTGGAAGAGTACTCATAACAGATGATGTGGCGGATACGGGAACTACCATAAATGGTGTAATTGAACATTACATACCAATAGTAGACGAAACAAGGGTCGCTACATTACATAGAAAACCCCAATCTATAGTAGTTCCTAATTATTATGCAGGGCAAACAGATAAATGGATAATTTATCCATGGGGAGTTATGGAGACAACCCGAGAAATAATTGAAGGGAGAATGAGAAGGGAAATTAGAGTTATTGAAAAGGAATTAAAAAGAGCTGATATATCTAGAGAAGAACTTGAGCGTTTCCAAAAGGTGTTATCTCCCGAAGACTCATTAACAGATATAACGAGAACTCTACTGGAAATATATTAAATTATTTATTTTTCCCTCAACAAATATTAGTAAGGATACAACTTGAAAAAAGCATTAACTTTTGATGACGTTCTACTAGTTCCAAAAAAGTCACCTGTTAAGTCTAGGAAGGATGTTGATACATCTACATTTCTAACTCCAAAAATTAAAATGAAAATACCTCTGATTTCTGCGAACATGGATACAGTTACCGAATCTCGTATGGCAATAGCCCTGGCAAGAGCAGGGGGGATAGGAATAATTCACAGATTCATGACACCGGAAAAACAGGCTAAGGAGGTTGAAAAGGTTAAAAGATATGAATGTGTAGTAATTGAAAATCCATATAGTTGTCATCCGAAAACTACAATCAGAGAAGTCAAAAACTTAATGAAAGAAAAAAATGTGAACGGAATTCTTGTTGTCGATAAAAATAACAAGCTTCTGGGGATAGTAACCAATAGAGACATAATATTTGAAGATAAACTTAACAAAAAAGTGTCTGATATAATGACAAAATACGAAGATTTGGTTCTTAGTAGTCCAGAAATTACTATGAAAGAAGCAAGGGAAATTTTTAGAAAAGAAAAAGTTGAAAAACTTCCACTTGTTGATAAAAAGGGGAAATTGAAAGGACTTATCACAAGCAAGGATATTGAAAAAATAAATGAATTCCCAGATGCGACTAAAGACAAGAAAGGGAGGTTAAGAGTAGGTGCTGCTATTGGTGTGAAAGTAGATGTATTAGAAAGAACCGATGCCTTGATAAATGTGGGATGTGATGTGATTGTTGTTGATATTGCCCATGGACATTCCGATCTGTGTATTGATACGATTAAAACGGTGAAAGAGAATTTTGACGGAGTTGAAGTTATAGCAGGTAATGTGGCGACAGCGAAAGGAACAAAAGACTTGATAAAAGCTGGTGCTGATGGGGTTAAAGTAGGTGTGGGACCAGGTTCTACTTGTATAACTCGAATTGTTACTGGTTCTGGTGTTCCTCAATTAACTGCAGTGATGGAATCTGCTAAAATTGCTAAGGATTATGAGATACCAATAATTGCTGATGGTGGACTAAGAACCTCGGGTGATATAACTAAAGCTTTGGCTGCAGGCGCTTCGTCTTTGATGACTGGCTTTTTCTTCGCAGGGACAAAGGAAACTCCCGGAAAAGAGATAATCAAAAATGGGAGAAAGTATAAAATCTATCGAGGCTCAGCTTCATTAGGTTCAAATCTAACAACAAAACAAAGAAGAGATGCCAAGAAATGGAGGAACATTGATATTTTTAATATAATACCAGAAGGAGTTGAAGCGTGTGTTCCGTATAAAGGCGGTGTTTTCGAGGTTATTTCTAAGCTGATGGGTGGTTTGAGATCTGGGATGAGTTATTGTGGTGCAATGAACATAAAAGAAATGCAAAAAAATGCAGAGTTTATCATGATGACAGGTTCTGGATTAAAAGAAAGTTACTCTCACGATGTTCAAAAAATATAATTTTTTTCTAAAATTAGTGACTTAACAGAAAATTATTTTCTCTCATGAGTACGACTACCCATCCAACAGTACATGCACAACTTTTCTGGAGGTAGACTTATTGCTTCAACCATGTCCTGCGGTGTTTGATAAGCTAAAGAAGTAAGACCTAGATCTTGTCTTATCCAATCTATCATCTCTTCGTATTGTCTAGATGTGGTATCGAGATAAGGAGTCAAATCAGGGTTATTATCCCCTTCTATAGCTCTAATAGCCCTAACGGCAGCAAGTTCTCCTGGTTTTCTAGTTGAAATATTATAAGGACATGGATGAATTAACGGTGAGGAGCCAACTCTACCATGTATTTCTCTGGCTCCTTGTGGTTCACCGCTCCTATTCCTGTCCCAGATCATATCTACAATATTCCCCAACTGTGTTCCCCTGACTATAGAATCCTCTGTTATAACCATTGATTTCTCACGAATGATATCCCAAACTGGTATTAATTTCTTTGAAGCAATCCTATCTCTTACTTTTTGACTGGGTGGGGTATAACTTCTCCCATAGCCAGGTGTGTATTTAATCAATGCTCTATGATACGGAGTTCCACTTCTTGAAAAACCAACAGCGTAAGCAGTGCCCGAGTCTGGGACACCTGAAACTAAATCTGCATCCTCCACAGGATGTTTTTCTGCTAATTTCTCACCAGATCTGTATCTAGTCTCTTCGACATTAACACCATCAAAACTCGATGAAGGAAATGCTGTATATATCCAAAGAAAGGTACAAATATCCAAATCATCTACCTTACCTAGTTCTTCGACCCCATTTTCATCAATTCTAACAGCTGTTCCAGGTGATAGAAATCTATATGTTTCAAAACCTATATTTGGAAACGCCGAACTCTCAGAAGCTATAGCCCAATCATCATCCCTCCTTCCAACAGTAAGAGGAAACTTATCAGAAAATGCGTATATACCATTCTCGTTCATGAGTAACAAAGAAGTGGAACCATAAATATGATCATGCAATCTTAACAAACCATCGCTATATGTGGATTCTCTTCCAATAAGATTCGCAATAAGTTCAACTTGATTCAGTGAGTTCCCTTCTGTTCTAGAAAGTACGCGTTTTTCTCTTAACATTGATCTAAAAACTTCTTCTTCGTTACTCACAAGCCCATTCATACATAAAGCAAAGTCACCTAAAGGAGTCTGGAAAACAATTGGTTGATAATCACTACCACTAATAACTCCAATTCCGTATTTTCCTCCGTACAAATCTCCGACCTTAGGATAGAAAACTGCCTTAAACTGAGAACCTTTTATGGAATCAGTCATATAATCAAACCCATAGTCAGGATCGAATGTAGCAAGTCCCGCCTTTTCAGTAAAAAGGTGAGAATGATAATCGATTCCTAGAAGTAGATCTTCAATCATATTTTTCCTTTTTGTGACCACTCCAAAAAGACCCATTTGTTCACCAACAATAACTATATTTTTAATAATCCGAGGATTTATTTTCCCACCATCAAATTTAAGTATCTTCCCTTCCTATTAATTGTTGTGATTTCCGTGGGTGTTGACCGGATTGTTTTCTAAACTTGATGTTTTATTTACTTTGAATTCTAAATTGTTTGATAAGTCAATGAGGTGTAGTTATGGTTAGTGTTAAAGAAAAAGAACAAGAAATCCAAAAATTCTGGGCTGAAAAAGGGATTCCAAAGAAAGCATTAAATATGAACAAAGAAGGGGGGAAATTTTATTTCCTAGATGGTCCTCCTTATGCTACTGGTTATATTCACTTAGGTACTGCTTGGAATAAAATTCTGAAAGATTCATTCCTGAGGTACAAAAGAATGAAGGGATTTAATGTAAGATCGCAACCTGGTTATGATACCCATGGATTACCAATAGAAAATAAAGTTGAAAAGAAATTAGGGATAGGTTCAAAGCAGGAAATAGAAGAAATGGGAATTGAAAAATTTAATAAAGAATGTAGAAAGTTCGCAACTGAGTTCTTGGATATTATGAATGATCAATTCAATAACTTAGGAGTGTGGATGGATTGGGATAATCCTTATTTGACACTTAAAAAAGACTACATTGAAGGTGGTTGGTATACATTCAAAGTAGGTTATGAGAAAGGACTCCTGTACAAGGATAAGTACAGTGTTCATGTCTGCCCACATTGTCAAACTGCTGTAGCTTATAACGAGATAGAGTATAACAAGGTCACAGATCCTTCAGTCTATGTGAAATTCCCGGTTAAAGGAGAGAAAAATACTTATTTATTGGTCTGGACTACTACACCTTGGACTTTACCCTCAAACACTGGAATAATGGTTAAACCTGGAGCACATTATGCTTACGTAGAAGTCCACGGAGAGACACTGATATTTGCACATGAATTGGTTGAACAGGTAATGGAAAAAGCTGATGTGGAAAATTATGATATAGAAAAAGTTGTTCTAGGAGAGGACCTTGAGGGCATGGAATATACTCATCCTCTATCAGACCTATTCCCATTCCACAAGGATATTAAGAATGCCTGGAGGGTTGTTATGTCAGATCAGTTTGTGACGCTTGAAGAAGGGACAGGATTAGTACACACAGCCCCGGGTCATGGTGAAGAGGACTATAAAGTTGGTAAGGAGAATAATTTACCCGTAGTTTCTCCCTTGAAAATGGATGCTACTTACAATAGCAATTGTGGGAAATATTCTGGGATGTTTGTCAAGGACGCAGATCCAAAGATAATGGAAGATTTTGAAAGAAGAGGACTACTTTTCACCAAAGAAAATGTAAGTCACGATTATCCTTTCTGTTGGAGATGTGATTCTCCCTTGATTTTCATGGCAGTACCTCAGTGGTTTTTCAGAGTAACGGAAATACGAGATAAACTAATTGAAGAGAACAAGAAAGTTAACTGGGTTCCAGATTGGGCGGGGAAAAGGTTTCATAATTGGTTAGAATCATTAGGTGATTGGCCTGTCTCAAGACAAAGATACTGGGGTATACCATTACCAATCTGGGAGTGTGAGAAGTGCGGGGGAACAAAAGTCATAGGTTCATCAGACGAGTTACCAAAAGAATTGGATGATTTGCATAGACCATATGTGGATGAGATTGTTCTCGAATGTGAGGAATGTGGAGGGAAGATGAGGAGGATACCTGACGTCCTGGATGTATGGTTTGACTCTGGCTTAGCTAGTTGGGCAAGTCTTGGATATCCAAAAAGAAAAGACCTATTCGAAGAATGGTGGCCTAATGAATTCAACCTGGAAGGCCCTGACCAGATAAGAGGCTGGTGGAATTCCCAGATGATAACTAGTGTGATAACATTTGATAGAAGATCTTATGATAACATACTTTTCCACGGGTTTGTTCTGGATGCTCATGGAGATAAAATGTCCAAGTCAAAAGGGAATATAGTTGCTCCCGAGGATGTGATTAAGAAGTATGGTAGAGATGCTCTTAGGTATTATTTGCTTTCAAGTACTGCTTGGAATGACTTTTACTTTAATTGGAAGGATGCTGAAAATGTTAAGAAAAAATTGAATATTGTTAGGAATACGTTTAGATTTGTTAAGACTTATGTTAAGGAAGTTCCAGAAAAGAAACCGAATTTGGAAATAGAAGATAAGTGGTTATTGTCAAGATTACATTCCATGTTAAAAAAGTACAACAATTACTTCAGCAAGTACAGAAATCACAAATCAATCGAAGCTCTTGAGAAATTTGTTCTTGATGATTATTCCCGATGGTACATAAAACTAGTCAGGGATAGAACATGGCCTGGGTATGAGGGCGAAGATAAAAAAGCTGCTTTTTACATGATGGGTATGGCTGTGGACAGTTTGAGTAAATTATTCGCACCAGTTTGTCCGTTCTTGGCAGAAGAGGGTTATCAGGATGTGGTTAAACCTTTGATGGGAGGCAAAGAAAGTGTTCACCTGGAAAAATTACCAGAAGTTCAGGAGGATCTAATAGATGAAAAATTAGAAAAGGATATGAAAGTGACTCGAGATATAATTGAAACTTCATTCTCGGCAAGACAAAAAGTTAATCTTAAATTGAGATGGCCTGTTAAAAGGATGGTTGTAGTTTCGGAAGATGAAAGTGTTAAAGAAGCTGTGGAAAATCTTGGGGAAATAATAAAGAAAAGAGCGAATGTTACAGTTGTTGAAATAGTAAACCAAGAACCGAAAGGTGAATTTGCAAGTGAGGATTTCAAGAAAGGTAGAGTTTTCCTAGATTTATCAGAAGACAAAGAATTAATGGGAGAAAGACTTTATCGGGATTTAACAAGGAAAATTCAATCGACCAGGAAGAAAGCGAGATTGAAAATAAGTGATAGGATAGAATTGACATTGAAATCAGATACTGAGACCGAGAAGAGTCTTAGTAAATTCGTAGATGACTTGAAAAAAGATGTTGGTGCTAGTAGTGTTGAAGTTGGTAAGTTGGAAGGTAAAAATGAAGGGAAATTGAATTTTAGGGATAAAGTGGTTGAGATTAGTTTTTAAAATCATCTTCTATCTCCCCAAACACCATACCTCTGCACAAGAAAATAAAACAGAATATAAACAGTAATCACAAATGCAACTGCTATAGTAATGAACAGATTGTAGTTGTCCTTCATAATTATTAGTTATTTACCAAGTATAAATCATTAATATCATTAACCCTATATTATATGCTATGATTGTCAAAGATGCGATGAATCCAAAAGTAATTGTGGCAACCAAAGATATATCTGTGAAAGAAGCTGCTAGAATAATGTCGAAGTACAAAATTGGTTCTTTAATCATTCTGAAAGATAAGAAGGATATAATTGGAGTTATTACTGAAAGTGATATTGTAAGAAAAATTGTTGCGACAGGGTTGGATGCCGCAAAAACAAAGGTTGAGAAAACTATGAGCAAGGAAGTAATAACCATTGATGAAGACAAGGATTTAGGAGAAGCCTGTCAAGTAATGGTTGAAAATAAAATTAAAAGGTTACCAGTTATCGAGGATGGGAAATTGGTTGGTATCCTTACTACAACTGATATTATAGCTGTTGAACCTAAATTGATTGCAGAACTTGCCAAGGTTATGTTATTTTCTAAACAGCAGTTGATTGCTGGGTAAGGTATTTAAGTTCTAAACTCATCTGAAATAATTATGTCATCAAAAGAATTAGTGAGGAAATGTAATGGGACTAATAATGATTTATGTGAATCTTGTAGTTACAAAGGATTCCCAGTAACAGGAGAGTGGGGAGAATTAGAAACAATATTAGCGCCATGTGATCTGAGAAATTCATCTATCTATGCATCTTCTGGAGTCCAATTTCCTTCTGAAGAAATATCTCATACAATATACAGAAAGATAGAAGAAGAGTAAAAAGCTCCATATTCTGAAAAGAAAGGATTGTGAAAAAGAATTCCAAACTGTAAAAAAGTATGTTTTTAAGGAAACCTAAAGATATTAGATGAACTTTCTGATTTTATACGCGAAGTATCTGATAAAGAATAGGAATTAATTAAAAAAAATTATCTCGGTGTATATAGCAAATTGTAGGATCTACCTGAAGTGAACTCTCTTTCTAACTCAAATAAATTTGTGTATTCTATTGATTTTCTTGAATTAACAGCCTGAGGTTTTGAGCGCAAAAGAACCTCAAATTCGCCATTCGGGATTAAAATTCTGTGTATTTCTTTTAAAAGTTGTTCTATTTTTGGGTGAGTTCTCCCTGCTGCATAAATATAAAGTGATAAAGGTAAACCATCTGGTCTTCTGATACTCACCAAATTATAGCTATTAGAGTCTTCGTCCCTTACAAACTCTAAAGCATCCGAAACAACGTAATCCAATTCCCTTCTTTTAACACTTTCTGTTACTTCTCTGTTCCCTAAATAAGATCGGTCAACGCCCACAGGATCATAACCTCTTTCATATAAATCTAGTAAATAATCTCCATTACCTGTCCCTAGATCAAGCGCTTTAGGTCTATCTCTTTTCATGAATTTTATATATGCAAGACGAGTATTTAAGTGTTTGTATAATTTACTATATAATAGTAGTTACACTGTAAGTGTGTTTTAGCTCTAAAAGATTTGAATTTTCTTCCCATCGTAAATTCCAGACAGACTAAAAATAGGGATATAGTAAGAATAATTTAATAGTTTTCTCACATAATAATTACCTATGCTGGAGAAAAGACTCCATTTAAATTAGTCGTTCTAAACGCTATAGCGTTTGGGTTCCCTTTGGCCAAAATCCTCAGTCTACAAATTGAATAAAAAAATAAATCAGAGTTTCCTAAGACTTTTTGGACTCATAGACCCAATTTGACTTGGAGAATATTCACCAATTCTTCCTCTAATCTTATCCCACATACCAAAATTCTGGTATAGAACTAGTGACGCTCTTTCCCCAGTTTCAGTTCCATCTCGAAGGGGTTTACCTTCTTCGGGAAATCCACAACCCAGTGCCACAAAACTAGCGGTCCATATACCTTGCTGAGGAGACCACCTCAATAACATAGCAAAATCGTCATAAGGTTGTTCTCCTTGGAAAATTGCATACCCAACATCTCCTCCCTCAAAGTTTCTCTTTCTCCTACCATCGTATCCACCCTCTACAGGAGTTAGGTGTTGAAATTTGTAAACCATATTATCCCTATATTGATAATAACTCTAAAAATTACATTTAAATAACTAATAACTTCCCAATTTCGCACTTTATCCTACTAAAGTTCTGTAATACCTAATCTTTTTTTGGCTCATAGAGTGGACATTCAACTTCTCCACTTATACTACCAATTCTACGTTTCTGTTCAGGTGTAAATCTATCCAGACTATATTCATCTGCCTCCATCATAACACAGTGGTTAGAATCTGGCTCACCGCTAAGGGGATCTAACCAAACATAAGTACAGGTGATACATCTTTCTAAGTCGCTAGCAATTGGGGTTAATGGTAGATCTTTGGGATATGGTCTCATAAAGTAATATATGGACTAAAGATATTTATCAGTGTCAGTAAACTTCCATGAAAAAAGATACTTTAACGAGTTTAGAAAATAGAGAAAAAATTATTTAGATTCTAACATCGAACCGATCAATAAC
Source organism: uncultured archaeon (assembly GCA_964392445.1). Taxonomy (GTDB): domain Archaea; phylum Aenigmatarchaeota; class Aenigmatarchaeia; order CG10238-14; family CG10238-14; genus CG10238-14. The sequence goes on along the minus strand of CAYMPD010000004.1, from coordinate 1,927 downwards.
TTCTAATGCATTTTCAATTATTTTCCGTTCATATGGAGTTACTTTCGTACGTTTAAAAAAAGCTTCACTCAAACCTGACACACACTCTAAATTCATTACACCTATAAGGTTTGCTAATAAAGGTTATAAAACGGACTCGAGTGTTGGTAAGAATCATAAACCCTTAAGAAGAGCCTCTAGGATAGCCCCTTATGGAATCTGCATAAGTTGTGGAGGAGAAATAGATCACAATTTTCCAGATATATATGGCTGGGGAGCATCAGAGAGATATGCAATTGAGGACTTCTTAGAAGAAATTAGAGAGAATTAATTGATAAGAAGTAAATCCCCTATTTATCCTAATAAGAATATTCAAAAAATACAGAACCTTCTAACTAATATAATGGTCAAGTGTATTTGAACTCAAATTAATATCTTCCTAGGTAAAAGACAAGAGAAATTACTGGAATATCCCTTTTAGAAAATCTTCATCACATTCAGAAACAGGAATACTACCTCTATTATCTGCATATATTACCATACCTTCAGAATACAAGGTTTCCATATAATGAAATGAGGTTCCTCTAACAATTCTTTTCTTTATCAGATAGTCAGTTGTTTCTGGACCTATTCCCTCGACATAAATGTATCTAAGAACGTGTTCCTTTACATCCTCTGGACGCATTGAGTCTGGCGCTGGGATATTTTCCGCTCTTATATAGAACCAGTGGTTTCTATCAGCTTTTGTGGTAAAATATGACATAAGACCCCTCTTTGAAATTGAAATGGAAAGTAAGATATTTAAAGTTGAACCCCACTGGATTATTATGACAACCGAAGAGGGATGGGATGAATTTTTCGCTCCAAGATACTACCGAAGATATATAGTTAGAGAAGAACCCCCTGGGGAAGTTGAGAGTTTAATTTATTCTACTGGGGTTAGTAAAATAAGGTACGAACCCAAAACCAGAGGTGTTCTTGGTACGCTCACATTATTTGCTACCGATGAATCTACTATAGATGAAGGAGAGAAAATCTTGAGAGAAAGGGGCTATATAGATTAACCAATATTTAGGCTATATTAAAAGTAAATTTAATCAGGAACACATATGCCAGATTACACATACGAGGAAAAATCTGCTTTGAGTCGAAAGAATAGAGATAGGATAGAGACCAAAAAAATAAAAGAAAGAGATCATTTTATGAGGATGTTTCAGTGAATTTTTCAAACTTCTCTGCCGCTCCCTTGTTCAATGTCCTCATTTGTTCTAACACTTTACCTCTGATTCTTGAAGTTTCTACTGCTCCCTTCTCTGCTTGATTTTTTACAAAATTCATCACTTCCGCTGAAATTTTTTCAACATTTTCCTTGGACTCCATTCCAGCTTTTCTTAGCGATTTCATTAGTTTTTCTCTGTTAAAATCCTCTACACTACCGTTCTTTTTTTTAACTTTTAATTCAGTCATTTTTTCACCTCCTTATTTATGATTTATTGAAATTATCGTTTGACAAGTTTCAAGTAGTAAACAAAACGTACCGTAAACGGTAAGTCATTCAGTTAAAATAAATTAGGGCATATAACCCCAAAAGTTAGGGTATTTCACCTTAGCTCACTCACATTCATAAGGTATGTTGTAATAATATAGATTTCTAAACATATAAGTGAACTACCCCCAGGAAATCCCCGGTTTGGGTATTTAGAAGGATAAAATCAATTCTATAAGGTCACTCCCTTTTCAAGAATTATATGTTATTACACGCTTCAATTTTCTCCCTTGACTAGAATCAGAAACTTCTTTAACCAATCTCCGTCATCTAATCCTTCCAAACGCTACAGCATCTAAATGAACTCCGGTTAATAAATAGATGCCCTATTTAAATCTTAAGTTTAATTTTAGTTATTAGTAGCTCAAGACTGACAGTGTCTTGCGTTGCTTTCAAACAATA
>CAYMPD010000003.1:0-93132 GCA_964392445.1 uncultured archaeon | reverse complement strand
GCTATGATTTTTTCCGTACTTCTATGATTGCATCTAATAACACCGGTTTTTTTCCTAGGATTCCATCTGTCCTTAAGTATCCACATTGATGTCTCTACAACCCCAATTTCTCCTAAAAAGTCTAAAGTTGTGTTCCAGATAGCAGCTTCTAAATCCGAGTAAGTAAATTCCTCTTTTCCCTCAGGGATTATCTTAAACGCTATGTAACGTCTTTTCTCTCTCAAGGTTGGTGGCAGTATTTTTAGATTTTTCAATTAACCAATCCTCTCTTAATCAAAACGGGTAAAGTATGTTTTTCTATGACTGATCCCAATTTTATGTCTTGATTCTTATAATCACTATCTATCCACTTTAGTTCAACAATCTCTGAATCTGGTTTCATGTCGCCCTTAACATCAACAAAGTAAACGCACATATCAACATCAGCGTCTTCAAACATAGCTTTTTCTTGAAAATTACCAAAGTATTTAAAATTGGAAGGGAAAAGGTTCAATTCCTCGTCTAATTCTCTCTCGAGAGTCTCTTGATGTGTTTCATCTCCTTCAGGTCCACCACCTGGCATAATGTAAACACTCGTCCCCTTTTTTCTAACTACCAACATTTTTTTGTCGTTAACTATTATTCCACCAATTTTTTTGATTGTTTTCATTTAACCACCTTAACTCCGGGTCTAACCCAATTTTCACCTTGCCTTTCTTTAATCATCTTAATGATATTCTCAGGTACTTCTGATAAAGCTTTTTTAGCCTCACTCAACTCTAACCCAAGCAGTTTTCCCATTGATATCAGAACTTTGGGGTCTTTCATCTGAAGATGTGAAAATGAACCTGAGCAGAGAATAATTGGTACTTTGAACTTTTTGCAGAGCTTAATATTGTTCGAGAGATTATGAATTATATGTGATCTTGTGTTCTTGGAAGAGAGTAGTGTTTCTCTAAAACCAATTTCTATTGCTACATTATTTTCTCTTGCCAACTTCGCCATTGTGTGGTTAAGACCTGAATCTCGTCTTTCAAACTCGGGGTGGAGTAGAACATCTACCTCTGGAGTTTCAACTGCCTTTCGGTTAAGATTAAGTTTCCCTCCTGTGACCAATAAAACATCATAATCTCTTCTTATCTCAGTTAATTTCCTAAGTTCTTTTGAGGTTTTTGCCTGGAATCCCAGAAAAATTTCTACGCCTAAATTTTTGTTTATTTTTTGACATTCCCTTCTTAATTTCTCTATTTGTTTTTTTGATTGGAAAAATTCGGAAATACAAATACCATTGTAGCCCAAAATTTTAGCTCTTTCGGCAAAATCCTGAATAGATGATTCTCCTTCGGAAAATTCTGATCTGACGTGAAAATCGTAGTAGTTCATCTTAACCAATTAAGATTTGTTTTGAATAATTAAGAAATTAAGCCTTACATTAGGATTTAAATATCCATCTAACCTGTAAATTAACATGGTTTATTCGGACCAAATAAGGGATAACATAGGATCAAGAGATAATAGACCTAGATTTTATGAAGAAGTCGTTGAAGAGATAAAGAGATGTTATCCATTAGAGGGTCAAACAACAGCATTCCTAATTACCCTAATTTTGATTAATGTCGCTTACAATATAATAAGATGAGTAATTAATTAACCCTTCAATCCACGAGATTTTTTCCCAGATTTAGTCAAGCCTCTGTGAACTCTTCGTCTATTTTTACCTTTTGTAATCCATTTCAAATTTTTATCTTTTTTAATCTCTGGAACCATGGGATCAACAAGAACTACCTCAAACCACTTGTATCTTCCATCCTTCCCTACTTCATAACTACCAAGGACTTCAAGGTTAGGATGTTTCTTCTGGATTCTCTCTTCCATTATCCACTGCAAGGATTTCTTTGGTGTGAAACCAGTTATACCTGCTTTTGATGGCTTTCTCCCTCTTCTACCATAAACTGGCCTATTTCTGCCTCCTCGTTTAATCCTTCCTCTAATAATTACAAAGCCTTTTTTTGCTCTATAACCTAAATTTCGGGCTTTATCAAGCCTTGTTGGTTTATTAACCTTCACAAATCTTGGTTCTTTTCTCCACTTTATCAGCCTAGATTTTGTTAAAGGTTTCATAGTCTCTGATTTAGGTTTTTTCCATAATTCTCTTATATTTTTGTAAAGACCACTAACCATTCAAATACACCTATTCCTTAACTGTTTATATCGCAAGATTTAAATATTATCGCTCTTGGATAAATTATTTCACTTTCAGAAAAATAAGTAATTAGTATGTCCTTCCAACAAAAAGTATGGCAACTACTAAAACAAATACCAAGAGGTAAAGTAACTACCTACAAAATAATAGCCGAGAAATTAGGTACGAAAGCTTACCGTGCCGTGGGTAATGCTTGCCATAATAATCCTTACGCTCCAGAAGCCGCTTGTCATAGAGTTGTTAATAGTGATGGGAGAATAGGTGGTTTTAGAAGTGGAGTGGAAAATAAAATTAAACTTCTAGAAAAAGAAGGGGTAAAAACTAAAGGCGGTAAAATCCAAAATTTCAAAAAAGTTCTATTCAAGTTCTAAACTAATTTAACGCCTTTTTTAGGCAATTCTGATCTAATCTCATCCATTAAACTTGATATTATTTTCTCCTTATTCTCAATTTCCCATATCCATATACAAATATTCAGAGTTAAACCCTCTTTACTGATATCCTTTATCAAAACCTTTGGTTCAAATCTTTCAGTATCAACTTTTCTCTCTAAAAATCCTAATAGCTCTTCATGGCCAGCAGGTAAAGTTTCCAATAATTTCCTTAAGCCTCTTTTTTGTCTTCTAGGAATGTTAGGAAGTATTTTTTCATTTTTACTGCATATCTCATTAACGATATCGTTTACCTCCTCCATCTTAGTTTTCGAAGAAACCCTTAAATCAAAAGACGCTCTAAAAAAATCTCCGCGCGGATATTTTACTAGTTTATTTGAAACAAACAATGAATTGGGTAATGTTATAACCCTCCCATTAATTTCTCTCAATGTTGTTCTTGTAAGTCCTATATCTTTTACCTGAGCCATATTTGTGTGTGGAAGACCAGAAGCCTCTATCCAATCATCAAGCTTGATTAAACCGCCGAGAAGTATAAAAACTCCTCCGAGAACGTTCTGGATAGTTTGTTGAGCTGAAAACGCAACCACAATACCCATTATACCAAAAGCTGCAAAAAAGGCGGTAAGATCAAAACCAAGGATATTAGATAAACCATAGTAAGTCACGGAAAAAATTAGGATGTATTGCAAAATTCTACCCGGTATCTTATAACTTGAACCCTTTAACTTACCTTTTAGAAGCCTCGTGATTAACTCTGATAGAATATTGGAAACGAATATGGTGACTATGAAAAGAAAAATAAATAGTAGGAATTCTCCGAGAGAAACATTACCAATAAACATAGTTGTATCAACCATACTTTAAATATGATTTTTGCAAAATTTAAATACGTAAAAGTGAATATTAGTTCCATTAAATGGAGGGTGGTGTAGAAATGAATACGATGACTAAGCTTCTAATTGGAGTTCTGTTGTTAGTAGTACCACTAGGGATGTATGCATATGAATTGATAAACGGAGTTGCGCAAGGAATCTATCTACCAGTGCTTGGAACAGTGTACATGTGGGAATCATTGATAACATTACTAGTAGGTTCTGTACCAGGTTTTGTGTTCCTTATAGGATTGTTCATTGTCTGGTTAGAACTCGACGAGCTAAGGATAGAGAGAGAACTAAAGAAGGAAGAAGAGGAAGAGGAAAAAGAAGAAGAGAAGGAAGAGAGAACTAAAAAGAAAAAGAAGAAAACTAAAAAGAAATCCAAGAAAAAGAAATAATAGCTTTATATACAGAACAGTAAATTTTAATTATGGGAGTTCAAATATCTGGGATTATCCCAAAAACTGAAATAGAATTAGAGACTTTATCAGGGAAAAAAATAGCCATTGATGCTTACAATACTCTTTTTCAGTTCCTAAGTATTATTAGACATAGAGACACTGGAGACCCTTTAAGGGATTCTAAAGGTAGAATAACATCTCATCTTTCTGGAGTTTTTTATAGGACTATTAGGTTAGTTGAAACTGGAATTAAGCCTATTTTTGTCATAGATGGTCCTCCGCCCGATTTTAAGAGAAAAACTTTGAAAGAAAGAAAAAATGCCAGAGCAGAAGCTAAAGAAAACTGGAAAGAAGCTGTTAGAAGGGGTGAGAAAGAAAAGATAATGACTTACGCACAAAGTGCTTTCGAAGTTACCGTCGACATGGTAAATGAAGCAGCTAGAGTTTTGGATGCAATGGGAATACCGTCTCTACATGCGCCATCAGAGGGAGAAGCACAAGCGGCTTTAATAGTTCAAAAAGGGGATGCTTATGCAATAGGTTCTCAAGATATCGACTCAATTCTATTCGGATCTCCAAGAATGGTGAGAAATCTTTCAATCACAGGAAAAAGGAAAATTCCTAACCAGCAAAGATGGGTTGAAATTAAACCTGAGTTAATAGAACTAGATAAGGTTTTGTCGGAATTAGAATTAACAAAAGAACAATTGATTTTACTTGGGATTTTAGTTGGGACAGATTATAATCCTGGGGGAATAGAAGGTATTGGTCCTAAGACCGGATTGGATTTGGTTAAAGAGAAGCCTAGTTTGAAAGGTATTTTGGAAGGAGTTGAATGGAAATTTGATACTGGCCCAGAAAAAATTTACGAATTCTTTTTGAATCCACCTGTGAAAGAGGAATATGAAATAGAATGGAAAGAGCCGAATAAAGAAAAAATAATGAAGATACTTGTTGATGAGCACGATTTCTCGGAGGATAGGATAGAAAAGGGAGTTGATAGATTAATTGATGCTAAAAAGTCAGGTACGCAGTTTACACTTACTGAATGGGTTAAGAAGTAGTTAGTCTTTGTTATGTTTTTCTTTCAAAAGTTTTGATACTTTTATCGATATCTTACTATATGGCTTCCACTTGACTTTTCCAAGATTCAAATCCTTAAATTCCTTTATTTCATCCATATCTACCTCAGATCCTTCTTCATGTATTTTACATGGAAATTCCTCGCATGAAAAGCAGTAAGTACCTTTAGACCTCGCACAAACTGATATTTCACAATCTAATTCAGGGCAACCAGGACATCTTTTAGTCTTGTAAGAATTACAAATAGAGCAACAAATACCACAGTAACCTATTAGGATATCATCTTTCATAAATATACCTTATAAATTGAGCTTTTAATATATTATAAATGGTATTAGTTAGATACGTTCTAGAAGCTTATTGGTTCTTTTTACCGGCAGTGGTGGCCAATACTATTCCCATTTTGGTTAGCAAAATTAACTTCCTTGATTATCCAGTTGATTTTAACAAAAAAATTAAAGATAGAAGACTATTTGGAGATCATAAAACTTGGCGGGGTATCTTTTTAGGTACTTTATCAGCTATTATTCTCTCTTTAATTCAGCGAAAAGGTCCTTGGTTAGGTATTGTTTTAGGGGGAGGCTCATTAATTGGTGATCTCCTAGGGAGTTTCATCAAAAGAAGATGTTCCCTTAAACCCGGTGAACATAATTTATTACTAGATACCGTTCCTTTTAGTATCGTTGGTTTAACCCTCGCCTATATCTTTAATATGCTGGACATCACTTTTTCTCAAGCAATTTTCATTGTAATTTCCTCTATCCCTCTATCAAAGGCATTGAACCTTTTTTGGTATTCCCTTAAATTGAAAAAAGAATCCCATTAATAAAAATTTACTTTGTATTGATGGTGCCTTCCTTATCAATCTTGATATTCGAAATCAACATGTAATGGTCTGAAACAATTGGTTTTTTAACGCATTTGGTTACTATTGAATTGGAAATTTTTTTAGTAGCAAGATGATAATCTATTTTTAGATCCGAATCACCAAATTTATTGAACCCTGTTTTAGTTAATTTATTTGAACTAGAAACAGTAAAACCATGTGAGTTGTCATAGTTGAATCTTTTGTTTAATTTTATCAAATCACCCTCATTCAGGTTTAAATCGCCCACGATAATCAATTCTTTAGATGGTTTTAACCTTTGGAGTGTTTTGAATTGTAACTTATTAATAGATTTCTCAGAACTATTTATTGGATTGTATAGATGGGTGTTAACAAAAAATAGATTATCACTCAATCCCAAAACATGGTAACCTTTTCCTACTACTTTTTCTAATAAATTATATTTTTTTGTGATTGGAAAATGATTAATTTCAAAATGAGAAATATTTTTTAAATAGCCCGTCAGAAGGCCACTCTTATTGAATAAAGTAGAACTTGATTTAATAAAAAAATACTCCTTTAAACTATATTTAATTTTCTCTACATTTTTGCTCGACCATACTTCCTGAAGAGCTATTATCTTTGGACTGTTTCCTTTAATTAGGTTAATTATTTGAGATAGTCTTTTTTTATTATTCACTGAAAAGGGTGGTGGTAGAAGCCAACAGTTTAAACTCAATATTTTTAATTCCATGAATTACTTTACTGGAAACAAAATAAATATTTTGATAGAAATTCAACTTTCTAAAATGAATAATAAAATTTTTGAAAATCTTTTAGTTGACTTTTTTTGAAGTTAAGTAGTTATACTTTTTAACATAAGTGATTGTTTCTTCGATTAATCCAAAAAAAGAAAATAAAATTAAGAAAAATAATAAAAATCTATTAAAACCGAAACCCAAAGAGATTACCAGAAATAAAACCAACGCATATGAAGTATAAAACCAACCTTTCATCCTTACAATTGGATATTTTTTAAACACGAATAAGTGGAAAATCTTGGGAATAAAGAAGTTTAATATTGGAATTAAAAAAAAGATTAGATTGTCAAAAATATCTTGCTTAAAAATATAAACGAAACAAAGAACAGTTAAACTGTGGAAAATATAATCAGCTACTGCATCAAGTTTTCTTCCTTTTTCTGATACGATATTTAATTTCCTTGCTAGGTTACCATCAATAATGTCACTCAAATACAAAATAAGATACAATACTAAAAATGCCATTCTTTGATCTTTTGATGCAAGATAAATAAAAAGAAAAGAAAATAATATTCTTACTGAAGTGATGAAATTAGCGATATTGTTTTTTAAAAATTCGCCATCTTCCATAGTTAATAACCTTTTTTTTGATTAATTTTTAGTAATTTTTTTGAAGAATCCACCTAACCCCTTCTGTTCATATTTCCTAATTATTTGTCTAGTAGTATCCCAACTACATCTTACATACCTCGGCATCTTACCCTTGTTCTTTCTTGCTAATTTTTCCAAGTGTTGAATGGTTATTTGGTCATGTGGATAGCCAATTCCAATGGGTTCTCCTAACTCCTTCTCTAATTTTTTAATCTGCCCATCTCTATCAACCTTTGCTATAATTGAAGCTGCAGAAACGACCGGATATTTTTTGTCTGCGTAATTCTCGGCAATTATCTCGGTGTTTTTATTTTCTAATTTTGAGAACAAGTAATCAGTAAATTTATGACTATTGTAACTGGGCGAATCAATGTAAACCTTGTCCGGTCTAACCATGTTGATAATTTCTGCCATTTTTAGGGCTTCGATCTGATTAAGATTAACTCCTCTTTTCCTGTTCGTGTCTATTTTATGTGCAGGAACTCTGATCACTACGGTATGTGTCGCTATCTTTTCAATTTTTCCAGAAAGTTCTTCTCTTTTTTCCGCGGTCAGCATCTTGGAATCTTTTACCTTGATTTTTCTTAATTCCTTCTCTTGTTCTTCACTTACTGCTAAACCGCACAGAACCATCGGACCTAAGACTGGGCCTCTTGGTAAACATGAATCATTGGACTCGATGTTTTCTACCAGCCTCGTCTATACCCATTATTATCAAATTATATCTCCTCCCATTTAACCAATATATCTTGTCGCCTCTTCTGAATATCCTGCTGGTTCACTTTTAGGTTTACCTTTCTGAGTTTTTATTTTATCGAATCTTTTCTCGTACTTTTTGATATTATCTCCCAAGATTTCAAGAATACCTTTAGCTGTTTCAGGGTCTACTATTAATGTCTTATGTTTGTATGATAGAGACTGTTTCATTTCATCACCAACTCTATCAAACCTTGGTGTTACCTGAACGAAATCAAGGACAAATTTCTTTTGATTATGGGAAACTACCAAATAATCTGCTAAAAATCCTGATTCGCTGTGATCTATATTCACGTTGATTTTCTTTTTTACCATATTCTCACCCCTTACTGGATTATTAATTATTTGTTTTAAAGTAATATATTTAGGTAGCATGAAAAAAGCTATGTTTTATGAGAAATTGGAAGGTAAGAAGGTAAAGTGTCACCTTTGTCCTTGGGAATGTAAAATATCAGAAGATAAGACTGGTTTTTGTAATGTTAGGAAGAATATTGATGGTAAACTACACTCCCTAGTTTATGAGAAATTAAATAGTATTCAAGTTGATCCAATTGAAAAGAAACCATTTTTCCATTTTCATCCTGGTTCTCGGTCACTCTCGATCGCGACAGTTGGATGTAATTTTAGATGTAAATTTTGTTGCAATCCGCACATATCTCAGGCAAAAGAGATTAGGGGAAAGAAGGTTTCACCTAATGAAATCATTGACATTGCCCTTGAAAAGGGATGTGATGGGATTGCTTACACTTACACAGAACCCACTATATTTTTTGAATATGCTCATGATACTGCTAAGTTGGCAAAGAAAGAAGGACTTTACAATGTATTTGTAACCAATGGTTATATTTCAACTAAACCTGCTAAGAAGATTTCCAAGTACCTTGATGCTGCTGTTGTTGATGTAAAAGGTTCATTGGATAAGAAATTTCTTAAGGACTATTGTTCTGTTCCTGATGGCGAGAAGATACTTGAAACGATGAAGCTTTATCATGAGAATGGTGTACATGTTGAAGTGACGGATCTGATTGTCCCTGAAGTCGGAGATGATTTAGAAAAGGTCAAAGAATTAGTAAAGTGGATAAAAAACAATCTTAGTGAAAATATTCCTATTCAGTTTATTGGGTTCTTTCCTAGCTATCAGTGCAAAGATATTCCTTATACTCGTGTAAAAACTTTAAAGAAATGTTGGGATATTGGTAAGAAACACTTGAAATACGTTTATGCTTATAGTGGCCGTGATCCAGGGAACCCCATGAATAATACCTATTGTCCTAATTGTGGAGAATTGTTGATAACACGATATGGGTGTTCTATGCTTGAAAATAAAATTGAAGATGGTAAATGCCCTAAATGTGGGGAGGAACTAGTTGGTATTTGGGGTTAAAAACTATTTTTCAATAACTTTTATTTCTTAACTAAAATAATTTGGAACGACAACTATGATCTCACTTAACAAAATCAAACAAAAACTCCAAGAAGGAAAACAAATAGAGGAAATAGTAGAAGATATCACCTGGCAAGATTTCGAGGAATTAGTCTCGAGTATCCTAGAAAAACACGAATTCAAAATTCAAAGTAACTTCAGATTCAAGACAAAAAGACGGTACGAAATCGATTTAGTAGCCACAAAAGGCAACAAAACACTTCTAATAGACTGTAAACAGTGGTCTACTGGTAGATACAAGAAATCCGCTTTGAAATACGCTATTGAGGACCAAGAAGAGAGATTAGAAGAGTTCCAAAAATTCATAAAAACCAACCCAATCGCTAAAAACAAGCTAAAACTGGACAAAAATCAGGTATTTAAACCTATGGTTGTAACATGGTATGAGGAAAATCTAGTGGAACACAGTAATACACTCGTAGTTCCGATATGGAAGTTAAACGAGTTTTTACTTAATATCAGTAAATACAGTTAAATAAAACCATTTAAATATGTCAATTAAGATAATAATGTAAGTGATAATTATGGCAAAAAAATTTGATATCAAAGTGGAAAATATTGTGGCTTCAGTTGCTTTAGGTGTAAGAATACCTCTTGAGTCTTTGGTTCGACATCTTGAGGGAACAGAATATGAACCCGAGCAGTTTCCCGGGTTGGTTTACAGGATGAAAGATCCTAAGGCTGCTACACTGATATTTTCGTCTGGTAAAATTGTTTGTACTGGGGCAAGAAGTGTTGAGGACGTTAAAACTGTGATTAAAAAGGTCGTAGAGGTCTTAAAAAATCAAAAAATAGGTCCCCCAAAAAAGTACAAGATTGAAATTCAAAATATTGTTGCTTCATCAAAACTTGACGGTAGATTGAATCTGGATAATATAGCTTTTGAGCTCGTACAATCTGAATATGAGCCTGAACAATTTCCAGGATTGGTTTACAGGATGAAAGATCCTAAAGTTGCATTCTTACTTTTCAGTTCTGGTAAAATCGTGTGTACAGGTGCTAGGAAGGTCGAAGACGTGGAATATGCCGTCAATGAATTATCAAAGAAATTAAAGAGTATAAATGCAATCACGAAATATTAATTATGAAAAAGAATGATATTGCTGATCAATTCACTGAATTTCTTAGGGAGAAATATTACAAGGACTTAGCCCAAGCTGTTAGTTTAGGGAATAATAGTCTTCGGATTGACTTTCAAGAACTAGATAAATTCAATCCTGCGCTCGCAGATGCTATACTTGAAAACCCAGCTGAGAATTTGGAGCTGATAAATAAGTCGGTTGAGGAAATTGATTTCCCTAAAAAACAACCCGTTAACATAAGATTCTTTAATCTCCCCGAAAGTACGGCTATCCGAATAAGAAATCTTCGAGCAGAACATATAGGCAATTTTCTCACAATAGACGGTATTGTTAAGCGAGCTTCGGAAGTAAGACCAGAAATTTCAGAGATAGTCTTTGAATGTCAGGAATGTGGACAGAGATTAAAAATTATACAAGACAAAAAATCAAAGAAGGTCAAATATCCGGTTAAATGTGATTGTGGTAATAGAAGGAATTTCAAGATAATCAAGGAAAAATTGTATGATGCAAGATGGATAGCAGTCGAAGAGCCTTTTGAGATAACTACTGGGGAAAGACCGTCTGAAATAATGGTTTATTTGAAAGAAGATTTGGTATCACCAAAAATGAGAAATAGGTCTGAACCTGGGAACAGGATAAAAGTTTTTGGTGTTTTAGAAGAAATTCCTAGGACGACTTCACGCGGTAAAAGAACCAGACAGATGGATATATTGATTCATGCTAACAATTTTGAGGTATCGGAAGAAGAGTGGGAAGAAATTGAGATTGATCCTGAGGAAGAAAAGAAGATCAAGGAATTTGCAAAAGATCCTAAAATATATGAAAAACTCACTGCTTCTTTGGCCCCAACAATGTATGGTCTAGAGCCGATTAAACTTTCTATTGTACTTCAGTTGTTTGGTGGAACTCCACATGAACTTAAAGATGGGACTAGGATTAGGGGTGATATTCATATTTTATTGATAGGTGACCCTTCTACAGGTAAATCGAGGTTGTTGAAATTAGCTTCGGATATGATGCCACGTGGAAAGTATGTGAGTGGAAAGGGAGTGACGGGAGCTGGTTTATGTGTTAAAGGGGATTCTAAAGTGTTTCTTGGGGATGGAAAGATTTTAGAAATAAGAGATTTGGTTGAAAGAGAATTAAAGAAAGGGGAATTAGAAAAAGAAAATGGTATAATCGTTGCTAAAAATCCTAAAAAACAAAAAATAATCTCTCTTGATGAAGAAGACATGAAAATAAAGCCTCTGGAAATATCACAATATTGGAAAATACCCGCACCGAAGAAAATGGTGAAGATAACAACAAGATCTGGTAAAACTGTTGAATGTACACTTGATAATCCTATACCTACCATTGAGGATGGGGGTATTTTTTGGAAGACGGCTGATAGTCTGAGTGAAAAAGATAGTGTGGCTACAGTAAGAAAAATATCTGAAAAACTAGCTAATTCTGATATATTTTGGGATGAAATTGAAAAGGTTGAGATTGTTGAAAATGATTCAGAAGATTTTGTTTATGATCTAACAATAGAAGGTACCCATAGTTTCATGGTTAATGGGGTGATAGTCCATAATACCGCCTCAGTAGTGAAGGATGAACAATTCATGGGAGGATGGGTTTTAGAAGCGGGTGCTTTAGTACTAGCCAACAAGTCACTCGTATCTATAGACGAATTCGAAAAAGTGAACAAAGAAGACCAAGTAGCAATGCACGAGGCATTAAGTCTTCAGACGGTATCAATAGCAAAGGCTTCAATTGTAGCAACATTACCGTCCAAAACTTCTATTCTTGCAGGTGCTAATCCTAAATTAAGTAGATTCGATCCGTACATTCCAATTAGAGAACAAATTAATATCCCAGAAACTTTACTGTCAAGGTTTGATCTTAAGTTTGCTTTAAGAGATGTTCCAGATGTTCAAAAAGATGAGAAGATAGTTGATCATATCCTCGATTCCAGACATTTTAAGACCGACGAGATAGCTCCAAAGATTGCTACTCCCTTCCTGAAAAAATACATAGCTTACACAAAACTAAATTGTCAACCAAAATTAACCGAACCGGCAGGGAAAAAACTCAAAGATTTCTACATTAATCTCAGAAGTAAATCCACAAGCGAAGAATCCCCTGTTCCAATAACATTAAGACAATATGAGGGATTGATAAGGCTATCTGAAGCTAGTGCAAAGGTAAGATTAAGTGAAAAAGTTGAGGAAGAAGATGCAGAAAGAGCTATTGAAGTGTTGAAATATTCTTTGCGACAATTCGGTTTTGACCCTGAAACTGGTTTGATTGATATTGATCGTGCTGAGGGTGCGATGGCGACTAGTTCACAGAGAAGTAAGATAAGAATTATGCTTGATGTGATTGACGAGTTACATAATACTATAGGAAAGAATATTCCTGTTGAGGAAATAACAAGAAGAGCCAAGGAAGAGGGTGTTGAGAGGCCTAGTGATATAATCAAGAAGATGAAAGAGGAAGGTTTGGTGTTTGAACCTAAACCAAGAGTAATTCAGAAGGTCTAACCAAACCATAAAAGTTTAATCTCATATAATAAAAGACATGGAAACACTAAGACAAACAACAAAAGTAGCAAGAATTTCTGACATAGTTAATGGAACATTTGTAAAAAAGGAAGGAATGGAACCTAGTTATGTTCTGACAAGTCTTGGCGAGAGAATAGCTCGGACAAAGATTGTTGGTACGATTGTTGATAAATTCATGAGTGATGATGGGAATTATTCTTCTGTTACAATTGATGATGATACTGATGCTATAAGGACTAAGGCCTTTCAAGAGGATTCTGATTTTTTTGACGATTTTAATATTGGAGATCATGTGATGCTGATTGGTAAGGTAAGGGAATATAATGACGAGAATTATATTATTCCTGAAGTTCTGAAAAGGGCAGGCAATGATTATGAGAGTTATCATAAATTAAAAGTTCTAAAAAGGATTACAGAAAAGAAAAAGATTAATGAAATGGTTAAGAAAAGTCAAGATAAGTTCTCGGATTTACAAGAATTGAAAAAGTACATGGTAAAGAAGCATGGATTTAATGAGGAGGATATTGAATCCGTTCTTGAGAATTTAGGGGATAAAGTAAAGGAAAAGGAAAAGGATTATAAACCTTTGTTGCTAGAACTAATCAAAGATATGGATAAGGGAGAAGGAGTTACGTTCAAAGAATTACTAAAAGAATCTGGTATGGAAGACAGTCTTTTCCAAGAAACAGCAAATGAATTGTTGACAGAAGGAATATGTTATGAGCCAAAACCAGGTGTTATAAAGAAAGTTTAGGGTGTTTGCGTGAAGAATTATGAAGATATGCTCAAAGAAGCGAAAGAAAAGTTACCGGATAATACAACTAAGAAAAAGAGGCTGAAAATACCTAGACCTAAGCTAATGATTCAAGGAAATCAGACCTTTATCACCAATTTTCAGGATATGACTGACACTATGAGAAGGGATCCAAAACATCTTGCTAAATTTCTGTTTCATGAGTTAGCAAAGCCTGGGCATATGAAAGGTAAGAGTTTAGTTCTTCAAGGTAAGGTTTCTAGAAGATTGATTGAAAAGAAATTGAAATCCTACATCAGAGAATTTATTTACTGTAAAGAATGTGATAGACCAGATACTAAACTTGTGAAAGAAGGTAGGATTATGATTATGGTTTGTGAGGCATGTGGTGCTAGGCAAGCCGTAAGAGATATATGAAACCATCTCGAATAAATTACCTATGAAAAAGATAATTGTTCTTGTTTTACTAATTCTTCTACTCAGCGGCTGTACGACACTTAGTCCAAGCGGTCAGGTCACAAAAGCTCCGAAAATTGTTAGGGAAGATGAAAAAAATCTGGAAATTTATTTTTGTCCTCAAGATGGATGCCAAGAGAAGTTAGTTGAACTTCTTTCTGAAGCTGAGAAATCGATTCACTGTGCATTATTTGATCTGGATTTAGATGATATTAAAGATGAATTGAAAAGAGATGAAATTGAGGTCAAGTTGGTTACAGATATTAAAAACGAGGATGCGTGTAAAGAATTAAACCCTATCACAAATCCCGGGAACCAGTTAATGCATAATAAATTCTGTGTGATGGATGGAAAGAAATTCTTTACTGGGTCATTTAACCCTACTGAAAGGGGGAATTTTTACAATAATAATAATATGTTGATAATCGAATCGGAATATCTTGCTAGAAACTATGAAGAGGAATTCAAAGAGTTATACGAAGAAACATTTTCTAGTGGGAATGAAGTTGAATATCCAATAGTTTACTTGGAAGACAGTAAAGTCGAGAATTATTTTTGTCCTGAGGACGATTGTTCTGGTCATGTAATAGATATTTTAGCAAATACAAAAACCGAAATATATTTTATGACATTTAGTTTCACGGATAATGATGTCGGGAATATGTTGATAAGGAATTGGGATGATGAGATTGAGGTTAAAGGTATTTTTGAGAGCGCTGGTATGAGTGAATATTCAGAATACCATAGGTTGAAAGATGCTGGTATTGAGGTTAAATTAGATAAAAATAAGTATAATTTACATCACAAGGTTTTTATTGTAGATAATGAAACAGTTATTACTGGGTCATATAATCCGACTGTGTCTGGGAATAAGAGGAATGACGAGAATGTATTAATAATCCATGACAAAGATGTTGCTGACAAGTTTTTGGAGGAATTCGAACGAGTATGGAATTATGATGGTGGAGAGATTGGTGAATGTTTACCTGCTGACGATGTTGTGATTTCAGAAGTTTATTATGATTGTGCTGGTAAAGATAGTGAAGAAGAGTATGTTGAAGTTTACAATCCTACTAGTAGTGATGTTGATCTGGGGTATTATTTTATTTCTCGTGAAAAATACAATCAAAGATTGAATGGTGTGATTCCTAGCGGTGAGAAAAAGAAATTTTATTCTAAATTTTCTCTCCCTAATACTGGGGGTTATGTTATTCTTAGTAAAGCTGGTTATTGGGTTGATTATGTCAACTGGGAAGATGAATGGGGGTTGGAAGTTAGTACTGGTGAGACTATTTCTAGGAAGAGTTATGATAGGATCAATTGTGAGGAGGAGTGGATTTACTATGAATGATTTACTTAACGCCACAAAAGGACTGACTTGGGAAACTAGTGCTATTAAATTCTCATTAATATCTATCATTCTGGTATTCCTAATTTTCGTTTTATTCATGGTTGTCTTGCATAGAAAGGGTTAGTAAAAATTCATTTCCCATTGTCATCCAGAACTTTATTCAACAACTCATCAACAATCTGTATTCCTGTATCTTCTCGTCTGACATGGTGATAATTAACCCTTTTGAAATTCTTTTCTAATTCTTTGATTTTTTGATATAATTCCTTCAGGAAGTAATTCTTGACCTTGTATTCGCCTTGGAGTTGCTTGACCATTAATTTACTGTCAGAAAAACATTCAACTTCGCCTTTGGAATATTTCCTTGCCTTCTTCAATGCTTCTATTAGTGCAGTATACTCGGCTCGGTTGTTAGTTGTTTCACCGATATAGTCTCCTCCTTTGTAAAGATATCTTTTTTTACTGTCACAAATTAGAATACCGATTGCACCAGGACCAGGATTGCCTCTTGCACCACCGTCAGTGTAGATGTAAAGTTTTCTCAAGTTGGTCATACTCATTAATTGTTTTCAGTAAATTAAAGTTTCTTCATTGGGGTCTTACTGGATAACCTGCTTCTCTCCAAGCAGATTCTATTTGTTCTTTTAGTCTTTGGTTTTCGTCTTTGACATCTTGTCGAATACCTCTGTCGTTTGTAAAAACAGAAAGTGAATATTCCTGGTCTGGGGCCCAAATCGCCCTCATATCTTGAATATAATGAACTACAAGTTTCATATCTATATAACCAGATCGCCCCAATCTAGAAGAAGAACTATTACTAAAACCTCTTCGAGATGACAAATAATTAGCATTTCTACGGAGTATAAGATCGTCATCAGGTAATTCTCCCCATGCTATTTCGTAATATATTTTAATTGCTTCTATCAGCACTCTTGGATCCAATTTGCCCTTATTCATACCTCTATTTAAAACATGTTAAACTTATAAAATCGTCATAATTAGAAGGGTTTCAATAACTGAAACTTTTGATTTCCTCCAAAACCTCATCGAAGTCAGTTGGAATTACACAGTCCCGTTTCAAATCATCTGGGAATAGATCAAGGAATTTATGATACCTCCATGCACCAGGGCCAAATTGTTTACCATAAAAAACAACCACAGCCTTATCATCAAAACTCCTAATCGGTCTACCAGCGGACTGAATGCTTTTCTCCAAACCAGGTAGCATGGATGTCAGAAATCGAGCATAATCCTTGTTCTCGAATTTTTTTGTGAAGTAATCTTCAAGTTTTCTTCTCTGGTAATTGATGCCTGGGTAAGGAAATCCTACCACTAGGACATTCTGCAAACAACCGATAAAATCAACACCCTCATTATAAGAACCAAAAGCGATTGAAAATAGAACTGCATTATTCTCGTCCTTAAAACTCTTCAAAACATCTTCCCTCATAATCCTGTAATCATCACTGTCGAAATAGTCCTCAGGAAATGGTCTTAAGTAAATGGTTTTCTTGAGCTGGTCTTTGATCCTGGGGACATAAATATTGAAGACGTCAGTTGAAGGAAAAACCACTAACACATTGCCTTTCATGGAATTGATAATTTTGGTAATCTGGTTTGCTTTGAATTCGACATTCTTGTTCCGAGTTTTAAGTGTGAAGTTAGCATACTGTTTGGGATAAACCAAAACTTTTCTCTGGTCGCTTGAAAATGGAGAAGGTATATCTTCAGAAAGTGTATCTTCAGGAAATCCCATTAATTTTTTGAATTCTTCCAGGAATAGTGTCCCACTAAAAGCTATAACATTGTAAGAGGATTCGAGTATGTCCTTGAAAAGGTAAGATGGATCTAAGCAATGGATGTTGAGATAGGAAAATAGTTTGTCGTTGTATTTCTTGACCTCCAAAAATTGAATGAATCTCTCGTCTTTTTGTATCTCCAAAAGTAATTTCAAAAAGTTTGTCAGGGTTAAACATCTTGTTCTCTGCTTATCTTCCAAAATTATTTCAGCAAAGTAGGATAAGACATCAATTGCGTACTTGATTTCTCTCTTATTAATTTCTAATTCTGTGTTTCTGGACAATTCTTTGATTCTGTCTAAGTTGAACGGAACTTCATTTTGTCTTCTTGTTCTTACCAGATTTTGAGTTACTTTGGTAAAACTTGTCAATAACTGGATGGTTTCATCTATTTCCTTGTTTATTTGTTCTTCATCTTTCTCACTTACTTTCTCCTCCACATACTTTTCCCGATAATCATTTATTTCGTCTATGCACGCAACAAAAATGCTGGTTGAGACGTTGAAAGAACTCAACTGTTGGCACTTGTCTGGAAGAGAATGACACTCATCAAAAATCACTATGCATTTACCTGGGTCGAATGCTTCGAAAAACCCTTTCCGAATGTGAGGACTAAGAACATAATTGTAATCGAGAATTATTAAGTCAGCGTAATCCTTGAGGTAGGCCTTAATGGAATAATAGGGACAAAAGTCTTCAATGCTATCCCTGAGCGCGAAGATGTTCATGAAACTTGAAACGTCCTCACCAAAGATTTCTTTGAGTTTACTTGGTTTTTTCAGTATTTTTTTCCTGTAAGATTTGTAGTATTTGCATTCCTCATCCCTGGTTCTCTTGCAGACATTGTAAAAGGATTCTGTGTCTAGGTCTTTGATTGCCTTGAATATGCATAAGTCTCTCTTTGAGATGATTCTGCCGCCGTACAATTGGTAATCGTCAACTTTCTGCTGGATTTCCTTGAACTCTTTGAGGGGTTGGATCTGGGCACTTAATTTGTTGGTGAGGTATAAGACTTTTAGTCCCCTTTCCTTGGCGAATTTTAAGGTTGATGCTAAGACTGAAACGGTTTTACCTATACCTGTTGGTGCTCTTATCACGCAGTGTTTTTTCTGTAGAAGTGAATCATAAACTAAGTCCATCATTCTTTTTTGGTACTTTCTTTGTTCTTTGTAAGGAAACCAGTAATCCATAGGAGTAGTTGTTAATTGAAAAATAAATAGAATTGGGGAGTTATTCGGAAGGATAGAAATTTAAGATTAAATGTTAGAAAAAATCAATGGTGAATAAGAATGCT
The DNA here is from genome assembly GCA_964392445.1 of uncultured archaeon. GTDB lineage: Archaea > Aenigmatarchaeota > Aenigmatarchaeia > CG10238-14 > CG10238-14 > CG10238-14. Next base: position 74,473 of record CAYMPD010000003.1, on the reverse strand, counting down.
TTATGTGAGATGCTGTAGATGGCTATTGGTCTCTAAACATTTAGTTCAGGAAAATGAAGAATTTCTAGTTGGTCCAAATGCAAGTCAAGCAAATTTTGAAATATTTTCTCAAGATCCTCAAAATTATGTGAAGGTAATGGAATCTGACGAAGTGGCTAGGAGAACCGGTTTACCATATGAAAAAGTCCAGGACTATATGATGGGCACTATACTTCAAGAAAATGGTCAATTATACCCAGGAGTTGTGGAATTTTAGGATTTATTTTGGTCTCTTTCCAGTTTAGATTTTTCTTTTCTTTCTTTACCGATTTTTGGGAAGACTCTACTCATACCTTTAAGGTTTCCTAATCTTTCTGATTTTAACTTTAGTCCTTTTTCATTTCTGCCCTGATCCCAATCTAATGAAGGATAGATTTCTTTTAATTCTGATTCAAATCTTTCTCTAGCACTCTGTACTTTCATCAGGTCTTCGTTATCGGGGTTAATCATATCACTAAGCTCAAAGAGTTGAGAGACCTCTCTCTCGGCGAGTAAATAGGGCTCTTGATTTATTTTTCTCATCAATTGTGTTGGTAATCCTTGTTTCGGTAGAATTCCCATTACTCTTCTCTTTGGTTTAAGTAATTTTTCCCATGAATCCTGGGATTTTTCGTATTCCTCGATTGTTTGCATGTTCTTCACCGTTAGTATATAACTAGTTTTTTGGACTAAAATATAAGAACGTGGTAATTAATTTCTTCTTGCTTGCAATTTAGTATGGGTTCTTACTCTTCCCGCACTTTCTTCGATTGTAAGTTCTCTTTGTGTTGGCTGCCATGTGATTGATACATCTTCTGAACGCCCGAAGAAGCGTCTACCGTCTGTGTAAAAAGTAAAATCGCCATAAATATTATCTGCCTTTGGAACTTCACTTCTGGTTATTCTACTGTAGCCTTCCGGGAAATCAGTGGGTAGAATTACGGGCCCGTGCCAAAAACCATAAGGTTCTTTGTCCTGAGACATGCATGTAAATTGGTAGTAAAACTTTTAAAATCGATGGTTAGGTTAAAAATCCAAAGAAATTTATAACTGTTAAAGAGAATAATTTAATTGAAATTTTTGGTGGAAAATTAATGAAAGAAAAAGAAGTTGACATGACCTTCAAAATGGTAAAAGAGATGATGTTTAATAAGCACGAATATCCAAAAGACAGATTTGATGAGTATAGACGGTTTATTAAGGATAATCTGGAAAAAATAAGAAAAGAATTGTATAAGAGAACATCGACTGAAGTGGAAGTGAAACAAGAAATGAAACCGGTGAAAGAAACTAAGGAAGAGATTGAAAACTGGATGGATATATGAAAATTCTGATTAAAATTTATAAAAGCTTTTAAAGAAGACTAATTTTCCCTTTTAAACGTTAAATAAGATAAATTTCAGAGATCGGTTTCACGAGGAGAGTTAAAAATGAGTTCACCAGTAGGTTATGCTATATCCGATTGTGCGAAGGGACAAAGAAGATTATCCACAACCTTATTTAGATTAGGTTTCCCCCACTTTTCAGACATAGCGATAGAACTACAACCTGAAAAAGGAATATGGAAATATGGTAAATTGGAACGTAATATATTAAATAGAGTTGATTTTCTTTCTGTTCACACACCTACACAAAACGGAGTTGATATATCTTCACCAGATGAGGAGGTTAGAAGAAAAAGTATAGAAATGTACCAGAAAAGGATGGATTTAACCGATGATGTAGGTGCAAAAGTATTAGTTTTACACCCGATACAACAACCACTAGAAGAATTTCTGACACCAGGACAAAGAATAGAGAGGTTTGGTATTTTTGGTGATGTTTTTAGGGAACATTTAGTTCCTTATCATAGAGAAAATGAACATTCTTATGGATTGGGAATTGAGAATCTGGAGTACAGTGGTGGTCCCTCTACACTAGAAGAGACAGCTAGACTTACCAGAGAATGTACTGATTATTATCCAGAATACACTTATATGGTTCTAGATATCCCACATATCCTCCACAGTTACAGTATTTTGAGGGAAAAAAGGAATTCCCATCTAAGAGACGATATATTAGGATACCCGAGAAAGGAAAGGAGTGTTGTAGGAGATGTGGCTAGTTTCATAGACGATTTTGGGGAAAATATCACACATTATCATGTTGCCAATTACCGCTCAACTAATGCTAGAACCGATGGTCCTTTGGGGGTTTACATCAATCAGGATTTAAGGAGGATTATACCTTATCTCGGGGATAAGCCGGTTATATTGGAAATTCAAAATGAAGATTTAGAAGCTTTAAAGAGGTCTAGAGAAAGATTCATTGACGTTCTAAAAAGGGGAGGCTATGGATAATTATCATGAAATGGTATTGCAATGGTACCAGAAGCCTGAAGTAAGGGATAGAATCTGGGAATATGTGGGAAATGCCGCTTATATTAGAGGTGGTAACCCAGACCCCAATTATGTGGAAAAAAGGTATTGGAAAGTGCATTTGGGAGATCTCTTGCGGGAGGGTTGGGATATTCATAGAGCTGTGCAAGATGAGAAAGGTTTACTGTGGATTTTTGACTTAGAATATGGAAACTTAAGAGACCCTTCAAGAATATTTGAAGATCCCCTTTCTACATTTAGGAGATTAATGCCTACGATAAGAGTTTTGGAGAGATTTTTAAGAGACGAGCATGTTTATCACAAAAGACAAATTACTGGTCAGGGTGCTCATCTTATGACACATATAGGTCGGCAAACTGAGAGTTATGATAGATTATTAGATTTAGGGGTTGAATTAAAAGTTTTACCTTGGACCGCGATTTCTAGAATAGATCAAATTGAAGGAAAAGAAAGATATCGTGGTACACAGATGTTACAAGATAATATAATCTTTGCTGCCCTTGGTAGGATATCTGATTTTATTTTTGAAGAACTTAAAGGAGAAGGTGAATTACCTTTAAGAACATCGGATGTATTTGGAGAAGATGAAGAAATAGCAATTGTTGATATCACTCAACATGCTTATCTTATACACAGAAGAGCTACTAGATCAATGTACTCTACACACCAAAAGCATTTTATGTATCCAAAATATCAACATGGGGGTCCTCCAATAATAACTTTACCTTTAGTTTCAGGTATTTCTCTTTTTGATCTTGTAGGAATGCGTCAGGATGAACGACATGGTTATAGTGCAGCCGCAGAAATTGCAAGGACAACTTCCGCCGTACCTCCGAGGGGCAATCTATTATCTTTAATTGATTCCTATAAAGAATCTGATATGTATGCAAAACATCGGGAATTAAGAAATCAGTTGGAAGGTCAAAGATATAGAGATGAACCTGATTTTCAAGCAGATGTAGATAGAGTAAGGAGATCTAGTTGCGGTATAAATGAAGATGATATTTCCTGGGGACTACCCGATCAGGAAGAATTGAAACGCAAATTGGATTCTCAGCAATTAACAGATAGATCCCAAGAAATTCTGAGATATCCAATGGATAATTTATTGAGGCCTCATCAGATAAGACATTTGACACATGAATTGATGGATAAGGGATTTAGCTATCCTGAAGTTATAGGATTGATAGCGGACTATTATAGGGATCCTGGGTATGATTGGCCCGCAGATCTTTGGAAAACTGATGAATATATGAGGGCGGAACATTTTGTGAGAAGAGCTATACTTGGGGATTAAATTAAAATGGATGAATCTATCCCATATTTAATATTAACAATTGAAAAGTACTAACAAAAGATAGATATAAAAATGTACGCTTTTTATACAAATACTATGAGAAAAAGTATAACTCCTGAATTAATGGAAAAATATTTTCAATCGGGTAGGCTTGGAAATTTATCGATAGAAATTCCTCATTGTGGTACAGTTTCAGTAGATTTGGTTCAACTCTATAGAAGTGCAACTGGTTTAGAATTCTTCGAATACCAAGTGAGACCAGAAGATATTGACACGATGGTTGTTTATGGAAGTGTTTTATACAGACATTTTCCTCCAAAGGAAATAACAAGAACAAGGAAGAAATGGTATTTATTTGGGCCAGAAGTTGAAGGGGAAACAATAGAAACTAGAGATATACCTGAAGATTTCGATCTTATGGTAATTACAGAAGAGGGCCCTAGTGAAGATAAGAGGATATTTCCAGAAAGAGTTCCTTGGGGTTATGGTAGCAAAGTGGTTTTTGCTGCAGTAAAAACAGAGAGGACAACATACGGCCCAACTGGAGTTAGTGTAATGCGTGATGGTATCCCTCTTCACATAGCCTACCGCTCAGTAGATCAATTTTTAGATGGCTTAGAAAAAGGGGATACAGTAAGTGAGAGTATAATTAGATATGGACTCCCAATTGTAGAAAAAGAAAAATTTGAAGAAGTAGTTAGAGATATCAGGTATCCAGAGAGAGAGACATTACATGAAGTTGAGTGGAGAGAAGACACCGAAAGGGTATTACAAGGGGAAATTTTATAATTTTATTTGGATTTTCGATTGAATTAATACTTTATGAGAGATTATTTTTCTCTTTTGATATTCTTAATCTCCCTACCAAGGAAGTTTTTTGTCATACAAACTATCCATTGCCAGTGTAAAACCAAATGAAGCAAAACCAGGACTACCATAGCTATACCAGACCAGTCGTGAATTAATCGCCAATCATGTCTTACTAATCCTAAAAAATATGTGTCTCCAGCTCTTCCACGTCCTTCCGGTAGAAAGAAAAATAGAACTAATCCTGATATGGATGTGATTATGAATGCTATAGCCATGAGTAGGTCGACGAAGTAATTGAGTTTTGATTTGTTCATAATAATCGTCCCAAGAATATGGTACATTAGGGTTTAAATATGTTGCATTCTTTTTTAGTTGTAAGATTTGTATGAGTGCATCCAGATTAAATAAACGACAAGTACTGAATGCTTATCTAGGACTAAGTGAACTACCAGAATGGATCCCGGCTAGGAAGGGAGATTTATTGATAGCAACGACTAAATTAATTTATGATCCTATTTTTGGCTCGTCGGAGTTAGTTGTTCTCGGTTATAATCCTCGAAAAAATAGAATAGCGGCGACATCTTTGGTTGAATATCATAGCGCTTATATGTTTTCTGGAGGAGTTTGGATACCAACAAGACTCAAAAGGGAAATTGAAGAGTTGGGTTTTTGGAAAGTAAAACAATCAGAACAAGGAGCAGATGATTATATGGAAGACCATTTAGAGATACCAAGGGACTCAATTTCGAAATTAAGAAGAACGATGAACTACAGACTCCATTAAAAATAGTCCATCTCATCAGAATTACATTATTAACTCTAATTCTCGAATAATAACATATGGTCCAGATAAAAGTCCTTGGCGGACTGAATGAGATTGGTGGGAATAAAATACTTCTGGAAGATGAGGGAACAAAGATATTCCTGGACTTTGGAATGAGTTTTGGACAGACTGGTAAATACTTCTCGGAATTTTTACAGCCACGTAAATGTAATGGTATAGGGGATTTTTTGGAATTGGGGTTATTACCTGATATCAAAGGATTGTACCGGCGGGATTATCTTAAACATATGGGAAGAAAACCTGAAGATACCGAATTCCAGGGTGTTCTTTTAACACACGCTCATGCTGATCATGTTGCATACATTCATCACCTTCGCCAGGATATTCCAATTCACTGTTCAAAACCAACTTACTGCATTCTTAAAGCTCTTAACGACACTTCCAGGACAGGATTTAATGAATTAACGGAAATAAGGAGGAGTTTTGAAACATACACCAACACCAAAGGGACAAAAAGTAGAAAAACAACAAGAACTCATCCGGAAATTCTTAAACCAAGAGAATTCGAGATATTCGACTTTGGTAAAAAGTTCAAGATAGATTCACTTGAGATTGTTCCGTTTAACGTTGATCACAGTCTTCCCGGAGCTACAGGATTTATCATTCGTACCTCTTCTGGGACTATTGTTTACACTGGAGACTTCCGATTTCACGGCCGCAGAGGAGAAAAAACAAAAGAATTTATGCAAGTATGTGCAAACGAGGATGTGGATAAGCTCATAATCGAGGGAACAAGGATTGATGAGAAAAGATTCAGGACGGAAAAGGATGTTGAAAAGGAAGTGGGTAATTATTGCTCCAAAAAGGGCCTGACGGTCTGTAACTGGCCGGTAAGAGACACTGACAGGATGATGTCGTTTGTTAATGCTACTAAAGATATTGGTAAAAAACTAGCGATAAGTCTTAAACAGGCTTATTTGATTGAACTTCTGAAGGATTGCAAGGATGCTGATGTTCCTAGTCTGGATGATGATACTGTCCAGCTTTATGCTTCGCGGAAATCATGGGGTTTAATCGGGAGTAAATGCGACTATAGGATCCTCATGCAAGATTACGATAAATGGGAGAAACCCTACCTGGACCAAGCTATCTGTTACAAGGATGTTAGTGGTAATCAGGAGGAGTATATGTTTTTTTGCACTAATTATGATCTTCAGGAATTGATTGATATTAAACCAGTTAAAGGATCTGTTTATTTGAAATCAGTTTGTGAGCCTTTTGATGCGGAGATGGAACTTAATTGGGAAAGGATTAAGCACTGGCTCGACCATTTCGGTTTGGATATTCATAGGACACATGTTTCTGGTCATGCCTCTGGTCCTCAGTTGAAAAATTTCGTGGAGAAGGTTGATCCTCGCGAGATTGTTCCTGTTCATACTGAGCATCCAGAAATGGTTAGGAAATTACTTTCTTGATATTCGATATTGATTAAATTTTGTATACACTTGTTTAATTTTTTTATACGATAGAGATAAAATAGATATTATTACAATAAAAACGGGGACTTAAGGACTTACTCAATAATTTTATTAAAATATAAAAAATAATAGAGTTAATTTTGAGTGTTAAAAAATTTAATCGCCATTGGATTCTGTTAGTATTATTTTATCTTCTTTTAGTTCCAATGTAAATTCGGTATTTTCCCATCCTTTAGCTTTCACTATATGTTTTGGTATTGTTATTGTATATACACCTGATCCTTGCTTTACAAGTTTCTTTTTTAACACTACGTCAACACCTACGTAACATTTAAATATCGAAAAATATATATCTACTATACGTAAAAAACTACGTAAATAAGGTGATGAAATGGATAAAAGATTGGAAAAAATAAATGAATTAGCTATGGAAATAATGCATGAAATAGATGGTTTGTTGGATGGGGATGAGCCAGAACCTACGATATTTAGACAAGCACGAGAAATAATGAAACTTTCAGAAAAATGACATGAAGAATAAATTTATAGAAGTAAAATTAAGTGTAGGTAAGGATCATGAGCACATACTATTACTTCAAACTTTTTAACAACATTAAAAGTGATCATGAAGCTGAAGAATTCGCTAAGTTAGAGTTGAATGGGCTCTTCGGAGATGTAAAGCCAATAAAGAATTTCCACGATGTACTCGTTAAAAATCCCTTGAAGATGTTCACAAAAAAACCAACGAGGATCCAAGACATAATCACCCATGAATTACCCTACGGAAAAATTCAAGGTTATTATATTAAAAAATCGGATATAGAAAATATAACAAAACTCATAAAAAGACTTGGTTATACTCGAGAGATATTCGTAGTTGTGGAAAAAAAAGATAGTATCAATAAAACACTCAAAAAGCTTTTTGCAGATGGAGTTCTTGGTAGAAATGTACAATACTTTGAAGAAAAGGATCACATTCTTTTTAGGTTTATTACGAATCAATATTTTTTAGAAAAATCTCAATACATATCCAAATTAAGTCGGAATGAAGAAGAAGTAAAAAGAAATGTTCAAACTCTAACTTCACACCTGATAAAAAAGGTTAATTGGATACCTGCATCTTCCACATTATCAATAGGGAAAAGACTAGAAGACTATTTTGCTATTCGCGAAGAGCCTTCATTATATCTTAATCACTACATTCATCCTTACAAGGGAAAGTTCCATCCAAAAATGGTACGTGCGTTATTGAATTATGTTTATCCTAAGAGTGAAGGTGTAGTATTAGATAATTTCGCAGGTAGTGGTACTTTACTTCTAGAAGCATCACATATTGAATTGGATAGTAGAGGAGTCGAAATAAACCCTTTATCGGTTTTGATGTCTAATGTGAAATGTAATTCTCTAAAAATTGAACCAAAAGAATTGAAAAAAAATATTGATGAGTATTTAGTTGAATTGAAAAGGAAGATAAAAATATTTGAGACCAACGTAAGGGGACAAGAAACTCTAGGGAACAATGGAATTGAGTTTGAGGAAGTCGAAAAAGAGGCTGAAGAATTATATAAGGATGTTACGGACTTTGCAAAGTTTAGGAATAGTGTAGATGTTGTAAAAAAGATTATAATAGCAAGAGAATTGATTAAAAAAATGAAAGAAGGTCCAATTAAGGAGTTCTTTTTATTAGCTTTATCTGGTTCAATAAGCGATGTGGCTAGAAGAACTAAGAATGAGTTTTATAGTGTTTTTGAAGATCGTTTAAATGATATCTATTTGAGATTATTCCTTTTCCATGAATTAAATGATTTACTGAAAATAAAACCCGGTGCTTCAGAAACTCACTGTACTGACACCAGAGCTATGGATGTGATTAATCCTGGACAAATTAATGGCATTGTAAATTCTCCACCTTATTCAACGGCTTTGGATTATATTAAAAATGACTATCCTCAATTGAGAATGTTAAAACTCGTAGATTCCAAGGAGGATCTGGAACAGAATATGATGGGTAATCCTAGGATAAATTATGACAAGGAAGAATTACTGGAAATGATTGAGGATGAAGAAAAAGATCCACTCAAAATATCAAAATTAGCTCATAAATACGTTGAATTACTTCTTAACAATGGAAGGAAAAATGCGGCTTTGAGGGTTTACAAATTCTTCATAGATATGTTCTATTCGTTTAAGGAGATGAAAAGGGTTATGAAAAAAGGTAGTAAAGCTGCGGTTATTATAGGAAATAATCATTTCAAAGTAAATGGAGACTTTGTGGAAATACCAAATAGTAAGGTGTTGGCTGATATTGGGAAGAACTTGGGATTCAAGCAAGATAAGTTGATAAGAAGAGAGTTGCAAAAGACGAGTTATGGGAATATTAAAAAGGAGAGTGTACTAATTTTTGAGAAATAGGTGTCTAAAATTCGGATAGGTTTTTAGAATTTATACTCTCCCTAATCAATGTAGGAGTTTTCCTATTTTCCTCTTTTACTAAACCCCCCAGGAAGATAATTTTTTCATCTTTACCATATAGATATTTTTTAGAGAGACGTGGCCCATAGAAATTATATCCTTTTTCCATACTGGATTCCCATTCATCCTCTTTCAAAAAAACTAAAGTTACAAAAAATTTATCAAAATTACGACTACGGGAAATAAGTAAATAATGAGAAGTTCTTTTACTGAATTCGCCCCCCGTCCAAGTACCTTTCGTGACTGTAATTTTCACCTCCAGAGGCTTTTCTAATTTGGTAAAGTATAGGTCTGGGTCCCTGTCAGATTTTGCAGCTATGACTTCATATCCTAGATATTTAGAAAATATTTTTGCACTGTTTATTTCCACGAGCTTACTAAATATCTCTGATTTCAACTTACTTTTCAAATCCACATCTATCTCTTGAAGGTATTTCATCAGTCCCTTCATATGTTTAGAAGAATCACGAATAATTTCTAATACCATTTTTTCTTCAATTTTAAACGGATTAACATCTTTCATTAGTTAATTAATTCGGGTGTGGAGATAAAAAGATCGGTAATTTAATTCGGGTTGATATTACAGAAAGTTATTAAAAGGGATTAGAGGGGAGGGGAAATAAATTACTCTATCAAAATAATTAATAGTATTAATGAAGATATACAGCATCACTCTCTATAGTCTATTGATTTTATAGTTATTAACTCATTAAATATCTCTAAAAATATTTCCAAAAGATCCTCCGTATAATCAGATTTCTCCTCTCCATACATAAATTTTGCAATTTCTTTGGAGGTCAGAATGGACATATAAAGCTTATCATAACCCTCTTCTAGAGCCCTTTGATAATCACTGTGATCCTGGTTTATCTGAATAACCCTTAGATGCCCATTTTCTTTATCAATAGCACTTCGGGGACCTTCTGGACCTAAAGGTTGAGGAAATATATCTGGTGTCTTGCCCTTCGGTTCCTTTCTTTTAGATCTTAACCTTTCTCCACATTCTGGACAGACTCTACTTAATTCTGGTATTAATTCACCACAATATTTACATTTTATTTTTTCTATCAGATTTTTACCACACTTAGGGCAAGTTTTAGCATTGGAAGGTATTTCTTCGTCACAAAATCTACAATGTTTAGTCGCTCGAGGGAATTCATAACCGCAATCAGGACAAAACTTATGATTATAAGATAATTTTTTCCCACATTGAGGACATGTTTTTGTTCTCTCGACCGTACCTTCTATCCGAATGTCTAAATTTTTAATAGTTCTAGAAAGGGCTACCTTCAGAATTTCTATTGTATCCATTATATTTCTTTGAGACTTTCTCTTCTTTATTTCACTGATATTTTCAGCAAGTTTTGGGACTACTTTTTCTTCTAATGCATTTTCCAATTCTTCCAAAGTTTTATCCTGTTCAAAACTGCTCTTGTCATGACCTGCAAAATTTAGAAAATCAACATCAATAAAACCTTGGGTATATTCATTCTCCCAAATTGGGTTATAAAAGACTGTTTCAGCTGGAACCCCCCCAGTACCTCTATTATTGATTCTTATGAAAGGATCTTTCCTTGGTTTATCCGTTAATTTTAAATTGATACTTACAAGTTTTCCTGTTTTTGTCTTAATTTGTGTTGGCTCAAACTGCTCACCCGTGATTTTCATTGGTTTTATCTCAAAAAAAGGGCTCTCTCTCTTCCTTCCTCTTCCTTTTACTTTTTTATCAGCGATTATATATTCTACTGAAATTTTAATAATGTCTCTCAAGAGATCCTGGTGATATATTTTACGTAAATTTAGTTTTAACCTACGAGGATTAAAATAATTTTCAAATGTTTTACCGTGCATCCCTTCTAAAATAACTTCAGTCCCTGACTCTTTGAATTTTTTATCCCCGCCCCTTTCCCAATGGCACTCGAGATTTTCGTTAATACTATAAGTATATGTTTCCCCTGTTGAGGAAACTTTACTTATGAATTTTAATTTTTTGCAATTTAATTTTAGGAAAGCCAACATTCCTACAGCTTTTTCTCCTGTAACTTCTTTTTGAGCCCTCTTAACAGAATTTGCAACATTATTTTTCATGTATCTAAAACTATTTATGTAAGGAATCTTCTCTCCTTTTTCATCCCTTATTATATCTCCTTGAGGAGTTTCCCACACAGCCTCTTTAGGTGTAATACCAGTCCCGAAATCCACAATTCTTATTTTTCTTTCATCCCTATTCTTACTACGCATGAGTTCTATTTTTATTAATTTTTCTTCTTCAGAAAAAGAATTATCGTACATTTTTCTTATTTTAACAGAATCTTTTGCATTATCAATATATTGCCTAAAAGCATGAAAAGGATATCTGAAAGTTTTTCCCAGTTGACTTATAACCCAATCCATTTGATCCTCGGGAATTTTCAATTTTCCGAGATACTCTTTACTCATTTTTACTCACCCCTAAATTCCTCTAAAGATTTAATTCCCTGTTGCTTTTTAAAAGATTTCAGAAGTTCCTCATTCCTTATACAGGATAACAAAGAAGCTATATAATGGATTTTTTGAGGTTTCAGAAACTCTTTAAGATATTTTCTATCTTCGGGTGTCCCATCTAAAAAAACTTTCAAATTTTTATAAAATAAATTCAATTGATCCTGTACCTTTTTCGCGTTCTTATATAAAATCCAATTCTCTTGATCCTCTTTTGATATTCTTTTATTTTCAGTTCCATTTCTTATTAATCTCATTATAGGAATTTTTCCTTCCCTTACATCTTTTTTGGTATCTTCAGAAGTCTTTTTGTAAGCCGTGATAGCTTTATTAAAAGGTTTATATTCAGTAGAAGGATGGATTTGTTTTGCAATGTCTCTCATTTCATCATGGGTATCTAATCTAGCTAAGGCTATTGCGATCCATTTACTTATTTCACCCTCCTCTTTTGAAGATGGGGTCTTATGCTTAACTACACGTTTTTTAATATCATCGGGGAGTCTCCATAAATTTTGCTTACTAAAATCAATTCTATCTCCCATATTGATCAACCTAGAGTTTAAACTCAACCTCCCTTTTCTTAGACACCAAACCAGAATCAAAAAGTAATTTCGTTTCTTTTATCTTTTTATTAATAGTATCGAAAATTTTTTGTATATCTTCTTGGGTGTATTCATAAACATATCGATTTGCACAATTTCCAAGAACATCTAATTTTTTAAGTACAGTATTAGTTCTGGCCATCGCAAGTCTTTTAAATCTCTCCCTCGAACTTTCACTGTTTTCCATTTTTGATTTTTTCTCATCCTTTTTATCAATTTCCATATCTATTATAATAGGTGAAAATATTTAAATATTTAACTTTCCTTCAAAGGAATTAAAATTGGTAATATAATTTCCTTTTCCTTAAACCCCCTTGACGTACCATACCAATAATTTTTTATCCTAAGACTCAAACAACAAGGATTAGATCTAAGTAATATCGAGACCAAACTTTGACGAGTCGATTATGGTAAAAATTGTTTAATTGACTAAAAGATATGAAGCATTAGTTTGTGCACAATTGATGATAATTATTTAAATAAGTGTGCCCAAACTATTATTATGTATCACGAGGTTATTGAAAAAAAAGGGAATAAGTACCACTATTTAACTGAAAATATAAGAAATGGGAAAAAATGGAAGAAGATCAGAGTTTATCTTGGAAAGGGCGAGAAAACTGAGAAAGAAATAAAAAAATTAACAAAAAAGAACAAGAAAAAACTCCAAAATAAAGTCACTAACTTCCTCAAATCAAACGATCCTTTGATGGGTATCTTAAAACAGAAAGAACTTGGAAAATTAGAAGAAATTAAAAAAGAATACTCCAAATACCTTAAAAAACTTGGAAAAGCTGGGTGGGAAAAATACTATGAATGGTTCCTAACAAAATTCACCTACAACACAAACGCAATAGAAGGTTCTACATTAAATCTAATTGAGACAAAATTAGTGTTATTCGAAAATACCACACCAAAAGGAAAAGAACTTTGGGAAATAGATTGGATTAAGAACCACAAAGATGCATTTGACTACATGATAAATTATAAAGGTAATCTCACAAGGAAATTCATTTTAAATATCCATAAGAAACTTATGCATAATATACTCAAAGAAAAAGCAGGGGTTTTCAGAGATGTCCAAGTTTTCATCGCTGGATCAAACGTAATCCCACCTAAACCAGATAAAGTCAACGAAGAATTCACAAAACTAATGAGATGGTATGGTTACAATAAAAGCAAATATCATCCAGTTGTTGTAGCAGCATATTTTCACTCTGTTTTCGAAAACATTCATCCCTTTATAGATGGTAATGGTAGAACAGGAAGACTAATACTAAATTTTATTCTGAAGAAGAAGGGTTATCCGATGATCGATATCAAAAATAGGGATAAAAGAAGGTATTTTTTAGCTCTAAACAAAGCGAATGAAGGTAATCTAAAACCTTTTGTAAAACTTATTGTGAAATATATCAAAGAAGTTGATTATATCTAGGATTTTCTAGCTACTCAAAAACCAAGGATTAGATCTAAGTAATATCAGAACCAAACTTTGACAAGGTAAGTTCTAGGATGGAAGCTCGAGTAAAGGTTAAACTATTAATAATTAACAGATTAGAAAGAATATTAAGTGAAAAATATGGACGGAGAACCCCTTTACTGTAGACGGACTTCACTTGAATGTGTAAGACAACCACCTGGGTACTCAGAAATATCTGTAGATGTCCTTTATGAAGTTCTCGATCTTCCGAAAAGGACAGAAGAAGTGAATTCTAGCTATTTATTAACAATGCAAGGAGATTCTGATTTCGAGATAGAATTAGAACGGGAACTCGTCGAGGACTCTGACTTTTTTAGGAGATATGGTTTATAAAGAAACAATTAAATATTCATTTTCTGTTTATTAACTACTAAAGGAAGTACCAAGACAACGTACAACATTTCTCTTCCTTAATGAATCTTAATTCCAGTTTGGTTCAACGATGCCAAGAATTTTTTAGTAACCCTTATATCCAAATACTCGTGAGTGTTTTTCTGAACTTTTCAAAAATAATATTCGAAACTCCACGGACTAAAAAATCAAAGAAAGCCTCAGTACTACTTATCTTAAAATCTGCTTTCATTTTTAAATTCTAAAAACAAAAAAAATAGTCATGATTGTAAAAGATGTGATGACAAAATCTGTGATCACTGTATCTCCTGATACCAGTGTGAAAAAGGCTTCAATGGTAATGAAAAAGAATGACATAGGATCCCTGATAATAATGAAGGGCGAGAAACTAGCAGGAATAATCACAGAAAGAGATGTAATTAGAAAAGTTGTCTCTCCAGGAAAGAGTACAACCAAAACCAATATCTCCAATATAATGTCGGAGAATGTAATAACTATTGATGCTAAAAGCAGTTTAGATAAAGCTTGTAAAATAATGAAGAAAGAACACATCAAAAAACTTCCAGTTTTAGATAAAGGAAAACTAGCTGGAATAGTTACCGAGACAGATATAGTCTCAAACGAACCAAGGATGGCGTCCTACATTTACCGGATGGTTTTGAAAGAAGAGAAGAAAAGCATGAAACCGATTTTACTAACTAATGGACTTTTGGTCTTTTTGATGATGTGTGTTCTAGTAGTATTTATTAAAGGTCTAAATCCTCTATTAACAAACCCAGAAATATCACGAAACATGACTTTAATGATATACGCTTTTGTTGTTTTGATAATCTCATTATCAACAACCGCTGGTATATTAATTTTCAAGATATTTTCCAAGAGAAAATTCTAAAGAAAAAAATAATTTACGATTAAAATAGGCTAAACTGTAAACTAACCTAAATAAACCAACAAACCTAACAAGCCATGCACCAAAGCTAATGTTATGGTAATTCTAGCCAAGTTCATATGCACATTAATCGGTTTTCTTTTGTAACCCGTATATGCGGTTGCTAAGGCCGACAGTAAAGTTAGAATTCCCAGGTAAACTATCAGTGGTAATCCCAAGATCCGGTAATAGGTTATTTGCTCTAACATTTACTCCAACACCTTAACCCCAATCATGTTTAGGGTTTTTAGGAATTATTATCCAAGCAATAATGTAGGCCAATATTCCAGAGCCATAAGCTAATGAGAACAAAATCCACACGAGCCTTATTATCACTGGATCTACGTTGAAATATTCTCCAATACCACCACAAACTCCGGCTATTATTTTGTTTTTACCTGACCGATAAAGTCTTTTCGTTTTTGCCATACTATCACTCCATAATTATTTTCGCGGGAGTTTTTAAGAATTAATATGACTCAATTCCTCGGTAAAAATATCCACAAAACACCGTTATTTTTAATAATCAACTATTCCTATTATTTTAGTAATGTTCAAGGAAGCGTACGGCTTAGAACAATGGAGATTAGGAAATTATAGATATCATCTTTCTATAGAGAGGGATGGAAATGTCACTCTTTGGTCAACTTCTTATGGCTCAACTTCAGCAATGGTAATAAAACCTTGGGGAGATTTGAAAGGTTATGTGAGAGAACATTTTTCAATTTGCTTTGATGGTAATTTCCCAGAAAACTTGCCAGATTTAAGAAGAATGATGCGACCAAATGGTCTCGGTACTCATTCTATGGAATTAAGGTTACCTTAAGTCAGGAGAAAATTTTACAATCTGTTCTCTGAAACCAAATTAATTATTGGTTTTTGAGAGATTTATTTGTGAAAAAAATGTAATAGAAATTTTTTTGTTGGTAAATATGAGTAATATGTATCATTATGATTGTATTCGGTATGGTAGGAATTGTAAACGTCAAACTAATCGAAAATGTCCAGTTAATTGCTCTGGATATGTATCAGGAACATATTTACCCGATGGAGAAACTGGTCCCCGTTTAGAACAGAGACCTGATATGTTAACAGGTAGAAGAAATGGAATGAAACGAGTGAGTGGATGATAACTCATCTATATTTTTTAGACGATTCAGGAAGAAATGTTGGATTCAATGGAAAGAGAATAAGACTTTACCAACATGCACTTGCAATACAATCTAGGGATGGAAAATACCAATTCAGGTACCTTTCAATGTGTGGTAATCCTGGGAGCGTGGATGTAAACCCTTTGTTAAATTTTCTAAGACTTCACTTAAGCGGTGGTATACTTATTGCATGTGAACATTATCGTTATCATTACGAACCCCAGATAAAAAGGCTAACAAGAACCACAAGGACCGGGTTAGATTTTATTGATAGGACGTATCTTCAGCCTTTTTCTTCCCGATTTAGGAGGAGTTTTAATAAAGCTGACAGAAGAGCTAGGAAATCTTCCAAAATAGTTAAGTTATACCTTGAAAATGGGGGTAAACTTGGTATAATGAACGATTTATTTGCTGATCAGATAATGAGCGAAATTCTTGATATTCCTTCTGAAAGGATAGTCTAAAAATAATCAAATTTCAAAAATAATCCACTATCCTTCTCTGATTTCTTAAATTATCCAAAATCTTACTCTTTTTCGACCAAGTATCACTATGAATCTCTAACATGATATTAATCCTCTTCAACGCATACTCCAAAGACTCGAACTTCAGGGGTTTTTTGGTCATGGCTTCACGGATAGCTTCTCTAACCTTCCAAACACCCACTTCCGAGAAATATTCTGGTCTTATCTCACGGACTATTAAAACAGTCGCCTGTCTTTTAATTTTTTTCAAGTACTCCAAAACCGCCAACTTTCCCGAGTAATAAGCACCAGCAACATTCTTAGCATACTTTTTCCTTCCCCAATAGAATTCATGATCACTGATAACATTGGGTTCTTTCAGTCCTCTCGACCATAAACCCCCAGGAACAGCCATTTCAACCTGTTCAAACATCCAGGAATAAGGCATTAACAAGACCTCGAAGTAATTACCAATATAATTCGACTCAAACAGAAGATAGTCATTGATCACAGGATAATCCTTAACCTCTTTCAGAAGATTTTCAGCAATAATCGAATCAGCGGCTGTAATAGACCATCTTGTCGGGACCAGTTTCCTTTGTTTTTTCAATCCTAAAAGCCCAACCGACAACAATCTCGACAAATCATAAACATCCTGACCGTGGTCATACAAGTCGACCATCGCCTTAGTAGCTTTAAAATCAACATCGGAAGTAATATAATCGACTCTTTTATCAACACTCGGGTTCTCGGTTAACATCGCTTTTTTTACATCTCCAGAAGGTCCAAAGGGTGAAGCATTAAAATTAAAACTCATTGAGAACTTGGGAATCTTCCTAAGAATAACCTCGGTGTCGACTGGTTTTGACGATAAAGCAACCTCTTGAACAGTATCCAAAAATCTGCCTGGTTTTGTCGCATCGACAATGTTTTTCTGTCGGGAATTGATCAAAGATGCCCGGAATTCCAACACCTGACCTATGTCTATCCTGTTTTTATGCCAGTCTCTTGGTGAGTTCATTAATTTTGTATCCCCTCTTTCTGACGGTAATAATATTCCTACATTGACTTTAGGATAACCAAATCTACCGATGAATGTTGCTGGGGGGCTAGAACCAAATATCTCTGGTTTTTTGATTGTTTCTTTAAGTTTAATTTTCGCTCGCATACTGTCTAAGACAGGGCATCTGGAAACACCACACCAGTTCCTTCCCTTGCATGGTAAACATATGGATTTCATGTGTAGTTAATTGGGTGTTAATGTGTTTAATTTTTCTGGTAGTTAAAGAAATAGTTCTTCTTTCTACTAACTAGGTAATTTTTTTAGTTTTGTAGTGATTGAATCCCCAATAATGATAAGAGTACTATGAAGGTGGATATCCATAGTTGATGTAAATAAGACTCTTATATTTGGTAGAAGGAAATTTTCTATTTTCGATTGTAGAATATGAGGATTGACATTTAAAAAATTAATCTGCCCAATATCCATTAATAATTAAAATAATCCAAACCAAGGAGGTGAAAAATGATGAAGGTTGGTGAACAGGTTACTGTCCGTATAGAAAGATTTGGCGAAGATTTCCATCTTCCGATTGCCACATATGAAGGGAATGAGATTTATGTTAGCGGTGGTGTTTTTGGTCGTCTCGATGTGGGCGATGAGGTGATGGTTAAGATAACCAGGTATCGAGAGGGGGGAAACGGTGGTTTTTACAATGCTAGATTAATTAGTGGTGCTCGTGAGAGAAGAGAAGGGCTGCTCGATAAAATTAAGGATTATCTTAGGTGGTGAGAAATGAAAAATAGAGTGGGAAAATGGTAAAATATTCGGTGAGTTTAGTTAATGGGGACTGGCAGAAGAGAAAATAGAGTATTATTTGTAATTGTTACATAAGAACCTATGAGGTTGAATATGCATGGTTGTATCTTATGTTAAAAATGATAGAAAAGGAGAACCATTTTCGGAAGAAGATGTACTAAATTTTGGCGCTGCTACATAAACATTACAAAATATTATAGAGTAGAATGGATAAAATAGAATTTTAAGCGGGGATGGATAATAGCGAGTATGAGTGACTAGAAGGAACGAATGATGGGGAAAGCACTCAAAAAATTCAACAAAAACCATTCTAACAATAATTAAATATCTAAAAAACCAAATTTATGTAAGTTAAATTCGAGGTGATACTTTGGCAGAAGAAAAAAAACAAGAAGAGGAAGAAGTTGAATTACCATTTCCTTTAGCACCAATTGTAAGAGTTATCAAAGATAATCTTGATGAGCACAAATTAGTGAGAAGGCAGGTCAAGGAACAGATGAACATATGGTTAGGAGAGATGTGTGCGAGTGTAAGTCAAGAAATGAACAAGAGTCCTTACACAACTATAGGTCTTCCAATGTTCAGACAAGCAATCCAAAAGTACGAGGATATTGAAGAACTCAAGAAAGAAAAGGAAAGAATTGTTCTAGCATTGCAAAAAATCAAACTAGACTGTGATTCCTTAATGAGGGATTTAGACCATAAATTTGATGTTGAAGAATGAGATGTTTTGCTACAAAACCCATAGAAGTCGTTCGGAAAAGTATGAGTTAGTTCTAGGTGTGTGTGATAAAGAACTAGTCGGGAAAGTATTGAGAGAAGACCCTGTATTCAGAGTGGACGAGAAATTTTATGGAAAAAAAGAGTGTGGGGAGGAGAAAATCCTCATTCTCATGAAAAATTGTACAATAGGAAACATCGTCGGAGAAAAAATAGTAAAATTAGCGTTGAAAAAAAAGTTTATTACACAGAAAAACGTTATTTTAATTGGGGATGTACCACATGCACAATTTGTCAAGTAAAAAGGCTCAGTTCTTTATCTTAACCGCGGTAATTATAGTCGGGGTTTTTTTCACACTTAGTAAGTACATCAGTCAACATTCCTTTATCGACACTTCAGAAGCGGTATCAGGTGCAGAGGTTTTCATGTTCGAGAATATTGTGGATAAAGCCAACAAAACTGTTCAAATAAGTAACGTGACAAACATTCAAACCCGTTTATCTACATACTCAGATTTTGTTGAGGAAATAGCTGCTGATAGAGGTTATAGACTTGCTTTTAACTACACTGTTGATCTAGGGGTACCACTTGCAACATTCAACATAAGTTTGATGTCTGAGAAATACACACTTAGTACTGGCTTTTCCGAATCAATTCCCCTAAGCTGAAATAAGGTAAGAACTCTTGTTTGATTTTCTGAGTTGAACAATGTAATTTTTCTGATAATTCTAATAGTTGTTCGTTCTCTTTTCTTCGTTTTGCTTTTGTTCTTCCCAAGTATTTTATCTTGTCTGGATATTGGTATCTTGAAAATTTCCTGTACATTTCATCCTTTGATAGGGCCACGCCACCGGTCATAAAATCGATCATGTACTTCAGTAATTTCCAGTACTGTCTCCTCCTTATTCTACTTCGAAACATATTTGCTATTGCTAACATCTCATAAGCTTCCGCTATCTCTTTGGGTTTCTCATACTCATTAACAATGTTCTGCTCTATCCACCAAAAGATTTCGTCGGGGTCTTTACCCACATCATCAATGGATCTCCTTGCAGCAACCAAAGAATTAGTTTTAAAGATTATTTTCAAAGTATCAAAAATATTTTCGTCTCTTTGTCTGTAACTTAGATTTTCAAGGTCACTGACTTTTATTACTTTTTTTCCTCTTGACAACGTTTCCAAGTCATTTATAGCTGACCTCATATCACCCTCTGATCTCTTTGCTATCTGTTTTATCACTTTTTTACCACATTTAATGCCCTCTTCCTCACAAATTTTTTCCAACCTCTTAACCATTCTCCAGAAATGAACTTTACCGAATTTGATAAGTGTGCAACTCGATTTAAGTCTCGACATCTTTCTACTCCATTGATCATTAGCAGTTAGAACAACCGGAAAATGGGATTCTTCTATTATTTTTTTCATTTCTCCTGTTCCGCCTCTATCTTTCCTCCCCGATAAACCATCTACTTCGTCAATAAGAAAAATCTTACCTTTTTTGAAAAGTGAATGTTGTTTTACGGATTGTCCCATGACCTCTTTTATTTGGGACGCAGTTCTATAGTCAGAAGCATTTAATTCTATTATCTCAAGATTTCTCTCATTCCCAAGAGCCTCAACCAAAGAAGTTTTACCAACACCGGGATTCCCAACAAGTAGAGCCGCTTTTTTCCCGGGTTTCCAATTTTGATACCATCTTAGAAATTTATTTACGGGTTTATTTTGACCCACAACTTCTGAAACTTTTTTTGGTGAGTACTTATCTGTCCAATTCATGTTAACACTATTTATCTGAAACTTAAAATTTATATTAGATTAAAGAAAACCCAATTTATTCTATCATCATCTGTGCTAACATGGATTCTAATTGTATCAATGGATCTCCTCCCTCAGAAATCCTGAAATCGTATTCTCCCACATATCTTATCATCTCCAGCTTTTTCTTGTCGGGAATGTCCAAATTAAATATCTCTTTATGGCAAGCCTTAATCACATCCTGACCGGCTAGACCTTGTTTGATGATCATATCATGCAACTTTTTCCTTGTCGACTTGAAATCTTTCTTTAAAATAAATCCCATCATTTCTTTTACGTCCTGAGGTCTGGCCTGGCTTGTGACATTATAAATCACATCTGCGGTTATTTTTTCTCCAAGAGAAGAGGATGCTTGAAGAATGTTCGTGGCTTTTCTTAGATCTCCCTCACTCAATTCGTAAATCGCTTCTAATGCCGACTTGTCAACATCCAATTTTTCTCCCTTAATTATCCTTTTCATATACTCAAAAACGTCATCTTTTGATAAATTAGTAAATCGGAAAACCACGCACCTTGACTGCAAAGCTGAAATAATCTTTGAGGAATAATTACATGATAAAATGAAACGGCAAACTGTCGAATAACGTTCTATTGTTCTTCTTAAAGCATGTTGAGCTGCTGATGTTAATGCATCACTTTCGTCCAGAAATACAATTTTGAATGGGGCATTTAAGGGTTTAACCCTCGCAAAGTTCTTTATTCTTGTCCTCACGACATCTATCCCTCTGCTATCACTCGCATTGGTCTCTTGAAAATTATTTCTCCAATTTTTGCCAAATAAGTCCTTCGCAACAGCAATAGCAGATGCAGTTTTACCCGTTCCTGGGGGACCTGCAAATAGCATGTGAGGAATTGATTTATCTTTAACAAACGCTTTTAATCGGCCGACTGCATGTTTTTGATTGATTAAATCTTCTAAACTGTGCGGCCTGTATTTTTCTGTCCATATTTGAAGTTCCATTGAATCACATAATAATCTTTGAATTTAGATATTTAAAACAAAAAGATAATGTCTTATTATGAAACTATGTATAACCGGAACACCTGGGACAGGAAAAACAACAATCTCAAAAAAACTTTCAAAGATACTGGGTTGGAAATTAATCGGTCTTAATGATGCTGCGGAAGAACTGGATGCTTACTTGGGTGAAGATACCGAGAGGAAAGCAAAAATATTAGACATGGTAAAAATCAACGACCATCTTGCTAATGTTGAAGAAGATGTTATAATCGAAGGTCATACTGCTCATGAGGTTGATTGCGATGTTGTTATCGTTCTAAGATGTAATCCCAATGTCCTCGAAAAAAGGTTGAAAAAAAGATATCCAGATAAACCCGAAAAAGTCAAAGAGAATCTGGATGCGGAGATACTTGGTGTTATAACTTCTGAAGCCGTTGAGAAAAATGATCAAGTTTATGAAGTGGATACTAGTGAAGGAGACTTTGTTGATGAAATTGTTGGAATAATTACTGGTGGTACTGAAGGTTATGAGGTTGGGGAGATTGATTGGTTGGAGGAGTATGAGGAAAAGTTATTGAGATGATATTATACCAAAAGTACAATGTGCAACAAAAGGATTGATCGTAAAAGATGGTAAATTCCTAGTTATTAAACAGAGATTTCAGGGAAAAGAATATTTGGACCTGCCTGGTGGGAGGATAGAATATGGTTTATCTCCTCAAGAAAATTTAATTAAAGAAATCAAAGAAGAGGTCTATCTTGATGTAAAAATAGAAAAAATCATCGGGACTTGGTATTTCTTTAGATCTGATGGAGATCAAGTTGTCTGTATAACTTATCACTGTAAACCATTAACAGAAGAAATCGATATTAATCAAAATCCCGACGAAGAGGAAAATATTTTTAGATATAGGTGGGTAACTCCTGAGGAATTTTTAAAGATGGAAAGCGATGATTTCGATGGCTTAGAAACCTTAAGAGGATTAATTAAAAATTATTTTAACCTCTGAATCCTCAACTTGATTTTTTTACGTTATTAGAGTCTTTATTTCTAGTCATAAATCCTATCTACTACTGAAAGTAAAAAGTAAAAAAGTTACATGGGGAATTACAAACGATGGAAAAAAATTTTTAAATCAAAAGGGCAGGAAAAGTTATATTTTCCTTAAATTAGCTCTCTTCTTTTATCTTTTCCTCTACATCTTTCTCTAATCCAAGTTTTTCGACTAATTCCTTGTATCTGTTACGGATTGTGACCTCAGTGACATTAACAACCGATGCTACCTCTCTTTGAGTCCTCTTCTCTCCGTTTAGCACGCAAGAGATGTAAATAGCGGCTGCAGCAACCCCTGTCGGACCTTTCCCGCTTGTAATCTGTAATTTCTTCGCTTTCCTTAGAATTTCAATCGCACCTGCTTGAACTTTATCACTTAAATTGAGCATTGAACAGAACCTTGGAACATAGTTCTTTGGATCCGCAGGTAAAATTCTTATTCCCAATTGTCTTGCTATGTATCTGTAAGTTCTTCCTATATCTCTTTTCTCTAGTCCAGATGCCTCTGCAATTTCGTCCAACGTTCTTGGGGTCTCAAATTGCCTTGAAACAGCATAGACCAAAGCCGCGATAACTGACTCGATTGATCTTCCTCTTACAAGCCCTTTATCGACTGCTTCCTCATAATATCTACCAACTTTTTCATGAACTGATTTTGGTAAATTTAGAAATGAAATTATTCTTTGAAGTTCTGAAAGAGCAAATGATAAGTTTCTATCCTTTGACTCGATTAATCTTTTGTGCCATTTTTTAAGCCTGTAATACTGGGCCCTTTTCTTTCCAGGTACCTTGTACAATTCACCTAAACCCTTCCCTATCTCTGTGGTTAATCCTTTATCATGTTTTGTGTAAGTTAATGGTGCTCCTCCTCTTGCACGCTTTGAAGCTTGCTCAGAATCAAAAGCTCTCCATTCTTGGCCTCTATCAATAAAATCTTCTTTTAACACTAATCCACATTTGGCACAAACAGTTTCTCCACGATTTTTATCTTCAACAAATACAGTTCCGCCGCATTCAGGGCATTTCTTACCTGACATAGCCTTCTTTTTTCCTTTTTCGTCTGCCATATAATCACTTATAAGTAAATATAATAAAGTATTTAAAGTTTTCGGTTCAAGTATTTAAACCTAATAAAATTTTGTTATTAATAATCGGATTTCTTTTTTATTTTACATGTTTTTAAATCTTTCCTGTATTGTGAATAAAGACTAAAATGGTCCCTTTTGGCAAATGCTTAAATAATCTACAAGATAAGTTTATTTAGAATATGGAGGTGTGTTAATGGTAAGAGATTTTCCGCTTGCTCCCTTAGAAAGGATAGCAAGAAAAGCTGGAGCTGAGAGGGTTTCTGAGTCGGCTGTAAATGCGCTTAAAGATGCTGTTTTAGATGCGGCAGATGCGATAGCGGTGGATGCTGTAGCGGCTTCACATCATGCAGGCAGAGTCACTGTTAAAGCAAGTGATATTAAGATCGCTTGCCGATAATTACTTTTTTGAAGGTGAATAAATGGCAGATACTGTAATTAAAAATTTAAAGAAAGGTGGGTTTGTACTTATTGATGATGTTCCCTGTAAGGTAGTTGCTGTGAATATATCTAAATCTGGTAAACATGGTGCTGCTAAGGCTAGAGTTGAAGGGATGGGAATGTTTGATAATAGAAGAAGAAGTATAATTAAACCGGCAGATGCTAAAGTACCAGTTCCTATTCTTAACAAAAAACAAGCACAAGTTCTTGCGATAGTTGGAGATAAGGTCCAGTTGATGGATCTGACTGACTATTCGACATTTGAATTGGATATACCCAAAAGCATGAAAGGTAAATTGGATTCTGGACAAGAGATAATGTATTATGAGATAGAAGGTACTAGAACATTAGAAAGTCCTAAGTAGATATTAATTATTTCCTAATTATCTTTCCACTCAATTAACCCAGAATCTTCAAGTTTCTCGAGTATCCCTTTCAAAGCGGCCATAACTATATCCCTATTACCATCAACAGAAAAAACATCAGTCATACTTTCAAGATTAGTTTCTCCATCACATTGGACCCAAACCATAAAAGCAATAGGATCGATTGTGACATTCTTTTTGGTCTCAGGATCTACAAGAACATAAGCATTTCCAACACGAGTCCATGACATTTCCTTAGTTTTTTTTGGTAATTTCACTGTGCTTCTCCTTCCTCTGGAATTGGTGTGCTTATGTGTTTGATTATAACTATGTCGCCGATCGATTGAACCATTTGGTAGGGAACGATTATTCCTTTTTTTCCACCAACTATTTTACCAAGAAAGGTTCCTTTCGCTGCTTCTATAATTACAGATCTTACTTTGAATCTGGAAAGGTCGAATTCTATATCAGAAACTTTCCCGCAATAAAATCCTTTGTCTGTGAAGACATCTTTACTAAACATATCGGAAATATCTTTTACTGTAATTGGCATATTTTTTAACCTCCTTAACAATAATTATAGACTATTGAATTTATTAAGTTTTAATAGATTAATAATTTAACTGTGAACTATGGTGTGTGCTGAGGTCGCGTAATCTGGTATCGCACTAGTCTGCTAAACTAGCGCCCTTGTGGCTTGTGGGTTCAAATCCCACCCTCAGCGTTAGAGTTTAAGTATAACTTTGGAGGGGTCTTTGACGGGGATGTGAGTTCAAGTATAAGGCGAGCGGGAGATAAGATAGGAATCTGGGATTAACTCGGTCTTTTAGGGGTATAATTGATTATTTAAATTTCACCCTCATATTTATTTCATGCCATACGATTTGGATGAAGTAAAAAGAGAAGCTAATAGTGCATATAGAAGAGTAAGTCGGGAAGTGGATCCTAGAGCTTGTATTAAGAAAGCAAATGATTGGGCATGGGATTGGGAATCAGAAGAACGTGGTTATAGATGGCGATTTACATTTTTGACGGGAGATTCCAAATTCACTTCAGGTTCTATTTATCTGATGGAACTAGATCCAGATGGAAATATACTATATTTTCCTAGAACTGAAGCAGAGAGGCAGATAACAATAGATGAGATTTATACTACTATGAGAGATAGGTTAAGAAGTCAGGGGGCCTTGAAAGAAATATTGTGAGGATAGTAATGCCAACTGAATTTATTATAGTTATTTTTGGTGTAAATAGAAAAAATTTCGGTGTTAGTGAATGAGTTAATATATCCTAGGATACTTGAAATAGGCTTATGTTTTAGCGAATATTTACACAAGATTACCTTATGTATTTAACATCAACTGGAACTCCTAGCGATCTAGCGTGCTCTTCAAGTCTTATTTCCATCGCGGGTCTAAGTCTTCTACTTACAGGTAATAATTCAATTATAGCTTTGATAGATTCTGGGACCCGTCCTTTCCTATTTGTTTCTGCGTTAAGTAGTGCATAATTCAATGCCGTAAAGGGATCGCTATGATTGTTACCATAACCATCGCCTTGAGCGAATTGATAAAAAGCGGAAGTATCAGAGTATCTATCTCCCTTTTCATCAGTTTGCCATTTTTCCGTTACTCGGACTATATTTGCACTTTCAGTTCCAAGGGGTTCTTCTCCAACTCCTCCAGTCATATTAATTAGTTGGACATGCAATCTTTTATCTCTAATCTTTCATCTCAAATAGAAAAATTGAATTCCAAATTTAGGACTTTTGGGTTTTTAATTTCTACGAAGTATAAAAGTCGATATTAATAATGTTCTTACTTAATAATATACTATGATTGATCGGGATACTGATGACCAAGGTAGGCCTGTTACTTCTTCTGGAAGATTGCTGGTTACTTTTGTTGAAGGTACCGAAGAAACTCAAATTCAAGAAATACTTACAGGATTTGAATATGACCGCCCGTTTGAATTAGCAGAAGGTTTTCAAGACCCACGAGTAAGAGCACTTAGTCGAACATACAGAGTTAGAGTCCCAGTGGACCAAGAAGACGAAATTAGTCTTGCATTACGAAGAGAGCACAGGGGTTATATAGAAAGAGTTGAGAGACCAGCTATGAGGTATGTTACAACAGGATAGTTATTAAATAAGACTTTCTCAACCCATTCAAAACAAAATCAACTCCCTAACAAAGTTAATCAAGAACACGCTAGCAAGCAACCAGTAAAGGACGTGATAGGTTCTAGTACATTTCGTCGTCTTTAAACCGAAATGGGATGTCAGGAGAATGAAAGCTACTACTAATAACCCGTAGATACAAGCGATACTATTCCTCGGGAGAACATGACTTGCATAATCGGGTTTAATTCGACTGTTTGCATGGTAGAAGACCTAGTTATCATGGGCAGAGAAAATCACTTTTTTATATCTAACCATCTAGTTTTAGTTATGAAAATTTTGTTAGTAGAAGATGATCATTCTTTCAGAGACGGTTATGGAGGATTTTTATCTCGTAGAGGATACGAAGTTGATGTAGCTCATAATGCTACTCAAGCTAGAGATAGAATTTTTGAGAGTTCATATGATGCTATCATAGTGGATGCTGGGATTAGTGGCCTCTCAAGAAAAGGAGCAAGGAGGTATAGAAGTAATGGACCACAAGATGTTTTAGAAGTGGCGAGAAGACATTATGCAACTCTCCCTACAATGATAGGTATTACAGGTAGATTAAGCTCACACTTAGATGAGATTCGTGAAGAATCTTTTTCTGGATACGAACATATTTTTTATAAAAGTTCTTGTGAGAGAGTCGTTGAAATATTGGCATAAAAGTATCTGAATAGGAGAATATAAAGCAAGGAGACCTCTCAATCTCTATCAACCCAGAAATCTCCGAAACCAAACAGCTCTTCATTAACTCTTCTAACAGTTCTATTTACACTTTGCATAGCACATCACCTCTGGGAGGACACACACGGAAGGTCCATAATAAGAGTTACTGCGAAGCGGGAAGGATTAATTTAGAACGTGTGAGTTGTTTTGGACAAGAGGGATGTGCGTGTATGCGGGAGTCATGGGTGTAAATAATTACAGTGTTAAGTTTAGTTATTGATGGTTCGGGAGATTTTTTACTAATAATTCATTAAATCTGGGCTACAGGTACTCTATCCGTTTTGATTCTCTCAGGTTTTATTACACGGACACGAGGTATAGCAGCTATATACGAACCCCCTGTAGATCTAAAAGATGCTGTATTTGATAGAATTTCTGTTAAAAAGTTCCATGGTAAGATTAAGAGATTATCAGGTATTGATCTGGTCAATCTATCTCTAGAGACCACAGGTATATGCATCCCAGGTATATATTTTCCTTGTTTTTCAGGTGTATCATCTACAATATACGGAATGATTTCTGGTCCAATATCACAATAATTTAATAAAATAGTCCCCTTGGCAGCTGCGCCAAAAGCTGCCACACTTTCTCCCCTAGTCTGTTTTTGTTCTAGTAGATCTAATAAATCTTCTCTAACTTCATCTGTTTTTTCTGCAAATCCTAAATATCTACTAATATCATGGTATCCCATTTCCTCCTCCATTAAAAGATTTTCTTCCACAGAAGTTTCTATAGAACCGTCTTTTCTTACATAAAGTCTTACGCTCCCACCATGTATTGGTAATCTATCGACCCGAGCTATATCTAAACCAACTCTTCTAAAAAGTTCTACTAGGGGAGAAACTAAAAAATATGATAGATGTTCATGATAAATTGTATCAAAACAACCATTTTGAATCAAATCTACCATATATGGAAATTCAACCATAAAGGTTCCCTCTTCATCAAGTAGATCATAAACCCCCCTTGCAAATCCTTGGATATCACCCACATGAGCAAATACATTAGTTGCAGTAATTATTTTAGCTGGACCATACTCTTCAATTATTCTTTCTGGTAAATCACCCGGCCAAAATTCTGCGATTGTCGGTATTCCTTCTTCAGTCGCAATTTTAGCAAGATTAGTTGCTGGGTCAATCCCGAGTACTCTAACATTATATGGTTTAAATTGTTGAAGAAGAGCTCCATCATTAGACGCTATATCTACTACAAGATCGCCCTCTGACATATCCAATTCCCTTTCTGATAATCGAGCCATACGGGCACAATGATCCATATAAGTTTGTGACATTGAGGAACGATATACATAATCTCTGAAAAGAATGGATGGGTCTACTACTACACTTAACTGAGAATTTGAACAATCATTACAGTAGAGTACTTCTAAAGGAAATTTTGGATCAGGATCGTTTGGGTCTGTTAAAAGTCTATTAACCAAAGGCATTTCTCCTAAATCCAGATATGGTGTGAAATCCGTACCCCCACATACTCTACATTCTTCTACTTCCTGATAGGGGATTTGATTTTGCATTTGAATCATTATCATCTTATCGATGAATCATTAAATCCTGTCTGATTCAATTATGATAAATAATTTTAAATATCTGATACTTATAGGAATTGCCTGTATTACAAAGAAACAACTCCTTTTTTAGTGGATTTCAATGCGTAACTTTATTCTTTATTTCCATTTTTTTACTAACTAGATGTTCTCTAACTCACAGTTTACATCTATCACAGTCCCCATTAAACCTACAACTAGCTCCTGTCCTTTCTCCCATTTCTTGAGTTTAACATACTCCTTTGGAATTGTAATTGAGTATCTATTTTTTACTTATTGTAGTTTTACCATCAAAACCGCACCTTACACTAAAATCATAAATAGTAAAAAACTATATAAGCACAGGTAGCTATAATGGCACTAGTCAGCCACTTGGGTTATACTTAAGCTTTCTATTCCACCCTCAGCGTCATAAACGAATTTAAATTATTATTGTCATTATTAGTTAGCAAGGGCCGATGGTCCAGTTGGTTAAGACGCTGCCTTGACGATTTTCGAATCAAAATGGCAGAAATCACAGGTTCAAATCCTGTTCGGCCCACTCAAGCTCCCGTAGTCTAGTCCGGCCAAGGATATCGGCCTTTCGACTTCTGGAAGATAGCCGAGGACACGGGTTCGAATCCCGTCGGGAGCACTTAATTCCTAAAAACAACTCAAAGTAAAATATAACTCAGAAAATTATAAAATATAACAAAGTAAAACAAGTTCACACCCGAAGCCAAAAATACAAAAAACGGAGGCATAGTCTCAACAGAAGCAAGACTAGCAATAACTAGACCAATCAGTCCTTCAAACACAATCAAAATCAGCCCATAAACAAAAGCATTATCAGTTAATCCTGCCGTTGATAAGTAACCTATCAATAAACCAACGAACAAAGAGAAAAAAACATTGGGCGTAGTTAATGCTGAAACAATGATAGTGGGAATGATAGAACTCAGGAACAAGAAAATAAGCCCAAACCAAAATCCAAATTTCATCGAAAATATAACAACCAGTGGTATTGTAGGTGTCATGTCAAATGGTAAACCTGTTGATGCTTGGTAAAGATTCAGTAAGGCGTTAAAACCTATGAGTAAGAAAAAAATGAGTATGTTACGAAAAAATAGCGCGGCGAGTAGACTAATTAAAAGAGTTATTGCTGCCAGAACAAATGATTTTCTGTGCTTTCTTGTAATTCTTGGTCTCATTTTTATCACTCGAACGCAGTTACTAATATATATTAATAGATTATACAATTAAGTTTTAATATTTATGCCTCAAAAAGTGGAAAAAATGTGTCTGAAGATGGTTTTAGGCTTTTTGATTTTATTAAAAATAGATCTTAATTTAAAGTCCAAGAAAACCATTATATAAAGGGTAAAGATAGAAATTGAAGAAGAAAAATAGGTTTAAAATTAGTTATGATTGAAGATATTATAAAAATAATTTAAAGGTTATATAAATGAATTTCAACGAATTTGTCAAAGAAATAGAAAAGGATACTAGAATAGCAGTTGTTAAGAAAAATTCGGAAAAAATTTGGTGTAAATCAAATTTCTGGGGTAAAAATATTAGAGAAATACCTATAAATGTAACTCCTGATTTGTCCTTTCTTTCCGGAATCATTATCGGAGATGGTCATTTAACAAAGGATGGTAGATTTAGAATAACTATAGAAATGGCCAATAGAGGATTGATGAAACTTGTGATGTTAAAATTTAATAAAACTTTCAAACTTGATCTTAAACTAAAGAAAAAACTAGACACAAGAGAGAATAGGAAAATTAGATGGAAAATTGAGTTTGATAATAAAGCTGTTTGGACCTTATTCAACAAAATTTTCGAGATACCATGTGGTAAAAAAAGCGATAAAGTAAAAATCCCAGATTATATAAAGAAGAACATGGGTTGTTTGAAATTCTTCCTGTCTGGTCTTTTCTTAGCCGATGGAGGGAATAAGAACGGTAGAATTTCATTCACGTCTTCAAGTGAAGCTCTCTCCTCTGATATCAAAAAAGCATTAAATAGATTTAATATTTCTCCATTTACATCTAGCTGGAAGCACAACGTATCTAAAAAACCCATCTTTGATGTGATAATTGGGAAAGAGGAGGATGCAAATAGATTTAAAAATACATTTCCATTTGTATCTTTGAAATTATAAGCAGGGGTCGCCAAGTCTGGTCAAAGGCGCAGGAAATCGAAAAGGTTTGCGATGCTTAGGACTCTGTCCGTTAGTCGGTTCGTGAGTTCGAATCTCACCCCCTGCATGGTTCTTCTTCATCAAGTTTTAGTAAGTTTTTATCGGCAAAATTCAATATTATCTTATGAAAAAATTAATGAAGTTAGCTCTAATTTTGGTTGTAATCTATTTGGTAATAGGTTTGATCGGTGTTCTTCGAGGTAAACCACTCCAAAATATAGTGACATGGGGTTATTGCGGGGTAACTGGTTTTATTCAAGGGTATACAGGACAGTCATATAATCCTCCAGCAATTTGTAAGTAATAAACCCAAACAAAATTAAAAACCAAGTCCTTTACTATTTTATCTATCAAAAATCCAAACCAAGTCCACATTTTTAAATAAATTTCTCAACTCCTCCACATAAATTCATTTTATTCCATTCAATTTTATACTAATAATGAAGCTACCAAAAATAATCCTGCAATTGGCGTTCATCCTAGTCATTGGTTGGATAATCTACGAGTTCATAATAGTCAACGTAATCTGATTTCTCACATCATTAATCCTTTTAAAGTTTTAATTCCCACTTATTGTAGATAATATGGTCAAACGAAAAGGGTTTCCCTCAGAAGGAGAAGTAGTTTTAGTTACTGTTAAAAATATCACCCCTTACTCGGCTTTGTGTCGGTTGAAGGAATACCCTGGAAAAGAAGGTATGATACATGTATCAGAAGTCTCTGGAAGGTGGGTTAGAGATATCAGAAACTTTGTTAAAACGGGGAAAGACTACATCGCAAAAGTAACCCGAGTAGATGAAGGAAAAGGGTATATTAACCTCAGTCTTAAAAGAGTTTCTAAAAAAAGTAAAGAAAGAAAACTTCAAGAATACAAACAAGAGGAAAGAGCTGAAAAGATGCTTGAGTTTATGGCAAAAGAATTGAAATTGTCACTTGAAGAGGCCTACGAAAAAATAGGTTATGATATCCAAGATACTTTTGGCGACATGTTCAACGCTTTCAGTTTATCCTTAGAAGACCCTGATCAATTGGTCAGGAGAGGTATTGATGAAAAGTACGTAAAAATAATGGCAGAAATAGCAAAGGATAAAATTCAAAAGAAAGAGGTTGAAATAAAAGCCGCACTTAATCTCAAATTTTTCACTGGGAATGGGGTTGACAGAGTAAAGGAATTCCTTAATAGTTTAAATGACAAATATAAATGGGAGATAAAATATATTAGTGCACCAAAATATAGCATACAAATAACCACAAAAGACCCTAAAAAAGCAGAGAAGAAATTTAGGAAAAATCTTGAAAAAGAAATATCAAAAATAAAAGATGGTGCTGCAAGCTACAAAATAGGAGGAGGATAAGAATGGAAGGAGCAAAGATTAAAGTTTTAAAAGAATTACCAGAATTGAATGACCCAATTTTTATCGAGGGTCTACCAGGTGTTGGAAACGTTGGTAGAATAGCGGTTGGGTACTTACTTGAAGAGTTAGGTGCGGAGAAGTTTGCGGAATTAATGTCTTCTCACTTTATGCCTTTTGTGCTTATACACCAAAGCTCAGCCGTTCATGTACTTAAAAATGAATTTTACTATTGGAAAAACGAGAAGCCGGATGGAAGAGATATTATATTCCTAATCGGTGATAGTCAAAGCGTGGACCCGATAGGACATTATGATATTGTGGAGACTGTACTGGACTTTTTGGAAGAATTGGGTGTTAAGGACTTAATCACCACAGCCGGCCTAAGCGTTCAGGACTTAGATGAGAAACCAAAGGTTATTGGAGCTGTGAGTGATCCAAAGGTTATTGAAAAATACAAAGGGCATGATATAGATTTTGATGCTGGAAGTAAAGTAGGAACGATAATTGGTGCCTCTGGTTTATTTTTGGGTTTAGGGCGTTATAGAGACATGGAAGGTTTATGTTTACTCGGTCAAACCGCAGGAATGCCAGAAATTCCAGATCCAAAGACTGCAGAGGTAATCTTAAAAGTTTTACTGAAGATATTAAATATTGAAATTAATATGGAAGAGTTGCAAGATAAAATAAAAGAGATGAAAAAGTTCATGAAAAAGATACAAAAAGTACAATCAAAAGCATTATCACAGATGCTTGCAGAAAAAGTACCAAAGGAAGCAGGTGGAGAGGAGTTAAAGTATATAGGTTGATTGAATGGCCGAAGAGAAGTTTCTTATACCCAAAGAGGATTATCTATCCGCAGGAACCCATATAGGGATGAAGTCGAAAACTGCTAGTATGAAAAAGTTCATTTACAAGGTTAGGGGGGATGGATTATCTGTTCTTAATCTTAAATTAGTTGACAAAAGAGTTGGGATTGCAGCAAAGTTTCTCGCAAGACATGACAAAATACTTGTTGTTGGGAAGAAAACTAATGCCCATAAAGCTGTTAAAAGGTTTGCAGAGATAATCGGTGCTGAGACTATTGTTGGCAGATTTATGCCTGGAACCTTAACAAACCCTAATTATAATAATTTCTTAGAACCTGATGTGATTTTAGTCACGGATCCTTTATCTGACAGACAGTCGGTGAAAGAAGCTGTTAATTCAAGAATACCAATTGTTGCTTTTTGTGATACTTTTAACAGTACTAAGAACATTGAATTGGTTATTCCTTCTAATAATAAAGGTAGAAAATCTATTGCTCTTCTTTATTGGTTGCTCGCTAGAGAGATAATGAAGGAAAGGGGAGAGAAAAAGTTCGATTATAAACCTGATGAGTTTTTGGTTGATAGTGGGAATTAGAGGAACAAGTAAAATTTTTAAACTTCTGCCTACGGCATATCCTATAGGGACGAAAACTCAAAATAAGAACAAAAAACAATTCTTAATATACTTATTAAATCAATTAGTTATAATTAAGAGGGTGTGATAAAACATGCTTTGGTTAATAGGGCTGGTTGTCTTGGTTGTTATAGTGGTAGTTTACTATGCCAACAGGATAATTATACTTGGGAATAGAGTGGACAATGCTTGGTCACAGATAGACGTACAACTGAAAAAAAGAGTTGATCTAGTTCCAAATTTGGTTGAAACAGTAAAAGGTTACATGAAACACGAAAAAGACGCAATAAAGGCAGTTACAACAGCAAGGCAGAAAATGATGAAAGCGGGGAGTGATGAAGAAAAAGTGAAAGCAAATAATCAGATGGCAGGGGCACTAAAAACAATCTTCGCACTTGCAGAAAATTATCCAAAATTGAGAGCAAATGAAAATTTCATGATGCTTCAGGAGGAGTTGTCAGCGGTTGAAAATAAGATCGCTTATGCCAGACAATTTTACAATGACTCAATTTTGACCTACAATAATCTAGTTACAACTTTTCCAGGAGTAATTTTTGCGGGTCTGTTAGGAAAAGGTAAGAAAAAACACTTAGAAATAGAAGCCACAGAGAGAAAACCAGTTAAAGTTGATTTTTAGTTGGTTAGATGAAAAGAAACATACAAGACGAGATAACCAGAAATAAGATTAAGTCCGTAGGATTGATGTTAGTTGTTTTTCTTTCCCTTATTTTTATTGGTTATACCATCGGACAGATATACAATCCATCATTAGCATATAGTTTCGTGATCATTGCAGGTATATTTTCGATACTTTTCACGTTTTTCTCATACTATTACAGTGATAAGATGGTTTTGGCGTCGGTCAATGCACGTCCTGCGACCAAGAAGGAACATAGATACTTGGTTAATGTTGTTGAGGAGTTAGCAATAGCCGCGGGCATACCTACGCCAAGGATTTATGTGATAGATTCTCCTGAAATTAATGCTTTTGCGACGGGCAGGAATCCTGAAAAGGGGATTATTTGTGTTACTACAGGTATGATTGAACTTCTTGACAGAGCAGAGCTGGAAGGTGTTATTGCTCATGAAATGTCCCATATTAAGAATTATGATGTTCGTTTTGCCACATTAGTTGCGGTTATGGTTGGGATGGTAGTTATTGTTGCTCATGTTTTTAGGAGAAGTATGTGGTTTAGTGGTGGAAGAGATAGGGATCGGAAAAAAGGAGGGGGTGTACTCTTAATTCTTGGTCTTGTTTTCTCTATTCTCGCTCCAATATTTGTTAAGCTTGTTCAGTTGGCTATTTCCAGAAAAAGGGAGTATTTGGCAGATTCGAGCGGAGGATTTTTGACAAGGTATCCTGAGGGTCTTGCCTCGGCACTAGAAAAGATAAAGAAACATAATAAAGGTAAAATGAGGGTGAATAAAGCTGCTGCACCATTGTTTATTGCTAATCCATTTGGTAATTTTAAAACTAGTAACCTCTTTTCCACACATCCACCTATTGATGAACGTATTGAAAGATTGAGGAATATGTGATTTATTTAAATCTCTACAAGTATTTCTAAAAAGTGTTAACATGGAGAAAAATCTTAACGATATCCTAAATAAACTCAAGCGAGTCCCACAAATAGTCATGCCTGAAGACGCTTCGATGATCCTAACCAAAACAGGAATACCAACAGATTCAAAAATAGTTGACGCAGGATCAGGATCTGGTTTCTTAGCAATATTTCTAGCCTGGTACTGTCCTAATGGTAAAGTTGTAACCTACGAGAAGAGGAAACAGTTCGCTAAAGTCGTGGAGAAGAATATAGAGAAATCTGGGTTAAAGAACATTGAAGTCAAGAACAAGGATATACTCAAAGGTATTGATGAGGATAATTTGGATCTAATCACTTTGGACATGAAAAACTGTGAGAAGGTTATTCCTGATGGTTACAAGAAGTTGAAGAAAGGTGGATGGTTAGTTGTTTATTCACCATATGTGGAACAAGTAGAAGAAGTTTTAGAAGCAATGAAAAGAGTGGGTTTTAAGAATATCCAATGTATTGAGAACATCATCCGTGAATGGCAAAGTGAATATGGTTTTACCCGACCGAAGAGTCAAGGTTTGATGCACACGGGATGGTTGAGTTTTGGTAGAAAATAACTACTTCTCTCGGGTAACAGCAAGGTTATAAACTGGGAAACGAAAATAAGATATTAAGGTGTAGATATGGATTTCAAAGGACTACTCAAGAACAAAATTGTTTGGGTTGTTTTAGTTGTTGTATTGGTATTGTTAGTATGGCAATTTTTGCTTTAAGTTGATTTTTTCTTTTTTTCGTATTTTTAGGTAGGTTTTATTCTAGTGGGGTAACTGGGATTTGAACCCAGATCGCGAACCCCCGAAGCTCGAAGTATAGCCAAATTAGCCCATTACCCCAAAGTCAATTGTTTTTGTTCTTTAATCTCCTTATGATCTTCCCCCAACTGTTTTTTAATTGAGTTAGCAATTTTAGGTCCTATAATTTTTGAAAGACTTGATAAAGGTATTTTTCTTAAATCCGATACTGATTTGAGATTATGGTCATATAATCTCCTCGCCCTAACTCTACCTATTTTCTTGAGTCTAACCAAAGGTAATAATTCCTCTCTTACCCCATACTTCATCCTCACCCTCAACTTCCGAATCTTACCAAGTACTTTTTTCTTTCCCAACAACAAAGTTAGTTCATTCAAAGAGTAAAGCAACCAATCAGCATTCTTCAGTTTGTAATATAAGTCTCCTGGTGCTACTCGAAACTTCGAAAGTATTTTATCTTCGGTTTCCTCGTTAATCCACAATTCGAATAACATTGATGTCTTAACACTTTTCATAAAAGTATCATATTCCAAATCCCACTCTTCGGGTATTTTTTCCAAGAAAACTGAGCTCACTATTTTATCATTTATCTCATCATAATCTTTTTTTCTGATTCTAAGTAAAGGCCTCATTTCTAGTGTGTTAGCCATGGTATGGATGAAAGAGAATAAAGATGTGGACTCATTGGCTTTTCTAAGGGATTTTATGAAATGGTGAGCAGTTATTGGATCCAAGTATAATTCTGATACTCTCTTACCAATTCTTGTCGGGACGATTTTGTCTTTCTTTTGCTGAAGGAATTTAAACTTGAAGAGTAATTCTAGAATTTTATCTAATATGAGTTCTATATCAGTCATCTCGCCATACTGGTAAGCATAAAAAGTTTTTTCAAAAAATTCCATTAGTCCCTCTCTGGAGTCGATAAAACCTGAGGCTATAAGAGCAAGAGTATGCATACGAAGAATCGGTTCAAGTGAAAGTTTGGAATAAACGTCCTCGGGTTCACCAAAAATATAAGTCTCAGTAAGTCTATGGGCATCGGTTTCACTTTTTGCAACCAATATTGATTCTCCAAATTCATCATACTCTGGTCTACCTGCGCGCCCAGCAAACTGTTTGTATTCAATAATAGGTATGTATTTCATCCCGTGACCAGAATAATATCTTTGAATATCTCGGATTATTACGCGAAATGCCGGAAGCGAAACTCCCATTGCCAAGGTTGGAGTAGCACAGATTGATCTGATTAAACCTTTTCGGAAATTATCCTCTATCAAAGACTTCTGCCGATTTAGAATTCCAGCATGATGAAAAGCGATTCCATTTTTGATATATCTTGCTAACTTTTTACACTGTCTTGTCGGTTTTTCGAGTACATTTAAAATTTCCTCAGATAATTTTTCCAATTGTTCCTTCTCATTTTTCTTCAATAATTTTTTGTTAAAGTTACCCAACCTTCTCGCAAGGGATTCAGTGTTTCTCCGTGTTGAAAGAAAATATAAGGACTGCTTCCTTAAGTTCACAGTGTTGTCAAGTATCGCTTTTTCAGGCGGCAAACTTTCTTTAAGTTCGTAATCATCCCTTCCAAAAAACTGGATTTTGTTGTCAAAGTATACCCCTTCATGTAGTTCAACCGGACGAAAATCCGATTTCACAGACACAGCTTCCAACCATTCTGATATTTCATCAACATTGGAGATAGTTGCTGATAGTCCAAGAATCTGAGCATTAGGAACAGTCTCACGAAGTCTTGTTAAAGTAATTTCAAGTGTTGGGCCACGTGAAGAATCGTTAAGCAAATGAATTTCGTCAGCAATAATCAGTCCCACATTATTAATCCACCTAGCACCATGCCGCATCAAAGAATCGCATTTCTCGGTGGTCATGATGATTAAATCGTAATTAGCTAACCAATCACTGGTAGAGTCAAGATCACCTGTAGATATGGCAACTCGAAACCCAGTTCCCTTGAACAATTCTCTGTAGTAATTCCATTTCTCACCGGCCAAAGCAATAAGTGGAACTAGATAAATTACTTTTGATCTCTCTTTTTTCATTTTTTTTATCGCTGCTAATGTTGCGATGAGTGTTTTTCCTGAAGCTGTTGGTGCTGCGATTATTTGATTTTTGAAATCTAACAAACCTTTTTTCAGTGATTTTTTTTGTGGCTCATATAATTTTTCAATTCCTTGTTCTTTGAACTTCTCGATAAATTCGTTTGGTATATCATATTTTTGGAGTGAGTCTATTTTCATTTTATTCACATTTAGATTACTATCGGAAGAATTAATTGGTTAGGGTTAAATTGATATTATTACTAAACCAACGAGAACTAATACTATTCCTATTTTTTGAGTGAGTGATATCTCTTCTTTCAAGAATATTCTAGCAAGTGAGATAGTTATGATTGGTGATGTTGCGGAGATGACAGATATAATACTTGTGAATTTTGTTTTCTCAAACCCCCATATCAAAAAAAGGAATGCGACTGTGTTAAGGATACCAATAATTAATAACCACTTCCAAAGAGATTTATTTTTGACTCTAATTTTCTTTTTCTTGAGTTTAGAAAAACTTAACAATATGAAAACAGGGAATACGTAAGTTAGAAGAAGAAAGAAACCCCAACCATCATTGGCTAAGAACTGATCCCAAAGGGGAAAATAAATACCAATTATTAGTGCAGCTATCAAAGTTTCTTTGACTCCCTTAGTTAGATCTCTAGCTTCGAAGTCTATTTTTTTGAATTCGTTATAATCGAATGAGGCTAAAAGAGTCCCAAGAAAAATTATCCCCAATCCCAGCCAAGTTATACCAACAATAGCTTCATTAAAAATCAGAAAAGATATTAAAACTGCAAAAGCGGCATAAGTAGAGTAAACTGGGGATATAACACTAGCTTTCCCTTTACTCAGTCCTCGGAAATACAAAAGTATACCAAAAGTCGGTAAAAAACTAAGTAATAAAACATATAGAACTGTAAGAAGATTCAAGTCTGGGATTTGAAAATTAAATATTAAATAGGCTACTAAAGGTATCATTCCAATAATGTTCGTCCAAAAATATGTTCTAAAATCATCAATTTTATCAACCGTCTTTTTGGTAAAGAAATCTGCTAACCCCCAACCTACCATTGCAGATATACCAGAAATTAATGCTATCTGAAGTTCGGTTACCATAAAATAAATTCGTGACTTATAGTTATAAGATTGATTAAATACTAAACTTCAAACTCAGCGTCCCATCATCCAAACTCTTATCAACCAATCTATGATTTCTAGGAACATTCAGAATTTTGAAATAACCCTTATCACCAGCAAATGCTCTAAGTTCAATAGAATTGTGTAAACGACTTAACTCAACATTCTTCTCGGATTTAACATTTGGTAATGGTATTGTGAAGACTAGTTG
Source organism: uncultured archaeon (assembly GCA_964392445.1). GTDB lineage: Archaea > Aenigmatarchaeota > Aenigmatarchaeia > CG10238-14 > CG10238-14 > CG10238-14. Next base: position 34,329 of record CAYMPD010000003.1, on the reverse strand, counting down.
GTCTGCCAATCTTTTTTTCTCGACTTTTGGTTCAATGATGTTACCTGAGAATTTTCTTAACTTGGGTCTTTTGGGTTTTTTAGGTTTTGATTTTGGATTTCCAGGGAAAACTCGTACATGAGGTTGATGTGATCCTCTAGAATCTATACGGATAGTTATGCCCGATTTAGGTTTTTGGTTCCCACCCTCTTGAAATTCATCATTGAACATTAATCCCCGCAAAATATCCATCTGTCTTCGAAGTAGATTGAACACATTGATTTTTTTGTTTACTTCGGCCCCACACCTTGGACAGTAATTCCATCTCTTATTTAACTTACGGTTACATAGTTGGCATCTGCTCATAAGAACACTTACGTATTATTAACAATTGATGTTTTTAAGTTTTATTGGAACTTTAAATCCGAATCAAAAGAATAGTGGTTATTTAAAGTTTAACGACTAATTTCAATATGTTACAGGTGTAACTTGAACATAAGTGAGGGTTCTTTATGACAAAGAAAAAAGTCTCTAAAAAACAAAGAAAATATGATTTAATGGTACTAAAATTGCTAAAAGAAGTTTCAAAAACACCAGAAGCTAGATTAACTGTCAGAGAAATATCTAGAACTCTCAATATTTATCCTATGGCTGTTTCCCGCTCTATTAAACGCCTAGATAGTCTATTAGATGTTAAAGAAGGTTCTAGCTTCGAATCCTTCCGTCTTCAAGTTTACTTAATTCGGTTGAAAAAAGGTTTAGAAAAACTATCAATGGATGAGTTAATCAAAAAAAGTTATTTATCCAATAGACTGGATAAAGAAATATTCGGTAAATGAATTGTTTCTGAGGTTATGTGAATGAAAATATTGAAATTAACGTCAAATAATGAAAAAGAGGTTATAGATTTAGCAGTTAATATTCTAAGATCGGACGGTTTAGTTGTTTATCCGACCGAAACTTGTTATGGTATAGGTGCAGATGTTACAAACCAGAAATCCGTGAATAAACTCCTTGACTACAAATCGAAAAGATTTGGTAAAGCGCTATCAGTGGCTGTAGATAGTAAAAAAATGGCAAGAAAATATGTAGAATTGAATGAGACTTCAGAGAATATCTATGATAATTATTTACCTGGCCCAATGACAGTGGTTTCTCGAGGCAAGCATAAATTAGCGGATAAGGTTGAGGGGGAAGATGGGACACTAGGAGTAAGAATACCGAAATATGATTTAGTTCTAAGAATAATCAAAGAATTTGGAAAGCCTATCACTGCTACTTCGGCAAATATGTCCTACAAAAAAACTCCCTACACGATCAAAGATATTCTTGATAATATATCCAAAAAACAACAAAATCTAATAGATCTAATCATAGATGCGGGCGAACTTCCCAAAAACAAACCTTCAACTGTCATTAACACTACATTAAACGAACCTAAAATCCTGCGTGAAGGTGATGTGAACCTAAAATCACCTGAGGTATTTACTTCACATTCCGAACGTGGAACACGTGAACTAGCAAAAAGGCTCATGGAAGAGAAAAAAAATGACGATAAACCTATATTATTTGCACTCCAAGGAGAACTAGGCACGGGTAAGACTGTTTTCACAAAGGGATTAGCAGAAGCTCTAAGTATAGATGAAACCATTCTTTCACCTACATTTGTTTTAGTAAGAGAATACAATTTGAAAAGGAATGATGGTAAGTTTTTCCATGTTGATACTTATAGAATGTTTGATCCAAAAGAAGAATTTGTAGAATTAGGCTTTGAAAATATGATTAAAGGTTCAAATATAATAGCGATAGAATGGGCTGAAAAGATGTCTAAAAAATTAAAGGAACTAAAAAATTCTTACAATCTAATCTGGATTAAGTTTTATTATCAGAAAAAAGATAATGTTAGGAGAATAGAATATAGCGAGGAGATATTGTGAGAGAAATAGAAGATTTTTACGAGAACTTAGGAATATCCTTAGGACCAGCTGAAAAAGCTTTTTGGGATTATCAGTATAAAAATAAAGAAGTTCCTGGATTGTACAAAGGTAATATTTGCACGGGATTCCCGAACATCAACAGGCCTTCAATAGTTAAAGGTGAGGAGTCAAAAGCGGATTTAATAGTCCCGAACAACTATTTTCTCAAACAACATAAATTAGTCTCGTTTCTTAAATTCGATCCAGAAAACGAAGAACAATTAGAATTACTCAGAGATATGATAAGAACCACATTAAATAATCTCGATTCGAATGACCTTATAATGTTCATTAATGTACTAAGAGACAAGATTTCTCCAAGTGATAAAAATCATTGTGTGGTGATGTCGGTCGCATACCTCCATCTTTGGGTTGTAGAAACAAGTAAGATGTATAAAGATGATGAAACGTTTCACCAAGATGCTAAACCCGATGAGAACCTACTATTCACACAAAAAGAAATAATTGGACTTAAGGATACTATATCCAGGATTATTGGGGGTTATGAAGGCTGTTATATTTTAGAAAATAGTGATCCTAAATGTTTCGCGCCAATTCATATAAAAGTTGAGGCTGAGGGAAATAGTGAACAGGAAGAGATCGTGGATTCATTAATCAAAATAAGTAAGATAATTAAAGACTTCGATAAGAACTTATACACTAAAAAAATACTCGACAAAGGTTTCAGAATAATGATTAGAAAAGAGCGAGACTGGTCCTCAAATATTCTGACGGGTGGAAGATTATCAACCATTTCTAAAACAAGTGATTAAAATGAAAATATTAGCAGTAGATACCTCATGTGATGAAACAAGTGCCTCGGTTTGCAAAAACGATTGGGTGCTTTCTAATATTGTTTCTTCTCAAGTTGATATTCACAAAAAATGGCGAGGAGTAGTTCCAATAATAGCCAAAAGAGCGCATAAGGAAAGAATAGAACCGGTAATAGAATTGGCTTTGAAAAGAGCGAAAATTGGTATCCAAGACCTAGATGCTTTTACAGTAACTATTGGTCCTGGGCTTGCTATTGCACTTGAAGTCGGGATAAAGAAAATTAAAGAATTATCAGAAAAATACAATAAACCTCTTATCCTCGTCAACCACATGGAAGGACATATTTACAGTAATCTCGCAAAGAACAGTAAAGGGAATTATTACGGTAATCTGAAAAATGATTTGAAATTTCCAATTATGTGTGTTCTTGTGTCTGGCGGACATACAGAAATAGTTCTGATGGAAGATCATGGTAAATACAAGCTGATCGGGAGAACTTTGGATGATGCTGTAGGAGAAGCCTTTGATAAGGTTGCTAGACCATTAATGCTCGGTTATCCTGGTGGATCAGTGATTGAAGAATTTGCGAAAAAAGGTGACCCAGAAAGATTTGAACTCCCGATACCAATGGTGAGAAGAAGGGATTATAATTTCAGTTATTCTGGTTTAAAGACCGCTTGTGTCATTAAGATAAAGAAACTCAAGAAAAAGTATGGAGATGATTTTAGTGATATTGTTCCAGATTTTTGTGCATCCTTCCAAAAAACAATAGCAGATTCCTTGATTCTGAAGGTGGAAAAGGCGGTTGAAGAATATAATCCTAAACAATTGATTCTAGGTGGTGGTGTGATTTCAAATATTTACATAAGAAGAAGATTTAGAAAATCAATGAGAAAGTTAGGTGTTAAAGTAATAACTCCATCCAAAGAACTATGCACTGATAACGCTGCTATGATTGGTGTTTGTGCTTATTACAGAAGTAAAAGAAATGAATTTGTCAAAGAATTGGATAAAGTAGATAGATCACCGAATTTGAAGATAGATGAAAAAATAAACTTCTAAATCAATTCATTCTCACTTACTATTACAAAATCTCCAATGGATTTTACTGCACTGAATGGAACAAGAATTCTTCCCTTCTCGTCTGTCTTGAGGTTAAGTTCCCTAAGAGACTTTGTTGCACCGTCGACCACTATATTTAGAAGTTCACCACTCTCAGTGATAAAGTCAACATTACTTACCATTCCAAATTTTTTACCTGTTTCTTCGCTAATGACTACTTTTTCAACAACATTTTTTGCTCTTACCCTATTTTCAGCCATAATTTCACCTCTTTACATCTATATTAAGAATATCAATTAATTTATCTTTAACTGTTTGTCTAAATCCTAACAAATCACCGTTATTTAACACCATATGATCTGCCATTGATATAAGTTCCGGTAAACCAGCTTCGATATCATTCTTATCATCCTGTTTTATGTTCTCATGAGTTTTATGTTTTATTAATTTTTGTCTTCTAGACCAACGTATCTCGGGCGGAGAGTGTATAGCGAGTATATGCATCTGATCCCCATTTAACCTTTCCTGAAGAGATTTGACCTGATCCACGGATTTTAGTCCTTCGATAACTATTTTATCTGGATTTTTCGCATTTGTTATTTTATCTACGATTCTCCTCATCATTTCTCTTTTATTTTCATGAAAGTAATTAGCCACTCTTCGCTCATTCTTTCTTGTGCGAATCATTCCTCTTCTTTGTATCTCCTCTAAAATAATTTCATCAACTGTTAATGTATGTAAACCAAGTTGTTTGGCCTTATCAGACGCAATAGTTTTACCTGAGCCCGGCATACCAACAATACATAAAATCCGCATAAGAATAATTTGTTTGTGAAAGGTATAAAATTTATGCCTCGGCGAAAACGCTCTTGGACTTCCCGGTGAGTGAATAAATGTAAGTATTTCCCGATTTTTGTCTTTTAACTAGGTCATCTTCCATCAATCTTCTCAAGATATTGTTTATTGAGCGAACTGCATTATTTTTACTTTTATAGTCGCCTGTTTCCATCTCATCCGCAATATCAACCGGTGTTAATTCAGATTTTTCATTTATTATTTCCAATATTCTTCTTTGTTTATCTGAAAGGGATATTTTGGTTTTCTTACGTTTAGGTACCGAAATTTTCTTTTTCTTTTTTTTGGTAGTGTAAGACTCATTTACAAAGGTTTCATTAATAGTAGGTATATTTTTTTCTGCGGCGGCCTCCACAAGTCTGTCGCATATTTTTATTACTTCACGGGGGAATCCACCCGATATCTCGAATATTCTTTTAACGGCATCAGAAGTAAAAGGTTTTAGTCCTTCTCCTCCTGAGTTCTCTATCCTTTTCCTTATCAATGACTCTGTCTCCACATAATTAAGAGATTCGAGGTATGTTTTTGTGGTTATTCTCATGTATAACGTAGGTAATTTTGTTTCTATTTTTTTCTCAAATATTGGAAGCCCTGCAAAGATTATCAGTAAATTAGGGACCATGTCATTTAATGTTCTCAGCCACTCAAGAACTTCTAGTGATGTTTCATGTGCTTCATCAACCAAAACCACAGCTTTATTTTTTCGTGTTTTTTTAACTAAGAACTTGGGAAGGTTTTGTGTATTTAGATCCTTGAATCTGAAACTATCGATTATGTTGTAACCGAACAAAAATTTAAAAATATCTACAAGGTCTTTTTTTGTCCTCGGACATTTTGGGATATAATAAGAATCGAACGAGTTTTTATTATTGTTTATGTACCCACTTAACCAGTTCATGAGGGTAGTTTTTCCTGATCCTGTATGACCAACAACCATAGCCATCTTATGGGAATTAAAAACGTGTGAAAGTAATTTTTTTGTTTGTGAAGAATACCCTACCATTAAATTGGGTGATATTGTAAGTGTGAAAGGATTTTGTGTCCAATCAAATTTTGTGTAATATTCATATCCTTCATTCATACTTCATTTATGTTTCACGAAGGTTAAATATTTTTCGTGAAGTTTGTGTGAATTCACGTTTAATTTCACGTGAACTTTTTCATAGGGGTGAAGATAAATTTAAGTTACGTGAAGATAAAATATAGGTATGGTTCGACTATTCACATGTATTTGGCCACCAGAGGTTATAATAGAAGATTTAGAGGATTTTAAGAAGAAAATATCGAAGATTAATATAGTAGGTAAATTTACTGAAAAAGAAAATCTTCACGTGACAATAACGTTCCTGGGTGAAATTAATGAAGATAAATTACGTGAAGTTAAGAAGAAATTACGTGAATGTCTAAAAAATACGAGTGAATTTCACGTGAAGTTAGAAGGTCTAAAATTGATACCAAATGAAAATTACGTGAAGATTATAGGTATTAACGTGAAGAGTGAGAAGTTGAAAAGATTGGTTAAAGGGGTAGGGAAAGAGGTTGGTGGTAAATTTCACGAAAAATCTAAAATTACATTATGTAGAGTTAAAGCCGTTCCAAATAAAGAATCACTTAATGATTTTATAAAAAAATATCGTAACGTGAAATTGGGTTCATTTCACGTGAAGAAAATTTCACTCGTGAAGAGCACGTTAACTGGGAAAGGTCCGATATACGAAACATTATATGAAGTGGAGCTGAAGAAAAAATGAAAGAAAGTTTATTGATTAAAATTTGCCTAATATCTGTCATATCAGGAATTATTTTAATGTTTTTATCAACAATATTTTTCAAACCAAAAGATTTCAAAATAAAAGATATAAACGAAAAAATCAATTATGTGAAGATCACTGGTAAAATAGTTCAAAAATCCGTTTCAAAATCTGGAACAATATTTTTAAAAATCCAAGATGATACTGGAACTATTGATATTGTAGTATTCAAAGATTCTATTAAAAACATAGATGAAGTTAAATCTGGTCAAGAGGTTGAAGTAACTGGTAAACCAGAAAAATATAAAGAAAAAATGGAAATAATAGCCAGTTCTATTCAGTGACCAAATCATTTTTTGTGTATATTTTAAGGAACTTTGTTTTGAATTCTTCCTTTTTATCTTTCCCTATCAGATATTTAATCTTCTTTTCTTCTGCTATAGCCACTAAATCCTCATCTATTTTCGCGTCCACTAAAATTATTTCTGCTTTCTCTATCTTCTCGTTCTTTTCATTGAATTGTTTTAATGGAATTTTTTGTTTTAACTTAACTTTCTCATCGAATATGTATGCTGCCCTTGTTCCCATCATCTTTTCGAGAGTTTTACTGAGTTTCTTTTTGGTCTTTGTATCTAAATCCTTTATCTTTTCTTTCTCCACATTCCCGATCGGCGTTTTCTCTCTTAATGCCTTGAAAAGTTCTTTTTTGGTTAATTCCTCAACTTCTTTTCCGTGAGGTGCCCTTGCAACATGATCGATTGTTGTTAGTTGAAGAAGTTCTTTTAGTATTAAATCTCCTCCTCTGTCCCCATCCAGGAAAACTGTGGTCATTTTCTCCTTAGATAAGTCTACTACTGTATGAGGTATTGTTGCCCCACCCATTGCTACTACGTTTTTAACACCATTTCTAAGTAGATTTATAACATCTGCCCTTCCTTCTACAATTATTATCTCATCTGAATCTATTACGTCTGGTCCTGCTGGTAATCCCTTATATTTTATTATTTCTGCCGTCCTCACTGATTCCTTTATTTTGTCCGTCAATTCCATTGTATTTGGTATTTCATCTTCTATTAATCTCTTCAAAATCCTCTTTGCCCTACCAACGACATAATCACGTTTAACTGATCTTATATCATTAACAGAAACTAGTTTTATATAAGAATCACAAGGACCTATCCTTTCAATCGTTTCTATCGCTGCTGCTATTAAAGCCGTTTCTGCCGCATCTAGACTGGAAGGAATTGTTATTTTTCCTTTCGTTTTACCTTTGTTTCCTTTTAGAGAAACCTCAATTCTTCCTATTCTTCCAGTTTTTTGTAGCTCTCTTAGATCCAAATCCTGTCCTAGCAAACCCTCAGTTTGTCCAAAAACCGCGCCTATCACATCTGGTTTCTCCACCGCGCCGTCTGTGGAGAACTTTGCTTCTATTAAATATTTTATAGTTGATTGTGCTAATTTTCCCATAATAATCATCCTCCATTATTTTTGAAATTTTCTTCAACTCCTCGATTTGTATAATATCAAAAGAGTTCTTAACGGAAATTCTGAGTCTATCATTAACCCGGAACCCGTTCTTAGACATAAATCTCTTTATATCCGATTTTAACAATTCACCTTCTTTATCAAAATCTGTCAGGATTATGTATTTTCTGTCTTTAGGTAAACCTTCAACCAATTCTTCTATTGGTTTTCCTGAAATAGTAAAAATATCCGTTAAACCTAACTTTTCTAAAGCTAATTTATCTCTTTTCCCCTCTACAATTACTGAGAAATCTAATAAATCCTCTAACAATTTTTCGATATTATGAAAGGTGAACATTAAAACCAATTATTATATTTAATCAAAATCTATTTAAATGTTCTGCTCTCTGCATTGTTCACAAACCCACTGATTATTCACGAACATTAGGTTTTGGGAATAATTTTCACATTCTTCGCATATCCCAGCCGTAATCCCCATCTCAATTCTGGGTTCTACTGTTCTCATTTTTAATCTAAGGTTCAAAACCTCTATCATCTCTGGTGATATTCTTGCTATGTCTGTGTTTGTGACTATACCGACTATTTTCCCCCTTCTGACGACAGGAAAACGTCTTATCTTGTGTTTTTTCATTTTTTCAACTACTTCTGAAACATCGTCCTTTGGGTTCACGTGAACTATCGGTGAAGTCATTATATTTTCTGCTTTGGTTTTTTTGGGGTCCCTTGCTTTAGCAACTATTCTTTTGTTAATATCGGTTTCTGTTATTATACCTACAGGCCTGTCTTTTTTGGTTATTATTATTGACCCTACTCTTTTCTTAGCCATTTTTTTGGCTATTTCCTGAACTGTGTCAGAATATTTAGCCGTGACTATTCTTTTAGTCATTATATTTTTAATTTCGATTCCTGTTTTCATTACTACCTGGATTAAATTTATGTGAATAGATTTAAAATAATTACTAGGTTGTTAAATAATGGTCAAAAGATACAATAAGGGAGCTAGGGCTGAAAGAGAATTATGTAGAAAATTAGAGTCGTGTGGTTTCGCTATGATAAGAGCCGCTGGGTCCGGTGGTTCTATATCTACCCCAGATGTGGTTGCAATCAAAAAAGGTAGGGTTTTGGCATTTGAATGTAAAGCCTGGAAAACAGTACCAAGACTAGGAAAAAAGGAATATAAAAATTTCAAAAACTGGTGTGATATGTCTGGAGCAATGGGTTTTCTTGCTTGGAGAAATAAAAACTGGAAGTTCTTGGGGGTTAAAGATATACCAAAAACAAATGTTAAAAAAGATGGTATTAGTTTTAAGGACTTGGTTTTCATAATTAATGTGTAAGGTGATGGTAATGGATTTGTTGGTAATGGGTGATAATCATGGTGATATTGAAAATATGATTAGTTATCTTGAGAAGTTAGAGAGTTTTAAGTGTGATGTTGTTGTTTATATGGGCGACTTTACCGATATTAATACACCAAAAGGTTTCACGGAAGAGGATATAACCGGAATAATAATAGAAGAATTAAAAATGTTAGAAAAACCGGTTCTTGCGATACCAGGGAACAACGATATTAAAGAAGTAATTGAAATGATTGAAGATGAAGATATTAGTATTCATGGTAAAGGTAAGGTTATAGGTGATTATGGTTTCTATGGGTTTGGTGGGGCTAAAACACCTTTTGCAACACCATTTGAACCAACCGAGGAGGAATTAAAAAGAGGGTTAGAAAAAGCTTACAGTCAAGTTAAAGGTTCGAAATATAAAATCCAAATAACACATAACCCACCATACAACACCAAGGTTGATATTATCCGTGCAGGCGCCCATGTGGGATCTCATGTTGTTAGGAAATTTGTTGAAGAGAAGAAACCTGTTCTCGCTTTATCTGCACATATTCACGAAGCAAAGGGTGTTGGTACTTTAGGTGAAACTTTTCTTATGAACGCTGGTAAGTTTCCTGAAGGTTATTTTGGTTTGGTTAATATTCAAGGTAAAGAAGTTAGAGGGAGAATTTTGAATTTGTGTGATTAACTCACTCACCCTGTGGTTGCGTGTGGAGAATTTTCTAATTAAACTCTGGGGAATTGGTTGTTTTATCAAGAAATTATGTTTTAATTATTTGAAAAAATATAGTCGTGTTTAAACAAAATAACATACATTATAACATTGTTATATCTTTTAATATATTTTATTATATCATTTCTACAAGAAATCATGGGGTGAGAGGGATTATATGTTTTCCAATAGAAAAAGGTTTATTTCAATAGGAGAATATATAGTGGTATGGACAACGAAGCACAGTTAATTTTTCAAGATTTCATCAAAAAAACAAACCCGGTTTTCAAGGATAGAAAAGCATTAAATTCTCATTTTACTCCAAACGACATTCCTCATAGAAACAAACAAATCAACAACTTAGCATCAATATTAGCCCCATCTCTTAAAGGAGCAAAACCGTCGAATGTGTTCATATATGGTCTAACGGGAACTGGGAAAACATTAGTTTCTAAATATGTGGGTCAGGAACTAGAAAAGATGTCAAACCAAGGCACAACACCAGTAAAAATTCTTTATATTAATTGTAAGATGAAGAAAACAGCTGATACAGAATATAGGTTAATGGCCGAGCTGTGTAGGCTCCTAGGACAGGAAGTTCCCTCAACCGGATTACCAACACAACAGGTTTACAATACTTTTTTCCGTGTACTTGATTCTCGGAATTGGGTCGTTGTGATAATACTTGATGAGATAGATACATTGGTTAAGAAAATGAGCGACGATTTTCTTTATAATTTCACAAGGATAAATCAAGACTTGCAACAAGCAAGTGTATCTGTTATAGGTATTACCAACGATCTGAGTTTTGTTGATATTTTGGATCCTCGCGTAAAGAGTTCTTTGGGCGAGGAAGAAATATTATTCCCTCCATATAATGCTCTAGAGTTACAGGAGATACTCAAACAAAGAAGCCAAGTGGGTTTTAGTAGCGATGTTTTATCAGAAGAGGTTATACCAAAATGTTCTGCTCTGGCTGCACAGGAACACGGTGATGCGAGAAGGGCATTAGATCTGTTGAGAGTAGCGGGTGAATTAGCTGAAAGACAAAGACATGAAAAAATCACCGAGGAACATGTTGATGCCGCGCTTAGAAAAATAGATTATGATAGAACTTTAGAATCAGTGAAATCGTTACCAAAACAAAGTAAGATAGTTCTCTATTCCATAATAAATTTGGTTGAAGATAAAAGAGAGGAGATACAAACCGGGGATGTTTATGATGTTTATGAGAATTATTGTAATGAACTGGGTATGAGTCCTTTAACCCAAAGAAGAGTTTCTGATTTGATTTCTGAATTGGACATGACCGGAATAATTAATGCCAAAGTTGTTTCTCTTGGTCGATATGGTAGGACGAGACATATAAAACTCAGCGTAGCGAATGATGTTAAAAGTAAAATCAAAAAGGTTCTAGAGGAAAATCTAGTGATTTAATGAAAGAAGAAGAGACAGTTAAGTTATTTCTGGATAATGGGTTTCAGTTGTCCCAAGAAGCTTTGCCTATAGTAAACAAAAACCCAGAAAAGTATCTCTCTCTGGTACATAACCTAACCCCAAGACCGTTTATAGTATCGAAAAAACATTTGGAGAAATCGGAAGACATAAAAAAAGATAAAAAAATCAAGGTCGAGTTGATCAGGGAATTCTCATTTGAGAAGGGTAAATTAAAAACAGAAGATTACACCAGAAAGTTTTCAGAAATATATACAAAAATAAAAGAAATATTACTCAATAACACACAACTCAAAAAAATGATCTCTGTTAATAAAATAACACCCAAAACAACCAATTTCTCGGTGATAGTGTCGGTCAGGAGAAAGAACATGAATAATTTAGTGGTTGAAGACGAGACAGGTGAAACAAATATTTTTTTTGATGATGACTTGAAAAAGGAAGTGGATAAAATAGAACTGGATGATATAATTGGGATTAAATGTGAAAGGAAAGAAGGAGAGATTTACATCAAAAAAATCATTTATCCTGAAGTATCTATGACAAGGGAGATTAAAAAAACAAAGAAAAAAGTAAACTTGATATATCTCTACAAACCATCAACACTTGAGGAAGAAAAACAAGGGAAGTTAATTGATATTTTAAAGAAAACTAGGAAGACCGATCCTATTTTTATTTACGGTGGTTGGGAGGATGAAGAGGTCATAAAGGAATTTGATAATGTTTTTTTGATATCAGAGGACGAAAACGCTTCTATGTTTGACGTAGGGGGTATAAAAATTTTAACAGTACCAAAGAAAGTAAATACGGAACAAACTCTGAACAAGAGATTGATAAGAGAAGAAGGATTACTTGGTTATTTTGTCCTCGAACAAATTCCAGATATAGTATTGTTTTCCAATGAGAAGAATTACCACAAGAATTATCATGGAACCACAATCATCTCAAACAACAAAAGAAACAAATATTTCATTGTGAACATGAAGTCTAGAGAAATTGAAGAAAAGGGTATTTAAAAACCATTTTTTTACCTTCCCCAATAGCATAAAAACTTCAACACCTATATAATCACTCATGAAAATAAAATTTCAGGTTCTCGACTCGGATTATGTTCTTGTAAACAACAAACCAATAATTCGTCTCTTTGGGCGGACTGATAAAGGAAAATCAACCTGTGTTTTTTATGATGATTTTGAACCTTATTTTTACGTTTTACCAAAAGAGGAAAAATTCGATGAAGTAAAGGAATATGCCAAGAAAAACTTTAGTCAGTATGTTGTGAAGATGAGTTACGTCAAAAAATTCCTTCCGATAGGATACCAAGAGAAGAAAACCAAAATTCTCAAACTAACTTTAAACAATCCAAGTAAAACACCAGTAGTCAGGGATAATTTAAAAGAAAAAAAAATCGTAAAGGAAATATTTGAGGCTGACATTCTTTTCAAGTACAGATTTATGGCTGATATGAACATTTTTGGGATGAAGTGGTATGAGGTTGAAGGAAGTTATACAAAAACAAACAGCGTGAAGACAACAAAAAAATTTAGGGCAAGAAGTTTCAAAGAGATAGACAAAGATGAAAACATGAAATTCCATTACCTAAGTTTTGATATAGAAACATATTTCACCGGTGGATCAGAACCTAATCCAAAAAAAGAACCAATTATTCTCATAAGCATGTCATTCTTTCCTTCGTACAAAAACAGGAACACTCTAGTTTTAGCCGCGAGGAAGATTAAGAAATATGACGACGACATAGTTAGTTTTAATTCAGAGAAAGAAATGCTTGAGGAATTTGTGAAAATTATTGACCAATTCGATCCTGATATTATCCTAGGTTATAACACCAATAACTTCGATTTACCATATATTGATACGAGATTAAAGGAGAACAATGTTCCCAACACATTAGGTAGATGTGATCAGAAACCAATTCGGACATCGACATTTATGGGAAGAACTAAAGTGACAATACCAGGGAGAGTATCAGCAGATGTTTATAGTTTGGTTAAAGAAGCCGCTAACAAATTCGGTTTGTTCAAAGGTCTGAAAAGATATGGTTTGGGGGACGTATCAAAAAATGTTTTAGGTGAAGATAAGGTTGACGTTGCACACAGTGAGATAGCCGATTATTGGAATGATAATGGTGATAAGTTAGGTAAATTGTTAAGTTACAGTAGAAAGGACGCTGAATTACCTCTTAAGATATTGTTTAAGAAAAGTATGTTGGACAAGTTTGTAGAGATATCGAAAGTTTCAGGAATAACCCTTCAGGATTGTCTGTATAGGGGCGAAACCGAAAGGATAGATAGTATTCTTCTGAGAGAATTTAACAAGAAGGATTTTATTATTCCTTGTAGACCGGATAATCGTGAGATATCTAGGAGAAAGGCTGAAAGAAGGAGTAGTGGTTTGAAGGGAGCATTTGTTCTAAAACCGGATGTTGGATTTCATGATACTTGTACCACTTATCTAGATTTTCACAGTATGTACCCTTCGATTGTTATCAGTTTTAACATTTGTCCAACCACGCTTCTGAGGGGGAAGAAAGACGATATCGAATACAAGGAGACACCTTTTGGTTCTAGGTTTGTTACTGGGGATGTTAGGAAGGGAATTTTACCACACGTTTTAGATTATCTTCTGGATGCGAGGGGAAAAATTAAAAAAAAGATGAAGAAGGCGAAAACTGACAGTAAGAAGAATTATCTCTATGCCAAACAATATGCATTCAAGACTGTTGCTAATGCATTTTACGGTTATTCAGGTTATATTCGTGCGAGGTTTTATGTTATTGATATTGCGAGTGGGATTACGAGTGTTGGAAGGGATATGATTAAGAAAAGCAGGGAAATAGTTCATAAAAAAACTGATTATAAGGTTATATATGGCGATACGGACAGCGTAATGATTAAATTAGATACAAAGGATCTAGAAGAAGCCTTTAAAGTAGGGGAAGAGGTATCAGAGACGATAAACGAGGGAATAAATCACGTACTTCACATGAAGGTTGAAAGTATTTTTAAGGTTCTTCTTCTACTCGCCAAAAAAAGATATGCCGCTTGGAACTTTGAACCTATGGCTGATGGTTGGGATGAGAGTATTCTTACTAAGGGTATAGAAACTGTCAGGAGGGACTGGTGTGATTTGGTTTCTGAGACACTAAAAGAGGTTCTCGAGATTATACTTAAAGAACAGGATGTCAGGAAAGCAGTAAAGTTCGTTAAAAAGACTGTTGACGACCTTAAATCGGGTAAAATTCCAATTGAAAAATTAGTTATAACCAAGAGCATCTCAAGATCTCCTAGTAAGTATAAGGGCGTTCAGCCTCATGTGGAATTAGTTAAAAAAATGATGAAAAGGGATCCAGCTTCTGCTCCAGGTGTAGGTGATAGGGTTGGTTATGTTATTGTTAGAGGAGTTCAGATGATATCCAAGCGTGCAGAAGACCCTGATTACATTAAAGAACATAGCATACCAATAGATTCCAAATATTATATCGAAAGTCAGTTGTTACCCCCATTAGAAAGGGTTTTTGAGGCTTTGAGGGTCAGTAAGTCCGAGTTGACGGGTATAGGCAAACAACTTGGTATACTAGAAGCCATGAAAAATAATAAACAGAAGGATGATTTTGAGGATAGTGTTTCGGAGATAGATGGTTTCATATGCAACAGTTGTAATAATGTTTATAGAAGACCTCCTTTAACTGGTAAATGTAATTCTTGCGGAGGGGAGATTGTTTTTAAGAATGGCAGTAAGAAGTCTAGGTTGTTTGTTCCTGGTTAACGTGAAGTAATCTCGACATGAAACCAAGGGGTGTGAAATGCGTGAATATAACACCGTGATATCTGAAATCTCGACTGGAAATGAGGGGGTCACGTGAATTACAATTTTACTTTCATGATGAGTTACACTTGAATTTTTTGGAAAAATTGATAACCTTTCAAGACAAAAAATAGTCATGGTTAATTTCGGCTTACTAATAATAGTGTTTTTAGGAGGAATAATCTTTCAGTCTTTACTTCACGGGGCTTCACGAATGATGATAGACGCGTTTATCGGGTTTCTGGGAGGACTAATAGCAGGTATAACAGGAAATTATATACTTCTGAGTTTTTCTTTTGGTTTGTTAGGTAGGATGATAGTAGGTGGATATGTGATGTGTATTGTTCTTATGTGGGTTTATATTGGTGTTGGGTTTGGTGTTGGATACTTTATTTTTTGAAGTTTTTGGTTCCTTTGAGCTCAAGAGGATATCATTATTTAAAATTAACAATTGATTTATAGGCTTATGGGAACCTATGAAACACACCTTAGAGTTACAAAAAATATGCATGGTAGACCTGCCGCTGCCATAGTAAATGCGTTGAAAGTCACTAGAATAAGGTATCAAGTAGATATAAGGGCCTCATACGGAGATCGGGATCTTTCTGGGGTTCTATCCTTTTTGCCTTTAAAGGAGGGTGATTTAATTCGACTTGAAATTGTGGGAAAATGCGATCCGAAAAGGGTTTTAGATGATATACTAAACTATAGGCCCAAGATTCACAAAGTTCCTTTAAGAGAAGGTTAAATAATATTTATTTTTTGAAGTACCCAAGCAGAAATTTAGTTAAGTTTGTAATCTTAAATTATTCTTGATAATTATGTATTCCAAGCAGATAATGAAACTCCTGAAAAAGAGAGGAATTGAAGTGGGAAATAAAGTCAAAGTAGTAAAAGATAAGGAAAGTTACGAAGGTATACTAATGCCCAGGATAGAGATGGGTGATCCTAATTCTATGATAATCAAACTTGATAGTGGCTATAACATCGGATTAGAATTTGATAAAAAAATTAATATTAAAAAACTTGGCGAAGGACCTAAATTGGGTGTTGTTCCTGAACTAAAAATAAAACGGGAGAAAAAACTCCCAGACGTTTCAATCATCGCTACAGGTGGAACAATCGGAACTCATGTGGACTACAAAACCGGTGGTGTTTATATGTGTCGTTCCCCAGAACAAATCCTAAGTACAACTCCTGAAATAGGAAAAATAATAGATTTAAAAAACACAGTAAGACCTTTCACGCTTGCAAGTGAAGATATGACATATAAACACTGGAAAAAAATGGCTAATTCAATAGCAGAGGAACTCAATTCTGGTTCACGTGGTGTTATAGTTACACATGGTACAGATACACTTCATTATTCTGCTGCCGCTATGTCATTTATGTTAAAAAATCTTTCTAAACCTGTTGCCTTTGTTGGGGCTCAGAGATCCCCGGATAGAGGAAGTTTTGATGGCGCATTGAATTTAATATGTGCTTCACACTTCACGGGTTACTCAGATATAGGTGAAGTATGCGTGATTATGCACGGCACATCTAGTGATAATTACTGTTTGGTTAATAGGGGTACTCGAGTAAGAAAATTCCATACTTCACGCAGGGATGCTTTTCAGCCTGTTAACGCTAAACCCATAGCAAAGATATGGAAAAATGGTAAAATAGAAAAAATGAACACTAATTACACTAAATTCCAAGACAGAAAAGTGGAGGTTGATGATAAATTCGAACCGAAAGTAGGTTTAATAAAAATTTATCCAAATTCTGATCCTTCAATATTAGAATGGTATATAGATAAAGGCTACAAAGGCATGGTTATAGAAGGAACTGGATTAGGACATGTTCCTACAGGAGAAAGTGGAACTGAGATGGGTGAATTTGAAGAAAAATTTTCTTGGATAGGTCACATAAAGAAAGCGGTTGATAAGGGCATGACATTAGTTATGACTAGTCAAACAATATTCGGAAGAGTCCATCCTTATGTTTACAAGAACTTGAGGCTTGTTAGTGAAGCTGGAGTGATATATTTAGAAGATATGTTAACTGAAACTGCGCTTGTGAAATTGTCCTGGATCCTCGGTCATACTACAAAACCGGATGAGGTCAAAGAGATGATGTTAAAACCTTACGCTCATGAAATAAGCCCTAGGACACCTTTGGACTCTGTTGTTAGAAATGAATGATAAATAAGAGGATCATCCTCTTGACCCTAATTAACGAAAAATTCACATATTCGTTATGTATAATTAACGTATATTTTAAAAATTAAAACAGAAATAAAAAAATAAGAATGAAAATGGTTACTTGGAATGAAAAGATGATTAAATATGGACTACAAAAAAATCGGATTAAGAGTAGGTTTGGAAATACATCATGAATTAGATACAAGTGAAAAGCTGTTTTGTAGCTGCCCTACTCTACTGAAAACAAAAGAAGAGCCAGACTTTATTCTTGAAAGGCATCAAATACCGGTTGCTGGGGAGACTGGGGAGATAGATGTTGCTGCGATAGAGGAGATGAAGAAAAGGAAGAAGATAATTTATGAGGTTTATGAGGATTGTGATTGTCTGGTTGATATAGATGAAGAGCCCCCACACGGAGTCAATCAGGAAGCGTTGAAAGTTGTACTTACTATAGCAGAATTACTTCACTGTGAGGTCGTTGATGAGATTCAAGTTATGAGAAAGACGATTGTGGACGGGAGTTTACCTTCAGGATTTCAAAGAACTATGTTAATTGGGATGGATGGTTGGCTAGAAACTGATAAGGGGAAAGTGGAAATAGAAGCAGTGACATTGGAAGAAGATTCGGGAAGACTGATAAAAAAAGATAAGAATTCTGTTACCTTCCGTTTGGATAGATTGGGTACCCCTGAGGTTGAAGTAGGGACAGGGAAAGGGATTGTCTCATCAGAACATGCGAGGGAGGTTGCTAAGAAGATAGGAAACATGATTAGAAGTACAGGTAAAGCCAAGATTCGAGAAGGCTCAGTCCGTCAGGATGTTAATATATCGATAAAAGGAGGGGATAGGGTTGAAGGAAAACATGTTCCTAGTTTATCACTTATTCCAACAGTTATTGAAAAGGAGATTAAAAGGCAGCAGGAGATAATTAAAAAAGGTAAGAAAGTTTCTAGAGATGTTCGTCGAGTTTTACCAGATGGGTCGACTGAATTCCTAAGACCATTGCCTGGGGCTTCACGGATGTATCCTGAAACAGATGTTATACCGATTAAAACTGATGAGTTACTAGAAGAAGTTAAAAAGAATATTCCTGAGACTTTTGGCGAGAGGATCAAGAAATATCAGGATTTAGGTTTATCTAAGAATCTTGCTAAGCAGGTTGTTAATTCCGATTACAGTGAGTGGTTTGAGAAGTTTGCTGAGGAATCAGATGTTGATCCTACGTTGGTTGCTAGTGTTTTTGTGAATACTTTGGTTTATTTGGAAAGTGAAGGCTTGGATGTTGATAAATTAACGGAAAAAGATTTTGAGGAATTGTTTGAATTAATTTCCGCGGGCGAAGTCATGAAAGAGTCGATAGATGATGTTCTCAGACTTAAACTGAAGAATGAAAAACTTTCTGTCAAGGAATGTGTTGAGAAATTAGGAATAGAAAATATTTCTGAGAATGAGTTGAGAGAACTGGTAAAAAAGATTATTGATAAGAATAAAAATGCTCCTAAAGGTAAGATTATCGGTTTTGTGATGGCTAAAATCAGGGGTAAGGTTGATCCTAAGGATGTTATTAGGGTTGTTGGGGAAGAGGTAGAATAATTCTAATAAATTTATATATCCGAAAATATTATTTTATATTGAATATTATGGGAAAAAGCGGGCAGACAGTTTTGTTGATAGGTGTGTTCCTACTTTTATTATCCTTTATGATAGTTCCTATTGAAAGTGCTATCTGCCGAAGTTCGGTTGAACATGGAATTACAAAACTTTTTACAGGTATAATTTGTGGAATTACTGGTCTTGCAAGTAAATGGCTTTTACAAGTTATTGCATTCGGAATGATAGGGTTCGGTCTTCTTTTATCAGTCCTCCCATGGTAATAAAATCGTTTAGACACTCTTTTTAATACAGAAAGTTAAAAATAGTTTATGCCTTTACCAGCAGCTTTAGGAAGTTTAGCGCCTTATGCGGTAGAATACGCACCTTATGTTATAATGGCAGCTTCTGCACTCTATGGTATGGCGGGGGAATTGGGAGAAAAGTATGGGCCTAGAATGAAAGAAATATGGGCAGCATATAGAGAGGAAGGATTCGAAGCGATCAGTAAATATAGGTCAGAACTCTTTAAAATAGCTGGTTATGCTGCTGCTACTGGTATCCGCGATGCAGTCGAAATTTACGAACAACTCACCTCAAGTTTAAGTGGTGGTCAAGGAAGACCGAGAACAACAAGTGCCAGACAAGTAACTACAACAGCAGTCCTACTATTCCTATCACTAGCCTCACTAACTTACTTCACACTGGTTCCACAAAAAACAACAGTCCATGTAATCGTTCCAATGACTACTAATGTACCTGGGATGGTGTTGTCTTTCATACTTCTGTGTTTTGGGGCTTGGTTGGTTTTGAAGAAGTAGTTTAAGCTTATGCCATAGATGATGAAAAATCTTTTTTAGACCTTTTCTGTTTTAGGTCTTCTCTTAATTTATACACATTTTCCCTTAACCATGATCCCAAATCCTCAAACGCTTTCCTGGTATCTCTTATCGTTCTAATTCCGTAATAACCTACAGATGCGCCTATATAAGATGGGATTACATCTGCTGGGCCTATTTGTGCTCTCTCTGTATAAGATGCCCCTCTTATCACCCTATCTCTTGTCCTACGCTCTTCTGGTGTCATTAAATCAAGTGCTTGATAAAGATCTCCAGCTATGTCATATAATCTATTCGTGAATGTAATTGCTAAATTATCAATACCTTCTTCGGCAGCTTGTGCAGGAACGGCTCCGGTACCACCACTAGCAATCGAAATCAAATCAGCGATAGCTTCATCTGCCCAGTCGACGCTCTCATATAAGGTCCCGATACCTACATCTATTCCATAAGGTACAATATCCCTAACTACGTTTGACAAATGTTCTCTCAACGATTTTCTATCTCTTCTCCTGCGAGCCATAACAATCTCCTTAATAATTAAACTTAAATTTAAATGAATTTAATAGTTTTTGTATGAAGGTAAAAGATTGCGATATAACAGATGACTATCCCAGATGTGAAAAGGAAGATAAAATTTCTAGTGTGGCTCAGAAAATGAAAGGAAATTACGAGTTTAATCATACTGTAGTATTAGAAAATCAAGTTCCTGTGGGTATCGTCAGTGTAAGAGATATATTGGAAAAAGTAGTGGCTGCAGGTAAAGACTGCTCAGAGATCAGAGTATCTGAGATAATGAGTACACCAGTTGTCACAGCGAAATTGGAAGAGGATTTAAAGATTGTTTCTAAAACTATGGTCGATAAACACTTTCTATCTATGCCAGTTGTTGATGCCGAGGGAAAGTATGCAGGATTAGTTTCTATTTATGACGTTGTTGGTAAGTTAAGAGAAAATCAGAAAAGTTAAGGTTAGTTCAATTCGCGGGTGTATAAAACAATCTTTCTTGTTCCAAAACTCTTAATGAGTCGTAAAAAGTATCTAAAACCCTTTCTGGATATATGTTGAAATTAATCACATTATAAAGAGCATCATATACGTTATCCCCTAATCTCCTCAGAGTTTGATAAGCCGCATATTTAAGACCCGGATATTCATTAGAATTATAACCTAATTCCTGAGAAATCCAGCTTGTAAAGCCTTCTACAACCCCTCTAGCTTTCTCACCAAATCTATCAAAATAATCTCTTAACCAGTTTCTTGTTGCACGATGGACTTCTTCATGACCCATTACAGGTTCTAGTTGTTCACTTTCTGGATCTTTTGCAACATATTCATTCACTCCAATTCTGTTCCTTTCCTCGTCATATAAACCCAAAATACCTTCAAAATATCTTTTAACTTCACCAGTAAGCATGTTATATAATGTGACTACTTTTGAAGGCAACTTCTCGATATCATATCTTAAGGATCTTAAACCATCCCTGTATCTTTGATAAGTGTCAGGGGCAAGGTAATTTCTTGCAAAAGCATCTACTCTCTCGGTAACAGATCTTCCTGTATCTTCTACTCTTTGCTGAGCTTGGGTATCAGTTAATTCCTCTGGTTGAACTCTTCTAAACAAATTATCTGTTAATCCATCGAAGATACTCATAACTCTCAACCAAAAATTACTAATCAAAAGTTAAATAAATTGATGTTATTTATCTGTTTCTACAGTTCCCCTTAAAGTGTCTATTCTTTGTTCCAATTCTTTTATTTCATTTTTTAAATCATCTATTGTTGGAGTTAATTTATCCCTAGTCTCTTTACTCGCGCCCCTCAAATCCCCCTGATAATCTTTCAGGAGTCTTCTTTTCTCTTTTAACTCTTTCTCTTTCTGTCTCAATTCCTTCAGAGCAGATCCTTTCCAGTCTCCTTTAATCTTTCCTTCGGAGTACAATTTTATCCCGACGATAAAAACCACAATAAACGCAATAAACGCAACAACACTACCGAAACTCAAAAGAAAATGAACCACTTTGAACATCCATCCATAATACATCAGTGCGGTGGCAAAGATAAGAGCAAGAAGCATGTTGATTCGAGTATTTTCAAACATTTTTATTTTTGTGAGCAGTCCCCAGGTTATCGCCCAGATGGCTAGGAAAGGTAACATAAGGAAGTAAAGAAGATCGGGTGCTTTAGCATACTCTGACGGTACATGAAGCCATCTCCACCAGTTGTCTAGGTAACCAGCAAACACAGGTGTTATTAGCAGCAGTGTAAGAATTAGTGGTATTAGTAGTTGCTTGTGGTTCATAAGTTATTTTTGGGTTTGTGTTTATTTTAAGTTTTGTAAATTCGATTAATAACAAATTTATAATTGGGAATTCTAATTAATTAGCAGTGGAGTAGATGAAAAAGATATTTGTCACTACTTTAGTTATTCTACTTAGTTTTAGTTGGGTTTTTGCTGAGCTTATACCACCTTTCCCTCTTACTCCAGCCTGTTCTGGGATAGGTAATGGAGGGTTATATGATTGTTTTGTGAACTTTTTCCTGTATTGGCTTGGTTTCCCTCAGTCAACACAAAACATGAATTTTTTCGGAGCATTTAATTTTAGAGTACTTGGAAGAGACAATTATTATGAGAGAAATTGGGGACCACCAAGATTCCTAATGGACATTTTAGTTCCATTTGTAGCCGTATTTTTAGTTACTTTCGGTTTTATGAGTAGACTAAGAATATTTGGTAGAGGAATGGATTGGATTAACGTGGTTCTTAGTTTTCTTATGATAATTTTTATTGGACGTGTTCATATTTTCGGTTATTTTGTTGGAATAATCTTTACTATAGGTCCTATATACGCTTTTGGTATTTGGGCACTTCTATTTTTCACGGGTATTTGGTTCTTGTTCATCAAAGCTAGGGGAAGCATGGGAGCTGAAGCCCAAATTGCAGAGACCAAATGGGAACTTATAAAACAAGATAAGCGTCAACTTAGGGAATTAATGGCTACAGAAGCTCAATTGCTTAGACAGTTATCAGCTACCGATGATGCAGAAAAAAAAGCTAAAATAGAAAGTAATTTAGATAAAGTTAAGGCAAGGATAGATCAAGTAAGGGCCAGCATTCAACAGATGGAAAGACAGTAAAAAACCTATATTCTATACAATAGAAAATTATTTATATAACTGCAGGTATTACTAATTAGTGATTAATGATGGTTGAAGCGCTTGCAGATCTTTTAGATCCTTTAGAAGCAGCTGTCCAGAATTTAAGAGACTCTTTTTTCCCTGGTTACATTGAAAGGTCTAATCAAAGGAGAGAAAGAAACAAATTGTATGGTATCGCGTATGAGACTGATCATAGGCTACCTAAATATGTTCTTATGCAGGAAGAAATACACAGAGTACAAGGCAATATGGAAGGCGGGGATATACCCGAAGCTATAAAAACTTATCAAGAAGCTCAAAAAAAATGGGATGAATTATATGAGAGAAACACTTCTGAGTTAGGGAAGGTAGAAATATTGAGAGAAACCACACCCTGGTACGCTTTTTCTGAACAAAGAAAATTAAATAAAAGAAAGAGAAGAGCAGAAGAAGAGAGAACTCTCATGGATTATGCCACTACTTTATGGCATGAGTATACTTTACGTGATAGAAACAAAGAATTGAGAACTAGAAGAGCGGTTGTAGGAACTCTAGCCGCAGCAGGAGCTTTGTATTTCTTACATAGAAATCCAAAATTCTTCAGCAACGTAGTTAACAACATAAGGGAAGGTTATGATGCTATTTGAGGTGGTCTTTCAACAGGTACTCAGAGAACAACAGCGACAGCTGATACCTAATTTTCTCAAATCAAAAAACTAACTCCAGTATAAAATCCAAGTAAAAAAATTACAACCAATAACCTAGTAACGTCATTCTTAAAATAAACAAAACTAATACCAATAGATGCCAATCCATATCCCACAAAACCAAGCCTTACTGCGAAAAAGGAAAATATCACAGCAAGTCCGATGCTTATAAAATCATTCAAAGTACCTCTTCCAAAGACTCTTAATTCCCTATGAAGACTATAAAAACAGATAAGGTTAGCAACCACGGGTAGAATTACGGTAAGTACAACTTGAGGATATAATAATTCCTTCGCAGATAAACCCAATATATCTGATAACATCACTAATGACTGATCCACCATACATATCCTTTGAATTTTTGGAAAAATATATTCTTTTCTTCCTAATAACATTTATTTGATTTTAACTATAACTTCTGTGAGGGTAAATGAGTACGAAGATAAACAAAATAACACTGCAAGGATTCAAGTCATTTAGGAAAAGAGTCTCTATTCCGCTTTTTGAAGGGTTTAACGTGGTAGCTGGTCCGAACGGGAGTGGGAAGTCGAATTTGTTAGATGCCGTTTCTTTCGTTCTAGGGACCGTCTCGACCAAGTCAATGCGGGCTGACAGGTTACACGAGTTAATTTACCATGGTAACAAAAAAATTCCTGCAGCCGAACAAGGTTCTGTAACTTTATGGTTGGATAATTCCAATGAAGTTTTCCCATTCGAAGATTCTGAAATAACGGTCACCAGAAAAGTCAACAAAAAAGGAAGTAGTGTTTACAAGTTGAATGGTAAGACTACAACCCGAGAAAAAATCTTGGAAACTCTTTCTGCTGCGAGAATACATCCCGATGGTTTCAACATGATAATGCAAGGCGATGTTACACAAGTGATTGAAATGTCTCCTGAGGGTAGAAGAGAAATACTTGATCAAGTTGCTGGCATATCCTTTTACGACGATAAAAAAGAAAAGGCGATGGGAAATCTTGAGACTGTTGGAGAAAAAATGCGAGAAGTGGAGATAATTCTTACCGAAAGATTGGAAAGATTGCAAACACTCGAACAGGACAGAAACACAGCTTTGAAATACAAGGGTTTAGTTGAAGACTTAAAGAGGTTTAACGCTTCATTGGCTCACAAAAAATACCAAGAGGAGCAGAACAAGTATGATAGCATTGATGACCAGATAAAAGAAAATGAAGCAAAGATAAAACAATTGGAAAATGATGTCAAAGAACTCGAGAAAAAAATAGAAGCAGAGGAGAAAAGAAGACAAGAAATCACGGAGAAAGTTTTCATTCAATCAAAAGAAGCCGGAATAAAACAGGAAATAGAAGATATCAAAAACAAAATCATCAGAAACAAGAACCGAATAGAGGGGGATGAAAGAGAAATAGAAAGAATAACTAAAATGATAGATAAACTAAAAGCACTTCAAACAAGATCAGGCTCATATTCAAGAGCAGTTAAAACAGTACTAAATTTAGAAAATCCTCAGGTTCATGGAACTATCTCTAGTATAATTAAAATCCCAAAAGAATACAGGACTGCCGTGGAAGTATCTGCTGGTTCAAGGCTTAGAAACGTGGTTGTTAGTAACACCAACACCGCGGCTGAGTGTATAAATTTCCTTAAAAAACAAAAGATTGGAAGAGCAACATTCTTACCTTTAAACAAAATCAAGCCGAGGAGGCTAAGAGACAGGCAAAAAACTCTTCTCAAAAGACCAGGGGTTATCGGGTTATTATCAAACCTTCTAAAATATGACCCAAAACACTCTGCTGCTGTTAGACACATCTTCGGAAGTACAGTTGTTGTTGAAAATCTTGGTGTTGCTAGGGAATTAGGTATAGGTAGAATGAGGATGGTTACTTTGGACGGGGATCTAGCCGAAACATCAGGTGCAATGATAGGGGGACATTACCACAAAAAAAGAACAGATACCTCGGAGATAGAGTTGGAAGAATATGAGCAGGTAAAGAAAGATTTGAATGAGGAGATAAATTTCCTGAGAATAGAAATAGGGCAATTAAATGAAAAATTAGATAAACTAAGAAAAAAATACGAGCAAGAGAGCGAGAGCGTTCTGGATTTGGATCAGGAAAGAAGTAAGATAGATGAGCAATTGACATTAATGAAACAAGAGAGGAATCAACTGTTCGATGAGCGGGCTAAGGCTTTGGATAGAGTGAATAAACTCAAAATAAGAGGTGCTAAAACTGAGGCTGAGATGTCTTCCTTGAAATTAGAAGTTGATAGGTATGAAGAAGCAGAATATATTGATGAGAAAATAGATTTACTAGAAGAAAAAATAGATCAAACAACTTCCGAATTAAACTCCTTGGGGTTAGTTAACATGAAAGCGATTGAGGAATATGATGAGTTCAAGGGTGAGTTCGACAAACTGAAGGAGAAGTATGATGCTATTCGGGATGAAAGAGACGCAATAATTGAGATGATCGAAAAAATAGAAGGGAAGAAAAAGGAAGTTTTCTACGAATGTTTAAGAAGTGTTGATAAGAATTTTAGGGACATTTTCGAGAAATTAGCAAATGGTGAAGCCTCACTTCAACTTGAGGATGAAATTGATATCCAAAGTGGTTTATTGATTCAGGCAAGCCCTGGGGGTAAGAACCTTTTGAATATAGATGCAATGTCAGGTGGAGAAAAAACACTGACGGCTTTAGCATTCTTGTTTGCGATACAGAGATACAAACCTGCACCGTTTTACATACTGGACGAGGTTGACGCTGCTTTGGATAAGGTCAACACTAAAAAAATAACAGAACTAATCAAGAAACTATCCCAAAAAGAACAATTTTTGGTTATCACACATAATGATTACACGATTAAACAGGGTGATAGAGTCTATGGTGTTTCGATGGAAAATGGGGAGTCAAAGATATTAGGATTAGAATTACCTCAAACAAAGGCTGGTTAGGATGGAGGAAAAATTACTTCTTGAAAGAATAATAAAACAAGAGTCTTGGGAGGATTTAATCTCTTACATAGTTACGATGGAAGATTTGGATCCTTGGGATGTTGATCTTATCAAACTAACAGATTCATTCTTGGAATACATTGAAGAGATGGAGATGTTGGATTTCAGAATACCTGCGAAAGTTGTCCTTGTCGTCGCAATACTTCTTAAGTTGAAAACAGAGATTGTTTGGCCGACTATCAGACGAAAACCCAGAGAGTATACATTTGAAGAATTAGAAGATGATTTAACATCTTTTGAAGAAATAAAGGAAAGATTACACCAAATGGCATTAGAACCAGCCCCAGTCAGAATAGTTAAACGAAAGGTTACTTTGGATGATTTAGTTGGAGCACTGAAAAAGGCAGTCAAAGTCCAAAAAAGAAGAAAGACGAAAAAGAGGAGATTGAGAAGAAGATTAAGGGAACAAATAGATGTAAAGGAAGAAGACATCGAAAAAAGGATTAATTTATTGATGGCCGAGATAGATACTTTTCTGCTTGAAATTGGTTCCGAGAAAATTGAGTTCTCGAAATTGGTCAAAGATTGGGATAGAGATCAGATAGTTAAGACCTTTTTACCTATTCTTTACTTGGCTACTAGGGGTAAGGTTAATACTGAGCAGGAAGAGTTTTTCAAGGAAATTTTCATATCAAAAAAGAATTCTTAGAAACTAAGACTTAATCCCTAGAGTAATCATAGATATTTCTTACCATTTCTTTTAGGGATATTTTAGGTTCCCATTCCCAATTTTCACGAGCACGGGAATCATCTATACTATCAGGCCAAGAATCAGCAATCTTCTGCTTAAGCTCATCAGGTTGGTACTCAATTGTAAAAGATGGATTAAAGTCCTTTATATTTTTAAAAAGTTCTTTGGGAGAAAAACTAAATGCTGCTATATTGTAAGCTTTACCAACTTCTATTTTATTTTTAGGTGCTGACATTAATTTCATAATACCACGAACAGCATCACGCATATCCATCATTGGTAATCTGGTGTTTTCTTTTAATGGTACTTTGTAAGTATTATTTTTAGCAGCAGATTGTATCATTTCAATTGCATATTCAGTTGTACCTGGGCCTGGTTTACCCGGGCCATTAAGACCTGGAAAACGTATAACTCTTGCATCAATGTCATTATCTTTACAGAATTTTAAAATCGATTTTTCACCTTTAACTTTCCCTTTCCCGTAAACAGTGATAGGTTTTAGGACAACATCTTCGGGAACATTTTCTGAAGGTAAATCTTCTCCATAAACTGCAATCGAACTTGGCCAAAAAATTTTAATTGGATTACCTTCTTTAGTTTTTTCTGTAATTATATCAAGAACATTTTGAAGTCCTCCTATATTTACCCTTTCAGCAAGTTCAGGATTTTTTTCGGCTGCGACCGACAGCAATGCGGCGAGATGGTAGATACTGGTAACTTGGTTTTCAGTAATTATTTTTCGTAATTTTTCTTTATCAGTAACATCGATCTGAACCATTGGTCCATCGGCTAGGGTACCTTTTGGTAAACGTCTGTTATAACCAACAATAACTTTATCCTTACCATACTTTTCTCGAAGTAAAGGAACCAAATTTCTTCCAATAGCTCCAGTACCACCCGTTACTAAAATCCTCCCTTTCATGTTATCAATTTAATCTGGGAATTTTAGATATTAATAGAAAGTTTATTTTACTGATAGGAAAACTAAAAAAGATAACTTTTTATATTAGTATTACAATGTATTACATATGAAAAGAGACGAATTATTAACGGTTAGAATAGATCCAGAACTCAAAGGAAAAATAGAAACACTCGAGAGGATAAAACTAGAAACTAAATCAAACATAGTTAGAGAAGCCTTAATCAGATACATACAACATGAAACAGAGATGAAAGAAGTTAAAGAGAACGTTTCTAAAAAATTCGCTTCGGGAAAAATATCTTTTGAGCAGATGGTACAAATTCTTGGTTACGAAGAAGCTAGAAAAATTGCATTTTTTGTTGAAGTTGCAAAGAAATCTTTTGAGGAAGGCTTGAAATGACAAAAATAGTTATGGATACCTCATCTTTAGTTTCTTTAGAATTAATAGGAATATTGAAGAAATCCTTGAAAATCCTTGAGATAACAATACCTGAAGTTGTGAAAAATGAATTGAAAGAACTAGGTAAATATCAAGATAAGGAAGGAAAATCAGCAAAAAGGATTTTAGGGTTGATTAAGAAGGGAAAAATAAAAGTTGTGAAAATTAAGAATAGGAAAAAAACCGAAAAACTTTTATCAAAAAATGTTGATCAAGGCGAGAGCGAATGTATTATTTGTTGTATTGAAAATGAGATTAAAACTTTAATAATGGATGATGTAAGTGCAGCTTATGAATTAGAAGGTTTTGCTATTTCAAAAGATATCAAATTAAAAATATCAATTGCAGTCTTGATAGAACTCTACAGAGAAAAAATGTTAAATAGTAAACAATTGTTGAGTTGTGTCAAAAAATTGATCAAGACTAGAGAATGGGAAGGAGGAGTATTAGAAATTTTGGCTAAGAAATATTTAGAAGAATTCTAGTAATTAAAAAAACAATTCATTTAACTTCAAAAACAAAATAATCCTTATGAAAAAATACCTGTTAATTCTAGTAATTTTACTATTGCTAATCCCAATAACCTTTTCCAAATCTTATCACTACGATTCTATCCTTATGAACCTAGATTTCTACGAGAACGGCACAGCTTTAGTAGAACAAACAAGGGATTATAATTTCGATGGTTCTTTTTCATGGGCATTCATAGACTTCAAAAAAGCAGGTGCTGATGACGTGAATGTGATTGATGTTGTTGATATGAGATCAGGTCAGTCTATTCCTTTTGATATAGAAGAAGATTCACGGCACACAAAAGTCAGATGGGATTATAGTGCTAATAATGAGAACATAAAATTCAAGATAATTTACACCATAGAGGGTGAGGTTGAAAGGTATGAAGACGTTTCAGAATTTTATTGAAAGTTAATTGAGGAAGAACACGAAAGAATAGATTATCTGCAGGTGAATATCAATCTCCCTCAATCATCACATGACTTATTCAAGGTTTTTGTTCACACGCAGGGTAAAGGACAAGAATTAGTTTTTTTCAATGAAAACTCCTCAGCAAGATTTATGGTCGAAGATGTTCCTAAGGATACTTTTGTAGAAATGAGAATGCTGACAGAACCAGATATTTTCCCAGAAGTTCAAATGACATCAAAAAAGAATTATGAGGATATCCTGAAGGAAGAGGAAAAGATTTTCAAAGGAGATTCACCTCAAACACTGAAAATTCTAGCTATAATTTCAGCAGTTGGTAATATTGTTTTTCTAGGAATTCCGATAGCAACTCTAATTTTCTTCTACGCTAAATATGGTGTTGAACCCAAGGTCGATTATCAAGGAATATATGAGCACGAACCCCCGATGGACATACCACCAATGTCATTAGTAGGAGTTTTAGATAAACCTGGTCCTAGTTTACAGATGTCGGCTAAGGGTCTGATGGCAACATTGTTTGATTTTGCTGTAAGAGGCTTTTTAGTAATTAAAGAAGAGAAGAAAAAATTCTTGATGTTTGAAAACACTATACACAAATTTGAATTGACTAAGAAAGGACGGAATAAAAACTTAAAGGAAAAATTAACACCATTCGAGTGGAAAATTTTCAAATTATTTTTTCACCAAATCTCGGATAATAATAAGACGGTTGATACCAACCAAATAAGATCATGGACTAAGAGACACACCAGTTTCAGGAAAAAATTATTAGGTTTTACGAAATCAGCTAAATCTTGGTTCGAGAAAAAATACTTCAAAATATATGTGAAAGAAAGTGAGAAGGCAAGAAAAAGATATCTAATATTCTTACTAATTTTCGGTATTTTAGGTTTTATTTTTGGTGGATTTTTTTCATTTTTCCTCTATATTCCAGCGATGTTAATACTCTATTTTCTCTCAGGCTCGATATCAAAGAGAACACCCGAATCCACACTCCAGGTTAAAAAATGGAAAGCGTTCAAAAAATTCATAACCCACTTTTCAGAAATGGAAAACGCACCAACAACCTTACTTCAACTTTGGGATAGATACTTGGTTTATGCGGTAGTACTAGGGATCGCAGAAAAACTATTAGAAAATTTGAAAGACTTTGCAGTTAAAACTAATCAGTCTGTTTCAGGAGTTGGATGGTATTATGGGACCACTGGAGTAATGAAAGGGACAATTTCCCCACAACAATTTCCAATTCTTTCCAATAATCTTTCAAGTACAATTCATTCTATGACTGTGACCTCAGGTGCTTTCAATTTTTCTACCTCAACTGGTGGAGGGTTCTCGGGTGGCGGTGGTGGAGGCGGTGGTGGAGGAAGTTCTGGTGCAGGATAGTTACTCAAAGTTTTTATTTTTTTTGAGCAAATGTAAGTTATTTCCTGATCTTACCTATATCGTCTAATAAATTTTCTAACCAATTAAAATTAACTATTTTATATTCTTCCTATATGTGATGAACCCCTTTTTTGTTGAACTGTTTTTATAATTCTCTCAAGTTCCTCGGGGATATGATGTAACGCACCATGACTAACCGCTATATCATAACTATTTTCAGTGAAGGGTAAATAAACAACACCCTTTTTCCCCAATTTAATATATCCTTCAAATATTCTACACAAGTCTTTTTTCTTCTCTCAATTTTTAATCCTTATCTTATTTTTACATACCTTACTTAACATGATACCTAAAATCTTAATACCCTTCTTTACCTTTTTTTCAAGGACATTTCTCTCTTCTTCTAAACTTTCTAGTTGTCTCTTTAATCGTCTAATATCCTCTTCAATCTTTTCTCTCCCCTTTTTAATATCCCTAAGGATTTTGTCATTCTTTAAACTGATTTTTTTAACTCTTTTTTCTAGATTCTTCTTTTCAATTTCTAAATTTTTCAACTTGAGAACTTTTTTCTCCAGTTCTTTATCAACGAATTTTAAAAATTTTCCTAAATCTTCCAGTTCAGTTTCACTGAGTTCAGTATCATTATTTTTGAGTATATCCATCATTTCCCAGAATTTTTCATTTATATTTTCCAATGGGAACCTCAGGAATTTTTCACGGAAGAAATCGAAGATTTTCTTATTGGTTGATGAATGAAGGATTTTACTGATAGGCCTTCTAGCCATTACTAGACTTTTTTTAAGATCAGGCTCAACTTCTGTAATACTTTCATCCAAAGAATTAATTTTATTCTGAATTTCCTCAACTTTACTCACATCAAGATCAGATTTTATTTTTTCAAGTTCGTTATTTTTTTCATCTAATAATTTTTTCTTATCTTTTAGCTTCCTTCCTTTCGCTTCGATATCTTTTTCTAGATTTTCGATCAGTTCTTTTAACCCATTTATTTCCTCCTTCTTTTTCAGAACATTTTCAAAGTGGTTGACCACACTATATTCAGAGTATCTCTTAGCAAGGACTTCTTTTAATTCTCGTAATCTTTTTAGGAAGGAATTTATTGATTCTATAGTTTCTTTACCCTTTTCATATTTTAAAACCTCATACTGAACCTTGGGAGAAATTTTAACTATGTCGATTACTTCGAAGGTTTTTGTGTAGAATTCTTGAAAGGAAGATATGTCAAATTTATTTAGTTCTTCTATTTTTCTCAGTTTCTTTTTGATAGCACTTGTGAAAGTTTTTTCTCCCTCGTCCTCTAAAATCTCAAGAGCACTCTCAACTTTTTGATAGTTTTCCATAAAATTTTCATAACTTTTTTTCAACATTCCATAATATTCAGAAATCTCGTTTTTACTTTTAATATCATCTATAAGATTTTGAACTTCGGAAAATTGAATAGCTTCTATCTCTCTTTTATTCTCCTTTCCAAAAGAAGGAAGTTTAATTTTTATTTTTATGGATTGCACCCTTTCAATAATTCTTTTAATTCTTCTTCTAACTTTTCAGTATCATATCCTCCCGTTAATCTATTTTTTATCTCACCATCACAGAAAAATAAAAGCGTAGGAATGGATTTTACATCGAATAAGTGAGCTAAGGCCTTGTTTTTTTGTATGTTACATTTTAGGAATTTTATTTTTCCTCTGTATTTTTTTGATAATTTTTTGAAAGTCGGTACAAAGGCCGAACAAGGAGCACACCATTTAGCCCAAAAATCGACCACCACTGGCATATCAGAATATGTAATTTCTTCTTCAAAGTTTTTTTCGTTAACACCCAGTACCATGATATGACATTTTATAGAGAGGATATAAAAATCATTGGTAATAACTAGTGATCCGATATTGTGTCCCATCTTTTCAATTAGTGAATTACCTTCTAACTCTCCTTCTACCCTTACTTCCTCTGAAAGTTCTTGCGAGTCCTCTACCACATGGACCTAACCCACGACCAAGTCTTGGTCTTACTGAAGTTTGGGTATTCGTTGGTTTTTCTTTAGTTGAATTTGGCGTACAAAATCCAAATCCTCCGCCTGTTCTTGGACCTTCTCCTTTTGGGCCTGTTCTATCTAAACCTGGCATAATTTCACCTCCATTTTAAATCATAATTCATTAATATATTGAATATACATTCATAATACTATTTATATTTACAATTTTTAGTTTGATGCTTCAGAAAATTAATCTATTCCAAAAACTCAACTTCATCAACAATCCCATCAGAGTCAACATCTATACCTCTAACAACCCTTGCAATAACATCAGTATCAACAGGATTACCCCTTAGGACTTCTTTGGGATATCTAGTTAAACCTAAGACTGCTGCCCTTGAACCTGTAAACCCTTTACCCGCTAATAGAATAACCTCTTTACCCTCTTGGAAAGGACTTGGGGCGCGCACAATTATTCCCACATACTTCTCACGGTAAATAGTTTTTGTTAAACTAGAAACAATATTCCAGTCTTTAAACTCCTCTGAAAAATCGAAGTAAATTGGCATCTGCTTGTTAATCTTTTCTGTTAGTATGTTTGCTTTTGGTCCGCCGATTAGTATCATATTCTGTTTCATATCTTCTTTTGTCACTTGAGTATCCAATTTGTAAAAAGGAATCTTTACTCCGTTCACATATTCTCCCAAAAACATTGCTAAGTTAATCCCACAATACCCATCTGAAGCAGGACTTTTGAATTTTCCATGTGGATCAGGACTACCAACAACTATAATTGAGTTGAGTTTACCATCTTCAACAAAAGGTTTAAGAAATCTTAGTTCAGATGCTCTGGTTTTTTTGTCTACCACAGATCCATCTTCAAATATTTTGTAAGCAACCACTGGGGAAACGAGGGAGTAAATTTTAGCTGTAGCACCAACTCTTTCTTCCAATCTTTCTAGTTTAATTAAACCCAATTTTTCCAAGTTTCTTATATGGTAATAGATTTTCTGTTCGTGTTCCTTTAGTCTTCTTGCGATATCCATAGCACAGGAAGGTTCTTTTCCTAATTCTTTAAGTATTTTCTGGACTAAATCATTATTAAGGACTGAGACCGATTTGGGGTTATCTGCTAAAAAAGTTGGGTATGCTTTTTGCCCTTGATCGGTTTCTTCGATTAAAAATTTCATATGCTATAATTAGAATTTTAATATTAAAATATTTATTGTATTAGATGACTGTGGGACAAAAATAGTTAATCAATCTTCCAACACAATGACATAAGCCCTG
>CAYMPD010000002.1:27195-101036 GCA_964392445.1 uncultured archaeon | reverse complement strand
CAGGGCTTATGTCATTGTGTTGGAAGATTGATTAACTATTTTTGTCCCACAGTCTTTTGTTTGTGTTCTTATATATTTTCCTTCCCCAAATAATCGTACAACAACCCAGTAGAGTTTCCTTTGTAATATCTAAAATCCATATCTATTTTTTCCTGTGCTAGAATAAGGGGAGTTAAAAGTAAAATTATCTGCAAAATAGCTAGATATCTATACCATTTCATATCATTAATTAAGAATTTCCTTTGTTAAAAAGACTTTCCCTTGTTAAAAATTGGAATTAACCTACTTTTCTCGCCATAATCGAAACTTATGAGCATTCCAAACCAGAATATAGCAGGTATTTGTGATTTGGGGTACAGTGGGGACAAACAGATTTGGATTTCAAGTCCAAAGTGGGGTAACTGGGATTTGAACCCAGGTCGCAAGCGCTCTGGCCGACTAGTCCCCATGCTTGAAGCCTAGTCCAAACTAGCCGATTACCCCGAAACAATTTCTAAGAATAATAGTTAGATTAAAGAAATATAATTGATTGTGGTTTATTTTAACATATTTAAATACTCTCAAGCAATAATATTCTAGCCTTCACAAAACCTACGTTCTAGAAGACATAATTAGAAACCTTAATAAACTTTAGTAGTTAATAAAATGTAGTTGGTTAGGTGAACAAATGAGACAAGATACGTTAGCTGACGTGATGATAACGATAAAAAATGCCGAGATGGTGGGAAAGGATAGTTGTATTACTCCTGCCTCGAATCTAGCAAAAGAAGTACTGAAAATTATGCAGAAAAATAAGTACATAGGTGTCTTTGAGTTTATAGATGATGGGAAATCTGGGAAGTTTAAGATTGAACTCAAGAAAAGAATTAACAAGTGTAATGTAATAAAACCCAGATATTCTGTTAAGTATGATGAACTAGAAGAGTTTGAAAAAAGATTTTTACCAGCAAAAGGATTTGGTATACTGGTACTCACGACAAGTAAAGGTGTTATAACACACGAAAAGGCTAAAAAACAAAAAATAGGAGGAAAGCTACTTGTTTATGTGTTCTAGGTGATGATTATGGAAAAGGAAGTAGAGATACCAGAAGGAGTTAACGTGGAAATAGATGGGAAGACTGTAAAGGTATCTGGAGAAAAAGGTCAGGTAGAAAGAACTTTCAAACATTTTCACGACATCAAGATCAAAAAGAAAGATAATAAAATTTTAATTTCTTCAGAAAGTGAAAGAAGAAAAGTTAAAGGGATGGTAGGAACTATAGTTGCTCATACTCAAAACATAATTAAAGGTGTTAAAAAAGGTTATACTTACAATATGAAGGTCGTTTATTCCCACTTCCCTGTGAGCGTCAAGGTTCAAGGAGATAAAGTTCTAATCAATAACTTTATCGGAGAAAAGAAGCCGAGGATAGCTAAGATTGTTGGTGATACTCAAGTCCAAGTTAATGGCAAAGATGTAACCCTAACCGGGATAAATAAGGAAGAAGTCGGTCAAACAATGGGAAATATTGAACAATCTTGCAGAATAGTGGGTAAGGACAGAAGAATATTTCAGGATGGAATTTACTTTACAGGTGAAGGGAATGGTTAATCCAAGAAAAAAGCCTAAGTTCAAGAAACAGGGATCAGGATATCTCAAAAAGGTAAAAGATAGTTGGAGAAAACCTAGAGGTACAGATAGTAAACTCAGAAAGAAAGAGAAATCAAAGGGTAAATGGCCAAGTGTAGGCTACCGTGCACCCAAAGAAACACGAGGATTACATCCTTGTGGATTAGAAGAAGTTTATGTCCAAAATATCAAAGATTTGGAAAAAATAAACCCTAAAAAACAGGTAGGAAGATTGTCCTCAAAAATTGGTAAAAGAAAGAAGCAAATTATAGTTAAAAAATCAAAGGAAATGAAAATAAAATTACTTAACGCGTGATTAAAATGGCTGGATTAAGTTTACAAAAAAGACTCGCCTCAGAGATACTTAAAATAGGAGAGACCCGAGTTTGGATAAATCCTAGTCATTTGGATGAGGTTAAAGGTGCTATAACCAGAGCAGATGTCAGAAGAATGATAAACCACGGGTACATAAAAGCCAAAAAAGAGAAGATAAAAAGACCTAAACCCAAGAAAAAGAGGAAAAAGGGACCTGGGAGTAGAAAAGGTGCCAAAGGAGCGAGGAGACCAAAGAAGGAGAAGTGGATGAATACAATTCGACCACTGAGAAGAATGCTGAAAAAATTAAGAGAAGAAGAGAAAATAGATGTTAAAACTTACAGAAAATTATATTTACAGGCTAAAAGTGGTGCTTTCAGGAATAGAAGCCACTTAAGACTTTATTTAGAGCAAAGAGGGATAATAGATGAAGGAAGGACCTAGATACAAAATGCCTTTTAAAAGAAGGTTTGAAGGGAAAACAAACTACAAGAAAAGGTTAGGGCTATTACTATCGGGAAAACCAAGATTGGTGATAAGAACGTCCTTAAAACATGTTAAAACTCAAATAATCAAATATAATCCTGAAGGTGACAAAACAATTGTATCTGCTTCTACACAAGAACTAGAGAAATTAGGGTGGAAGCATTCGACATCCAATATTCCTGCAGCATATCTCACAGGCTTGTTAATAGGTAAAAAGGCGAAGAAAAAGAAAATCAAAGAAGTGGTTGTTGACTTTGGCCCTCAAAAGCTCGTTAAAGGTTCAAGATTGTACGCGGTTATTAAGGGTGGAATAGACGCTGGATTAGAAATACCTTGCTCAGAAGAAGTTCTACCATCAGAAAAAAGGATAAAAGGGGAACATATTGTTAAATATTCAAAAGAAAATAAAGATAAGACCCAATTTTCAAAGGTTAAACCTGCGAACATGACAAAAGATTGGAAAAAAATAAAGGAAAAAATAATGAAGGGATAATATGGGATTAAAAGAAGATAACAGAAGGGCAAAAGCTAAGAAAAGACGGTTAGACGAGAGACTATCTGGCTGGAAACCTAAAACTCAACTAGGAAAAGATGTTCTTAGTGGAAAAATTAAAGATATCAAAGAAATACTTAAAAAAGGTATTAAAATCAAAGAACCGGAAATTACTGATTTTCTTATCCCAGACTTAAAGAGTGATTTAATTTTAATTGGTGGAAGACCTGGTAAGGGTGGAGGAATAGAAAGAACACCAGTTAGAGTAAGTGCGAAGATGCATAGATCAGGTAGAAGATACCAATACAGTTCTTTTGCTGTAGTTGGGAATGGGGACGGAGTAATAGGAATAGGGAAAGGGAAAGGGAGTGATGGTAGATCAGCAATACAAAAAGCGATTAAAAAAGCTAAGATCAACTTGATTCTTGTTCCTAGACATTGTGGTTCATGGGAATGTGATTGTGGTGAAGACCATTCAATTCCTTATAAAACCCATGGGAAATCCGGATCTGTTCGGGTTACATTATTGCCATCACCCAAGGGGATTGGTTTAGCTGTAAGCGAAGAAAATAAAAAGCTTTTGAGATTTGCGGGTGTGGAAGATGTCTGGATAAAAACTTTGGGAAATGCTAAAGCTAGATATAACCTTGTTAAAGCCACATTTTATGCTCTTAAGAATCTTCATAATTATAAGACAGGTGAATAGATTGTACGCGGTTATAAGAATTAAAGGAAGAGTGGATGTTAAAAAAGAAATAGAAGACACTCTTGGTATGCTTAGACTTCATCGAGTTAATCATTGTGTTCTTGTTCCTGAAAGTCCTGAATATTTAGGGATGTTAAGAAAGCTTAAAGATATGGTTACCTGGGGTGAAATTGATCAAAAGACGGCTGTGAAATTGTTTGAAGAAAGGGGCATGTTAACTGGTGAGAAAAAATTGGATGAAAAAATGTTAAAAAAAATGACTAAGTATGATTCTTTTGATAAATTTGTTAAAGATTTAATGAAGGGTAAGGTTAAATTGAAGGATTTTCCTGAAATTAAGCCTGTTTTTAGGTTGAATCCGCCAAGAAAAGGGTTTAAAAGTACTAGAAGATCTTATCCTAAAGGTGATTTGGGAAATAGAAAAGACAAAATTAATGAGTTGTTAGAAAGAATGGTTTAGTCTTTATTGGTTTTTCTTAGTTTCCGCTACTTTTCAATCCATCTTTTAATTGCAACTTCCATAGCTTTTTTTAAAGGGTCTTCTGAATTACCATATACTCTAATAGCGTTTTCTCGGAATTCCTTTTCAACTTCTGGGTCAATTTCCAGTATCATTAATATAAGTAGATTTTTCAAGTATATGAGCTTTCATTTTATCAAATAATAGACCTTAAAAAACCTAAAATCTCCATCGATTACCTTAAAAATATCACCAGTAATAACTTTAATAAACTTTACTAAACAAGAATATAGAGACTTGTGATAAATATGGTAGTAAGAAAAAAGAAGAAAATAACTAAGAAAAGGGGTCATAGGAGTCCTGGGTATGGTAGTCAGAAGAAGCATAGGGGAGCGGGTAGTAGAGGGGGGAGAGGAAAGGCAGGCTTACACAAACACAAAAGAATGACATCTATAAAGTATATGAAAGGCCACTATGGTAAGAGAGGATTTAAAAGACCTCAAAAGGTAACCAAAGACACCAAAGTTATCAATGTCAAGCAACTGGACTCACAGATAAAAAAGTTATTAGAAGAAGGTAAAATTCAAAAAGAAAAGGGGTTCATTATTGTTAATCTCAAGGAATTAGGTTATGATAAATTATTAGGTACGGGAAAAGTCACTCACAAAATGATAGTTGAAGCGAAATCTTTTTCTGAATCTGCGGTTAAAAAAATAGAAGAGGCTAAAGGTAAAGCAAGAGTGGTTGGATAAAATGGTTAGTTTTGATATAACAAAACTGGCAAAGTATTTGCCTACAGTTAAGAAACCTGTGTATAAACTATCTTTGAACAAGAAGTTGATGTGGACAGGGCTTACTTTAGTTGTTTATTTCCTACTTTCTTCCCAGTTGTTTGGTCATGTTTATGGTGTTTCTCCTGAATTATCATCTCAATTTCAGAACATAGCAATGCTTTTTGGTTCGTCTTTTGGGACCTTAATGACGGTTGGTATTGCTCCTTTGGTTAACTCTTCGATTATACTTCAGCTGCTGGTTGGTGCACAGATCATCGACTGGGATATGAATGATGAGGAAGATAAAAGAAAACATGAAGTCACTCAGAAAGTCCTAGCGATACTTTTCTGTTTTTTGATGTCTGTTGCTTTTGTGCTTGGAGGTGCTGTAAAGCCCGTAAATAACAACTTTTCAACAATCTTCATAGTTGTTATCCAACTCGGTATAGGAGGTCTTATAGTTATGTTTCTTGATGAAATTGTTAGTAAGTATGGAATAGGATCAGGAATAAGTCTTTTTATTGCCGCAGGTGTTATTAGTACGATTTTTATATCTTTATTTAGTCCTTGTGTGGGTGGTGGCACTGGTTGCACGCTGCCATCGGCTGGAAATCCGCCCATTGGTCGTGTTTGGGCTGTTTTATTGTATCTTGCAAACGGTAATTTTTATCAGGTATTGACTCCTTTAATACCGCTCATAACCACAGCTTTGGTGTTTTTCATTATTATTTATGCACAAGGTATAGCTGTTGAGATACCTTTGACTTTCTCAGCGGTCAGAGGTTTTGGTAGAAGATGGGAATTGAAATTGTTTTATACGAGCAATATCCCCGTTATTCTATCTGCGGCTCTACTATCAATGTTAACACTCATGGGAACTATGACCGCTAAACCGACTTTAACTAACCCTAACTTAAAATGTGGTATTTTGGGGTGTGTTGAAGACACTTCTAGTGGAAGTCAGGCTGTAAGTGGTGTGGTTTATTACTTGTCAGCGCCTAGAGGTTTATTAGCTGAAATAATTTCAGGGACAGTCGTACCAAGTGAATTTTTGAGGGCTTTTATTTATCTTTTTTTCATGGTTGTTGCCTGTGTTTTGTTTTCTGTTTTTTGGATAAGTACGTCCGGTATGGACGCTGAAAGTATAGCCGATCAATTAATTTCGATTGGGATGCAAATTCCCGGATACAGAAAAAGTCCTAAAATTATTAAAAGAGTTTTAAATAAATATATTCCACCATTGGCGGTTTTAGGTGGTGCGGCGATTGGATTACTTGCTGCTTTTGCCGACTTTACTGGTGCTTTGGGAACAGGAACTGGAATTTTGTTGACCGTAACAATTATATATCAGTTCTATGAACAATTAAAGAATGAAAGAACAGAAGAAGCTCACCCAATTGTGAGAGGGTTGTTGGAGGGATAGAATGCCATTAGAATCATTTTGGAATGTTGTATTTTCGCCTATATTAGGTTTTCATCCAGTCATAACTATATCGATCATTTCTGGTATTATTACAACTATACTAACATTCATCAACAAGAAAACAATGGGTTCTTCAGATGCCAAAGAGGTTAAAAAAAAGATGGAGAAAGCAAGAAAGAAGATGTTAGAAGCTCAAAAGGAGGGAGAGAAAGAAGAAATGGATGAACAAATGAAAAAAATGATGGAGATGAACTCGGAATACCTCCAAAAAATGATGAAACCTATGATGATATCGTTAGGTATTTCAATGTTACTTGTTATATTAGTATTCCCGTGGTTAAGGGAAACCTATACTGATGTAGTTGTATTCACACTACCAGAATTCCTGCCTTTAATTGGTGGTAAGGGATTGTCATGGTTGATGTGGTATATAATCTGCTCGGTTATATTAGGATTAGTATTAAGAAAAATACTGGGGTTTTAGATGGTTAAGAGAAGATTAAGATCAAGAAGTTTGAAGAGAAGTCAGAAAAAGGTTCCAGGAGGAAGAACTGTTACTCATTATAAGAAGAAAAAACCGAGTATAGCTAAGTGTGCAAGATGTGGTAAACCCCTTCAAGGTGTTCCTAGGAAAAGACCATCTGAGTTAAAGAAATTACCTAAATCCCAAAGAAGACCTGAAAGACCTTATGGTGGGAATCTTTGTTCTGAATGTATGAGGGAAGTATTTAGGGAGAAGGTTAGGGGAAGTTAATTTATCTTGATCTCTTGTATATTCTTTTCCGATGGTCTATTAATACAACAAAAAGGATTCTCTTTTCCCAATCTACGTCTATGATAACTCTATAATTACCAACTCTTAGCTTGTAACTCTTAATAGATACCAAAGGTTCTAGGAATTTTATTGGGTCCTTTCTTATTTTATCTACTTTTTTAACTACCCGCGAAGAAATTTGTTTATCTTGTTTCTTTAAGAATTCTCTAGCTTTTTTATCCCAGATGACCTTGAATTTCATCCATTAACGAACTCCTTCATCATTTCCTCATGACTCACAAAATCAGTTTTCATTCTCTGTCGAGCTTCATTTATTCTTCTTACCGTATCTTCAGATAATTCTGGTTCTTGAACTAGGACTATTTTAAGTTCATAAAACTCTTTTTTTAATTCGTTTAAATCTTGATGAATTGTTTCTAGTGTAATGTTCGACATTTTTCTCACTTAAGTTAATTATTATCTGAATGATTTAAATATATGACTATTAATTCTTAGAAGACCTGAAAGACCTTATGGTGGGAATCTTTGTTCTGAATGTATGAGGGAAGTATTTAGGGAGAAGGTTAGGAAAGCTTAAAAGTTGTTTTAATTTCTTTATTAATATCTAATTTTGCAACTTTTCAAGAAGGGGTAAATACATGGGAAATCCACTTAGATTAGCTAGAGAAATTTATACGAGAGCAATGGATTTAGGTTTAACATATACTTATGCTCGGATGTCAGCCGGTACTTTTAGATATATTATTAATAATATACATCCTCAGAATTCAGGTTTAGTCAAATATGGAACACCTTTAGATGAATCTTTAAGGCCATTAGTAGAATATTTCTTCATTTCTGGAGTTGATTTTACTATGAGAAAATCAGGGTTAGTAGATGAACACGGTTATATTCCAATAAATTTAGGTCCTCGTGAAATAGCTAGACTACCAAAAAAATATTTACCACATATTGTAACTTTTTTATCTTGTTTTGTTGCATGGGAAGTAGCTGAAAATATTCCTATTATATTGGAAGAGATGAGAGAGATTACTGGGGTTAATTTTACACCGACAGGAATGGGAACACTCAAAGATGCTTTAGAATGCTTCTCAGTTTTAGCTATTTATGGGAGATTATTAGTGAGGAGAGCGGAGAGTTAATTTGTAAACTTTATAACTCTTTCTCATCAATTAATTGTAGAGGTGATGTAGGTGGCGACGCTTACTGTAGGAAGAGTAGCTATGAAAATTGCTGGTCGAGAGGCTGGTAGATATTGTACGGTTCTAACTAAACCAAAAGACAATTTTGTCCAAATAACAGGGCCTAAGGTTCTTACTGGTGTTAAGAGAAGAAGATGTAATGTCGAACATTTGGAACCGACACAGTACAAAGTTGATATTAAAAAAGAGGAATCAGATAAAACAGTGATAAAAGCTCTGGAAAAGGAAGGTTTACTCAAAAAACTTGGGTTAAAAAAACCGAGTCCAGAAGTAGTTAAAGAAGCTGGAAAAACTAAGAAAGTTGAAAAGAAAGAAAGTAAGAAGGTAGAGAAGAAAAAAGCTAAAAAGGCCGAGAAAAAAGAGGGAGAGAGTAAGAAGAAACCGAAAAAGTCTAAAAAGAAGAAGAGTAAAACGAAGAAGGAAGAAAGTAAGACCAAGAAATCAAGTAAAAAATCAAAGAAAGCCAAGAAAAAGTCCTCAAAAAAGAAGAAGTAACTTCTTTTTCTTTTTAATTTTCTAATTAATACTTATGAAAGTTCCAAGAAGAACTATCGAAGAACTCATTCACTTTAGTGTTATCAATGTCAACAAACCCTCAGGTCCATTATCAAAGGACGTAGATCAAAAAATCAGGGAACTTTTCAAAGCACAAAAAGCGGG
Organism: uncultured archaeon; assembly: GCA_964392445.1. Taxonomy (GTDB): domain Archaea; phylum Aenigmatarchaeota; class Aenigmatarchaeia; order CG10238-14; family CG10238-14; genus CG10238-14. Next base: position 92,134 of record CAYMPD010000002.1, on the reverse strand, counting down.
GCATGCAGGAACCCTGGATCCTAAGGTCGGGGGAGTATTAGTAGTAGCATTAGATGAGGCAACAAAGATTCTCAAATTCCTGATGAAATCGGATAAAGAATATGAAGGAATAATGTATTTACACGAAGATATTGGGAAAGAAAAAATAGAGAAAGTAATCCAAAAGAATTTCCTAGGAGAAATAACTCAAATCCCACCAGTAAAATCCAGAGTAGCAAGAAAGCCCAGAAGAAGGGAGGTATATTCGTTTGATATTCTAGAAAAAAATGGGAAAGACGTTAGTTTTAAAACTCAGGTGGAAGCGGGAACATACATAAGAAAGCTCGTTCATAACTTGGGAAAAGAATTAGGTACAGGAGCACACATGAAATACCTGAAAAGAACAAAAACAGGGAAATTCACGATAAAAAATTCTTATGAAATTGAAGAAATCGAAAAAGCTTATAAGCAGTGGGAAATGGGTAAAGATGAAGACCTTAGAAAAATTCTAATACCCGTTGAAGAATCTCTAGATATCAAAAGAGTTGTTATTAAAGATTCTAGTCTTTCAAAAATAAGAAACGGTGGACCAATAAATCCAGGGGATATTATCAAAATAGATAAGGTTAATCCAGGAGAAGATGTTGGAATATTCTCAAAAAAAAGAAAAATAATCGCTTTGGGGATAGCAAAAAGTAAGAATCGGGTTAAAACGGACAGAGTATTTATTAGTAAAATTCCAAGTAATAAGTGATTGGATGGCAGTGTCAAAAGAGCTTATGGCTATTTTAGCGTGTCCTAAGTGTAAAGGGGATGTTGAGGGAAAAGATATGTTTATTGTTTGCGAGAAATGTCAGCTAGCTTATCCTGTACTTGATGGAGATGTTCCTGATATGCTGATAGATGATGCTTGGAAGTTGAAAAAAGCTGAGAAGAGTAATTTTAAGCATGAAATAGAACTTTAGAAAGATTTAAATACATGTAATACAAGTAATACATAGTGATTAAATATGCAACTTAGCGTAAGAAATGTTGATAAAAAAGTTTTTGAAAATTTTAAAGTAGAAGTAACTAAAGAGGGATTAACTATAGGTAAAGCCTTAACTATGGCACTAGATCAATGGGTTGAAAGTAAGAGTAAAAAAAGGGAAAAATTCTTGGAACTTAAACCAATAGATTGGGGAACAGGAACGGAAAAAACTAGTAAAGAAATTGATAATATTCTCTATGGTGGTTGAAATAGCGATATTCATAGACACTAACGTTTTCATATCCTATTTTAATGAAAGAGATCAGAATCACCGAAAAGCTAAGAAAATTATTGAAGATATATTTGATAAGGATAAGTATGGTGAAGCAATAACGTCTGATTATGTTTTTGATGAATCCGTAACTGTTTGCCTAGTAAAGACAAAATCTAAGAAGACTACTGTAAAATTAGGAGAAAAAATAATTAATTCTACCTATATGTTAAATGTTAGTGCTCCTGTATTCCAAATGTCGTGGGATTTATTCAAAAAACTAAAGATGAGTTTTACTGATTGTACAAATATAATACTAGCTCTTACATATGGGATAAAGAATATGGCAACTTTTGATAAAGATTTTAAGAAAATAGACAATCTTAATGTTATAGACAGTTAAGATATAGTGATAAATCGAGCTTTAGGGTTATTTAAACTTGGAGAATTATTACCATATCTACAATGAGATTAAGATATTCTAGCTTCTTACCTACCGCTTATCAATGTGTAGTGGAGAGAGTTGTTTCTCTTATCCCACCACAGGGAATTTTATATGAGGATCTAAGGGACAAAGCCTTTAGAATGTATTGCAGCAGTCCTAAATTTGTAAAAACTTACTTACCTAGAATTCTTGAAGATATGGAAGAACTCGGTATTGTCACCCATAATTCTAAGTTAATAAAACGGGTTCCAGGAAAATTGAGAAAAGATCTAAGAAAAGCATATAATTTGTTAAAATTACAATAAAGCTAAAGTTTATAAAAACATAATACTTCTATTATTCTTTAAAGAGCCGAGGTGGCAGAATCTGGCAAATGCGCTGGACTTGAGGCTGTTCGCTTTCGATGTGGAAGATGGCTTGACCCTGACATTAGGATGATGGACAAGGAGGTGAACCGAAGGAAATCCAGTGTTCTTCGGAACGTTAGGGTTCAAATCCCTACCTCGGCGTTAGAACTTAAGTATTGAACATTGCCTAAAAAGTATGCTTAATTCTAGCTTCTGAACAATTTTAGTCTGAAAAAAGTTTACAATATTATCTATTTAATTATAGGGGGGGAATAGATTTTGAAAAGCGTTGTCCCCTTGAGCATCATTATACAAATCCTTTAATCTAAAATAGGCATCTCTATTTCCACTACAGGCAGCTAATATTAAATCTTCTTGTTCTGGCATCCGATTCATTAATAATCTTAAATTGTCGGGATGGTAGAATCCAGCAGCGACCTGACAACCGAAAACTTCAGCACAACATTCCTGAAATCTAGCATATACACCAAATCTGGTATTTAATCCTTCACTCTCTCCTCTAAAATGGTAGGCTAAATCTGGATTATTAGCAACTTGTAAAGAGTGCCATGCTTCGTGTTGAATTATTCTTTCCCAAGATGCCACTGATCTACTATTTACACTGTAGTCCGGAACAAATATACAATAGGGACAACCTGACACACCTCTAGTATCAATCCCTTCATCTGGACCCGTGGTAGCGATAAAATTTCTCCTTCTCAAGTCATCATATATAACCTTGAAAACGTCCTCTGAACTTGAAGAGACTACATATAATCGCATATTAATTCCCCTTTCTCTTAAATTTTCTATTGCAACATGAACATTTGAGGTGTTAATAGTGGGTGGAACTTCAGTAGGTTGAGGTGTGGAAGTGGGTGGAATAGTTGTTGGTGGGGGTGTGTTAGTGGGTGGAACTTCAGTAGGTTGAGGTGTGGAAGTGGGTGGAATAGTTGTTGGTGGGGGTGTGTTAGTGGGTGGAACTTCAGTAGGTTGAGGTGTGGAAGTGGGTGGGATGGGTGTTGGAGTCAAAGTAACAGTTGCCCCTGGACCACCTACTCGAAGATCGGGATATAACCAAATATCATCACCATTAGGATTATATACTCTGTAAATATTGAAAGAACCCCTTCCCCCAGATAAGGGTATATTAATAACTTCTCCATCATAAGTGTTTCCATTGTCAGCAACAACCCTTGTAATTGTATTGGAATGTCTAATTTGATCGAAAGTAGCACCTCTTTCATTAACCCCCAAATTCATTCTATCAAATATATTTAATAATGTTTGATCAATTCCTACGCCTTTAGGGGGCTCATAACTTAAAGTTTCTTGAGAATAAACATCATCAAATAAATTCACACGTGGGTAAGGAGTTACATTAAAATCTTCTTTAGGAGTAACTGAAACGGATGGGGTTGGAGTACTCGGTATATTTACCGTTTCTCTTGGAGAACCACAACCAATAAGTAAGGTACCAACCATCACAGCGGTTAAAATTCCGTTTAAAATTCTTTGTCCTGAAACCAATTTTCTTTTTTTATAAACTACCTGTGATCTTTCAGTACCTTCGAAATCCTTCCTTTTACTAGTTACCTTAGGGTACATTACACTAAACACATATCTCCACTCTTTAAAATAAGGAATGTTCGAAAAGGATTTAAAACTTTGTTTTTACAGCTAAAATTCCCTGCCGAAATTCCATCAAAAATTATAACTTCTTGATTTTTTTGTAATTTCAGCTACGGATCGCAATCCCCTTTCTAAAATATTTATATGTGCATGATTTTTGTCAAAACCTATTTCAAATACATCTATTCCCATAGCTTCGGATGTTCTTATAAAAGAAAACACAAAAATAGGGAAAACTAAATTCAGGGAAACAATAAAAACCTTTTCAAACAGATTGATAGCCCTGATTTCGACTACAAGGTTAAAACTATTTGCGACAAAGTATTACCCCAATATGGTATTTATTTAGAACCAAAAGAATTGAAAGAAAATATAATGGAACATAGAGAAGAAATTAATAATTCCTAATTTATGGAAAATCATGAAGGTTGAAACTAGTTATTAGTTGTCACTACCATTAAGTATTTAAATTTTACTATAATTCTAATGTAATAGTAATGTAAGTCTGAGATTGTCTTGCGTTGCTTTCACAATACAAGTAAATAAGACTAATCTCTCAGATAACGAGAAAAGGTCTTTCCGCCCACTTTGGGCAGTCTCCATGTAGGAGATACCTTTAGTGTGGATTGGATCGATTGATTATCTTGGTTGTCTTGAGATACTATTTCTGGTGGAGTAGCTCAATGGTAGAGCGGAGGCTCATAACCTCCGTGTTGAGGGTTCGAGTCCCTCTCCGCCACCACTAGCCTCATTAGCTCAACCAGGTAGAGCAGCGGTCTCCAATACCGAAGGTTGTGGGTTCAAATCCCTCCTGAGGCACCTTGATAGGGCTTACCAACCAAGTTCTTGATATCTTGGAAGCTAGGTTGGATTTGTTAGTTTCCTTTAGTCATTCAAAGGAGGTGAATCAGAAGGACTTTAGTCCAAACACCCGTTGGTCAGGGATAACTACAGAATCCCCGACCCTGTCGATGGTTTCAATCAAAGTTCGAAAGGGAGAAAAATGTCTGAAAATACATTACCCAAGGCAGATAATGGTTCCCAAACACCAGGAAACTACGAGGGACAGACTACTGTAATCGGTTCGGGTTGCATGGAGTGCTTCGATCTAGGGAACTGTGGTGGCCTCGTCTTCTACTTCGAAGGTGAGCAACCCTGTGTGGAACAGACCCTCAAGATTCACCAGCAGCATGGTCATCGAATGCCCACCGAAGAAGAGGAAGGTGAATTCGGAGGAAGAGCGACCTGCATTGGTGAGCATCCACTTGCTCCGGGTGAGGTAGGAGTATTGTATGGTGATGGAAATCTGTGTTCGCCACAGACGTCCATCTATTACATGATGCACCCCGAGGAACTGCAATTGGCCGTGGCCGAGATAAACCTCATCCTACTGGAGTTCGAGGGTAAGAAATCACCGATCAATCCAGCATTCGCCGCGGTCATCGTGATCATGATCGTCGTAGCAATCGGCGCCGCGATCCTGATACTCATCTCCATTCCTGGTTGAGTTGAATCCAAGAAGAATATAAGGTAACTTGTTGGCCGATCCTTTTCGCGCGAGGACTTGACCCAATTGTAAATCCGTAAGCAATTACCGAAAGGAGACACATCATGTCAGTCTTAGGTTGGTTAGCAAATGGATGGGCGGCCACCCTCTTCATCATCCTGGGGTTGGTGAGCTTTGTTCTCACCCTATGGATGGCAATCACGTACTTCGACCAGTACGCCAACAAGAGGAAGCGAGTCATACTTGCGGTGGTCTTCCTGTTGAGTACTTTCCTCTTTGGTCTGGGGTCACATTTCTCCCTCACACACAGAGTGATACCCTTCAACCAACAGGGCATCGTCCTCGATAAGACCACCGGTAGCATAGTAGGCTCGATGAGGGAATCGGGTCTGACGACCCGACCGATCCTCTCCAGCGAGGTCAAGAAGTTCCCGGCAGGTACCCAACAGGAGGTATGTTGGGACTTCCTACCATCTGTCAAAGGTGGATATGAGGTCAAGCTGACGACCTGCTTCTATCTCGATCTCTCCAGGGTCGATTGGGTAGAACATGTCACCGAGTACAATACGTTCAACTTCGAGACGATCAAGGCGGCATGGGGGAACCAACTCGCGCCGAAGGTCGCCGAAGCGGTCAAGGAATATACGCCAGCTAACCTGACCGCCGAGAGGGGAGCAGTGGTAAAGAGCATCAACACAGAGACTGGTAGCTGGTTTGAAGCCGAACAGGTTCCTCTGGTGAGGGTTTCCCTTGCTTTCTGGGACTTCACCAACCCAGAGGTGGCTAAGGCCTTCGACGACACCGTCGTGGCACAGACTTTGTCAGCAAAGGAACAGGCAGAGTTTGACGCTGCTGCGATCGAGAGGCAGACAAAGAACTACAAAGCCGACACAGATATCCAGGTTCTGGAGAAGCTGACTCGAGGTCAGCTAGATGCTATGCGGTCACTTGGCATCGAGAGTGAAGACGCTGTAATCAGGTTCTTGACGCTTCAGTGGCTACTTAGCCTTGAGAGGCCACCTGAGAACCTCATCATCTCCACGACCGGCTACGGCAACATGGATGTACAACCCTGTGTCCCGACCCAGTAGATGACGATCAGAATAGAGGAGGGGATATCTTCCGACTGATTTTCCCTCCTCTCTTGATAAACCTTCCTAGAAAGGAGCAAAACAATGGCTATCCGAGAAGGACGTTGGGACTGTAAGTATTGCGGGACAACGGGTATCCGAGGTAGCGTGATGAAGTGTCCTGGATGCGGACGCCCCCGTGGAGCAGAAGTGGATTTTTACCTACCTGAAGGGGAACCCGAAGTTCGAATCCCAGAGAAGATCGCCGAAGCGAAGGCTGGACCGGACTGGATATGTAACTTCTGTGGGACGTCCAACCGGGCAACTCATAGTAAATGCATGCAATGTGGTGCTGAGAGGGGAACATCACCCAGCCGCGAAGTAAGGGACTACGACCTCGATGAAGTCCCCAGAAGCGGTGAAGAGGCACGGGAGAAGAGAACTCGCTCCCAATCTCACCCTACATCTGGGAAGACGATGACGGGTAGCCCTTCACTGGGGGAACTAGACTTCCCCCGAAGTATCAGAGAGACGGGACTTTCTATCCCATGGCAAAGCATCGCAATCGCTGCAGGTATCGTTGGTATGATCCTTCTCTTGGTCTTCATCCTCGTCCCCCACGACGAGACCCTGAAGGTGGCAGGATTCAACTGGAAACGATCCGTCAGCATCGAATCCTTCCGCACAGTCACCCGTACCGGATGGGAGGGCGAACTTCCCGGGGACGCTCGTATCGTCTCACAGAGCAGGGAAATCCACCACTACGATCAGGTCGCTTGTGGGACAGAGCAGGAGTCCTACCAAGACTGCGAACAAGTTCAAGTGGGGACAGAGACCTACGTCTGTGGTCAAAGAGACCTGGGAAATGGTTACTTCGAGGACATAGAATGCAGGCGCCCAGTCTATGAGACCCGCTGTGAAACGAAATACAGGACGGTGACCAAGTACTGTGATGAACCGGTCTATAAGACCAAATACACCTACCAAGTGGATAGGTGGGTTCATGACAGGACAGAGAGGGCTTCTGGAGATGACCACGAAGCGTACTGGCCAGGAGTCACCCTCGCTGGAAATGAACGGGAATCCGGGAGATCGGAGAACTACAGTGTCGTCTTCGTCAATAGGAAGGAGAAAACTCGGAAGTATTCCTGTGATTACGGCGAATGGTCCCACTTCAGGGTCGGTCAGATCTTCTCGGCCCGAGTCAATCGACTCGGGGTCGTTACCGAGATCAAGAGGGGCGAATAGCATATTCGTCCCTCAATAGAAAGTCTTCTCTCAACAAGAAGATTTTCTATTTATATCAATATATCATTATTTGATATATAATTAATAAATACCCAGAAATCCAATAAATTTTTGAGAATTAGGATTTGAACAACTGTAGTTTCTCCCTACCTCGGCGTGAGTGTAGAATAGAGAGTTTTTTTATTGCAAAAAAATAATTATCAAACTTTATTTTACAAAGAATATCTTCCTGTTTGAGGTGGTATGGGGACTGTAGCGCGTTTGGAAGCAGCTCTAACTTCTTTCAATTGTTTTTCTTCGCCTGGATTGAATTGATATGAACTTAGTAATTCCCCTAAAGAAGCGTAATGCCTAGTATCGTCGGTTTCTAAAGTCCATCTCCTTCTAGTTGCATCTGGATTAAAATGTACTCTTCCACGAAAAATATCGTTATATCCCATATTTATCAGATTTTAAATATAGAAATTTGGAAATAAAAAACCTACTCTGGAATAAGATGAAAATAAATTTTCTATTTTAAGTAAAATTACTCTATTTTAGATTTTATAAGAGAAAAAACCTACCAAAGATTATCTGGTTCATCGGGTAGTTCCTAGTATTCTGGTGGTAAATGAAAAACATCAGAACATCCATGTATTATTTCATCGTCTATTAATCCCATTGGCCCGAATTTTCGGTGATGTACAAGTCCAACAGTCCATTCTAAATATCTTTCTCCCTGTTCCACAAATTTAACAGCATAACCTCCTCTTTCTACAGGAAAGTTTGAGTCACGATAAACGTGTCGATTCAACCGCCTAGCTTTCCTTTCTGCTGCCCCTTTAGCTTTTTCATTGTGATCAAAAGGTCCTGCTACAGCATGTCTTTCATGAAGGTGTCCCCCAAAAATAAAATAATGTAAACACGCTCCCATATTACGTAGAGCTATAGTTACTTCTCCTTGTCCTGTATATCTACCGAATTCGTCCATATTATTCACTTCTTCCTACTAATCTCTTATAACAAACTTTTATATCTTCCCGTTCCAAATAACCTTTCATCTCGTATCTGTTTTGTATTTCCCTAGAGAATTCTGATGGTAATAACGTTAAAATATGGGATAAAATCTCTTCATGTGGGGAGGGTCTACTACTATAATTACGTATATGAGAGTTTTCTCCGTGAAATTCAAAAACAGCTAAAACGTCTTCGACTATAATATCTCTTCTAATCTGATCCACCGCTCCACTTTCAACAATCTCTCTGTATAATGCTGAACTATTTCTATCTAAACTACAGGCTGATAGAATTCCAGCCATTCGATTTGAAAGTCTTATTCTATCTACCATTTAAATCACTACTCTATTAATTCATAACCAACCTGTAGTTTTACATATCTCATAAGCTTCAGATAAACTAAGTGTTCCGGGGGTGATAAGTAGACGGTCACATAATTTATTTATTTCCATTTTAATACCTAAAGGATCTCTTCCCATTTTTGTAGCTATTTCTAAATAATCGGGTCCTGTCTCATCATATACCCTAAGTATTCTTTTTTGAAATTCCGTTGGTGGTTCTCTATCTCTAGCTCCTGAATAATCCCTACAATTACCTCTTCTTCTAAACTCGGCTTGTGCCCCGCCTGTACCATATCTTCTACCACTCAAGGTTCCTGTTGTTTTTTGTATCAAATATCTCATGAAATGGATATTAGAAATCCCCATGTAATAAATTTATTCCTTAAAAATTAAGTAAAATAAGTAATAATTTTAAATATTTTACCTACTATAAGTAATTATGAAAAACAGAGGCTATTTGATCAGTTATGGTAAAAGTGTTGAGTTGGATGAAAAAGACCAAAAAATACTGAAAGTTTTAGATAAAAAATCCAGAAGTTCAATAGCAGATATCAGCAGAAAAACAGGAATTCCAAGAGACACAGTCCTTTATAGAATGAGAAAGATGAAGAAAAGGAAAGTAATTAGATTCTATCATACCGTCCTGAATCCATCTATACTTGGATATCCAGTCTATACTTTTGTTAATTTTACGCTTCATAACTTCGACCAAGAAAAAGAAAAGAAATTTCTCATGTTCCTAAAAACTCATCCAAACATCACTTATGTTGCAAAAACTTCTGGCAAATGGGATATTATAATAAACGTCGCATCAAACAATCTTAAACATTTCGACGAGATAATGACACAGATAAGGGTAAATTACTCCGATTTAATCAAAGATTATGAAAGCTCATCAATAATCCAAGAGTACAAGTATGATGACATGACTGGGTTAATAAGGTGAATAATTCGGTAAAATTCTATCATATCTTAACTTTTTTGTCCACATCTATCTAATTTTATTTTGATGGGTAAGTTTTATCTGACTTCCAAAATAGAAACCCCCGATGAACTTGAAGGGAAGAAAAATGAAACAATAATCTCACTAGAATAGTCTATTGTAAATTCTTTCCAAGGTCAGTTTTGAACATCACAACTAAAGGTTTTGGTTAGCCCATTGTTGATTGTGTTCTCTTCATCCCGGATTGGATTAACCGTCACTTCTATTGTGTTTTCCTCCCCCAAACACTCCCAATCATAAGGAACCAATTCACTGTTATCGTAGGACCGTATTACCGAATCTTTAGATTCTCCCGGATTTAAAGTATATTCAGCTTCATTAATATAGGTGTCAGCAGGAATTAAATTACCGTTTTGGTCATAAATAGCAAGTTTAATTCTAAGAAATTCCTCCTTCTGTTCAGGTACAAACCAACTATAACCTTGGCCTTGATTTTTAATTCTGTAACAAATATTCTCATTGTTTTGCCCACATAACCATATATCTTCTATTATAAAATCGGGTTTCGGTAAAACACATTCTCCTGCATGCCCCCCATCTGAAAATTCAAACATGACTTCACAATCAAGTCTTGAACCACATGGCATATCATCTTTACATACAGAACCTAAGGCCCCATCGGTCCCTAAACTTGAAATGCACTCCTGAAAATCATAACTATCAACTTTATCATCTATATTCAAATCGTAAATCTTACATTCTTCCCATGAACCACCACCTTGTTCAGAATTTTCACAATTAACTGCTTCTATAAGTGTTGATAGACTACATTTTCCACTGGTAAATCTTTGAGCAAAAATAGAATTTTTACCATATTTATATTCAAGATTATTTTCGTCATACCAAGGATATTTAGGATATCCAAGTTCATTATAAGTTAAATAATCAGCACTATATAAAACCATATTTAATTTGTTTTCATTACCTGTAGATATATTTGTCATATAAAACTGATATTCTCTTCCCCCTGCACCAGGTCTTATAATTTGTGTTCTTGGGAACCCGAAAGTGCTTTCATAAAAAAGTACTAAATCAGCCCCACCAAAATATTCTATTCCACTGGAATTCTTGAATAGAACACCCGGATTATTCTCCAACATTCCAGGTTCTAAGAGCCTGTCAGAAGGACCTTTTCCTACCGTCTTCCCTAAATTTATCCTTTTTTCAATACCTTCCTGACCAACAATAATCGCTTCAGTATTTCTTCCATAATCTCCAGAGACTATGAATATTTTATCTGAAAAGGGGATGCCCTCAAAGAAAGGATAATCCAGTTTTCTCGTGTTAATAAAATACTCATTAACGATATTAGCGTCACTATCTAATTTTTTAACTTTAAGTTCACTCCCTGAGGAGTCATGAACAATAAACCAATAACCAGCTCCATCTAAAATTGGATAAAATGAAATTGCTCTCTCCCAATCATCACGATTATAAAGTGATTCCAAATTCCATTCCTCACCAGTATCAAACCAGGTAACAGTTGCATCATTATATTCCTCGGAAGGTGGCAACCCATTTGGTCTTCCATCATAAATTCTATCCCTTTTCATCCAAAACAAATACCGGCCCCGCTCAGGGTCAATTCCTGCATTAATTATATCGCGGATATAACGGGTTTCAGCAAAAGTAGAGGGTTCAGGCTCTTCTCCATTTAGGAAAATTACCTCACCGTCTATGAATAATTTTATATACCTATGCCATTCGCTAAGTCTCTTTTGCCAAAATAAAGTGCCATCATCAAGTATATGGAGATCAGTTCCACCAGGAATATAATCAAAAGGATGTTCATCATAATTACCAACTTCTATCTCCTCCTTGCCAGTTATAATAGGCTTACCCTCACTATCTAAAGAAAGTTTACCTCTCATTATATGATAATCATTGAAATACTCTGGGCAAAATTCGCTCACAGGAAGTGCTTTCCCACCTTCTAACCAGGCAACCCATTCTCCAGTAACATCTATAGGTCCTAAAAATTGAACACATGATCCTCCTTCATATGTATACCCCAAATCCTCCATCAATACAGGTTCATTATATTTTGAAATTTCTTCAGATCTTGAAACTTCTTTGAGTATACTTTCAAGTCCTACTTCGGTAGTAGTGCATTCACCAAATTGATTTCCATCTTTATTTGAATAACATAGATCACAATTCAAACCTTCATTGCAGTCAGAATCCAATTTACAGTAAGATCCTAATTCGCTGTCCCGCTGAAGATTTGACATACATCTTGATATATCAAGAATATCTACATTACAGTCACCATCATAATCATACTGAGAACATTCAGTCCAATTTTCATCTGAACTTTTCCTACCCCAACAACTAATCAGACCACATAATTCAAAACCTTTGCATGGGTCAGGAACGGAATGTGATATGCATTCTACCGTAGTGGTTGTGGTTAGAGGTGTAGAAGGCACCTCACATGCACATACTCTATTCACCACTCTCCCACTTAAGTCACAATCATATCCAGAATCATCTGTTCTATAATAACACATATAATCAGTACTGTATGGTACCATCCCATGAGTAGCTTCTCTGCACATTTTACTTGAACAATCAATTCCAATTGCCTCATATAATTCACAATTTTGAGGCATCGAATCCCAGTCAGGTTGTACGCACACTAATCCACGATCATAACATATCTCCGTACAACTTTTCCCAGAACCAGGTTCTGCCTTATACCAACAACTTCCTTGATACATAGTTCCATCCGAAGTACAAATATCTAGAGTGGTGGTGGTTGTAATGTCATGTACCTCTTTACATCCCATTCCCAAATATCTACATAAAAATGAAGCCTGTGTATCTCCACCTGAGGGACGTTTTTGACCCATGCAGAATGGTAGATTTTGAAAAGCAGGAATATCACACAACTTAATTGAAAATACTGCTTCCGTGGTTATAAAAACCATTAAAAAGAAAATAGAAACTATTTTTATTTTTTTACAAAGATCCATATTGAAATCCCCCAACATTTAGATTTTTATTTTTATGAATTAATATACTTTTGTACCTATTTTTTTGTACTAACTCACCACATATGTCAGTCCTTTGTTAAATATACTTCTGATGGAGTTAAATAACCTAATGATTGATGAGGTCTTTTGAAGTTGTAATAGTAAACAAACCACCTAAGTGTCTTGTACTTGTAATACTTTTCCTCATAATTTCTATGCCATCTTTCTACTTTATTAATAATCGTATACCTTCTTTTACTAATTTTGATATGTTTTATCCCATTATCAGTACAAAATTAGTGAGAATAGTAATCCCTCCTCTCGGACTGATGAATCGAGTTCCTTAATCTGTTAATACTTGAGTAGGTCTACCATAATGATAGTGGTTTTGATAAAGTCGCTTGGGTGAAAAGAAATTCAGTTAAAAAGGTCTCATCTCTCTTCTCATCTTGAACAAACTAGAAACATTCCCAACCTGTCTTACTATGTCCGAGTAGAATATGTCAATGTCTTTCTCACTTAGTTTTGCCCTTTGATCTGCCTCTATTAGAACCGCGGGTAAACCATAACCAGCATGACCAGAAGTTTTCAAAAGAACACTAGAAATTCTATCAGTTGTCCTCAAGGTGTCTCCAAAACTCAAAAAATCAACCCTTATTGGTCGATCAAATTCTACTGTTTTAATGTAAAAACTAAAGAAGGAATCCCTCATATCCTCAAATTCTTTTAAAATCGGGTGAGTGCTAGGCCTCTGAGAATAATTAAATACACAGGTTCTTTCGCCCTTTTTCAAAGTGTAGAACAAAAGATTACTGTCTTTGGTTTTTTCCAAAATTCCCTGAAGTTCTTCCGAAAGCTCTGAACCCATCTCCGACATTATTCTTCTGGTTAGTATATCACAGAATTTAACTCCTCGACTATCCTCGATTACTCCGGAAAGGATTGTCTCTTGATCTTTGGTTGTTTTAAATAATTCCTTGTACTTTTCTACCATTCTTTCGTAATAGTGCTTAAGTTTATGATTATCAGGTTTGTTAACATAATGTGGAATTACTGAACCATCCAAGAATACCATGTCAGGTTTGAGTTTTTTAATAGCCTGTATAGTTGAATCTATTTCCATGATTTGTCTCTCGAAATTATAACAAGTATTCAATTCAGTATCAGAAAAAGGTTCCATTAACATTTTTGGGGTAGATAGAGGATTGGAAGAAGGAAAATAATTTACTTTGTCTAACTTACCTTGATTATAGATAAAATTTACTCCGGCCGCACGCATTAGGATTAAGTCTAAACCATGATAACTATGCTTGACTATACCACCATCAACACCCAGAACACTAATTCTATCAGGAAAATTCTCGTTAACCTTGTTGATTATATTTTTCTCTTTTATTTCTTTGTTAGGACCTATTTCGAAATCATTGTTGATCTTTCGGAGAAATTTACTGAACTTTATTCTTCTTGATTCTATGTAATTGATTTTCTGTACTATCTCACCAAGTTTTTTTTGGAATTCTTTCATGTAAGAATTATATTAGTGAAGAAGGAATTTAATTTATTATCAACGTCTTTTATACAAATAAATTGGAGAATCTGTTGAACTACTATCTCTCAAAGCCATTTCTAAAGGGAAAAGTTTCGTTCTTGATATATTTACTTTTTCACCTAATTTAGCTTCAGGTCCCATAAAAACTTGATAATCCTTGTTCTCGTATCTCCTTATTGTTTCTCTAAGTTCACCTAAACGGATTATTTCTACACATTCGTAAACTTCTGGCATAAACAGATGAAATGACAGGTTAAACTTAAATATTGATAACAAATAAATACCTTAAATTACTAGAATTACCATAATTAATGCTATGAGCGAGGTGTCTAAACTTAACGAAAAATACTACATAACTACGGCTATTCCGTATGTTAACGCACCACCACATGTTGGTCATGCATTAGAATTTCTACAAACTGATTGCTTAGCAAGATTTCATAGGTCATTAGGTGAAGATGTGTTCTTCCTAACAGGAACTGATGAAAATGCACAAAAAAACGTTCTAGCGGCTGAGAAAAAGGATATGAATGTTCAAGAATTGGTCGATAAAAACACTGAATTTTTCAAAAAAACTATTGACAATCTAAATATTTCTTACGATGGTTTTATTCGAACGACTGATAAGAAAAGACATTGGCCGGGTGCTAAGAAAATTTGGGAAAGGTGTGTTAAAGCTGGAGATATTTACAAGAAAAGTTATGAAGGGCTTTACTGTGTAGGTTGTGAGGCTTTTGTAACTGAGAAGGATTTGGTAGATGGAGTCTGCCCTGAACATAAAAAGCCACCAGAAAAAGTTACTGAGCAAAATTATTTCTTTAGATTGTCAAAATACCAGGAAAAACTCGAGAAGTTAATAGAAAGTGATGAATTAAAGATTATCCCTGAAACAAGAAAAAATGAGATTCTAAGTTTTATTCGTTCTGGTTTAGAAGATTTCAGTGTTTCTCGTCCAACTGAGAGGATGAAAGGTTGGGGTATTCCTGTGCCTGGTGACGATAGCCAGATGATTTATGTGTGGTTTGACGCTTTAATCAATTATATTTCAGGTTTAGGATATGGTTCAGATGGTGAATTATTCGAAAAATATTGGCCTGCTGATATCCATGTAATTGGGAAAGGGATAATAAGATTCCATGCGGTTTATTGGCCTGCTATGTTATTATCAGCGGGTTTAAAATTGCCAAAATCTATTTTTGTTCATGGATACGTTACCGTAGACGGCCATAAATTGAGTAAATCTCTAGGAAATGTTATAGACCCGAATAAAATTATCGATAAATATGGTTTAGATTCTCTTAGATATTTTATGTTGAGAGAAATTCCTCCCTTTAGTGATGGTGATTTTTCAGAAAAGGCTTTGATAGAAAGGGTTAACAATGAACTAGTTGCTAATATTGGTAATTTTGTTTACAGGACATTATCGTTTATTGATAGATATTTTGACGGGGTTATACCTGAACATGGTGAGCTGAGTAAGTCTGATGAGGAATTGATAAATCAAATCAAAGTAACGACAAAAGAAACAAGAGAATTAATTGAAAAGATAGAACTAAAAGAAGTCTTGAAAAAAATACTTGAGTTATCTGCTCATGGAAACAAATACTTCCAAGAGAACAAACCATGGGAACTTGTGAAAACCAACAAGGAAAGATGTGGGACTGTTCTTTATTTGTGTGCTAATGTTTGTCGATCACTGAGTATTCTTCTTTATCCTTATTTACCTAAATCCTCTAGGAAATTGTGGTCTCAGTTGAACCTCGGTGGTAAACCTGTAGGAGATGTTTGGTCGATGGCATCCAAGCTCAAGATTAAAAGTAGCCATAAGATTAATAAACCTGAGATATTGTTTAAGAAAATAGAAATTGAAGATGATAATACTGAGGAGGGCGAAAAAGATATGATATCATTCAAAGATTTTAAAAAAATGGAATTTAGAGTAGGAAATGTCAAAGAAGCAGAAAGAGTTGAAGGTTCTAAAAAACTAATCAAAATGCAAGTTAACTTCGGTGATTTTCAAAGACAAGTGGTAGCAGGACTGTATCCACATTACAAACCAAAAGAATTAGTTGAAGAGCAGTGGGTATTTATGACGAACCTTGAACACACTAAACTTATGGGTGTGGAATCGCAGGCAATGATACTAGCAGCAGTGGAAGGAGATGAGGAAAAAGTAGTTTGTTTAAAGCCAGATAAAGAAGTTAAAGACGGGACAAGAGTGGAGTAATTTATCTCAACTTATCCATCAGATCTTCCATATTCGCTTTCATTTTTTTAATTTCTAATCTGTTTAGATTCTGATTTATAGACTTGGTCATCATTGAAAAAACCAAATGTGATTTTTCTCTTGCGTCAGTATCAAAAACATTCTGCCTGACGAACGGGTTATCTATTTGCGTAAGGAAAAAATGGAAATTCTTTTTTATTTCCTCTGATGTTTTTGATCTTTCTATAATTCTTTTTACTTGCTCTGTATGGAACCTAGAAACATATTTTTCCTTTTTTTCTTCTATTAATCCTTTCTCTAAAAATTGAATAACCTTGACTGTAATGTTTATTTGAGGAAATCTTTCCTTGAGCTCTTCCAAGGTTTTTGGATATTCTAAGAAGTCTAGTATATCATAATCGATTCTTTTGAGATTAGCTTTACTCGTCTCTATCGGAAACATAGTAATTATTTAGTAGAAAAAAGATTAATTAGTGAAAATTGGGTGTTTAAAAGTTCATTTTATGGTATTAACAATAAACGACCTGTCTTACAGTATTAGCCGGTGATACCACTAGAAGTGTATGTTGTTCTGAACTAAGTCCTGAACCTGTCGAAGTTACTGTTGAAACATCATGTGGAGATATTGTACCAAATGCGAAGTCACCCGATACATCTTCATTATCTATTAAAACAGTGATATCTGAATCTGCTATATCCACCGTACCATCGTTTGAAACTACCATGGTCACATGAGTACCATTACAATGAGCATCAGAAATTGATATAGCTTTTTGAGTCCTACCACTTACCATACCTGAAAAATATATGTAAGCAGTACCTGACAATCCTATTGCTATCAACAAAAGAAGTATAGTGGCTATTATTGCAGATACACCTTTGTTAGTCATAGTTAAATAAATGTGAACGAGGGTTTATAAAAAGTATATTAACAAATAATTTTACAGATAATTATGCAAATTGGCCTTGTGGGAAAACCATCATCAGGAAAAAGTTCGTTTTTTAAAGCAGCGACAATGTTAGATGTGGATATAGCCGATTACCCTTTTACAACTATTCAACCGAATATAGGGATGGGGTATGTGGTCACTGAATGTGTTTGTAGAGATTATGATGTTGAATGTAATCCTAAGAACTCTATGTGTGTTGACGGAAAGAGGTTTATACCGGTTAAATTGATTGATGTTGCTGGCTTGGTTCCAGATGCTCATTTGGGCAAAGGTATGGGTAATCAATTTTTGGACGATATTAGAGAGGCCGATTGTTTGATTCACATTGTTGATTGTTCGGGGTTAACGGGACCTGAAGGTAAACCCACAAAAGACCATGATCCAACAGAAGATGTTAAATTTCTGGAGAGGGAAATAGATCTCTGGTTTTCAAAAATAATTGAACGTGCCCTGGAAAAATATAATAGAAAGACAAAATTCGGAAAAGTGGATTTGATTGATGTTTTGTCAGATCAGTTAACTGGACTAAGTATAACCAAAGAACAGATTAAACAAACGTCAGAAAAGATTAAGCCGAAGAATGTCAAAGAATTCGCAAGTGAATTAAGAAGACTTACAAAACCGATTATAATTGCAGCTAATAAAATTGATCTCCCATCCTCAAAGGAAAATTATGAGAAAATGAAAAAAGAATTTCCTGACCTAACAATAATCCCAACCTGCGCAACCGCCGAAATTGCTTTAAAGACCGCGGCAAAAAAAGAGAAGATAAAATATTATGAAGATGAAATAGAAATTAAAGGAGAGATAGTAGATAAACAAAGGAAAGGTTTGGAATTCATCGAAAAAAATATTTTGGAGAAATATGGTTCAACTGGTATTCAGGAATGTCTGAATACATCTGTTTTTGGTGTTCTGGACTATATTGTTGTTTATCCTGTTGCTGATGTTAATAAATTGACGGACAAAAAAGGCAATGTTTTACCAGATGCTTATTTGGCGAAAAGGGGGACTACTTTGAAAGAATTTGCATTCATGATACATTCTGATATTGGTGAGAAATTTATCGGAGGTTTAGATGCTAAGAAGAAAATAAAATTAGGGGCAGGCTATGAACTTCAAAATAATGATGTGATTGAAATATTATTTCAAAAGTAATTAAATCTTGCATCTCCCGTTAAGACAACCATTAGGACATTCAAAAAAACTGAAATCTGGTTCTAAATTAACACATCTCCACTCCTGAAGAGTGTGATCATCTAAACAAGAATCAAAATATCTATAATCAACCCCTCCAGATGAAAGACCATATACTACAGCCTTATCGTAGAAGGCCAAATCATCATCTGTGTCATAACAAAAAGATTTTTGTTTACCAACAACTTTACCACCATATCTTAAAAACCAGTAAAGATCAAAAGAAGAGAATACCCAGACCAAGAAAAGGACGACTAAAACTGAAAATGTCATAAAAATAATTTTCTTTTTCATTATATCACGCTTAATACTTCTGATTTTATTGTTAAATATTTTTAATTATAGGTCTTTTAGCCCATGACCTGTTAGTATACAAACTATTCTTCCACCTAATTTTTGTTTGATTTTTTGGAATCCTGCTACAGATACCGCACCTGAAGGTTCGACGAAAAGACCTTCTTCCCTTGCTAAAAAGATCTGGGCCTCTAGTATTTCCTCGTCTGCTAATGATTCTGCAAATCCCCCAGACTCTCTTAATGCTATCAAAGCTTTATTTCCATCTATTGGGTCTCCGCATTCTATTGCTGTTGCAAGGGTCTTTGCATCTTTTACTGGCTCTACTTTTTTTAGATTATTTTTGAAAGAATTAACTATTGGGGAGCAACCTTCTGACTGAAATCCTATTATTGTTGGGATTTTAGTTGTTAGTTCTAATGTTTTAAGTTCTTGAAAACCGTCATACATGGCGTAAATTAGTGTTCCATTTCCCATAGGTGTTAAAACAAAATCTGGGACTGACCAGTTCATTTGGTCGGCTATTTCAAACGCCACTGATTTTTCTCCTTCACCTCGATAAGGATAGTCCCCCATTAGATACCAGTTGTTTTTCTTGGCAAATTCTTCACATTTTTCTAAGGCTTCGATGTAATCTCCGTTCACTTGATGTATCTCTGCACCATGAGCTTTGATTTGTTTTAACTTATTTCTACATGCAGTACCTGAAAGGAATATTCTACATCTTATCCCTGCCCTTGCACAATAAGCGGCGACAGAAGCACCCATGTTACCAGTTGAAGCACAACAAACTCTTTTTACACCTATTTCTCTTGCTCTAGTTACTTCTATTGTTGATCCTCTGTCTTTAAATGAACCTGTGGGGTTAGTGGCTTCGTATTTAAACCAGGTATTTTCGAACAGTTTAGATTTTATCAGTGGTGTTCCTCCTTCATTCATGGTTATTTTTTGTTCGGGTGGTACCGGGTAGAACATCCAATATTTCCAGTGATTGACTGGTTCTTGAAGAAATTTTGATTTATCTAAACTTTTCTTAACTTTTTTGTAATCATAAAGTATATCTAAAGGTCCCCCGCACTCAGGACAATGGAAGATGTTTGTTTCCTCATCATATTCTTTTCCACAGTCTATACAGATGATTGCTCTTTCGTTAACCATAGGTATTATTTAAGTCTTCCGAAGAAATAAACTTTAGTGATTGATATGATAAAAATATTGTTTTTTTATAAAAAGGATGATGGCCCTTCTAAGGTACAAGCCGAACTTTTGAAAAATCTTGAAATTCAGATGAAGAAAAAAGTGGAAGTAGAGAAAATAAACATGGAAGAAAACAAAAGAACTGTGGAGCAGTATGGTATAGGTGAGGTTCCTTCGATTGTGATTGAGAAGAATGGTAGAGTCACTGATAAATTTTCTGGATTAACTCAGGATTTGTTCTTGAAAAGAGCCTTGGAAAGGAATCTGTGAAAACAATTATTAACTACTTATCCTAATATTATTAGTGTTAACATGAAAGAGATAAAAACAATCAAAGATGTTCCTGAGGAAGAATTTATAGTGGGAGGATCTGCTGCATGTCAGGGTTGTGGTGGAGTTCTTGGATTAAAATTAACGCTTAAAGCACTTGGAAAAAACACAATTATTGTTAACGCTTCTGGTTGTATGACACTACTTCCTGTTTATCCTTACACACCCTTTAAGGTTCCATGGATCCATGTGGCCATTGAAAACGGTGGTGCTGTTGCTTCTGGAATTTCACATGCGTTAAAAATGAAAAGGAAAAAAAATGTTAATGTTGTTGTTTATGCGGGTGACGGTGCTACATATGATATTGGTTTGCAATCCTTGTCAGGAGCTTTAGAAAGAGGGGATGATTTTATTTATGTTTGTTACAATAATCAGTCTTTTGGTAATACAGGTGTTCAGAGATCTTCTGCAACTCCTTATGGAGCATATACAACTACTACTCCTCCTGGGAAAAAGAGTCGTGTTGGTAATCCTAGAGATAGAAAACCTTTGACTAAGATTGTTGCTGCCCATGATATTCCTTATGTTGCTACAGCGACTGTTGGTTATCCGATTGATTATATTAGAAAACTTCAGAAAGCAGCTAAGATTAAAGGTCCTAAATTCATTGACTTACTTACTCCTTGTCAGCCAGGATGGGGGTTTGAAACTTATAATACAATTAAAACTAGTAAACTTGCTGTGGGAACAGGTTTTTGGCCCTTATATGAAATGGAGAACGGTAAGTTTAGATTAACTATTAATCCTGGGAAATTGAAACCTATTGAAGATTATTTAAAAACACAAGTTAGGTTTAAGCATCTTGAGAAAAAGGATATCATGTTAATGGAACAGAAAGTTAGGAAGAGATGGAGAAAATTGTTGAAGGGGAATTTTTGGGAGAGTTAAAACCTAAATTTATCAAAACCTAATCCTACTTATGAAATTAAAACTGTTAGATCCAGAGTTCAAATCAAGACTCTATCAAGAACTCATCGCAGAAACAGCTATTAAGAAAAATACTATTTGTATACTTCCCACAGGTTTAGGTAAAACTTACATTGCAATTCTTGTTGCTGCTTATAGGCTTGAAAAAAATCCTAAGAGTAAAATACTTTTGATGGCCCCAACCCGTCCTTTGGTTAATCAACATGTAAAAACATTCAAGAAATATTTGGCTGTTAAAAATGGGGAACTCGTCGCTTTAACTGGTAAAATACACGCGGATGACAGAAAGGTTTTTTATCAGAAGGGTAGATTATTTTTTGCAACACCGCAATTGATAAGGAATGATGTGGAAAACGGGATTCTTGACCTGAAAGAATTCTCACTAATTGTATTTGATGAATCTCACCGTGCTGTCGGTGATTATGCTTATGTTGATGTTGCGAATGCTTATGTTGAAACTAATCCTGATCCCTTGATATTGGGTCTAACAGCTTCACCTGGAGGAATTAAAGATAGAATAGAAGAAGTAAAGCAGAATTTACGTATAGAAGCTGTTGAGATAAGGACTGAGAAGGATGGGGATGTTGAGCCTTATGTTCAAGATACTGAGGTGGAAAAATTATATGTTGAACTACCAAAAGAGTTCGAAAAAATAAAAGAAAGTCTTCAGAAGGTCTACAATCAAAAAATCCATGATCTTCTAAGAGTTAAAGCTATTCCTTCGCCAAAAGTTTCGAAAAAGGATTTACTTGCAACACAAAGAGAATTAGGTAAAATGTATAGCCAAACCAAGGATTATCAGGTGGTTAAGGCATTGGTATCATGTGCACAAGCGATAAAGGTTAGTCATGCTATTGAACTGATTGAAACTCAGGGGGTGACTGCTTTGAGGAGATATCTGACAAAATTAACAAAGGATAAGAAGTCCACATCAAAAAGGCTTGTTAAACATAAAAGAATTAAAGACGTTATTGAAAAGACTGAAAAACTCTATGAGGAAGGGAAGGAACATCCGAAACTAGAAAAATTATTGGAGATTGTTAAAGAAGAAGTTAAAAAGAAAGATTACGCCAAAATAATCGTGTTTGCGAATTATAGGGATAGTGTTGGGAAAATAAAGAAATTACTTGAAAAGGAAGGAATAGAGGCAAAAGAATTTTATGGTCAAGCGAAAAAACGGGGAAAGAGTTTAAAGCAAAAGGAACAGATTGAAATCATCAACGAATTTGAATTGGAAATATTTAATGTTCTGGTAGCCACAAGTGTTGCTGAAGAAGGTTTATCGATTCCTGCGGTAGATATGGTTATTTTTTACGAGCCTGTACCTAGCGAGATTAGAACTATTCAAAGAAGAGGTAGAACTGGAAGGACTGAGGCGGGAAGAGTGGTATTTCTTATAACCAAAGATACTCGGGATGAGTGGTATTACTGGTCAGCTTATCATAAAGAGAAAAGAATGAAAAGAATATTGAAAGGGTTGAAAGAAGGAAATAACTATAAGTCTAAAAAAACAATAAAGGATTTCGTGAGTTAATGCAACACATTCTAAAAACAAAAGATCAAGTAGTAATATTTGTGGATTTCAGAGAGGATGACGAGATAAAAGAATGGATGGAAGAACTAGGTGGAAGTGTAAGGACATTAGACTTGAAAGTTGGAGATTACTTGTGCAGTGACCGGGTTTGTATAGAACGTAAAAGTCTAGCGAGCGATACACCTGTTATTGTAGAAGTTAATGGAAAAATAAAGATAATTTCAATTAAAAAAGCGTATTCTAATTTCAAAAAAGGATCTAAAATCAGAGTGATGGGAATTGATTTTTTCGATGAAAATATTGATTGGTTCGAAGTTTATGATATGACTCTCCACGAGTCTGATCTACTTTATGGAATCTCATTCTCCCCGAAGAGAAAAATTAAAAACGAAAATGAAAAAAATATTTCTATAAAAGTTACTGGTGGGCATAATGTCTACATATTCAATAATAAAAAAATAGAATGTATACCTAGTTCTAAATTGAATATTGGTGATAGTATTATTCTCGTTCCACCAAAATTACCAATGGAAAAATCTTTACCGTACTTATCTTTCAAAGAATATATAAAAAACACCCAAGCGGATTCTTGTAAAGGTTATAAAATAAAGGAAAGAAGTTTTAAACTAAATTCTGGGAGATATCACTACAAAATTCCTAAATTCAACGAGGATTTATTTTTTATTCTAGGGCTTTGGACTGCTGATGGTTGTTTAGATAAAGGAAGTGTGTTAATTTCACAAAAAGATAAAGAAAGAGATAAAATAATAGAGGAATATTTAATCAAAGTATTTGGAAATTTTTCTAAAAGTCATGGGGTCTATAGTTTTGGGGGGAAATTATATCATAGGTTGTTTAAAGATATATTCAAAAAAACTGGATCTGAACACAAACGTATCCCATCAATTGTTTTAACATCCCCAAAAGAATTAAAAGCTGCTTTTATTCGGGGATATTTCTTCGGTGATGGTTGGAAAAACGAGGTAGAAAGGAAGAATCCTCAATTAAAGGCATGTTCCAAATCTAAAAAATTAATTACTGGAATTTCCTATTTACTATATTCTTTAGGAATTGAGAATAGTGTCAGAATTAGTTTCCAGACATACAAAAATGAAAGAAGAAAATACTATGAAGTCTCGGTCAGAACAAAATCTATTAATAAATTTATAGAGGTTATAGGTCAAATTCCAACAAAAGAAATTAGAAGAAAAAAGGGTCATTCAAGGAAAATACCATATTTTTCAAAGGAAAATTTCTATAGACCCCTACTTAGATTGTCAGAAAGAGAACTTGAAGAATTCTACAATTTAACAGTAAAATTAAGACTGCTTCACGGTTATTCTAAGATATATATAGAAAAATTGAAAGAAATAATAAAAAAATACCCCACCAAAAAAGGTTTTTCAAAAAGATATGGAATACATTACAGTACAGTAAGGAATATCACAAATGGTTATGCTAAGAGTTCAAATATTTTTCTAAAATTGGTAAATATAATTAGAATTGAAGAAAGTTTAAAACCGATTGATATAGATTTTGGAAAATTAAAAAAAATATTAAGAAAACTTAATGTCTCAACTTATCTAACTAGATTTGAAAAAATAGACTACACATCAGAAACTTTAGTTGAACATATTCATGACGCTGTTACGAAGAAGATTGGATTTGACTCAATTTTCTTGTTAAAAAAAATTTATGATGGAGATATTTTTTTAAGAAGAGTTTCTAATATAGAAAAAATCAAAGAAAAAAACGAAGTTTATGATTTTTCAGTTAAGGGAGCAGAAAATTTCGTAGGAGGGCTAGAACCAATTTTAGTACATAATACCGCAGATGATTTCATCAACTCAATCATCGATGGTAGAATCTTCCAACAAGCCGAGGAACTAATAGATAATTTTGAAAAACCTGTTATAATAATAGAAGGAAATTACTTCAGAGAAACTATGGATGAGAATTCTGTAAAAGCGGCTTTATCTTCACTCATACTTAATTATGGTATTTCTGTTATAACCACTAATTGTCCTGAGGAAAGTGCCAAAATGATATACTGGTTAGCCAAAAAAGAACAGGGAGATTCGAAAAGACCAGTAGTTATAAAAGGAAGAAAGAAACCAAAAGACATAAAAAAATTACAAGAGCATATTATTTCAGGGTTTCCGGGGGTGTCAAGCAAACTTTCCAAGAGAATCTTGCAAGAGTTCAAAACAATTAGAAAATTCAGTAATACGACAGAAAGAGACTTAAAAAAAATAGACGGTATTGGAAAAGTTATGTCAAAGAAACTCAGGAAAATCCTGAATGAAAAATATGAGGATTGAATGACAAAACCTATTATAGTCGGATATGATCCTGGTACTACTGCTGCTCTGGCAATTGTGGATACAGGTAAGAATGTTCTTTATCTGAAAAGTAAGAAGGATTTTAAGACAAAAGAGTTAGTGATGAAAATAACCGAGAAGGGTAGTCCTATTATTATTGCTGGAGATAAAAGCCCACTTCCAAAAAGCGTGGGAAAACTTGCGAGTTCTTTGGGTTGTAAGACGTTTGAACCAGGGGAAGATTTATCTAATCTGGAAAAGTACAATCTTGTCCGGGATTATATTACCAAAATCGAAGATGATCATCAAAGAGATGCACTAGCCTCAGCACTAAAAGCCCATAGAAATTACTCGAAATTATTCAAGAAAACAGACAAAACTATTTCTTATCTTGGTTTGAGCGAGTTCTATGATAAAATCTTGAAATCCTTGATTGAGGAAGAATCCCGAAGTATCAATGACGCCGTGAATATAGTCCTTCAAGATATCAGACAAAAAAAAGAGGATTTTGTTGAAAAAAAGAAGGCTAAAGTTAATGATGTAAGTACAAAAAAAGTTGAAGAATTAAGGAAAAAAATTGGAATTCTAGAAAACGATGTTGAAATTCTTAGGAACTATAATAAAACACTGAAAAAGAGATTGGAAAAAGGGGATAAGAAATTCAAAGAACAGAAAGAGAAAGCCGAAAAGTTTCACGATAAAAAAACGGTAAAGGAGAACAGGGTAGTTCATAGATTAGAACAAGAACTGGAGAAAAGAGATATAGCAGTAGAAAAACTAAAGTCTTTAAGAAAATTGGAAAAAGAGGGTTATGTTCCTATAATTGATTTAGAAAGAATTAAACCAGACAAAGTAAAATTACTGGATAAGATGTTGGATCTGAATGATAGGGTTGTTTTAATAGACAGTTTCGCGAACATCCAAGTGATGAATGATTATCTGATTAAAGCATTGATAGCCCCGAATAAACCAGGAAAGGAAGTTTTGGAAGGGGTTAATTTTCCGATAATGGCGAGAGAAAGCCTGGTTATTGAAGAAAAGAAAGATGTTTTAGTAACAAATGAAAAGGATTTCAATCAAAAACTTAAAAAAGCCAGAAAGTCAGGATTTATTCAATGGGTAAATGGACACAAAAAAAGGAAACTCTGAGAAGGGTAATGTGGTTCTTGGTAAAGTTTAATCTATTGCTAATTCCGTTCTATGTTGTACTTTACTTTGATATTGATTTCTTTTTTTTACAAGAATTGTTCGCGAGTTTTATTGGTTCTATTGTAAGAGTCTGGGGTTATTTTGTTGAAGTGAACGGTATTTTTATTTATGTTAAAAATTTAGCTATTGATATTTCTAGGGATTGCTTGGGATGGAAGAGTACTTATTCTTTGGTTGCTTTGGTATTTGCCTCTTCCGGGGGGTTGAAGGAGAAATTGAAGTTCTTGTTAATTTGGGTTCCTGGGTTGTTGGTGTTTAATGTATTTCGGGTTTTGTTGGTTATTTTAGTTGGATTGAAATTTGGTGTTCGTTGGTTTGAGATATTTCATACTTATGTCTGGCAGCAGATTATGATATTTGCGATAATTGGTGTTTGGTATTTGTGGTTGAGAAAGGTAAATAAGATAAATAGGAGTAAACAATAATAATTATTAGTGATGTAATGAGTGGAATAGAAGAACTGGAAGATGAGTACTTTAACCTAAGTAAGCCCTCTGATATTTCTTATATGGATCTCGTAAAAAAACCTAAAAAAACTGAAGTTACTGAAATTGAAGAAAGAAAGAGTAAATTGAAGGAAATTGAAGAAAGAAAAGACCAAAACCCAATCAATATGCGAGACAGGTTTAATTTATTGGAAAGAAGGGTGGAGGAACTTGAAAAATCGCTTATATTATCTAATAAGAATTTTAATGACTATAGGAAAATCACGGGAGAAAAACTTCATGATTTAGAAAAATACAGAAAGAATTCAATAGAAGATGTTAATAGATTAAAAAATGAAATCGATGCTTTTGCTAAAAGATTTAATGATAAAATGGAAATTGTGGAAAAAGGGCTTGGTAATTTAGACCGAAGAAAAGGTCCTTCAAGAGAAATCGAAAAAGAACTATCCTCCCTGAAATCAATTGTTGATAATTTAACCTCAATCAACAAGGAAATAGTAACAAAAACTCCTCAATTCTTAAGAGAGCTTGAAAGTAAGGTAAACGATTTTAATAAAAAAATTAAAACTCTTGATCAAGATCTGAAGAGTCTAAAAGAAGAAACTGAGAAAGAATATTTGAATAGGCCTGTTATTATTGAGTAAAGTTCAATTTAAATAAATCTGAAATCCGAATTCTAAAAGGAAGAAATATGGAATTTACTTATAAGTCAAACATATGGAAATATTACCTGTTTTACTTCTTGTGCAACCTTAGTTTTATTGGGGGGATACTTATCCCCTTTTTCACTGAATGGGGAGGGTTAAATTTTACCCAGACTATGTTCTTACAGTCCTGGTTCATGTTCTGGACATTTTTGTTAGAAGTGCCGACGGGTGCGGTTGCGGATTATGTGGGAAGAAAACATTCGTTAATTTTAGCTGCTTTTTTGAACGGGGTTGGGTTTTTGGTCTATGTTAGTCAATCGAATTTCTATGTATTTTTGCTAGGAGAGTTTATTCTAGCGATGGCCCTAGCTCTAGCATCGGGTGCAGGTGAAGCATTTGTTTATGATAGTCTTAAAAAAATAGGTAAAGAGAAGAAATCAAAGAAAATCTTTGCCCGAGTACAAACCTTCAAATTGTTGGGAATTATGGTTGGATCTCCTATAGGGAGTTTGGTTGCAGGAATTTATGGGTTAAGGTCTCCGGTAATATTGATGTCGGTTCCTTTAACAGTGGCCACATTATTAGCTATAACTTTTAAAGAACCAAAAACGAGTAAAAAACTCGAATCAAATAGGTATATCAGAATAGTAAAAGATGGGTTAAAGTACTTCAAAGATAATCAAGTGTTGAAAATATTGGCATTTGATATAATTATAATAGCCACCGCTGGTTATCTGATGATATGGTTATACCAGCCTTTACTTGAGCAATCTGGGGTTCCAATAGAATATTTTGGGTTTGTTCACGCTTCCCTCGTCTTAAGTCAGATTTTTATTATGAATATTTATGGTAAACTTGAAGTGATAGTAAAATCAAAGAAAAGGATGTTATTCCTGAGTTCATTTATAACTGGGTTATTGTTCTTAGTCGGGGGTTTGACTAGTTTCATACCTTTGATAATAATAGTTATACTTGTGGCGGGTGGATTTGGACTTACAAGACGACCTCTTTTTGCTAGTTATATGAACAAACATGTTCCCTCGTCAGAGAGAGCAACCATACTTTCAACTATATCCATGTTAAGAAGACTTTTAGTAGCAATAATTAATCCAATTGTGGGGATGTTGGTTGATTGGTCATTGAATTACACTTTTGTCTTGATTGGTATTGTGGTTTTAATATCCGCTTTATTTTCCAGGGTTAAGGAAGAACATTTGATAGATTAATTCTATTATGGTCAATCACACATAATTCCTGTATGATCCTCGATAATCCCATTATTCTTCTCGAATTCCTGATTTCTTTTTAAATCCCCCACTTTACAAGAGGGAAGATAATGGAATTTTTTCAACTTCTCTAAAACGACTTCACTGGGATTAAATTTATTTTTCTTCATCGCTGAAAAATAAGAATTACTAACACCTATAGAATTTGCTATTTCAGTTAATGATATACCTTGCTCTGTTACTATATCCTCAATCATTTTGTTAACTTTTATCATAATAAAAACACTAAAGTAAATTTCATACAACTAATATTTAAATATATCACTCCAAATAAGTTGGTTATGGAGTTAGAGAAAATATTGGGTTCTAAAGTTAAAATATCGATTCTGTATCAGTTATGGAAATCAAAAAATGAAGGGAAGGAAAACCTATTTGAAAGAGAGTTAGCTAAAAAGGTTAATTTCAGTCCAGCCGGTATTAGTAAAGCTGGCAAAGATCTGAAAGAAACGGGACTTATTGAAATTGAACTTAGAGGTAAAATGAAATTTTATGAACTTGTGGAAAATAGTGTTACAGAAAAATTAGTTGAATTTTTCGAAGAATGGGAAAAGAAGAGAGGAAAGAAATGAGTTATATTATGATAATAGCAGAAAAGCCACAAGCATCCGAGCGGATAGCAAAATCTCTCTCAGAGGGCAAAGCTAAGAAAGTCGGAAGAGGTGGAGCTTATTATTTTGAATTTACCTTAAATGGTAAAAAACATGTTTGTGTGCCTGCCGTTGGGCATTTATTCTCCTTAAATACAAAGAATAATGGAGATGGCTGGAACTATCCAAATTTTTCCTGTGATTGGATACCAACATATACAAAAAAAGACTTGAGATGGACAAAAAAGTATTTTAAAAATATTAAAGAACTTGCTAAAAATGCCGATGAATTCGTGGGTGCCACTGATATGGATAGAGAGGGAGAAGTCCTTCTATATAATATTCTCCGTTTTATTTGTAAAGTTAAAGATGCGAAAAGAATGAAATTCTCCACGTTAACCAAAAGTGAATTGAAGGAATCTTATAAAAAGATGTCCAGTCATATACTTTTTCCGATACTAGAATCTGGTCTAACTAGACATTTCCTCGACTTCTACTGGGGTATTAATCTTACCCGTGCATTAACAATAGCCATGAAAAAGAATATGAACGGGTTTAAATTGGTATCATCTGGTCGTGTTCAAAGTCCTACCTTGCATATGCTCGCAGAAAGAGAAATTGAGATAAAGAAGTTTATACCTACACCCTACTGGCAGTTGGAATTACATTGCTTGGCTGATGGGGATGAATTGATTGCTAATTACAAGGAGGACAAGATATGGGAGAAACCTAAGGCCCAGAAAATCTTTGGAGAATGTAAGGATCAAGATGCCAAGGTAAAAGATATCAACAAAAGACGGTATAAACAAAGACCCCCTGTTCCTTTTAACACAAGTTCCCTTCAAAGTGTTGCTTACACTCACTTCAAATTCTCTCCTAAACAAACGATGTCGATTGCCGAGGCTCTCTATAACGCGGGACTTATATCTTACCCAAGAACCAGCAGCCAGAAGCTACCTAAGAAAATCGGGTATAAAAAAATCTTAACTAAACTATCAAAGAATTCTCTATATGAAAAGGATTGTAAGAAATTATTGGGGCAAGGTAGTTTAACACCCAATGAAGGAAAAAAGAAAGATCCTGCCCACCCAGCAATATTCCCCACTGGTGAATTCTCTGGAAAACTAACTGGACAACAAAGACGGCTTTATGACCTATGTGTTCGGAGGTTTTTAGCGGTGTTTGGACCAGATGCAATCAGAGAGAGCACGAGGGTTGTATTAGATGTCGATGGTCATAATTATTTGCTTTCTGGTAAGAGGACAGTCAAGCCTGGTTGGATAGAATTCTATGGAAAATATGTCAGATACAAAGAGCAAATACTACCAGAATTAAATAAAGGAAAAGTTCTCCCGGTGAAGGAACTTTTAATGCTGGATAAGGAAACACAACCTCCTAACCGCTACAGTCAAGGTTCAATTATCAAAGAGATGGAGAAAAAAGGATTGGGTACTAAGGCTACTAGGGCAAATATTGTTCAAACATTGTATGATCGGGGTTATATTAAGGGAAAACAGGTGGAAGTAACGGAATTCGGGGAGAAAGTGGCCGAAGTTCTGGAAAATAATTGTCCGAAGATTGTTAGTGAAGAATTAACCAGTAAATTTGAGGAGGAAATGGAGCAGGTAAGAGAGGGTAAGAAGAAAAGGGGAGAAGTTGTTCAAGAAGCGAAGGACTTATTGATAGGTATACTTAAGGAGTTCAAAGAAAAAGAAGATAAAATAGGGGAGGAGCTTTCTAAAGCATATATTTCATTTAAAAGAAACAAGAAAACTATAGGCGAATGTCCTAAATGTGGTAATAATCTGAAAATAATCAGATCTAAAAAAACAGGTAAAAGGTTCATAGGGTGTGACAACTTTCCTGATTGTGACCGCAGTTATCCTTTACCCCAGTCTGGAGGTATTACTGTACTTAAAAAGAAATGTTCTGAATGTGGTTTACCGATGATTAGGGTTAATAGAGGGAAGAAGTCGTATAGTATGTGTATTGATCATAATTGCAAGAGTAAAGAGGATTGGGGAAAGAAGAAAAAGTCTAAGAAAAAATAAGTCCACTCTAAAAAAATTCATTTAAAATTAAATTTTTACCCTCTCTAGATGCCGTTTTCTGGCCTTTAATTGCTACAATAGTCTCATAACATTAGAGTAATTTGGGGTCAGTTTTGAGTTTTTCTGTTTTCTTCATTTTCTGGGGTAATTTTTAATCAGAGTACATACAACCTAATCGGAACCCATAACCATCTTTTGAATCTGGTTGGTTCCCAATCTTTGAACCTATAAGAGACAAGAATAATTTTGGTACCCTTTTTACATTCTTTCTTTATCTTTTTCTGAAGTCTTCTGGTAACAAACTTGGAGAGATAAGCGATAATAACTGTTGCCTCAGAGAGATTTTGATCGAAGATATTTCCTTGGATTATTTTAACGTTATTGTATTTTTTAAGTCTTTTTCTCGCCAGATTGTTTAGTATTCTATCCTGTTCTACCCCCACACACTTGATTCCTTTCTTAGCAAAGACCTCCAAGACCCTACCATCCCCTGAACCTAGGTCATAGATAACATCATCCTTATCAACATCTGCAAAGTCTTGAATTATACTTAACATACCTGAAAAACTAGGGAAGAATATGGCGAGTTTGTTCCTTAACATATAGTAAAGACACAAAGAGAGGAAAATTATTACTGGAAGATAGATGTGGTTCATAAGAAAAGTATTAGGAAAATAAAAATTAACCACTTGTGGTTGTTGTTGGAGTAGTGGTTGTAGTTGTTGTCTGCGGACACTCATACTCTTGGGTTCCTGAATCAAAAGTACAATCCTGACTACAATTGTTATTACAAAGACTCCTGTAATTGTCCTTTAGATCATCATAATCACTCTGAAGAGCATTCAAATCAGAGTTACATTCATCTAAAGCATCGTTCCTATCACCCAAAACACTCCTGCAATCATTGTAATCATCTTCAAGATCCTGATAGTTAAGGTCTGCCTGTAAGAGATCATCCACACAATCCTCATAATCCTGATTAATATTACTCTTCTCATTTTCACAACTGTTCAGTCGACTGATCTTATTAGCAAGATTATCGTTACAGTCATCAAGATTAGAACTACAAACCATCAGAGTCCCGTTAGTATTTTCAAGTTGCTCTGTACAATTTACAAGCTGGCGCTCAAGACTTAGTTCTTCCTCCTTAAGTGTTTCTATTAGCTTGGCGGATTTAAATTGCCAAAAACCTAAACCAAGAACACCGAGTGCAAGCAAAATTAGGAAAACGGATTTTAGATTTATGTTTGTTTTAGGAGCAGAAATCTTTGGTATTTTTGGTGAGACTTTGATTGTTGGCCTTTCCTTTTTAGTGCTTCCCTTAGGACTAGGTTTACCCTTATCCGATGATTTATATTTTCTCCAATAATCTGACCACTTCTTCTCAGCCATCCTTTCACTCTCTTAATTCTTGGAGTTTAATCCTTATTTAGATTTACCCCTTCCTTCGAAAGACAACTTGAGCTCTGGTATTTCAGGAGGAGTATCAACTATCTCCAATGTAGCTTCTACTGCTTTTAATCCCTTTAATGTTAGAAGATAAGAATTTCCTTTTTTGGTGATATATCCCCCGCTCAAAAGTTGTTTTAAATGTTTATAAACTTCACTGCTACCGATTGGAACACCGACCCTGTCAAAGTATTTGGTAATCATTGTATACCCCATTGGTTCATCTCTTAATATGAAGAGAAGAAGTACTCTTTTTCCTGAAGCAAATGTTTGGCTCACATCAAAAATGTCTTGGACTGTTTTTTCTTTCATATTCATTACTCCGCAGTAAATTTATTAGTATTTACTTTTTAGTGAATAAGCTTTTTATACTTTTAATAGAAAAGGATTTAAACCCCAGTTGGAATTTTTTGAGGTATTGATGTGCATGTTTTTAGCATTGAAGATATTAATCCTTTCTGCTTGTTTTTGGTTTGATTTCAGGAATCGAAGATAATGGGAATAGATGATATATTTCACTTAAATTTAGCCTCTGAGTTCCCAAATATCCTTAGAAAATGTCTATTCCAAAATAACCAAAACCTGATCTCTTTGTGCCCAGGCTCAGTTTCCTCTAACGAGTACTTCTTCAATAATTCAGAAGTGGTTTTCTTAGATTTTTTGATAGATTTTTCAACAGATTTCCCCTTAATTATTTCTTTGATGATAGTGTTTGAAACCTTCTTAAAGGGTTTAGCGAGCTTATCTTTAGATGGATTACATTCTCTACTCCCATCACGCACAAAACCAAAAGGTCCCTCATAACCGATAAATGTTTCCCCTCCCTTTTTAACGATTTTCAAACCCAAATCAGAAGCTGCATCACATGAAATAGCATAACTTATTTTTGACTCTAAGAATTCCTCATTTTTATCACTTACAATTAAAGGCTTGTTGTTGTGCCCACATATCATTTTAGGATTTCCATGTCCATTAAAAACAACTAATTTTGGTTTTTGCTTTTTTAAGAATTTTTGAACATTTTCTCTATTTGCGTTCTCACCTTCAAAATCACTGAAATCTATGTTCCTTTTTTTAGCGAATTTAAGAATTTCTCCAGACCATTGATGGAGATACTTCATTGTCAAATCATGTTTAGGTCGAGTTATTAGAAACTTCTTTTCCATGTTAAAAGCCCTTCTTCATTGATTTGAGATATTGATATTGTATTTCTATTATAAGTCTTCCAAGATCGGTATCGTTTTTTACCTCATGAATTAGATCGTCTTTTGTCATATCTTTTTCTGAACCAACAGATACTCTTATGTTTGGCGGCATGGACTCTAACCTAACTAAAACAATTTCCTTTAAATCCTCGTAATCAACCATCATATCAACTCCAAATCAATTAATTTATCTAAGATTCTTTTACCAAATTTGGTCTCGTGTTTTATTTCATCATAAGCTACATTCCAAGTGATTGGTTGATCATCTATTACCAGAATAATCTCTCTTCTTACGTCCATTGGTAAATTAGAGAAAACCTCAATAAATTTGTGTTTTTGCTTCATAAAATCTTATTAGTAAATAGAAATTAAATACTTAAAGTAAACCATTTTTTTGCGGAAAACTTAGGGTTTATTCCTCTTCCCAACCCTTTCCAAAGATGTATTTTTGACCGGTTTCTTTCATACTAAACTCAATCTTTGGTATTCTATCCCTGAAAAGGATGATTAGAATTATTAGTCCTGCTATTAAGAACCCTATTAGTAGTGGTAACCAAGTTGTTTTAACGAAGGTTAAAGCTCCTGATAGTGGTGATTTGGTTTCTTCTTCTGGTTCTTCCTCCTCTGGTAGTGTTGTTGTGGTTGTAACATTTTCAACTGGTTCTTCTACACCACTTTCCTCGATTAATAGGTTAATTTCGGTCTCATAATCACGAAAAATTTCTCCTCTGCTAGATCTAGCCCTTAGGGTTAATGGGTAAGTGTAGATTTCTGCGTCTTCTGGGATTGTAAAGGTTAGAGTTATTTCCTCGCTTTCATCTGTGTTAAGAACGTCTGTTTCTTCTGGGTCTAATGTTACCCAAGATTGATTAAAACCGTTACCCAAGATCGAATATTCTATGTTTGAAATGCTCCTGGTTAAATTGGTCATGAATTCTCCTGAGACTGTTTGTGTTTCTCCTTGTTTGATAACTACTTGTTCAGGAAAGTCTATTAGTTCTGCCATTCTTTTCTCTGTCTCTCCACCACCACCCCCATAGTATATCTGAGCAGTTTCATCTTCCTTAGCTGCTACATTTACACTTTCGGATTCCTTGTTATTGTCCTCGTTTGATTCTGTTATTACATCATCTGAGTCCACGACTATTTCAACCGAGTGAGAACCTGCAGGAACATTAGTCCAAGTAAAGGTTACGTTCTCAGATTCTCCTGGTGTAAGTGATAAGACCTTCTCAGCCCCTTTGAAATGGACTGTGAAATTGGTTGCATTGTATCCTCCATCATTTTTAATCGTAGCTTTAACAGTAACACTTCCTCCTTGGTTTAGTGAAGTTGGGTTAACAGAGAATGACGTTATAAATAAGTCAGGTAAATCGTAAAGTGTGTTTGTCATGTAAATCTTATCATAGATGCCATTCCCATTGGTGTCGACAAGATAATTCATCTCCCCGTCATTATTAACATCTACTTCCAGGATATCTGTTAGAATATTATCGTCAGGGTCCCAGTATTTTTCGGCTTTATCTGAACCTATTACAAAGTCGTTCCTACCGTCTTGATCTCCATCTTCAAAGGATAAAAGTCGTGTGGAGCCGTCTGGATCTTGATATTCGTCAAATGAACCGTCATTGTCAGTGTCCTTGACCTTTTCATTCATAGAGTCTCCGTCAATATCTTTTTCGAGTACTCCGTACATCTGCCCGCTAGTAGAGTTCCAAACCTTGTCTGTGAAATAATCACCATTGTTGTCAATAAAGTACTGATCATTAATTCTTACCAAACTTGTTAGAACCTCATCATCTGGATCCCAATACTTATCATAATACTCGCCGTTGATATCGATTAGAAAGTCAGTAAAACCATCACTATCACCATCCAGACCTAGAGCATTAGTGTTACTGTTTGGGTCAGCATAAACCTCATAACCATCCTCCATAACGTTGTTCTGGTTTGTAGCTGATTCGTCTTCACCGTCTCCGTCCACGTCTAAGTAAACCGAAGCTCCTGGGAGAATGTTGCATGCATCTCCTATACCGTCTTCATCTGAGTCTAGTTGATCTGGGTTGGGTACTCTTGGGCAATTGTCGATATCATCTTTTACACCGTCTCCATCCGTATCGTCTATACAACCATCATTGTTTGAGTCATAGCCTGTTGAGTCTTCTTCTGGACAGTTATCACATGCATCTCCTATACCATCCCCATCTGAGTCTAGTTGGTCTGGATTCCCTACAAATCTACAGTTATCTTCATGATCTAAAATTCCGTCATCGTCATAATCAGCCAATACCCACCAAACAGAGTTTTTGAATAAATCTTCAGCTTCTTCGGTCCAGTAAAGTGGATTAGTAATACCAAAGAATACTACCCTTGCCTTTGTAATCTTATTATCAAATAACTCTATGTTAGGCTCTGCAACCCCAATAACGGTTGCTTGATCTGTACTTGTCAATGACGCCAGTTGTTTAAGTTTACTATTAATCTCATGAACATCAAAAATTGATTTGCCTTTTACAATATGTACTGGAATTACTTCCCCAACTTCATAATCAGATGTTATCGAATTTTTGTCATCATTTATCATAATTCTATGTATCCTTGTTGACGAAGCCGTACTCGTAGAACCCGAAGTTACCCATCCCCAATCATCTAAAAAATGTGTTCCTATAACTACAGTAGGATAATCATTAACCGGTATTTCAACCACAAAATCATCCAAACGTTCATACAAATTAACATTACCTGGTCTACCAGCAATAACTATAGCACTAAAAGTAGAATAATCCACATTTTCGGTATATTGATCTATCAAAACTATGTCAAAACCCATATTCTCCAAAGCAGATTTAACCGCTCTCTCATGAACAAAAGATAAACTGTTGGAGTTCTTTACCACAAGAGCAACTTCATTAGCTAAAACATCATTTACAATTAACAAAGATAATAAAATACCTAAAATTAGGTAAAACTTCTTATTTTTCACTTTTTCACACCCCTCCTTATAAAGATTATTACTAGTGTAATAATTATGACCAAAAATATAAATGCTATTATAGCATTTCTCTGGAAATCTGTTATCTTATTATCTGGACTTTCAACCTCATTAGCAATTACAGTGATGTCAGCCTCTAAATTAACAGGATTTTCCCCCTCCATCGTATATATAACAGACATTATCTCATTGTAAGTTCCTGGCTGATCATACCTAACATCAAATGTAAAGTTGGTTCCCTCACCTGACTCTAAATCAAAATTATGATCAGTTTCAAAAACTACATGATCTCCAAAATCTCCTTGAGGAGAAAATTCCACATTAAAAGTCTGATTATTTAGGTTTTTTATTTCAAAAGTAACCTGCCCTGACGAATATTCACCAGGTGTTACATTCATTCTTATAAACATTTTAGGGGGTCTTAAATACACAATAAATGCATTAACTGATGAAACTAAGACTAAGGAAACCACTAATGTAAATAGTACAAAAGGTCCTATTTTAAAGTTCATAAACTCCTCTCTTGCTTTTAAATATTAATAGAAATTTGAATACTTAATAATTTAAGTCTAACTAATGTTTAATTCTTTTAAATAGAAAATAAATGTATATTAAAGGGTTTTAGAAGAAATAAAAAAATTTAAGAGTTTTTCTAGTAATTTAATTTCTCTTTAAAAGTAAAAAATTTAATAAAATTTCTCCATCTTCATTGCTCTCTTTCTCATGTCTTCAATTACCTTTTCTCTAGCTTTTTCTAGCGCTTTATCTTCTTTTTTAGTTTCTACTTTTTCTGGTTTTTTTTCTTTAACCTTGACTTCTAAATATTCTTCCTGAGCTGGAATATCTCCCTCACTTGAATCGTCCACTATTTTACCTGGATTTGATGAGAGATTATTTGGGGTTATCTTTACCGCTGGAACTCCAACAAATCTCCATAACAAGAAGATTACTGCTGGAACTAATAGGAAATACCAAAATCTCTTTGCGAAATCGCGAACAACAACTATAAATCCTGAGATAGGTGAAGTATTTTCTTCTTCACTAGAATCTTCCAGATTTGTTCCCTGTTCAATTGTTGTAGTTGAGACCGTGGTCGATACTTGACTTTCTAAAATAGTTAGTGTAATAGCTTGATTATAAGTCATACTCCCGATCTCGGTTGATATTTCAAATGGATAATTTCTCGGTTCAATGTCTTGAGGTAGATTAAAGGTTATTTGGATATTAATCTCTTCATCATAACTTACTGTTGTGGATGATGGTGAGATTTCGATCCAGTTATTATCTATACCTAGTATCTTAAATGTTATGTCTTGATCACTTCTGAATCTACTGTAGAAATATCCTTGTATTTGTTTTGATTTACCTGTCTCTATTTCAACATTAGATGGGAAATCATAAAATCCAGTTGATTTCGTGGACGAACTAGAAGCACCACCGAAACTACCACTTGAAGATGATCCAGATGAACTAGAGCTACTACTGCTACTAGAACTACTTTCTGAACTACATGAACCACAATCAGATGAACAGGAACTACAAGTTTCGCCAGAATCACAGTAACCGTCTCCACAATAAGTACTTGATGATCTGCAAACTCCATGTACACAGTGACCGGATTCACATTCGGAATTATCCGTACATGCATCTCCATTTGATAACAATGATGGTACGTCTAATGTCAGATACCATTTCTGATAAACTGTGTCTTTTCCATCGGAGACTAAAAGTGTAACCTCATAAAAACCTATATCATCTGTACTTGAGACATAAGTCCAATTCTGGGTAGTAGCTTGCTCGGTGTCATTCAATTCCCAGATGTAGTTTAAAGTGTCTCCATCAACATCAGAGCTTGTGTGAGTGAATTCTATGGATTCCCCTGCTTCAAGTGTCAAACTTGTTTCGTTCGGTAAGTAAGTATCAATAGTTGGTATATTGTTTCCTGTAGTTTTACAAGCATTGCTCTCACAATAACCCTCTGATCCAAAGTATTGTTTACAGCAAGTAGATGTACAAGTTTCTGTATATTCTACTGAATTGGTTGCATGAATACAATAATAATCCCTATAATAACCGTCATAACATCCGTCCATTTTTGTTAGGTCCTGACAATCTGGGTAGGTTCCACATGATAATAATGTACCGTCACACTCACCTTCTGGTTCATCTCCTGGGTTATCCCCTGAAGCATATATATGGACTCCCAGAGTACCATCAGCCATGTTCTGTCCGTCCTCACACTGACCTATCGCTATTAAGTTACCTTGCTTTGTAGATGAGATAAATACTCCCAAGGAAACATCCTTAGTTTCATTAGCTACTAGTTCTACACTTAAAGGATCAACATAACCATTCAAACTGGCATC
Organism: uncultured archaeon; assembly: GCA_964392445.1. GTDB lineage: Archaea > Aenigmatarchaeota > Aenigmatarchaeia > CG10238-14 > CG10238-14 > CG10238-14. The sequence goes on along the minus strand of CAYMPD010000002.1, from coordinate 52,586 downwards.
AGGAGTTAAATTAAATTCCATGGTTTGATTCTCGTTTGTATTCCTTATCTGAAACTCATAATTTATTTTTTCTGTTCCGTCAGGATAATCATCCGCGTCAATCTCGATATAACCAGAACCATAAAGAGATACAGGTACACTGTACTCATTATAGACTACCGGATTTGAACATGCTTTAACTAATTGAAACGCCAATACTGCAAAAACCAACAACGACAAAATTTTTTTCATTTAATCACTTTCATTACTTTATAATAGTTAAAAATTTATATTTGAGTATGTTGAGCACACCATTTTTTTCTATTTCCTCTGCATTTATTTTCTATTTAGCCTAAAAAAAATTCAAAAGTTTCTCAGTCTCCGTCATCGAAACTAACGGTAAGGTAACAATTGGAGGTTTGTATGTTAGCCTTTCCCTTCCTCATCCGATAACATTTATTAGGTTTATATATAATATCTATCTTGTGAAAAGAAAATCTAGATTAATAATTCATATTTAATATCTGTTAATAAGCGAAAACCTAATATGATATATATGTATGCAAGAATCCCACTTTGGTTTTACGGTATTACTTCGATAATTTATTTACTGTCATCTGTGGTTTGTTTTTTGGTGGCTTATTTCTCTTACAGGGTTTATAAGATGGATCGCAAAAGAAAGATTCTGTTCTTATTGATGGGTTTTTTATTATTGGGGTTGGGTTTTTTGGTACTTGCTGCCCCGAGTGCCTACATTTACATTGGGTTAAAGAATTACAAGCAAACAGCATTGAGTATAAACAGGATCAATTATATTGGATTTTTGGTTTACTATGTGTTATCTACCTTGGCTTACTTGGCATTTTTCTTGATGTATTCTCCTCTCAAACTAAAGGGTAAAACCTTCATAATATTTGTACCTTTGTGGTATGCCGATTCTAATAGATTCCATATTTACTCTATAGTGTTGCTTTTGGCTGTTTTCGTGCAGACAGTGATCAAAGCTATTAGGAGAAAGAAACTGAATAATTGGCTTGTGATGTTTAGTTTCCTTTGTTTGTTGTTATTCCACTTTTTATTGTTATTGACCTCGTTTAGTGTTACTAATTTTATTTTGGCTAATGGAATACTGATATTGGGATTCGTTTCATTGTTATACATGCTCATCCGGGTGAATTATATTGGGAAAGAGAAGGTCAAAGCTTGAAGTCATAATGGATATTATGTTTTTCATGCAAAAGAAGGGAGGTACAGTTAAACCTACTCATATTATGTACTCTGCAAACTTATCGCATAATGCTTTACAGGAATATTTGGATCTACTTTCATCTCAAGAGTTTATTGAAGAAGTTGAAAAGGGTAAAAGAGTTTCATATAAAATAAGTGATAAGGGTATGGAACATATCCAAGAATTGAGAAGGATACAGAAGTTTAAGGATGCTTTTGGGTTGGATTAAATTTATTTTCTATCCGATATTAAAGATAAGAGTAAATTCTTTAGCAATCATTATTGGGTTAATAAAAAGACATGAGTGATACAAGAGCCAGATGTCCATATGATTATAGTAGAGTTAATTTTCCTGATGATAGATATTCGATGAGAATAGATGATAGAGAAACGCATCTTTTATTCGACGGTGAAATAGTTGCTACCTGGGAAACTCCAATAACATGGAGATATCCTCATTCCTATAACGCAAGACAAATAGCTATCGAACATCAAAAAAGTGAATGAGATATAATTAAACATAATCGGTTCTTTCTTTATCGTATGCTCTTACATCTAAACGCCCATCCTCTATAATGACTCTCCACATACCGCCATCATCATCAACTACAGTATAACCACCTTGAGGATCCGGCATCAGATTGGACATTCTTTCATATAATTCTGTTCCTTCTAAAGCTCTCAAATAATCCTCTCTTGATAATTTCGGTAAATGAATACCTACTGCGATAACTCTTTTTCTGCTCATAGAATATGTGATTAAAAGTAAATTATAAAAGTGTTATCTAAAAACTAAGGTTTGATATAAGAAAAATAAAAAAGAAAGGAAAGAAATTTCCTCCTAAACAGCTTTAACAATTACTTGTAATTGTCCTTCCGTGAAGGTTCCTGTGCACTGATCTGGTATTGTCAACTTGAATTGACATTCAGCTGACTTCAAGTTACCGATTATACTCTGTTGTTCCATCATATGACCTTCTAACAACGGTAATGCATTGAAACACATATCTGGGCTACATGATGCTGTGTTAACTTTGTTTGTCATGTCGTCCCATTCATCGTCTTCAAATGTACCAATTTTACATCTGAAATCCAATGCGTTTTCTGCTTCCATCACATTGCTTACTGGACATCTAGCACCCGAATGAGTTGGGTCTGTAAAGTCAGTTGCTGCAATGAATGCCCATAGGTCTACTCCACCCTCAGCTAAGTTTGTAACTACCAATTTGTTACCGGACATAGTTGTTTGTCCTGGGAACACAACGTTCTGACCTGCTGGTAATTCATACCAGATTGAGTCAGCACCGTCATTGGTATCTACATCTATAATAACTGCTGGGTTGAAGAACCAAGATTGAGCTATACCCATCGTTGAGGCAGATCCAATTTGATCGTATGCTTCGATGTTCACTGATTTTGGACCGTACCATGATGGTTCCACTGTCAAGACACATTCGAATACTTTATCATATTCGGGATCAAAACCTGCGTCTGCACTACCGCCACACTTTACTGGAACCTGATCTGAGTAATCTCCTTCTGAAGCTGGTATTTGATTACACAAAGCCTCAACTTCATCGTTAACTGTTATCTTAGCGTAGGAAATATCCTCGGCTAAGTTACAATCTCTGACAAGTATCTCATAGAGTAATTGTTCTCCTGTAAATGCGTACTCCTCAAATCTCCATTCGTCGTTTAAATCTAAACAACCATCCATCTGTAAGTCAAACCCATTAGGTTGACTCCCTCCGTAATCTCTCCATACACAACCTTGCGTCTCTGTACACTTAGGTTCTCCATAACTTGCTAATATTCCACATGAGTCTGGTGTACCATCACAAATTGATACTTGTTCTGGTTCACATTCGGATATTTCAAATTCCGATGTTGACCATGGGTCATAATCAACATTGTCACTCACTGCATCACCAGATCCCTCAGGATTAGAACTATGTGTTGGTCCTGAAGCATCTCCCCACCAGTTATCCTCTGCGTCCATTATCATAGTTGTACCGGCGATATTTGTGCTTATTGCCCCATAATTGGTGTTATCATAGATATTATTTTCTTCAACCTCTGGTGAAGCTGCTATATCACCTTCCCAATCGATTGGTGCTCCGCCTTCCCCGCTTATCCAAAGTTGTATGCCTATTGGATTACTCCTTAGTGTGTTTCCATTTATTATATTTCCACTACCTGAACCGAACATATATACCCCTCTGTTACCATCCCGAGTATTATAAACAAGGTTATCGGTAATAGAACAATCTTTACCCAAATTGATCTGAATAGCTCCACCAGCGTCACTCCAATCATCACCTTTTTTCCAAGTGTCATATACTTCATTACAACGAATTACATGACCTTCTGTTAAATCGTATTCACTGTTGGTCGTATCATAATCCATACAGAAGATACCCATCCTACCAGTATCGTAGACCACATTATTCTCAATTAGTGCGTTATCAACAGTATAAGCACTGTTCCAGTCCCAAACAATGATACCAACTCCATCCCATTCGTTGGTTGTTCCATGGACAATATTATTTTTAATAGTAACATCACTAGCTCCATAGACGTTAATACCGTTTTTACTTGCAATAGATCCATCTACTTCGAATCCATCAATAGTTACGCCGTTGTTCCTTATGGATACCGCTCCAACATTTGGCCAAATACCCACAGAAGTAGGTTGAATTATTGCATCATGTTGTGAGACCGATTTAAGTGTCAAATCATCCTTATTTACTATCACTGTTTCAGCATAAGTCCCAGGAAAAACGCATATAAGCTCTCTAGGACTGGCTACATCTATAGCATCTTGTATTGTCACATGACACGGGCTGTTCCCATCACAAATACCATCTTCATCAACATATCTGTCACATACTAGACTACATCCATTTATTCCTGTACATTGGTCATAGTCGTAAACTTGACACGAATCCACCTCTGGTGTTCCCTCACAAAAAGGTTCTTCTGGACTACAAATATCATACGCTGAATGTAGCATATATACTTGTGGAGGGGTATCTATTGGTGGAACATCATTTGGAAATTCATCTGCAATCACTGGTATCATTATTGTTAAAACTGCTAGCATTAAAGCTAGTAATTTTTTCATTTTTTAACCTCCATTGTCTTTTAAAGTTATAGATAAATTATTAAAATAGATATTTAACTCTAATCTACTATTTAGTAGCTTTTTTTCTATTTTATTAGTGTTTAGTAGTACTTTTAGTAAAAATAAAAAGATTTAATATCTTATCTAAATATAATTTCTATTAGGAATACAGAATTAGTACTTGGTCCTAGTTGCAACTATTAACATTCCCGCACTGAACCCATCTTAAAGCTCTTAGTAATAATGTCTCTCCTGTTTGTGTTAAATCGGATGTTGATCTCTTGTAGAACCATCCCAAGAATGCATATCTTCCTCTGAAACCTGAAGCATCTACCCTGAACATTGTTGACGTATCTTTGTTAGTTATATCAGCCAGGTTGATAGATGATCCTAAATTCCTGTGATATAAACCTACCATTTCTGAAGGACTGTTGGATATTCTCACTACTCCGCTGAATCCTTCGGTTATATCATCTTCTGTACTTGTAATTCTTATCTCATCGTCACTCTTCTCATATCCTACCCACCATGTGATATACCCGAATTCATCAGCTGCCCTCAGGTATCTGTAATCTGAAAGTTCAAAGAATCCCATCCCGTCTTCCATGTGTTTTTCGTAAATATCTGACCATGAATGGATATTACATCCTGACAAAGCATCAGCACATAACATGAAATCATAATCCCCCAAGTCTTCGTATGTCCAGCTGCCTTCTGATTTACCCTTGACGTAAAAACCATTATCCCTAAGGAAACCTATAACATCCTGCTCGGTGTTATCGTTACAGGAATCATCTGCACATATAACTGCCACTGCATTCTGGATCTGTGGTTTGACCCTTAGTTCGGTTGTGACTGGGTCTGATTCCAGTTCACCATCATTAACCTTAAGCGTGACATCATAAGTATCGGGTTCTGTGTAAACATGAGTAGTTACTGGACTGGATATCCATCCGGAGTTTGTACCGTCTCCGAAATCCCAGTAATAAGTTAAAGGTTCTTCTTCAGGATCATAAGATTCTGAACCGTCAAATTCAACAATCTGGTCAACATAAGCAACCGGGTGAGGTGTTATCTCTGCTACTGCAACAGGTGGTAAATTTCTGTTGGGATCTATTAAACAAGCGTCACCACAATAAGTCCATAAAACAGTTCTGTCAAGTATTTGTTGGCCATCTGTTGTTAATTCTGATGGATTTCCTCTGTAGAACCATCCAACATAAGTATATCTTCCCTGACTGCCTTCGGATTCTACCTTGAATAAAGTTGATTTACCGTTGTCTCCTCCTGCATCTGCCACGTCCATTACTTCTGGTTCTAACCTGTAGTCCGGGTTTACTGTCATTTTTTTCTCTGTCGGGAATATCTGAACCGAGCTTGGGAATATTTCCATGATAATATCCCCGTCTGTGTCGTAAATGTTGTTTGAAGTTGTTAATGTTGAATATGGGTTAGAGATATAATTGAGTTTGAATGCTGCCTGGGCATATCTGTAATCTGCTATTTCTAGGAAGTGTTTTCCTAAGTTTTTGTGAGCATAATAAGGTGCTGAGTTTGAGCTTGGTTTACATGCTACGGTCTGGTCTGAACATGCTACCACATCGAACCCTGCTATGTAAGATACTGTCCATTGATCAATAGGTTTACCTTCCACGTACCATCCTGCTAATCTTAACCATGATATTACTTCTGGTTCTAGGTCGTCATCACATTCCTCTTCTGCACATAAGAACGCTATCTTTCCTCTTATACCAGAACCATCAACACATTCACCGTTGAAACAACCTGTGTCACAGTCCATTGTTCTGATTAAATCCCTGCAACCGTCTTCTTGTTGAATGCAACTGTAAACATCACCTTCCAAGCATGACTCCCCAATAAAGAAGCATTCGTCTATACATGAATCATCTGGATTAATACATTCTCCTAAATAACAGTAACCGTCACTACCTGCATATTGTTGGCAACAAGTTTCCGTACAGGTCTGTGAAAACTGTGGTGAGTTAGATACACACGCATAATTCCGATAATAACCGTCATAACAACCGTTCATCTGGGTTAAGTCCTGGCAATCCGGGTAAACTCCACATGATAAAACATTGTTACTGCAGAATTGTGGATCGCTATTTCCTCTACCGTAAATTCTCATGTTCATCCAGCCTTCTGGAATTCCAAACCCGTCCTGGCAATATCCTTCGACATACATTTGCCCGTACTTGGTGGAACCATCTATGTAAACTGACATTGTTACTTTTTGGGTCTGAGAAGGTTCTATTTCGTATGTACCCGCATAAACATAATTACTTAATCCGCTTAGTGGAGTAAATGTAAGATAAAATTTTTCGTCGTTAAGATTTTGAACCGTGAGATTGTATTTTAACATCTTGATTTCTTCAGGATATTCTGTTCCGTTGATTATAGTGTATCCTTCCCCGTAAAGGTTTACAGGAACACCATATTCATTTCGAATTATAGGAGTTTTACAAGCTAGAATTAGTTGAATCGACAATAATAAGGCCGTGATTGTTAGTATTTTCTTCATCATTTTTTCACCGTATTTTTTTCTTAAAAATAAAAAAAAGAAAGGAAAGAATTCCTTCTAAACGCTAAACAGCTTTTACGATTACTTGCAGTTTTCCTTCTGTGAAAGTTCCTGTACATTCATCTGGTACCGTCAGTCTAAATTGACATTCAGCTGACTTTAAGTTACCAATTATACTTGGCATACTGGCACCGAGATTACTGTTTGTAGTTTCACCATAGCCGTACAACAATGGTAAAGCATTGTAACAACTACCTGGACCACATGATGCCGTGTTAACTTTGTTTGTCATGTCGTCCCATTCATCGTCTTCAAATGTACCAATTTTACATCTGAAATCCAATGCGTTTTCTGCTTCCATCACATTGCTTACTGGACATCTAGCACCCGAATGAGTTGGGTCTGTAAAGTCAGTTGCTGCAATGAATGCCCATAGGTCTACTCCACCCTCAGCTAAGTTTGTAACTACCAATTTGTTACCGGACATAGTTGTTTGTCCTGGGAACACAACGTTCTGACCTGCTGGTAATTCATACCAGATTGAGTCAGCACCGTCATTGGTATCTACATCTATAATAACTGCTGGGTTGAAGAACCAGCTTTGTGCTATTCCCATTGTTGAGGCTGCTCCTGCTTGATCGTATGCATCAATGTTTACTGATTTTGGTCCATACCATGATGGTTCTACTGTTAAGGTACATTCATAGACTTTATCGTAAGTCTTATCTAGACCTTCTGTAGCAAATCCACCACATTTGGCTGGAACTTGACCCTCGAATAAACCACCATGAGTGGCATCTTCGATATAGTCACCAGTGACTTCTGTACAAAGAGCTTCAGTCTCACCATCAACGGTTAACTTTGCATAGGAAATATCCTCTGCTCCGTTACAATCTCTGACGAGAACTACATAATTCAGGTTTTCACCTGTAAATGCATACTCTTCAAATCTCCATTCATCTTCCAGTTCCAGGCACCCATCCATTTGTAAATCAAAACCATTTGGTTGTGCACCTACAGAATCATCCTCTTGACAAATATCATATGCTGAACTTAGCATATAAACTTGCGGAGGAGTATCTACTGGTGGAACTTCGTTCGGAAATTCATCTGCTATTACTGGAATCGCTGCAATTAAAACTGTTAGCATTGCTGCTATTAGTTTTTTCATATTTTTTTACCTCCAATTGTTTTAATGTAAATAAGATAGTAGATTAAAGATTTAAGTGTTATCTACTCTCTAGTGACTTTATTTAATCACTATTAAGTTTTAGAAATATTTTTAGAAAAAATAAAAGGATTTAATACCTTATTACAATTTAATTTCTACTTTGATTTTGTTTCCTTTTCTCTTGATATCAAAGTCTGTCACTCTTGTTCGGTGGTATGACCATATCATAGAAATTATTCTTTTACCTCTGTTTCACTAACATCCGTTGGCGTCATTACAGACTGCCCAATTCAACAATCTAGTCAGTATCATCCTGCCCTCGACAGTCAAATCTGAAGGATAGGAATTATAGAACCATCCAACATAAGCATAACGACCCTGACCGTCAGCATCATCAAGTCTAAACAATGTAGATCTGGAATTGTCAACATCCACATCAGCTATGTCAACGACCTCCAAGGAAAGTAAATAATCCTGAATAAGTGACATTTTGGGATTACTCGCCAATACATTCACATCACCAGTTAAACCGTCAGTAACAGGATCAGACTGGGTTATATATAACTGGCCTCTCTTGAACTGCCCAAAATAATTATCAACATAACCGAACCTGTAAGCCGCAGATAAGTAATTAAAATCACCCACTTCCAAGAAAGGTTTACCATGTAATTTATGATACTCGTAAATCAAGGAACCCGGTTCAACCTTACAGGCAACAAGCTCGTCCGAACACAATATCAAACCTGAATGTTCAAATTCTATAGCACTCCAATCATCATATTTCTTACCTTCAACCTCCCATTCCTCATCCTGTAACCATGTAATCATCTCATCCTCAATTCCGTAATCACAATCATCATCCCTGCATAAGTAAGCTATCTTCTTGGGAATACCAACATCCACCTCAAAAGTCCAGCTATAACTGGTGTCAGCAACATTACCATACTTATCTTCACATCGGACATAAACCGTGTGATTACCATTATCCAACAAGTCCTTGTAAATATAATTATGTGTTAATCTACTCCCACTGAACATGAAATTCATGTCCTCATAATCCTCATCAACATCAATACTTCCCCTACAGGTAGCAGCCTCATTAGTCTCAACCATCAGTTCAACAGTCGAGAATTCCTGTAAACCTTTGGGTTGGCCATTAAAAGCAATAGGTGATGTCAGATCAGGATCAATATTTGATCTACCGCACCCAAGTGTCTTCTCACACTGAACCCAGTTAATTAATCTAACCAGTATCTCGTCTCCATCACCAGTTAAATCCTCAATATCAGATTTATAGAACCAGCCGGAGTAAGCATATCTTCCATGACCTTCAGTATCATCGACCTTAAACAATGTTGTATCGCCTTTATCATTAGAAACATCCGCCAGATCAATTACTTCAGGGCCAAGATAAATATCATCCATCACAAACATCTTATTCTCATCCGAAAGAACATTCACCATTCCGGAATAACCATCAGTAACAGGGTCATCCTCAGTCACATACAAATGCCCTTCTGTCAGGGAGCCGAAGTATCTGTTAATATAATCAAACCTGTAAGCCGCAGACAAATAAAAATAATCACCTATTTCCACAAATGGAATACCGTTCTTATGAGAATTATAAACATCAGGATAATTGTCCACTTTACAGGCTATCAATTCATCCGAACAAACCATCAAATCATAGAATTCCAATTCATCTTCGGTCCATTCACCAGAAGGTTTACCATCCACATCCCATCCCTTAGCCATCAGCCAATCTATCATATCAGATTCTATCCCATAATCACATGAAGAATCCCTGCAAAGATAAGCTATCTTACCATCAATGTTCCTGACCTCGAAATTCTCAGTAACCGGGAACTCTCTTCTTATTCTGAATATATCCTCTTCAGTTCCAATTGTGACCTTCGTCTGGTATTTACCTGAGGACCAGTCTGAAGGTAATTCCCAAGTTATTCTCAGTACTATTTGGCCTGTGACTGCTTCACCATAACCATACCCGTAACCATAACCCCATTCATAATAAGTAGAATTAAACTCAGCTGTTCTGTTGCCAATAAGATTTTCAACATCTATATATTCCAATTTAACCTCCTGGAATCTCGGGTCCTGTGTAGTACATTCGAGGTGTGTTCCCTCATCTAAGTTATCCAAAATACATTCACTGGTAAACATTGAATTATAGGATTCGGTGCCATATATCTCAACTTTGGCATCGGTAAAAGGAACAAGCTCATCAACTTCTATGTCTATATCCATAACAACCTCTACAGGTTCGCCGACACCATAGGATTCTTTATCAGTCGAAAGAGAAAGGTCAAGCGCACGCGTAGGACCAGAGAAAATCAATGACATAATTATCACAGAAGTCATAACTATCGATACCAATCGGTTGGAAATTTTCTGCATAAGTACACCCCCATGTACATAGGATGTTATAATTATTGCCTTCAGAAGAATATAAAAACCAAAGGAGTCTTAAAGTCAAATTTTCTTCTATTTAATGTTAATATTACTGAAGAGTAGTTATTATGAAAATATTTACCGGGTAGATCTTCCTGGAAACCTACTTATAGATGGGTTTTCAATAATTTCTCCTTGTATAGGGACAATATTACTTCTTTTTCTTGACATTCTTTTACAAACTGACTTTAATTTTGGATTTGAGTCCATTTTAAACCCAGGAATTTAGGTCATGTGCAGATTAGATAGGTGTCTCCAACGACAGTCGAAATTCGATTAAGAGAACTAGAAGGGTATGAAGAAGCATTAAGATTACTAGATGCGAGGCAAATATACAAGAATAGATACCTCGTGACTTACGGTCTACTATAAAATATTTATTAAATACTAAAATTATTTTTTTAATAGTTGGGGGGTTTTATGCTAGTTTCTGGATTAAAAGATAGATGAATTATAAAATATTTTTTAGATACCCCTTTAATAAATTAAAAATTTTATTATAACTTATGTTAAACCATCTATTACCCATGGGTGCGCCTATATCGGATTTTGTAGAATCAGGACATAGAAGTGCGATGGAGTCTATGGCTCCTGCATTAGATCAACATAGACAGTTTATGCAACCAAACAACATACCTACTAATCCAGCTTTGGCCATGGACCCATATGAAAGAATGGCGGGAGCTGAAATGAGATACGAAAGTCATAGACTGAGACAGGGGGTAGATATGCTATCTTCTGGAGTAATTCCTCAAACCGCTACTGAGTTAGATTCCTTGAATCGAGCAAAACTTGTATTAGGTATCCCAGAAAGACCAGAACCTCTTCCCGCTATAAAAACACCAGATTATGACGAAAGGAGATTTGGGATTGAAAATTATGATCTTGGATATAGAGAACTACATGGATTCGAGTTACCCAAACCAATAATTCCAGAACCAGTTGTTCCTGTATATCAACCAACAAGTATAGATGTCAATGAAGCTCTCACAAGAATGAGAGAAGATACTGTTGAAAGATACAGAAGTTTATTAGATAGACCAAAACTGACACCTAGAAATGAAATTCAAAGTGCAATTAATCAAACTATAGCCGGGACTTTAACACCGGAACCTCTTAGTATGGCATATTTAGAACCAGAGCCAACATTTGATGCTAAATCTTTTTTAAAAAGAGTGGAAGAAGAATCGCAAGTTCTTTCAAATTTTTTAGCTAGAGAACCAGATTTAAGACAATATCAACCACCAGAACCTATTAGTAGGGCATATGTAGAACCAAAAACAATTCATTCTTTAGAGGTACCTGGATTAGGTAAAAGATATGAATTTGGACGTGATCGCCTCCATAGATGTCATTATCCTGAAGACCATTCACCAGGTACTGTATATAGTCAAACAACTTGGATGAAAGATATGTTGACGGGTGAACGAACCCAGACCTGGAGATTGGATGTTACTGGTGACTTTAACACAGTAATGAGCTCAGTTAGATATAAATCAGATGAATTAAAACTTGGACTTTAGATCATCTAATTATTAGCTTCTATTCCTAAGAGGTACAGATGTTATAAAAAAAGGTCCACAATTTTCATCATCATTATAACCCAATACTAAATACCCAGGTGGTAAATCTTCATGTATATTTAAACTGGATTCTCTACCAAAAGGACCACAATATCTTATTTCGCTAATTATATTACACGTCCGTGGTTTTCTGAAAATCTGATGAAGATTTAAAATTTACCCAATAATTATTAATTGATAGGAATGGGACCAAGTGACCTATATTAGATGGGATATGATATTAGTGGAACTTTAAATTACGATGGGGAAATGCCAACTGGACTTGATGCTTTATTATCACCTTTAGCCGGATTTGCTTTCTTAATTAGTGCAAGTATTCTATACAATTTCCTTAAAAATAGAAGTAATGTGAACGTAAATCAGTCCAGAAAACGAGAAGTTGAAGATAAGTATGATGTTAGTCTGATACCTGACAATTGGGAAAATCCTAATTATTTTGATATTCTGTATGGAAGATTTCCAGGAGAGTCAAGAACTGTAGGAAGAGTATATTTGGACGGAAAAATCAGGATAGAAGAAGATTCTATTATTGATAAAGCCGATTTGAAAGAAATATTTGATTGACGTAAAAATGGCTATAAATTCCTGTTTTTTAATTTAACACCTTTACCTCTAAAAAGTCTAATTAGATAACGTTTTATACTATTTCGGTATATTATATATGACAGAAATTTATCTCCCATAAAAGTCATACAACACAGGACATCATCTTCATATATTGCATTTAAGTTCGGGGTTTAATCTCTTATTATTACAGATTCAGGATCTATATTCCCGTCTTTATCGATTATATATTCTACAGTCACAGTATAAGTTGTAAATATAGGTTCATGCCCTGGGACTTCCAATCATTTGCCCCTATAAGATCTTCGATTATTCTTACCATGGGGTTATTTTACGTACTTAAAAGTTAATTTTCCTATTAATTGCTAATTTCTAAATCAATCTCATATAAATATCTAAAATACCATATTATATTTTATACGTTCTGTATTTTTCTGCAAATAAACGATGGGAATTTAAGAATTAAAATTTAGTCATATTCTATGGAAAAAAGGGATGTAAAAAGGCCCTGTTTAGGAATAAATTGTATCTATTCTGAGTCTAGAGATAATAAAACCGTATGGGAAGCTTTAGTGGAACTTTATGGAAGGCAATATCCACATATCGCAGATGGATCAAGATACCACTTACTCCTCTCTGTCGAATCTCAAGAAGAAGGCACTCGAATTCTAAGAGAACTAAAAGGTATAGAAGGCATAAAAACTGTGGATTTTACTTAAAAGTTTAACGCATAGTTATTTAAGGGGGCTTTCATATTATTACTACTTGATGGTAATGATAAAATATAGACGAATTGGTTTAGGAGAAAACCCTCCATTTGAATCAGGTACCTATATCCATGTATATGAGAATGGTGACTCCTTTTTATATTCAATAGGTATGGATGGATTACCTGGTAAGAGATTGAATGACAGGGGTTTAAGTCCAGAAGAGGTTTCTTCCCTTTTCGAAGGGGAAATAAGTTCATCTTGTATAAGGGGGGCTGGTGCTTTTGGTAGGTCTATATGTGTAAATTACTCAGTTAGTTTAACTTAATTTTTCTTATCTTCAGAATTGGCAATCATTTGATTTATTAGTATCTCTATATCAATGGTTGTATTACACTTAGGACACCTCATCTCCCAAAATTGATCGAATTGTTTATCTTTCATAGACTTCTCATTGTCCATTTTCTTCTAATAAAACATAATATGGGTTTTTTTCATAAAAAGGATTTGTATAATCTAGTATAGATGTTCTACTTGGTTCTAATAAGTTTTCTAAGTTAAATAAACGTTTTTAATACTTTATATAAAAAATTAATCTACTAAAATTCTAATTATATCCTATCAAAGTACAGTTACCTCTAGACCAACAGACTAACCAAGGCATGTGTTGGCCTGGTTGTAAAGTCCCTAATTGACTTCCACATGGACTAATCCAGTTATACTCACAGTAATCGAACTCGCTTGGGCAGATTGGACATTTATGATAACAACTTGTTGTCTCTTCGCTGCACAAAATTTCCGGTTCCCCTGGCAATGTAGTTGTGGTTGTAGCTGGAATTTCTTCTAATGCTTTTCCTTTTAGTACACAATCCCCTCTTAAATTACAAACCATCCAAGGAGATGGATCTCCAGGATAAATTATTTTGTTAATATTACCACAAAAACTGCTCCATTCATATTCACAATATTCATACAAATCAGAGGTACACAATCTTGACTTGCAAGTCACATGACAAGCTGTTGTTGGTTCTTGACAAATTATCGTTAATTCTTCCTCAGGTATTGTAGTGGTTGTTTCAGTTGTAGTGGTTGTGATCGAGATTGTGGTAGTGTCTTCAACAGTGGTTGTCGTGGTTGTTGTTTCTCCTCCATTATAATCAAGGTAATATCCTCTTAAAGAACATTTGCCCTTAGAAGTACAAATCAACAAAGGTAAGCTTTCACCCGGTTTTAAAATTCCTGATTCTGACCCACAAGATGATTCCCAACTATATTCACAAAAAGAAAACCTTTCAGGACATTTTTTACAGGATAATCCACAACTGGTAGTATCTTTCTTACATAACAGCTCATAAGAAGAGTAATAGTTCTTGGTAAAATTATCCTCAATAGAATAAGTCATCTCAATAGTCTTGTTTTCCTCTAGACTAATCGGTATTTCTGCCTGATTAACCTCAGTCCAATTACCTCCCGAAGCATCAACATCCAAATTCCCATAATATTCAAACAAGGTACCAGAGGAATTGGTTATTTTATAACTGACATCACCACTGTAAGAACAAACAAATGTTTTGACAAACCACCTAACTATTTCTGAATTATCTAAAACCGAAAAAATTACATCAGATTTAATATCAAAATTCTGGGTAAAATAATCAACCAAACAGTTCTCACAAGTTTCTCCTTCGTCAATTTTACCATTTCCACAATTAACAGCGTTTATTGTTAGTTTGAAACTTGTTTCAAGGCTTCTAATGTGGGTATTGTAAGCATAAGCCCAGCTTCCAACAGTATAATTACCAAGCCCAAAAGATATTATTTTATCTCCCTGAAACTCTCTATTAACTGCTTCTGTAACATCAAATAAATTTTTTAACTCTCCATTATCTAAGACTTGTTCATTTCTTTCCATATCCCAAGTGGCATCTGTTTTTCTGTAACTACTCCAAGAACTCCAACTATCATTATAATATTCCCAACATCCTATATTTGGTTGATCAGTACCACTCTTTTCGGCATAACTCAACGATAGATTAGCACTAGTTATAAGATTATAATCATCAGGTATCATGGATAGATTAAATTTAGCATATATCTTTGATTCTCCTTTACCAGATGGATGATCCGAAGTAACCCCCATTTTTGATTGATCAGGGCTATCAGCATATACATAGTTATTAATGGTACAATCCAGTCCAAATTCGGGACAAGTTGCCATATCTATAAGCCCACCGTTAGTGTAATTAAGCTCGAGATTAAATCCTAGGGCAAGAGGTAATAAAAATAAAACTGTAATTATTATTATCGCATTCTTTCTTATCATATTACCATCTTTTCTAGTTTAATATAACACCATAACACCCCCATAGACTACAACTTCCGGCCTGGTTACAATATGTGAATGGTATATAATTACCAGATTCTACATGACCTGTCTTATATCCGCATGGAGATGAGAACTCATATTCACAATAATCATAATCTTCTGGACATTTACCGCAACTTATATGACAAGCTGGAGTTCTTTCAACATCACATATCTTTTCACACCCATCTGAAAGTGTTGTTGTGGTTGTTGGCGTAGGTATCCCTTCTCTTGGTTTCGCTTTCAGTACACATGATCCTTGTCTATTACAAGTCATCCAAGAAGCTGAATCTCCAGGGGTTATAAATTGTTCCAATGACTCACATGGTGCAGGTGGATACCACTCGTACTTACAATATTCGTATTCATCCGGATCACATAATCTTGATTTACAGGACACATGACAAGATGTAGTCATCTCATCACAGATTATCACTAATCCATCCCCGTCCATAGTTGTAGTGGTTGTTGGGGTTGTAGTGGTAACCACAGTACTTGGAGTCGTTGTTGTGGTAACCGTGGTAGTTACAGGAGTTGTGGTTGTTGTGGTAGTGGTAGTTGTGGTAGTGGTAACAGTGGAAACTTCAAAACTAACATAATCTTCACCTATATTACCAGCATAATCCGTTGCTCTAACATATAATTCCCTCTCACCATAGTTGAATATCATGTAACCGGTGAAACCGTCACAGTTCCTGCATATAGTTCTATAAGTTAATCCGTCACGAGAGGATTCCAGATAATCAACCATTTCATCAACATCAATATCAACGTCCACTCTAACCGAACTATAGGTTTCTCCATCCACTGGCATAACTATATCGACCGTGGGATCAATGTTATCGATGGTTATAGTTTTGGGGTCAGATTCAACTGAATTAGCCATATCTTCAACTCTGAAATAATAAGTCACATCTCCGTTATATCCAGTTAGATCATAATCAATCGAACATTCTCGATAACTTCCAGAGGTACAATCCGTTAATACCTCTGACACAGAAATCCCATCTATGTCCAAGAAAAGTGTTATTTTATCTAAATTCATCTCAGTATATCTAATTCCGAATTCCGTGCCTTGTAAAACTTCACCATCATCAGGATAGGTCAAATATATCGTTGGATCCGTACCATCCACGTAGAAGTCTCGAGTTTCCTGATCAACTTCCCTATCAGTCATGGCATTGACGATCAAAGTATGATAACCGTCCGAAAAGGATTTAGAACCAAAGAATCCATCACAGTTTCTGCATAACGAAGAGAAATATCCTCCATCAACCGAGTACTGTATTTTATCACATTTACCGTTAACTAAGGCCTCTATATCAACATACCTCTCTCCGTATGCTTCGCCATCAACGGGCGAGATCAGTGTTAGTTCCAGATTACCACAACCTGAATCGGTGTGTTCATAAACATCAGGATCACATATTTCCCCGCTTGAACAATGACTGTCATTAATAGCGTTCACACATGTGTAAAGTGTGTTGTTACAGTGATCGTCTGTACAGGAATAACCATCAGAACAGTCTCTTTCTCCGCCTCCGGTACAAACACCAGATTCACATCTTTCGTTGACCGTGCAGTATATTCCATCAGAACAGGTATTACCTTCTCTTATAGTGGTGTTTTCAATACATTCGTAATCATAATCGGCTGTACTGTTGCATACACCTACTATACATTGACTGTTCATATGAGAACAATCTACTTCATCCCCCGTACACACACCTTCATAGCAAGTGTTATTTTCGGTACAACCATTCCTATCGTTACAAGATATTCCATCTGTTTTGTTTGTGTATTCGCCAGTGTTCACCCATCTGCTATCTATTACATTATAAGCACATTCATAAGTGGAATTACAGTAATGTTCCCTGTATTCCTGTTCTTTTTGATGTCTAAATCTACACTCTTCAGAGATAGTTCTGTTCCTTCCTGTATCATGCCAACCATCACCAATACAATCCGAATCTTCGACACATTCCGCTGGTATATGACCACAACTACAATTATTTTCAAAACATACATCCACTGTAGCCTCATTCCCGTCATCACAATCGCTGTCTTGAAGACAAGTACACCATGGATCGAAAAGAACATAATCCGAAACATTATCACCAGTTCCCCAAGGATTAGTTGTTGGATGATGAGGACCAGAAGGATCGCCCCACCAGTTGTAGGTTGCGTCTATCACATCTCCATTATCATTTCTTACACCGTAGAGATTATTGTCATATATACTGTTAAAGTGTGTATTCATGTAGGATCCTGTAGGAAGACCTCCATATTGTGAATTAACATAATCATAAATAGCTACACCATTTTTGAAGCCCTTTACTTCATTATCATTAAATTCCACACTCATTGTACTTGATGGCCAGAAACTTTCACTGGCATGTATGACGAGTATACCCGATGATGATGGGTCTCCTGATCCTCCAATATTGGATCCATCCAAAGTATTATCTTCAACTATCGTATTAGTAAAAGGACCTTCGTAAGACCAAAATATAATACCAGACATTGGATCTGCATAAGGGTCTCCACTGAATGTTATTTCGTTATTCATAATGCTAACATCACATGAACTAAGTTCACAATAAGTCCTGAAATCTATCATACCAACATGTGCGCCCACTTCGGAATCCTGAGTGAAAGTATTATCATAAACGTTTATTCCGTCAAAAGAAACCTGTTCATCAGACCCCAAACCGGCTATAAATCTAACCCCAGCACTCCAAATGGAATTGGTAAAGGTATTTTCATAAATATTGAAATTATCAATAGATGCGTCATTAGCATAATTCCAAACATACACACCACGCCCATATTCGGTAAATGTATTGCCCGTTACAAACACGTCTTTAATGTCAAAATTATAATCATCTCCGTCTCCAATATAAATACCTGCTACAGCAGCGGTGCAATCATCCAATTCAAACGGACCAAATACGTTATTTGATATATTCAAATTCTCTATAGCAGAACGAAGGTAAATACCAACAAACAAATATTCGAAGCTAGAATCTTCGATTTTAAAATTATTTAGTTTGTAACCATTACCTGCAAATAAACCAATTCCTCTTGAGGTTTCACCCAGATATGTAGCAATAAAATCACAATCAGATATCGTTAAGTCACTAAAGGAATTCATTACATTAATTCCATATGCATTACCCGAAGCCGGATCGTTTCCCAAATTGGTAAATTCAATATTTTCAAGATTCAATCCCGAAGAAGCACCAGAAACGACTCGGATACCTTCTTCTAAATTTGTGTCATCTGTCAATTCCAAATCTTGAAGAGTTACATCATCAACAGATATAGTTATAACTGGCGACCCGCTATTAGATTCCAAGAAAGTTTGATCCTTACCCGAACCTTTAATTGTAAGACTCTTGTCAATTGTAAGCATTTCATCATATATGCCATCGTCAACATTGATAATATCTCCAGAACTAGCACTATCTATAGCTTCCTGAATATACGTGTAATGATCATTAGTTACACCCCAATCGACTGGAAGATACCAAATATTGCCATCAATTTCAGAAGTGGGGTCATCTGGATTTCTTTCTGAAGTGTAGAAAAGATAAGTATCACCTGAATTGTCCTTGAAACCTGTAGGCCACATGTCAATCCATGTATTAGTCCCATATTCAGCTTCCGTGATAGCTACCTCAGAACCGAATGATAATAATGTTGTTAAATCTGCGCCAACCTTCCCGCTAATCCATTGTTTTGGACTTACCCAAGGGGCATAAGCATAAACATAATTACTACCAACTTTGTAAATAGTCGGGTCATATGAACCCGTGTCAGAAGAAGAATCTATCTCAGACCAAGAACTACCAACCCATTCATGAAGATCTTGATTACCGCCCTCTGCCCGAACAAAGTAGAGAGTAGAACCTTCACAATAAAATTTAGCCGTCCCATAATTATTTGTTATATCATATTCGCTGCTCCAAGAACCATCCCAATATTTTGATTTCCAATCATTTCCAAGTTGATAAGCAAACCATAATTTCCCATCACAAGTAATTGCTGCGTGATGTGCTGAACCGTCGGGTAAACCAGTAGTTATTGTATTTGAATTCCATGTGGAACCTCCGTCATCAGTATAAAATTGGTATAAGTCTGCTGAAGACCCCTGATCAATTGATGCATAAACACGAACAATCCCGTCATAATAAGCTGCATCCAATTCCCCAAGATAAATGTTCGCATTATTGACATTAGAAAGAAGAACTGGAGTAGCACCGACTAATCCAGCAACAGTAGGGGCTTTCTTATAATATATTTTATAATCATGGGTATCCGGATTACCTGTTTCATAATTACCAGTTACACTAACCGATCTACCATAGAACAACCAGTAATCCATACCGTCATAAACAAGTGCCTGACCACGTTCATAATATTCATTACTAGTTACTTGAACAGGCTGACTGACCTCAATAGTAGCCCCCAAACCAGAACCTAGAACTAATCCAAATACACAAAGAACAATAACAATACCTCTAACTAAATGTTTTCCTCTACTAATTATACAAACCCCCTCGTCCGATTGGATGGAAAAGACCGAAAAAATATTAATCCTACATAATAATAGTACTACCTAAGAATTAATAAACTATTGATGTCACTCACAGATACTTATGAAATTTGCTATTAGAAGTATATTTTACCTCTTTTGAATCAAAAATAATTTATCATTCAGGTTTTACCCCAAATTTTCTACTTCTACCGAAAAAGAACAGTGGTACTCCTACAACAACAAGAGTTACCATAAAGGATAGAAAAGTATATTTGAAATTTGCTGCTACCACATTCCCAGTAGTTGGTTTTTTTTCATCTGTTTCTTGCTCTGTTTCTTCTCTCTGACCATCCTTGACAACTATTGGTTCAAGTGTAGTTGTTGTTTCTTCTACTTTTTCCGTGGTGGTTGTTGTACTTCTTATTGAACCTCCGCCACCTCCACTGCTGGATGAGCCAGATAAACTACCTCCGCCACTAACTGTACCATCAGATGAACTATCTCCTCCATCAGATTTCTGAGTAGTTGTGGTTGTTGGAATTGTGGTTGTGGTTGTTGGTTCTTCCTCTTCACATTCTCCTGAGATTACATTAACTGTCCAGACATGCTCATCTGTAAATTCTCTGTCCGAGACTATTACTTTAACCTCGTGTTCACCTATGTCGCCAGCTTGTGTTTGATAAGTAAATTCTTTACCGTAGGCTACCTTCTCACCGTCAACATACCAACTGTAAACTAATATATCTCCATCTGGATCTTCAGCGTCAACTATGAATGGATAATAACTGCATTCTTTTACTGTTATTGAAGATTGACTTGGTCCGTACAAGAATATATACGGATCATGTGTAACCTCTACGTGGAATTCAATTTCAGGAGGATCTATTAGTATTGATTCAGAACCATCTGGACTGGTGAAAGTAACGGATATTTTATCATCTGGTCTGTCTGTATCATTATCAGTTGCTTCAATCCAGAATTTCATGTTTCTCCATTTATACTCACAATTATTTGGATCAGTCTCTCCTGGGCAAGCAGCTGGGATAGTAAATGTGTAAGTGTTACCTGAAATGGTTGGATTATCATCAAATCCGTCTATTCCCGTTGAATAATCATAATCATATGTAAGGTTTGTGGACGAAATTACACTTTCATCCGTTATTCCAATTACAACGGTCATTGATTCATTGTACATAGGTCTTCTGGTATAAGTTGGGTTGGAAAATTCTGGGTACTCTTCATCGTCGTCTGATATCAATCCGCCCAAAACAGCGCCTTCTAAATCATTTTTTCCATTAGACGCAGTTGCATTTACCCACCAGTGCATCTCTCTACCGACTTCTTCTATCCAAACTTCCTTTGGAATCTCGTAGCAATAAGTAGCAATAGTACATTTATCCCAAACTTCCGCGCAAATGGTGTAAGGACCTTCTTTGCTGTCATCTATATTACCATCGTCAGTAGTGCTAGTTATCTTGGGCTTATCATCTGGACGGCAAGCGTAAGGTACGTCTCCAGTCTTGTAAGTATAATCTAACCAGTCCATGTCTGGTAATTCATCCCATTTACAGAAAAACGTGTACTTGAACCTGACGTCTAGCCCTGGAATTGTGGTGGTAGTTGTTGGAATCGTTGTTGTGGTTGATACTGTTGTGGTGGTTGGCACAGTAGTTGTAGTGGTTGTAATTGAAGTCGTAGTTGTAGGCACAGTGGTAGTTGTTGTACTTATTGTAGTTGTGGTAGTAGGAACTGTAGTGGTAGTAGATGTTGTCGGTACAGTTGTTGTGGTTGTTGAAGTAGTTGTTGAAGTAGTAGTGGTAGTAGTTGTTGAGGTTGTTGAGGTTGTTGTAGTCGGAATCGTAGTAGTGGTTGTAGGAATTGTTGTGGTGGTGGTGGTGGTTGGAATTGTTGTGGTGGTAGTCGGCACGGTAGTAGTCGTGGTTGTTGTGGTAGATGTTGTAGTAGTAGTTGTAGGTATTGTGGTTGTTGTAGTGGTTGTTGAGGTTGTTGTTGTCGGCACGGTAGTTGTTGTAGTTGTTGAAGTAGTGGTTGTAGTTGAAGTGGTTGTAGTAGGAATCGTGGTAGTGGTTGTACTTGTTGTAGTTGTAGGTATTGTTGTTGAAGTAGTGGTTGTTGAAGTAGTAGTAGTCTCTGGTATCTGCCTATTTCCAAATTTAACTTCCTTCAAAGATGCAGAATCAACAGTAACATACTGAACAACATCAGTAGTAGCCTCCCATCCTGACCGAGTTTCTTCTTCAATAGTATAATCACCAAGAGGAATACATGATAAAAAGTAATAACCTTGAGAGTTAGTTACAAGTTGAGCGTCTAGTGGACCTTCTACATAAATTGTCCATCCAGGAATTGGATCTTCTCCTGATTGCCAGATTCCATCACCATTAGTATCATAGAACTTGAACACTTTCAGATTTCCACAGATTGTGGTTGTTGTTGTTGGGACTGTGGTTGTTGTAGTGGTTGGTACTGTAGTTGTTGTCGTAGTTGTTGTCGTAGTTGTGGTTGTACTTGTGGTTGTACTTGTGGTGGTTGTTGTGGTTGTGGTTGTAGTAGTTGTCGTGGTAGTAGGAATTGTTGTGGATGTGGTGGTAGTAGGTACGGTAGTCGTGGTAGTTGACGTAGTTGTTGAAGTAGTAGTTGTAGGTATTGTGGTTGTTGTAGTGGTTGTTGAGGTTGTTGTTGTCGGCACAGTGGTAGTAGTTGTTGAAGTGGTTGTAGTTGTAGGTATTGTGGTTGTTGTAGTGGTTGTTGAAGTAGTAGTTGTGGTAGGAACTGTAGTTGTTGTTGTGGTAGATGTTGTTGTTGTCGGCACAGTGGTAGTGGTTGTTGAAGTAGTTGTTGAAGTAGTTGTTGAAGTAGTTGTTGTTGTTGTCGTAGTCGTAGTTGGGACTGGTACTTCTCTATTTCCAAATTTAACTTCGTGAATAAGCCCTGAGTTTATGTTGACAGTTTGTGGGTTAAAAGTAGTACATTCCCATCCCGCAGGAATATCCTCTTCAATAGTATACTCCCCATAAGGAATACAATCAGTTATATAATAACCATAAGGTCCAGTAACAAGATAAGCATCAATTGGTCCACTCACATCAAATCCCCATCCAGGTAGTCTATCTTCTCCTGATTCCCATATTCCATTTCCGTTAATGTCATAGAATTTGAACACTTTCAAATATCCACAAGGTATTGTTGTTGTGGTCGTAGAAGTGGTGGTTGTCGTGGTGGTTGTAGATGTTGTGGTTGAAGTAGTCGTGGTTGTGGTCGTGGTGGTTGTAGATGTTGTGGTTGTTGTAGGGGGTTCACATAAAGGTAAACATGCTGTTTTTAAGGAATATAACCACGTCTCAGTATCGGTATGATCTAATGACCAAGATGAGCCGTCATATAAGTATAATTTGCCATTAGTTGCTGTCGCAGCATATAGTTTATTATCAAATTCCTCCAGAGATAATATCTTGCCCTCGGGTGAATTATAAGATAATGACCAAGAAGTTCCATCAAAAACAAATATTTTACCATTTGGATCTGTTCCAGCATACAATTTTCCATTATAGGTTTTCAAAGAATTTACCCAATCTTCTGCTGAATCATAGGCTAAGGACCAGGATGAGCCATCGTAGACATAAATCTTACCTTCTACACCTGTACCTCCATAGAGTTTACCATTATAAACCTCCAAAGAGTAAACTCCATCCGTTCCTGTCTGGTACGAAACACTCCATGATGAGCCGTCGTAGACATAAATTGTACCACCATTCCATCCAGTTCCATAGTAAAGTTTTCCATCATATACCTTCAATGAATAACCATAAACATCGTCAACATCTGGAGGATCAAAACCTAAACTCCATGATGAGCCGTCGTAGACATATACTTTCCCGCTAGTACCTGTACTTGCATAGAGTTTCCCGTTGTAAACTTCCAAACTTTTAATATCTACCTCAGGAG
This sequence comes from uncultured archaeon, assembly GCA_964392445.1. Lineage (GTDB taxonomy): Archaea > Aenigmatarchaeota > Aenigmatarchaeia > CG10238-14 > CG10238-14 > CG10238-14. The sequence goes on along the minus strand of CAYMPD010000002.1, from coordinate 28,348 downwards.
TATCGTAGGACAGAGCCCATTCACAATCCTCATACTTGTATATCTGACCATTTATCCATGTTCCTGCAAATAATTGATCATCATAAACTTCAAGAGACCATATAAGATATTCTGGACTATCAAAAAAGGTCGACCAAGATGAACCATCGTAAACCTTTACTAATCCACTTGGATAAGTACCCATATGAAGTTCTTCTACACAATCAATCGCTTTAGCAGATGTAAGCAATATTGAATAGAACAGAACAATGAATAAAATAAATTTCCTCACAATATTTTTACACCCCCAAGTATTCAAAATTTATTATAATTAATAAGATTAGAAAATATTTAAAGAGGGCTTTAAAGAAGTATATAATCTAAATTTCTATAAAGAGTAAATGATTTTTTTATGAGATAGAGTACGATTAAAGTTTTGATGTATCAACAAAACGAAATTAGATAAAAAATATTTTTTTTAAGGTATTTTATATCACATTATATCTCTCCAATATATTGTCTATTCCTCTTTTTACTTTCTTTCGGATAGCTGAAATCCCTGCAATACCTGTACCAATTCCAGTAATCAAACTTGATACACCTAAAACTGGATTGGAATCTTCAAGATAACGTGAATTCTGTGATCCTAAATCTGGGATTGGTGGTTGAAATTGGGTGGGTGTTGGTTCTGGTGTATTTGTGGGTGTTGGTGGTTGAAATTGGGTGGGTGTTGGTTCTGGTGTATTTGTGGGTGTTGAGGTAGGAGTGTTAGTTGGTGTTGAGGTAGGAGTGTTAGTTGGTGTTGAGGTAGGAGTGTTAGTTGGTGTTGATGTTTGGGTTGGTGTTGAGGTCTGGGTTGGTGTTTGGGTTGGTGTTTGGGTTGCTGTTGGTGTCTGGGTTGGTGTTGGTGTTTGGGTTGGTGGTGTTGGTGTTGAGGTCTGGGTTGGTGTTTGGGTTGCTGTTGGTGTCTGGGTTGCTGTTGGTGTTTGGGTTGGTGGTGTTGGTGTTGAGGTCTGGGTTGGTGTCTCGGTTGGTGTTGATGTTTGTGTCGGTGTTTCGGTTGGTGTTGGTGTCTGGGTTGGTGTTGATGTTTGTGTCGGTGTTTCGGTTGGTGTTGAGGTCTGGGTTGGTGTTGGTGTTTGGGTTGGTGGTGTTGGTGTTGAGGTCTGGGTTG
>CAYMPD010000002.1:0-27095 GCA_964392445.1 uncultured archaeon | reverse complement strand
GGTGTTGATGTTTGTGTCGGTGTTTCGGTTGGTGTTGGTGTCTGGGTTGGTGTTGGTGTTTGGGTTGGTGGTGTTGGTGTTGAGGTCTGGGTTGGTGTTTGGGTTGCTGTTGGTGTCTGGGTTGCTGTTGGTGTTTGGGTTGGTGGTGTTGGTGTTGAGGTCTGGGTTGGTGTCTCGGTTGGTGTCTGGGTTGGTGTCTCGGTTGGTGTTTGGGTTGGTGTCTGGGTTGCTGTTGAGGTCTGGGTTGGTGTTGGTGTTTCTGGAGGACAATAAGGAATATATTCTTCTTCAATCTTACTACCATCTTCCGAACGATAAATTAGAGTCAAGTATCCATCAAATACACTCATATCCTCTAAGTCGTATCTAGCTCCCTTCTCAAACAAAACTCCTGGAGCATAACCAATCTCTAATTTACCATTTCTGATCCATGTTAAAAGTAACCCTGGGACCTCGAGCCCGTCCCTAACCCTTCTGCCTTCCATAAACGAGAATAATCTTCTACTACCAGTATCACAATCCAGTCCAGTTTCTACAAGAAAATTTTCCTCATCTTCTATGTCTCTTTCAACATCTATTTCAAAATCCTCTGGGAGATATATTGAATCCAATTGAACCAGATTATCTGAACCATCTGAATAACCAAAATATTCCAGAAAATACTTTCCTCCGCTATCCCTTGCAAGAGCGAGGAGATTAGTACCTAGTGTTCTCACTTCTAAAACATTCTCCAAATCATATTCATATACACGTTCCATATCAGGAACAATAGTTCTAATTCCCCTATTACTAAATTCAACCTTAGCCAAATTACCTCTAATCCTGAAATAATCTTGTGTAATAAAACCCTGTGCATCCTGTAGCTTATTCCAATCTCCATAGGGTTCTAAATATGTTCTATCTTTTAAAGTTAAACCAACCTGTTCAAATCCTTTCGGATATAATTCTGCTACTAATCCAGGAGTTATATCTTCTTCTGTGGGTTCTAATGTATTTGTTACAGTGGGTGCACTTGTCACAGTAGAGGATCCAAAAACTTGAGCGAGTTCAGATTCCGGGGAAAATATTCCCAATTCTTTATTTGTAGTACCAGAAAATTCTGTTTCTAATCTATTCTCTACAATTTCCTCATTCCCAATATTAGGTAATTCTGTCGGTGTAGGTGTTTTTGATTCTATTCCAGCTGATGCAGTTCTACCCACACCTAAACCTACTGCTGCCAAAAGAGCAAGTGCTCCTAGAACTTTTCCCGTAGCAGGAGGTGCATTTATATCACTAAGGTCATAACCATATCTTTCTTCCAACAATTGCCGAACTTCGTTATCCGTGAAACCCCCTAATTTTTCATCTCCATGGACTATATGATAACCTCCTCTACCCAAGATTCCCTTACTCCCAGGTACAACTTTATATGAATCTTCGGGTCTCATTTCTCTTTCATTATAAAATTGTGCCCTATCGTGTGAGGTAGCAGGAACTCCAATTAATTCTGCCGCTAAGGAACGTTGTATAGCTAAACCTTTTTTAGGACTTGTTTTTGATCTCTCACGTTCTACCCAAAATGGTACTTCTTCCTCATATATATTCAATCTTTGACCATCAACTTTAATTTCACAACCGTTTTCATCATAAACCAACCTACAATCAGAATCATCATTAATATCAAAAATATTATACAGAGAAGTAAACTGTCCACCGACTAAATCTCCTTTCATTCCATATCTACGTCCTATTTCCCTAGCAACATCTGCACGCGATACTCGAATTTCTGACCCTTCTTTAACTCTTCCTGTATCATCTAATAAATCACTTTTAAGCATGATCTTCCTCAGAGATTCCGGTGCTTCAGAAGGATATATTACCATTTCACCAGAAAAATAAACAAGGGAACCATCAATATCATGGCCAAGAGTAACTTGATCTCTAATATTATATCGAGTATATAAAGAAGCACGATTGTAACTATCACGAGGGGAGATACCTAAAGCTGAAGCAAAATCCTCTCTTCTAATCTTTGGGCCAACCGAATCCATTAACCTAACACCTTAAAAGTTAATCCCCTAATTATTGGTCGTTTCAACTACACTTTCCAGTAATAAAAAATCAAAATTCAAGCATTTATAATACAACTGTAGGTTAGAAGAAAAATTTACTATATTTTAATATCAAATCTGGGTGAATTTTACTTAAAACTCCTCATCCCTTTCTTGGTTATCGCAAAACTAGTGTTAGAAGTATGTATTTCCCTCAAAAAGCCTCTCTGGACCATTGATCTTGTAACAGATTTAATAAGTGTCATCGGGACCTTAACCTCTTTACTGATAAAATCCTGTATCTCGTCCCTGGTTGCAACTAAACGTAAGCACATCTCTTCGATTATTTTTTTCTCGATTCCGTTTTCCAATTAAGACACCACTAGTTCTTGTTTTAATCTCATCATTTCTTTTTGACCCTTGAATTTCTTAACTAATGTTAAAGCAAACTCCATCGCAGTTCCAGGTGCTTGCGAAGTGATAATATTGTCATCAACAACCACCCGATTACCCCGCGGATAAGATAATTCTTTCTCCATACCAGGATAAATAGTTGCGCGTTTTTCTTCCAATAAACCTGCTTTTGCCAATACTGCTGGAGCTGCACAGATTGCACCAATGGTTTTCCCTCTCGCATTAAAATCTTTTAAAACTTCCATCAATTTACTTGTCCTTGCAAGAGTCTTGTATCCAGGACCACCTGGAAGAACAATTGCGTCATATTGCTTTGGATTAATTTCCATTAATCTTTTATCTGCCATAACCCTGACTCCATGTGCACCCTTAATAACTGATCTTACCACACCAACTGTTTCTACCTCTAGACCAGCCCTTCTAAGAACGTCCACAATTGTCAGTGCCTCAATCTCCTCAAAACCATCTGTCAAAGGAACCATGACCTTCATTCATCTATCGCCTCAAATTAGTAATAATCTTTAAAGGTTAAATTTATTAAGGATTTTCTCCACAAATTCTTCCGCAGATTTAGGTCCATTCGCAGTAATAATATTACCATCTTCAACTACAGGTTTCTTGGTGTAAGTTGCTCCTCTATCTTTTAATTGACTAATCGCAAAGTCAGCGGGAAAGACTGTTGACATAACTCCTTTGAGTATCCCTGCTTTTGCTAGAATTATCGGTGCTAAGCATATTGCGGCGATTAATTTTCCTTGTCCATTAAACTTTTTTACCCTGTCAATTACTTCCGGATAATCCAGAAGTTGGGGTGTTCCTGATCCTCCTATTATTACAAGTGCATCGTAGTTGTTGGAATTTGTTAATCTTAGTTCTTTTTCTGGTTGGATTTTCTCTCCTTTCATGCTCATTGCATACTCGGTGGTTATACTTGTCACAGTTACTTCTACTCCTTTTTCTTCCAGTCCTTTTTTTGTTACTGAAAATTCTGTGTCATTGAAATTTCTCTGCGGGACTAACATAAGCACTTTGGACATATTAATGCTATGTTATTTTAGATATTAATTAGTCTTTCCTAACTCTCCAGTTCTCACTGCCCTGAACTATCTACCAAAAAAACACCACTCCTAGGACGTCCTAATCTCCCTAAAGAAGTTCTATATGGAGTTCCTCTTCCTAAGCTGTGATTATAATCTCTTCCAGCGCCTCTCTGTCTCCATGTTTCACCATCAGTATCTAGATAAAATTCTACATCTTCTCCACAACCACCGCCTTGACAGGAACTTGGATTATCATTATCAATCATAATTATTCACCTCCTTCTAACCAATTATATCTAACCATTAACCTCAATACAACCCAGAACTATAGAATCAGGTCATCTCAAATCAGAAAGAGAATCATCCCAATCTAACTAATAATAATTACAGAAATAATAGTAAGCAAACCCATAAATTTTTTCAAGAGTCTACTTAAAGGTCCCATATCATAAATTTAAGTGAAGACGGATATTTAATATTAACTTTTGAAGTGATAGCATGATAAAACAAGTAATAATACTAAGAAAAGATTTGGATATGTCAACAGGTAAAAAATGTGTACAGGCTTGTCATGCCTGTTTAGGATCCTATGAAAGAACATCAGAAGCTATCCTAAAAGCCTGGAGAGGAGAAGGTCAGAAAAAAGTTACTCTAGTAGTAGATTCCAGAAATGAATTGATAAAGTTAAAAAACAAGGCTAAGGAATTAGGTGTATCTTACTTCCTAGTAAAAGACGCGGGGTTAACAGAACTAGAATCTGGAACAATAACAGCTCTAGCTATAGGACCTGATAAAGAAGATAAAGTTGATAAAATAACGGGAAGTCTGGGTTTACTTTAATTTTTAGTCCAAATATTTCCAGTGTCCCTATTGAAGACTTCATAGATTAAAGATATTGCTAATATAGATAAATTGAATATACTATATGGAAAGAAGAAAAAATAAGCTAAAAAGTCCTTTACGTCAGGTTTCTTGAACTTTAACAACAATAAAAACATGTAAATAGAACCTAACAAAAACGAAGAGATAACCAAAAATAATCTTAAATTCAAAGGATAAATTCCAACAAAAGTTTTATAAATTAAATCCAGCATCCCTAACAATGAAAACCATCTGAAAAAATAGAGAAAACTTTGAAATGAAAATATATTCGAGATGAGATTTGAAGAGTAAAAATAATAATAAATTTGATAAAAGGTTAATGGGACAAATACTAGTCCGTGCACATACCAATAAAACTGAGTGGGGATAGAATAAGCACCCATCATCCCAGATTTGCCACTGAATAAGAAACTTAAATTTTTCTTGAGAACCTGTATCGTACCTCTACCCCATCTTAATCTTTGTTTTATCAGAGATTTGAAATTCTTGGGTAAGTCTGTAAACATCACAGCAGAAGGTCTTGTTCTAGTCTCGTAACCTATTTTTTTCATATCAAAAACTATATCAAAATCTTCGGTCAAAGTATCAGAACTAAATCCCCCTACTTTCAATAAAGCCTCCTTTCTAAAAGCCGAGAACCCAGGAAGAATGGAGTTCGCATTTATTTTCGTGCATATATATCTCCAACCAGAAGATATAAGATATTCCAAATCCTGGAACCAAGTTAGAGGATTATTATTTCTAATACCTCTTATAGAGCCAGCAACCCCCCCTACTTTCTTATCTTTGAGTGGTTTTACAATTTCTTCTATAGCATTTTTTTCAACCAAAGAATCAGCATCTAATATCACTATAATATCATATTTTGATTTTTTAATACCCACATTTATTGCACCCGATTTTCCCTTATGTTTTAAATTTATTAGCCTAACCATAGAATTTTTTTTAGAATAACTAGATACCACCTCCCCAGTATTGTCCTCAGAACCATCATTCAATACTATTATCTCTTTTTTACCAGAATAATTGTCATTTAACAGCCTCTCTATTGTTTTTCCAATTATTTTTTCTTCGTTGTGAGCTGGTATTAAGACTGAAACTTTAGGGGAGAAATCATTCTCTATTTTTCTCTCTTTCACAAAAAGTAATATATATAATAGGGACAGATGTAAAACAAGTAATAGGAATGATATTATAGAGATTAAGTAGTTCATCATTTAGACACTTTAATATTTCCCAATTTTGGGGTATTGTTCCAGGATTTCATACTTTTTTTGAATAAAGATTTGAAAAGAGCGTAACTATTAGTAGCCGAAACTAAAGTACCTACTGTCAACATACCAAATACATAAGATGGGAACATAATTGCTTTCTTTTCCTTTATAAGAGAGAGAAAACCTATGAACATGAATCCACTGAGGATTATAAAACTGCTGCTTATATGGATAAGATCCATCCACTGGGGCGGTCTAGGCGGGACTAAGAATGTATGAACTAAACCAGAAGCTGTAAAAGCTATTATTATGGGACACATTACATAACCAAAACCACAAAATAAAAGAAGTAATTTTTGATGTGGTTTCAAATGTCCCGTGCTCATTATTGATTTGAAATGGTTAATAAAAGTACTGGTAGTCCCATAAGACCATCTCATTTGTTGTTTAACGAAACCTTTAAGTGTGAAGGGAACTTCTCCTGAAGAAACCTGATTTGGAAGATAGATATTCTTGTATCCTCTCTCAAGTATACTAACAGAGAATTCACAGTCCTCAGTTATATTATCCTCTTTCCATCCGCCAACCTCTTCAAGTGCACTTCGCCTTATTAATCCACCGCTACCACAAAAGAGGGAAAATCCTCCCATATTAAAAAGAGGTATAGCAAAATGGTGGAATATCATTAAAAGACCAGAGGCACATTTGGTAATAATATTTTGCCCCGGATTAAGGAAACCCATTCTAGTTTGTACACAACCCACTTTTGGATCTTCAAAATAAGGAACGGTTTTTCTTAGGAAGTTTTTGGGTGCTACAAAGTCCGCATCAAAAACCACAAATATCTCTCCTTTAGAGTATTTCATCATATTGTTGAGATTCCCTGCCTTGTAACCTTTCCGATTTGGTCTAGTAGTTACTTTTATCATATCAGGATGTTTATCAGCAAATTCATGAATAGAATTTGAAATTTTCTTATCTGTACAATCGTCTCCAATTATTATTTCGTATTTTTCTTTTGGATAATCCATTTTTAAGCATTTTTTAGCGCATCTTATTGCAACTATGTCATTATAGGTAGGTATATGGATTGAAACAAAGGGGTATCTTTTAATTTTCTTTTTAGCCGATTTCTTATTATAATTTAAAATTGTAGTGAAACTTAATACATAATATAAGATAGAGACAAACATCACAGGAGCTAATAAAATAAGATATATAGTTAGATTAATATCATAAAGTTTCATAAATCAATATATAATATTGTTACGTTAAATAAGTTATATGAGAAAAAATAAGAATAAAGCTTATGTCGTCGCATTTCTGATTTCTCTATTCTTATTTGTATCTGGCATCATGGTTGGTTATTTGATACAATCTTCCGTTAGCAAAAGAACTGAAAACAAGTTAAATGAATTGGAAAGTAAGATGGAAGATATACAATTACATTATACTTATCTGAATGTTGCAGATGAAAATGCTTGTAAATTCAACATGATATTACTTGATGAAGCCACTAAAGAGTTGTGGAATATAAGCAAAGAATTAAAGAGTTTTGAAAATAAAGTAAGTAAAGAAGAGATAGGGGGTCTAGAGAATAAATATTTCCTCTTATCAGCGAAATCTTGGATATTGAGTTCTTACCTAAATGAAAATTGCGAAAGAACAACGGTACCTATTTTATATTTTTATTCTATACCATGTGAAGATTGTGAAAAACAAGGTGGAATTTTAGACTCTGTTCAAGAAAAAGAGTTAAAAAATCAAATAAATGTATTTGCTATGAATGTAAATTCTAATGAGAAAATAGTACAATCAATGAAAAAAACATATAATGTAAGCACCGAACCTAGTCTCATTATAGATGGCCAGAAGTACGAAGGCTTAGTCAGTGAAGAAGATTTGATTGAGACGATTTCAGATTCATTAAATAATTAATTTCAATTAGTTTAATTATTCTTAATGATAATCAACTTCAACAACATCTTGATATACATAACCATATTCTTCTCGTTATTTTCCACTATATTTTTCCTGACCACTTACATAGAAGAAAATGATGATCAGAAAGAAGAAAAACCAAAAAAATACCCCAAAATATCTGTTATAATTCCTGCTTATAATGAAAGTAAAAATATAATTAAATCGATCAAATCCGTTCTGAAAGTAGATTATCCGAAAAATAAGGTTGAGATAATTGTTGTCGATGACGGTTCCAAAGATGATACATACAAACAATCAAAAAAGATAAGGAGAAAAAGAGTTAAAGTTTTTACAAAAAACCACGCAGGTAAAGCCGCAGCAGTAAACTATGGTATAAAGAAATCAAGTGGAGAAATAGTGATGATATTAGATGCAGATACGTTTCCTGAAAAAGATTGTTTTAAAAATATAATCGGAAATTTCAAAGATCCAAAAGTAATGGCTGTTCTTCCTCTACTAAAAATATGGAAACCTAAAAACCTAATCGAAAAATGTCAATTAATTGAATACACTATCATGGCGCTTATCAAAAAAACATTTTCCTTTATGGGTTCGATGAACTGTACCCCAGCTGGAGCCTTTATAAGAAAAAGTTTTCTGGATAAATATGGTTTATTTGATGTTACTACAGTCACAGAAGACTTTGAAATGGGGATGAGAATACAATCAAAACATTATCAAATAGTCCAATCTTTCAAGAGTAAAGTTTATACAAAAGTTCCTAAAAATGTCAAAAAACTAATTAGACAAAGAGTAAGATGGAACTATGGTACTCTGGAAAATATTTTCAAGTACAAATACATGCTAAGCCCAGAATATGGGGATTTAGGTTTATTTTTTTTACCAGCAACACTCTTTAGTATAGGGCTAATTTCTTTCACTTTTGTATATTTCTCAATTAGATTAACCCTTGATATTTTATGGAAAATGTATCTGAATTCTCTGATTAACTTTGACGTTTCCCCCTTTTTGAAATTTAATTTTAGACTCAATTTAAACAGTCTTTTAACCAATGAAAAAACATTCTTTATTTTTTTTACATTTCTAGTAGCCTTTATACTTTATGAGACTACCAGAAAAAATCTAAAAGAAAAATTTAGGTTAAATTATGTACTCTACCTCTTGATATATGGATGGATTATAAGTTTAACACAAATAATTGCCCTTGGGAGGTTCATACTTAGAAAAGAACCTAGATGGTAAAAGAATTAAATAAGTCTAACTAAATTATTTCTTATGAGGAAGATAAGTTGGAATAAATATACCTCAGTACTTACAATGACGGTCCTAATATTTCTAGTAGGGACACTTATTGCATACATAATATCATCTCAGACCTCAGAGGAAATAATTGAAACGCAAAAAGAGGTTAGGAATTATTTTTTATCCCTTAATTTACAATCTGAAATTGCATCAGAATATATTTGTGAAGTAGATGTGTTTGAACTAACAAAAGAGAAGGCTGAATTGGGAAAAAGAATAGACATACTTGAAAAAAATCTTGGTAAAGATCATGAAAAAGTCGAAAATCTAAAGCTTGATTATACTCTACTTTCCTTAAGACAGTGGTTACTCGTTAAAAAAGTTAAGGAGGAATGCAATAAAGACACCAATATCATAATATTTTTCTATTCAAACAAAATAAACAGGACAGAAAGTGAATCGCAAGGTTATATTTTGGATTATATTTATGAAAAATATCCAGAAAAAGTAGTTATATATGCTTTTGATATAAATCAAGACACTCCCGCATTAAATACAATAAAAACAATTTACCAAGTTAAGAAAGCACCAACAGTAATAATAAATGAAAATTTATTCGCGGGATTACAAACGAAAGAACAATTAGAATCACTACTAGATTAAACATATCCTTCCAGACTTGTAACATTCATCATACTTAATATAGCCTTTTCTGTGGCTAAATCAAAATCTTTTTGTGTTTTTCCGTATATCCAGATTCTATTTCCACCCGATATAATTTTGGTTTCATTTGAGAACTCTGGGGGGATAAGTATTATTTTTAAAACCTTATTTTCTCTGGTTATGTTATCATATGTTTCTATTGTATCAGCATTAAAGGTCTTTTTTGGTCTTAAAAATCCTCGGGTAAGATCATCATATCTGGATAATTTGTAGGTAATTTCGAATGTCTCTAACTGGTAAAGCGCGTTGGTTTCAGGTGAACCAGGTTTAAAAAGTATTGTTACATTTCTTATTTTAAAGTCTTGAAAGGCTTCCGCTAAAACATACTCTTCGGGAAATATTTCCACTCTAAAAGCTCTCCTTATATCTTCTCTAAAAGAAAAGGGTTTTCCTTTGATATAGATTGTTTTGACAGGTTTGACTTGTTGATAAATAAAATAAAGTAAAGGTATTGCTATAATTATTGTAAGGACAATTCCAATAGTTCTCATACTAATTTTTACTTCCATCTAACCACTAACTCATTATTGTAATTAGAACTAATATTTCTAACTCAGAAAAATAAAAGAAAAAAAGAAAAAAATCCTTTTGCGTTCCTAAGCTGCTGTTATACCAGAAGCTGAAACGCTTGTTATTTTGACTGCCATATTGCCGTCTAATTGCTCGCTAAACGATTCAAATTGTTGCATTACAGAACATGCATTTCTTGTGTCAGTTGCTTCCCAACCTGCTACAACAACTGCGTATTTACCAGATTCAAGTACTCCATCGGTTAATTCGATGTAACCTTCACCTTCAGTAAATGGCAAGAGCCCTGAACCTCCATAAGTTGGATATTCAAGTCCCATTGCTTGTGCAGTTAATCTGTTAACGGCTGGTCCTCCTACCAACACTAGGTTTTTACCTACTGGTGGGGATACCTCTGTATCTAATTTAGCAACTGCGTTTGTTACTGGGACAACTTGTTTAACTGATCCATCACTTCCTGATGTTACTGTTGTTGATGGTCCTTTTACAACGACTTTTGCAAAGACTTGTTCATTTGGTATACTAAAGACTACTTCATCACTTGCTCCGTGTGATTTTGGATCTTCGACGATTATACCATAAATCGTCCTGTGATTTTCATCTTTTGTACCAATGTTCTTCCACGAACAAGTTCCAGTACCACTACACCATTGCAACTCATCTGCTTCTTCAGTACTTGCTGTACCGCCAATACCATCGAAAGCAGAAGCGCTATGACTTAATTGTACTTTAAGGTCATCATAACCATCTGCTAGATCTGTTGTTGTCTTTCCTAAGATATCAAATGTTAAGTTAAGATCGTCAGCTACACTAACGTTACCTGTTAGATTTAATTCTACATTTGTTTCTTTTGTATCTCCGTAATTGACTTGTGCGAAGTCACCGCCTGTTGAATTAACGTAACCTGCGTATGTCTTAGAACCGTCGCTATCTCTGTAGTAAACGTTTGTTAAATCTACTGTTCCGTTCACTTCTAACCAGACTTGCCTTGTTCTTACGTCAGCACTTAACCCATTTATCACATCATATTCAAGGTTTAACCCTTCTTCTTCTGATGTATGGATGTAGATTACATTTTGTGCTGTTTTACCTGAGATTGCATTACTTAGATCCACTGAATCTGCATATTCCACTGTAAGTGTCATATAATCCGAATCAGCTACAGTTAGACTATCGAAGCAAACTTCTGCATAGTCATTTGGGAATTGATAACATCCGCCAGCTGTTATTGGATCATCTGTGTCATCGTTAATTGTGAAGACACCTTTAACACCAATGTATGGACCTCCAGTTGGTCCTGTACTAGCAACTGTGGTTGCTGAGTTACCGGTTAAACCGGAAATAACCCATTCCCAACAATCTGTATCCTCTGGATCATTGTTACAAATGTTGTCGTCTTTTAGATACTTGTCCCCGTCTGTATATGTTGCTTGTGCTGTTTTACCGATTACTAGATTGGCTGAAGACTGGTCAATCTGTTCCCTGTAGAAGACACTGTCAACAGTAATTTCAATTTCATTAACTGTTTGTGTACTTCCTGAAGAAATCACTTTTGTTGTTCCATCAACGTTTACAACGACTGATGAAGAACCAACATTATCAAGTGTTACTGTTTTACCTTCAGATTCAACACTGTCACCAACGTTTAACCAGTACTCATCTCCAACATAAGCTGTGAATTTTGCACCAGCATTGGATCCTGTTGTTGTCACTGAGGTTATTCTAACATTTTTACCCAAGAAATCCATCTCAAATGGTTGATCGGATGTCGCTTCACTAACGTTTATTGATTCATCAAAAACCCAATAATAATACATAGATCCACTTGTTGTCTCCATGTATACTCCGGATTCGTAATCATCGTCTGAACTTGTTAGACTGGATTGTATAGATGGTTGACTACTTCCAAAGGCGAGAATTTCTCTGAAATTGTAAGAGTCACCCTGGAAATTAACTTCACTATCCATAAGACCAGCTAAATCACTGTCGTCCATTACTTGGTCCAAGTAACCTGAAGCGGCTAATGCACCATTAATTGGAATATTCTCGGATTCTCCTCCACTAACTGTTACTGTATCTCCTGTTGAAACTTCTTCATAAGATTCTCCTGCTAATCTCGCTGCTAAATCTACGGCACCTACAACGTCAGCCGGAGCTGCGGCAGAACCAACAACTACATATGCGTCTAAGTTGTTGTCTGTAAATAGGAAACTTGGATAGTTTCCTAAATCCACTGCCATAACTACTGGCGACATTGCCAAAAGTGCAGTCAAAATTGCCGATAGCAATTTTTTTGTATTCATTTTTATTTCACCAATATTCCGTTTTCACGGAAAGCGTAGACTTGCGTCTACTTTTACTAACTAATTACTTCCAGAGGGTATATAAACCTTTCCCGTAACTGTTTCATGAAGTTTTTCTGAGATATCAAAATATACTCTAAAATCAAAAATAAGCTCTTATATATTTTCTAATTGTTCCAAAAGGCTTTATAGGATTTCTTTTTTCTAAAAAAGACTTTTAAGGAATTTTATATTTTTACCATATATTTTGACTTATTCTTCACGGAACTCTTTTTCCAGTGTAACTTTTTTTCTTCTTCCAACCCTTACCCTAGAAATAACCCCTCTTTCTTCCAAACTCTGAAGTATTCTACTAACTTTTGCTTTTGAAAATCCAGATTGTCTGACCAACTTCCTTTGATCAACATCATTACCACCTTGCTCTTGAATTATATTAACAATAATTCTTTCAGCTTCATTCAAAACGGATAAAAAAACTTTGGATCTTTTAGATATTTTATTATAAATCATGATAATACCAACCACTATTACCAAAAGAATAATTATTAACCATTTAGTATCTATCAGACGAATAAAATTAGTTGGATTAAGATTTTCATAGTATATTCTTAACGGTATTATATCTCCTTTGTATTGTCTACCAAAGCCCCATTTAGTTATAATCCTTCTCCCATCACTTCCTATATCAGCACCAGATGGTGAAAGTGGTAATAATTCATTGTCAACAAGAACCATCAATTCTGGAAGTTTTGAAACTATATTAACTTCTTGAGTTTCTTGTAGTATTGGTATATCCATCTCGAAAAACGTTTTGTTTTGTTTTTTTGTTATCATTCCTTCCGTGTTAAAATTAACTCTAACTATGATTTCCCCGACAATGAAGGGGGATTCTGACTCACAGACTAGGATATTGTTAACATACTCCTCAACATGACATTTACCTCTTTCCACTTCTAAATTGTTTATCGGATGGGGTATAGAAAAATAAACTTCCCCAAGTGTATGTGGAAACCTAAATGTTATTTCCATGTTCACTTCGTCGTTAGATATGATATCAAGACTAGTATTCATCTCTTTGACAACCTGAGCTGATGTTATCTGGAAGAGAATCAACAAAGTTAGAAAAAATAGAATGGAACGTTTCATATTGAATAATTCGGTTTTTAGTTTAATATAATTATTCTTTAACTACATCTATCTTAAATCCACAATGAGGACATCTATCTCCGACTAGGTTAACATTTTCCAATTTAGATGCCTTTCTTTCTATAACAAGATTCCCACAATTGTAGCAATATGTATTGTTGTTCCTTCCACCAATTGATTGACTGTCAATGTAAATATATCTCAATCCAATTCTCTCAGCATCTTGGGCAAACTGCTCTAGTTTATGTAGCTGTGTTTGTGGAATATCTTGCATTTTATGGGAAGGTTGAAATGTTAAAAGATGATAAGGTATACTTGAATCTAAATTATTGATTATCCAGTAAAGGAGTTTTTGGTTGAGTTCTTGACTATCACCTATTTCCGGTATAATAAGATTGGAAATTTCTATGAAAACTCTGTGCTTTCTAAAATTCTTTAGGGCATCAAATATCGGTTCTACGTCATGAATACCTGCGTGCTTTTTATAAAACTCTGGATCTCCTGAGGCTTTTAGGTCAACAGTTACAGCATCCAAATATTTTCCTATTTTCTTGATAGAATCAGAAGACATATAACCATTTGTTACAAAGGCTGTTTTTATGTTGTATCTTTTTGCTAGTCGGACAACTTTGAAAGCGAACTCGAAATTAACTGTTGGTTCTGTGTAGGTGAAAACTATTATTTTGATGTCTTTTTTATTCAGAAATTGAATTATGTCTTCGGGTGTGGTTATTTTTACTCTCTTTGCTTTTCTTTGACTCATTTCAGCGTTGAGACAAAAATCACATCTCATGTTACATCCAAATGAACCTAGAAAAAGAGCTTGAGACCCAGGGTAAAAATGGAATAAAGGAGATTTTTCAACTGACTGAACTTCCCTAAAAACAATCTTACCATAATTTTTCGAGTAAAGTCTACCTTTTTTATTTACCCTAACCCCACAAAGACCAGATTTGTCCTCAAGGATTAAACATCTCCAAGAGCATAATTCACATCTGACCTTTCCTGATTCAGTATTCCATAACAAAGCTTCTTCCATTTAATCTTCGATATATATAGTAAAACAAAGTAATAAAGATGTAGGAAAACTCTGCCCTGGTAGCTCAGTTGGTAGAGCAATTGCCTCGTATTAATAATACGAGAGAGCAATAGGTCATGGGTTCGAATCCCATCCAGGGCTTGGATTTATATACACTCCCACCAAAATATTTATAAGTAATTAGAACCAATATTGAAGAAGTCTTTACACTTCTGTTAGTGTTTATCAGTCTAATAGGTGTTGTTATGGCAAAAAGAAAAGTTGATGAAATAACGTTAATGAGAGAAAAGGCATTAGAAACTGGGAAAGTTGTAGTTACTGAAAAGTCTATTGATCCAAAAATCAAAATACAGCTTCTGAAAAATTACGGTATTGTTATTAAGGGGTCTAATTAGTTCAGTTTTCCTTTTACTCTCCTTTAATTGGTGATTTAGCTAGTTCTTATTCTAATAGTCAAAAATATAAGAGTATTAATATAATAGAAATAAGTTAAGGTGGTTATTTGAAAGAAATATATGAGATTGAACAGTCTGACCTACAAAAGGTCAAAGATAAACTATTGAAGGATGATTTGGTAGGAAGAGCAAGTGTTGTTTTCAAGGATGGTAAAGCCTTGGAATTGGAAGATAAATATTATTGTTATGTATCTGGATCAGAAGATGCATGTAAAAAATCCGAAGAATTAATGAAGAAATTGGGGAAAAAAGTAGATGGGAAAGAAAAAGAGAAAGTAATCCAGAAAATACAGGAAGAGGAAGACCAAGCTATGCAAGGTTTTGGCGGAATTTTTGGTTAGATTTCAGCGCCGGTAGTCTAGTCTGGTTAGGACGCGAGCTTGCCAAGCTTGCAGCATGGGTTCAAATCCCGTCCGGCGCATAGACTTCTAACTTTTTAAACTCTCAAAACAAACTTTTATTATTACAAACAACAAATAATTTCTTGAGGATTAACATGGGATTGTTCAAAAAGAAAAAGCCGGAGGAAAGACCTAAAACAGATATTCAGGAAGTTAAAAGAGCGGTCACTAAGGAGGAAGTTTTTTCTAAATCACCAGGACCAAAACCTGAGCTATCAAAAGAAGAACAACTTGAAATAGAAATCGTAAAAGAAAAGGAAGTAAAACCAAAAGAAAAAAAAGAGGAGAAAATAAAAGTCGCTCCTTTGTTTGTTAAAATTGATAGATATAATTCTGTTCTTAATCTGCTTAACGATCTAAAAGCCACGACAATGATGGTAAAAAACGCTATAGTGGTTCAGAAAGAAATTGAAAGACTAGCTGGGGAGAATAGGAAATTGATTGAGGATAGTGTTCGCAATGTGGATGACAAAATAATGAGATTAGATGCAGAATTCATCAGACCAAAAGGGTTCAAAGAAGAATTCAAATCTCATAAAGGACCAGAATTGGAAAGTGTGGTTGATGATCTTAAATCACAAGTTGAAGGCTTGAAATTAGAATTAGAAGACATCAGTTAAAAATATCTTTGTTTCTGTTTATTATTTGTACTAGTTAAGCAGGGGTAGCGAAGTGGTCAAACGCGATAGAATCATTGAGCGCTGATTTAATGATGTCGAAGCTCAAGATTATGACCATGGGAAACCTATTCCCTTAGTGGGTTCGTCGGTTCGAATCCGATCCCCTGCATCACTCATACTTATTTCTCTTTCCAAGTGCTTTCTCAATAAACTTCCTTATCTCATCTAAAATGACTTCACTTCTTCTCTTTATTATCAACCTTCTATTAGACAAGAAAATAACTGGTGATTTTAATCCTTCAAATACATCTGACATCACACCAACGAGTAATCTTCTTTCTTTTCTTTTTTTCACCCATTTCACTTCTTTTATCCTAGGTAACATAATCCTCGCTGATAAAAATCTTCCAATACTAGAAACTATCAACAAGAGTATGAAACTGGTCCAAAAGGGAGTCTGAAAAGTTAATAACCATCCACCCAGAGAAGCACCAACAAATATAGCAATTCCATTTAAGACATTGTAATAGGAAACTGCTCGAACTCTTTTAGGCGGAGAAACAGTATCAAAAATGAAATTGAAAGTCGCTATGTTAAATCCTGACCAGAGAAAACCTGAAATCATTTGCACAAAAACCAAATAAATTACACTAGTTGATAAAGACCAGAGAATTGGAATCAGAAAAATCAAAGAACCTGTCAATGACATTACCCTTTTATTACCAAAAAAATCCGAATATTTTCCCCATATACCAATGAAAATAAAACTCACTATGTTCGAAGTACTGGAAACTATGGTGTAATCCAAATAATCAAAACCTATGTGCTTCAGCATGTACAAGGAAAAGTAAGGCGAAGCTATATTGACGGATAAAGTCATTAGACTAAGAAATATAACAAATTTACCAAAGTTGGTTCTAGGCATCCTCCTGATAAAATCAAAAAGAGTAAACTTACTTTCTTCATACACATGAAATGCAGGCTCTTCCATTTTCTTAAGATATATCCAAGATATGAATTTTGAAATAAATGCTATAGTAAATATTATAGTAAACCCTAAGAAAGGACTGTATAAATTTGAGATATACAATATCAACCCTGCCAAAGTAAGTGATACAAAATAAGAAAGACCTGTATACATTCTTCTCTTACCAAAGAATTTCCCCCGTGTTTTTTTCGGAACTAAATCTCCCATCCAACTAGTCCATGCCGGTACAATTATCGACCCTGAAACCCAATAAACGGTTGCAAATAGAATTAAAGACCAGACGACATGGAAGTTAGAAAAACCCAAAAGACCTATTGGAATCCAGATTAATGACTGAATTAATGCGAATATCAATACCATTTTTTTTCTACTTTTCAATTTCTCTGTCATTCTCGTGGAAAATAATTGGGATAAAGATCCGAGTAATTTGGGGATGGATGTCAAAAATCCTATCTGCATATCAGATGCCCCCAGTTCAATAGCAAAAGGACTAAAATAACTCTCACCCATCCCCATCATTGCGGAATGAGAAATTCCATCCTTAACTGCGTAATCTAAACTCTTGGATTTCTTTTTTGACATTATTACCACACCTAAAATCTAGAAGAAATATCATACTACCCTGTAATAAATTCTTCTGTTATCTTTTCCTTTGTTTGCCGCCTTAATAAATTCTATACCCTTTATTTCGCCTATGTTATCTACATGAGTTCCTCCACATGGTTGGGCATCGAAGCCTTGAATATCAACAACCCGCAATTCATTGAAATCCTGCACAAGATGTGGACTAGGATCTGCAAAACCGTCTATTGTCATGGCTTCATCTCGTCTCATAAAAGTTTTTTTCACGGGTAATTTCTTGGCAATAATTTCATTTGTTTTTTCAATCCAACTAGGGATTTTTTCTCTGTCAAAATTATCCAAACTGAAGTCAATTCTAGATTTTTTAACACCTAACTGATTTCCAGATGTTGTAGCGCCTGTAGCTTCATAAATTACCCTCGACAAAACATGTGCGGCCGTGTGCATTCGCATTAGTGTGTATCTTCTATCCCAATTGATTTTGCAATGAACTTTATCTCCGGGTTTCAGTCCTTCTTTACCTACTTCATGACTTATTTTTCCTGAGAATTTTCCTGCGTAAACTATTTTGTATTCCTCACCATCTTCGGTTATCATTGTACCAGTGTCATGTGGTTGCCCTCCTGAGTTGGGATAGAATGCTGTTTTGTCTAGAACTACGTATTTACCTTTAGCAACTGATTGTACTTCAGCATCCCATTCTTTGAGATAACAATCCAAAAGGTATAAGGGTTGTGACATGTGCTATGATTAGTGGTTGGGAAATTTAAGTTTTATCAAGGATCTAAATCAACATCATGACCAACCTATTACTATTCATAGTATTCCCACAAGTTAAACAAAGCCCCGTCGAAGTCAAGCCATGAGTGAATCTGAAACCTAGGTACCCCTCACAAGATTTACAAATCATCTTACCCCCTCCAAGAATTAAATGGGATTTATTTTATTAACGAATTTTTGTGAAATCAAATAAGTTTATTGAAACAATTTTTCAACCAAAGAAATTTTCATAAGTGTTGCCACTGAGCTTGATTAGGTTATAAATTCAAGAAAAATCAATAATTTTAGCATGGAATTATTTTGTCCTAATTGCAAAAGTAAAACTGATGAATTATTGGAATGTGCCAACTGTGGAACAATTGGTTGTGTTAAGTGCATAAGAAAAAAGTACGGAAAATGGGTATGCCATAAATGTCCAGAACCCGAGAGAGAAGAACCCAAATATTACTATCCTCAATCTAGAGAAACAGAAGAAAAAGAAGAAGTTAGTAATGCATTTGCTAGTATGTTTGGTTGATTAAAAGACACCTATTATTCTGAATATTATGATTATCAAGAAAACGAGTATTATAATTTGGATTAAAGTTGGTTCTTTATTCCTCCGCACGTCTGACACCTATTCTTAATTTGTCTTCTAAGAATTTAATTATAATGAATGTCAAATAACCTGTAATAAATCCTGTGATGAACATCCTTGTTGAATAAGATAATTCTCCCTTTAAATTTATTTCAAAAAATAAGTCTAACACTTGATGAAATAGAATTACTATACTGAGTAGTTTCAAAAAATTCACAAAAGTAAATAATTTTTCAAATCTAGTTCTCATTTAATCCACTTATTTTTCCAGAACAAAAAAACCAATTGCAAATAAAATAATAAAAAAAATGATTACAATTATCTCTGTTAGTGTCATAATATTTACTTGAATTCCCCTTTTATTAAGATTCCTCCTCGCTAAAAATCTGAGCTTGAAACTTGTAAATCTTTGTTCTTTTGTCCGTCCACATATCTGGAGTCAATCCAGCCTTGTAACAGGTATATTGCAAAAATTCTTCCTCATTCCATTCATGATCTGTCGCGACCTGAGGTAAGAGCAAACCATTGTTTACCCCACATTTTACAATCAACCCATCTTCTCCTATCTTGATTTTTTTAGGACATTCCTTGGGATCTTTGAATTCTATCAACTCTGGTTTAGTTAGTACTGAAATTTCGAATATAATTTTATCTAATTCTGATTTAGTTAAAGGAGGGAATCTAGAATCCTTAAACGCAGTTGAAATTGCAGCTTTTTGCACAGCTTCACCCAGAGGATATTCGGGATAAGGATAACCAATACAGCCCCTCAACTCACCTTTATAACTTTTAATAGTTACAAAAACTCCTTGTTTTTCTTTGAATTCAGTTTTTTTAATTTTTAATTTACTTTTTTCAAAATATTCTTTGACCGAAAACCTAGCGAGTTTAAGAAGTTTTTTACCTTCTTCCTGCGTCAACATAATAATCATTTAAAGAAATAAGAAGAAAAATATGATCTTGAAATTTCAAATTATAATATAAACAACGAGAAAAAGAAATAGTGTTATATAGAAAATATACCTAGTTTTTTCATCTATGATTTCCTCAAAGGCCATTAAAATTCCACCTTGACTAATCTCGTTCAAGAATAATACAATTAACAATAAAACAGAAATCCAAGACTGTTTAGCAATCAAAAATCCCAGTAGAATGGCCAATATTATAGCTATCATAAAGATTCAGCCCCAATCTCTTATAATTTTTAACCTCTAAGCGCTTATATAATTTATCAAGTTTTCTAATTATAGTTAAAAGAAGCTTAAGACCCAGAAACTATGGATTTTCTAAGCTTTAACGGTCTTTCCAACGAAACCATTAAGATTAGAAACGATCTTAAAACCGCAATAGAAACATTCACCGTCTCTTGCTTTTAATTCTTCTCTATCATTAGGTTTATCGCAATTAGGGCACTTGATGTTTTTCCAAACTGACATAGATTATTCTTTATTTTCTGTACTTTTGTTAATTTGTGTTTTCTCGGACATACTTGGTGAGTATTCCTCAATGAATCTAACTTTCTTCAAGTCTTCAATCCATTTGATTATTGTTTCAGATATTTTATCCTTGACTTTCTTTGGCAGATCACTATTTGGATCCACAATTACTTTCGCTGTATCATCCTCGATTTCAACCTTCTCTTTACCTGTAGGTTTATAGAAAAATTCTAGGATAGATTTTACTTGCTCATTTTTTTTTGTTATTTTTTCTTTTATTTCAATGTCGTATTCCAGTTCTTTCCCAGCTAGAGGGTGATTGAAGTCGACCTTTACCCTCCCTCCAGAGACCGATAAAACTCTCCCCTGTAGATTCTTGATTCTCACGGGCATACCCTGATAAGGAACCATATCTTGTTTTGTAAACTCGGATTCTGGTATTAATTTTATCATCTTTTCGCTTCTCTGACCAAAAGTGTCTTCTGGACCTAGCAGTATATGCTTTTTCTCACCAACTTTCATCTCTCTTAAAGTTTTATCCAAGCCCCTGATAAGAAACTTAGACCCAATAATAGCGGGCAGAGGTCCATAATTAACGTTAGAATTATAAACTTCCTCCTTTTTTGCTACCTCTTCGTTTGTTAGGTCAAATATCTGACCGGATTCCTTTATTTTTCCAACATAATCTATCCTTACAAAATCTCCTTCCTTCATCTTCAACAACCATTACCTAATACTATGAATGGGATAGAATTAAATGTTTTCGGGCTTTCTATTATATGAAGATGTTACTACTATCAAGTATCGATAAGTATTTAAGTTTTTATAACAACATCTTTAAGCAAGGTGATAAAGTGCTCTTCGGAGAAGAAAAAGATTGGAAAGAGTATCTTTGTGGAAATGCTCAAGTAGAGCTAGCTGAATTAATAGAAAGAGCAAAACAACATAAATGTGCATACATGCAAGCTGAAGACGTCAAAGTCGCTCAGGTATGGTGTGCATTGACAGAGGTCGCAAGTAAAGTAAAAAAATTAGAAGCAAGATTGGAAAGATCAGAAGTCGCTCTAAAGGGAATTGCAGAAATGGGAGAATTGGCAAAAAGAGAAGGCTTAAGAGAAAAGGTTAGAACTCTACTCAGCGCAAAAAGCAAAGAGGAAAAAGAACAAGTCGAAAAGATAGTCGACGTATTAATGGAATTTTAGAAGTTTTTTGTTTTTTTAACATGCTGACTAAGGGATGAAGCGTGAATGAATTTTTAATTTAAATAGGACTATACCTATAGATTTGATAATGATAAAAGGGGATCTAAAATCTTTAAAAATTAAAATAAAAGAAATAATTAATACTTCACCTATTCCCACAGACCCTAGTCATTCGGAAAATACAAGAGACTGGGTTTTAAAAATCAAACCGGATGCGTCCACAGAACTTCAAATAGCAGCTTTGGCTCATGACATAGAAAGAGGTACCAGAAAGAATTTTCCTAATTTTAAAAGTTATGATGAATACAAATTGTATCATTCGAAGCAAAGTGCTAAAATCATGTCAGAACTAATGAAAAAATATGGATTTTATCCAGAGTCAGTAAAAGAAGTAAAAGAATTGGTATTATCCCATGAAGTGGGTGGATCTGAAGATGCCAATATACTAAGAGATGCCGATAGTCTATCCTTCTTCGAAAACAATATAGAGTACTATTACAAAAGTATGGGGAAAGAGAAAACAAGATTCAAAATAAATTATATGTATGATCGATGTTCTAGGGAATCAAAAGAATTAATAAAAAAAATGAAATTTTCAGGTAAATTAAATCAAATTTTTAGAAAAGAAATTAGCCGTTAGTGTATACTTCCCTTAAAGATTGAAATATTCTCCTATTTTCAAAATTAAGATGACGGATTTTCCTCCTCAATTCCCTCAATTCTTTCTCTCCCAGTCCTCTTTCAATTAAATTATAACCAATTTCCAATAGATCGTCATCTAAGCTTAGTTCCCACATTCTTCTTTCATCTGGATAAATTCTGGAATTTAATATAAAATAGGCTCTTCTCTCTAAATCATCTGAATCATCAATAAAGTAGGAGGGGTCATTGGCATTTAACCAGTAGTCAAAATATGTTTCTCTTTTTCTCCAATCCAAGATATAATATAACTCGGTATCTAAATACTGTATAGGGCCTCTTTCTAATGTCCTCTCCACTATATTGGATGCTGCTGGATTCTCATAGATTGAAAGAATCTCATCTAATTCTCCTTTCCTTGATTCGACTCTTTCCCAAACCTCCATATAGGCATCAATGAAACCTAACAAATTACCAGAAATAGGGCCGGGAAACCTCCTTAAATTATGTGAAACACTTTTTCCCTTTTTTACATCAGTTTCTGAATAATCCTTTTCATTGAATAAAAATTCATGATCAATACTTACAACTCTTCCATCGGTGACCAGAAAATCGAAATCTCCAGCCGATAATATATGTATTAATGCTAACTGTTCCCCTATTCCTCTAATTATAGAATTCTGATAAAAGTTGAGATCAGTAGGAGGTACTTCTTGTAAATTAGTTGCTTCTGGGACTTCACCAATCAATAACCAATAAGTCATAGGGTCTCTATCATAATATTCACAAAGATAATAGTTTGGTATCCCGACAGTATCTGCAAATTCAATGAAACATTCGTCATAACGAAATCTTGGCATAACCTTCAAATAAATAGGAGGATATCTTGAAAAAAGTACTCTATAAGTTGTATGGGGTATTTTGAATGTTCTATCAGGATTCCTATAATCAATAGTCATAGAAACGTCTTCTAAATCTAAAAATTCTCTAGAATCCCCCCCATTAAAACTGTCAAAAATCTCAAAAAGTTCGTTGGCTCTCATTTTTCTTCTAAAAATTCCCACTCTTTGTTCTCTACTTAATCTCTCCAATCTTCTCCTTATATCTGAAGCTAAATTTTTACAAACCTGGAGCTGATCTCTTAGTACGTCTAGATTTTCTGAGAATTCTAATCCTATATCGTCTGGTGTAATGAACAACCTATTAGAGAGTAAAAACTCATTGAAGGTATCATTTGTTAATTCGGTCATAGAAGTCCTCCAAAAAAAAGGAAAAATTGGCAACCAATTCTCAGCTAAAGTTGGGAGACGCAAATTATCAGATTACCTCTGTGGGGTTTATCTCCACTTTGCTTTTTGGTTAATATTATTATTAGTGCACGAGTATAAATATACTACCTTTATCATACTTTATACGATAATAGAAATAAATTTAAGTATGTGAAATTTCAATAATTGAGGTATGAAGAAGAAGATTTCTATTACGATGAATGAGAGGACTTTGAAGGAAGTTGACTCAATGGTTAACGGTATATCTATAAGAAACAGATCACAGGCAATTGAATTTTTGGTAAATAAATCTCTGGGTGATAACAAACCTGCAGTTATACTTGCTGGAGGAGGAGACAAACATCTGAAAATAAATGGGACACTTAAACCTACCTTGAAAATAAATGGGACAAGTATAATAGAACTTTCGGTTCAAAAACTGAGAGAAAGTGGTTTTAAGGATATTTTCATAGTTGCAAGAAGACCTATACTGACAAAGATATTCAAAATAATTGGTAATGGAGAAAGTTATGGTGTAAATGTTAATTTTGTAGAGGAAAAGAAAACGAAAGGTTCAGCGGAAACACTAAAATTGTTAAGAGGAAAGATAAAAAAGACGTTTTTGGTCGTTTACTGTGACATCATATTCAATGAGATAAACCTGAAAACCCTCTGGAGGGATCATGTGAGACAAAAAGCAATAACTACTTTGCTTATATCAAGTTCGGCGATAACTAGAAACGAGGTCGGTACAGTTAAGATGGAGGGGGATAAGATAGTGGAATTTAGTGAAAAACCCGAAATGCCTGAATCCTACGTGTTTTTCTCTGGAATATTTGTTACAGAACCTGAAATCCTTAGTTATGGTGGTTCTAGTCTGGAAAAGGACGTTTTCCCACAACTGGTAAAAAGAGGACTTATATCTGGACATTTAAGCAGTAAAAAGTATCTGCATCTTCATGAAAATGAGGATTTGGAGGTTGTTAAGAAACATATGGAAAGGATTTCTAGTTAAAATCTTATTCTTTTTCTTCTTTTTTACATAATTTGCAAGGCGTTTCCCTACCTTCCAGACATCCAGGACAAACTCTAGAGCCGCAGTAAGTACATATTCGTAGACCATAACTGATTTTTTGACAGCCTTGGCAAATTCCTGGTAAGGGCATAGATAATTATTGGTGAATTAGATTAATTATTTTTGATGGTAGAACTTTTTTATTTGAATATCTGGTTATCAATACATCATAAAATCCCTAAGTATCAAAGAACTCATTCTGGATAACTGTTCGAAAATTATAATTAACGTTTTTCTAGATTAGAAACTATTTTTCAGGATTCAAAACCTTTAATTTAACATTTTTAGCTCCACTACAAAGTTGTTTGTCAGAAGCAACGAAAAGATCACAATCAGAAGCCATTGCAGAATTTAAATGAATAAGATCGCATCCACCAAAATGATGCTTTATTAGGACTTCCATGTTATTGATTACCTGATAATTCTCCAGAAGTATGAATTTCATAGTACCATCTTCAACTAATTTTATCAAAGTATCTAAGAAAATCTTTACCAATTTCTCAAAATCTGATTTGGTTATCAATTTTTGCCTGTACCATTTATCAAAACCACCTATAATTTCAGGTATCATCAAAGAGGAACTTACTAGAAGGTCTTTATTTTTCTTTGCTTCTTCTACTATTTCTATTATCTTTTCAGTTCCTTTTTCTTTGCCAAAATATTTGATAAATCCGCTAGAATCAAAATATATTTTCATTATTCGTCCCTTGATTCAATAACGGCCTGAGATAGAGTTTTACCAGTTTTTTTTGTGATTTTTCCGGCTATATTTCTTGCTTCTTCAAGAGTGATAGTTTTTTTGTTCTTTTCTTGTATGTTAAAATACAACTCACGAATCGCATCTCTGATAGCTTCAGATTGTGAGGTATAATAACCACTCTTAATTAACTCATTCGTCATTTCTTTCATTTTACTAGTTATATCAACACTTATCATAGGCATTATATCACCTTTATATATATTTTATATAGAAATACTATACTTTCTTATATAAATAATTAATTATTGGGTTGGTTAAATCAATACATCATAAAATCTCTAAGTATCAAAGAACTCATCCTTGTCAACTGTTCGGTAAGATCAACTGTGTTTGTTAGATGTTCCGTGGATTTAACTTCTTTAATATCTGAACTAAACCTGTAATCGAATCTCTGGAGATAGAGTTCTGTAGCTTTTTTAACATCTTTTTTCTTGAGTACTTTTTTTGTTGAGCGGAAGTATTTTAACCATCTCTTGAGATATTTCCCTAGTTTTTTTTCGAGTTTCTCATCTTTTTCAAATGCTTTATAATGGTACTTTTTCATGCCCTCAGTCATTTCTGTGTTTATCAGATAACTAATCCCAACAAGTATTGTACCTATCATATCCAGATAACGAATAACTCTCGAGAGTATCAGTATTTCTTTGGTTGTTTTTTTGAGTTTACCTAGGTAGATTGAATCCTTCAAAGCCATGGTACAGCATCTATAAGCCAAATTGTGATTTCTAGTAGTAACTGAGTCCCTATCAAGTATTTTATCTCTTGGCGGTTTTCCTTGGTCTATATGAGCGATTATATCATTAGTCATTGCAATTATGAACGAGAACATCTGATTAACGACTTTATCCAAATCCACATCCTCTGGTTTGAGAAGATCTGTTAGAATTATTTTATCTTTTTTCTGCTCGGTTACTTCCAATCCTACAATTCTTCTATGTATCACTTGAATAAAATCCATTTGTTTATCTGTTAGATTACCTACCAGAATTATTTTTTTGTAAGCTTCGAGATATTTTCGGAGTATTTTGTAGTAGATTTCATCTCCTGTATCGTCTTTAAGTATTGGAATTTTAACTTCTTCCTGTCTTATTTCTAGATCACCAGGTATTATCCTCAGAGAACCATCAGTCATTTCTTTGACCGTCAGCTCTCTTTTATCAGGTATATCAAATCTTCTAGACCATGACATTGGTAGGGATACTACATAAGTGGAAGCGAACTTTATTGCCTTTCTTTTTATATAAAATCACCTTTATTATATATTTTATATTAATTATATATAAATATCGTAACTACTCTTTAGTTATTAGGAGGTGAGGTAAATGGAAGACGTAAATAGAGGTTATGGAGAAAGAATTAGGCAGGGAATCCAGGGAATTAGGGGTAGAGGGAGAGATTTCAGGAACGGAGTCTATGAAATACCAGACCGAAGAAAATTAGGAATAAGTATGGTATTAGATGGAATTGGACTTATAGAAATGGGACCGGTTGATCCTTTGTATGGAGCCGCCCAAGGAGCATGGATATGGCTTGCATATGATGATGTACCAGGAGCAATTGGATCATTAGTCGAAGAATCATTACCATTCACAGATATCGTCCCAAGTTGTACAGCCGCTCATATTAGATATAGGAATAGAATGGATGAGGAAAGGGATGAAGGTGATTAGTTGGAATCAGAGGCTAAATTAAGTTATTGGTTAGAACCTAATTACTGGGATGAAGCCCAGAAGATTTAAAAGAGATTTTTCTAGCTCTAGGTAAAGAATTAAGTATTGAAGAATTCATAATAATACTCGCATCA
>CAYMPD010000001.1:0-125029 GCA_964392445.1 uncultured archaeon | reverse complement strand
GGTGTTGATCAAGTTATAGAATTACTGATAAAAACATAAAAACGCAAAACTTTAGAACTAATTTTGTTAGGGAAATTTATGTAGTCTTTAGTGGGGACGGGGAAGATTAAAGGAAATATTATAAATCAATCTAAATTCTTGGAAACGTAAGTCCCATCCATTTCATACCCAAACTTCCTATAATATTCCCTAACCCCAATCCCAGAAATAACAATCATCTTGTTAATCCCAAATTCCTCTTTAGCAATCTTTTCCGCTTCTTTCAGAAGTTTTCTACCAAATCCTTTGTGTTGCCACGCTTTATCCTTCTTCTTACCTATTTTCACCGCGGAACCATAAACGTGCAACTCACGAATCAATCCAGTTTTACCATCAATCTCAGGTCTAAACGGTTCACTAGGAATTCTAAGACGAATAAATCCAAACAGAACATCATTCTCCACATCTTCAAAACTCAAAAACACTTCTTTTCCTCCAGAAGCATCATAATCCATCCGACAAAGTTCAATCTTATCAGGATCAGGTTCTACTTCTCTCATTATCTGATGACCTACCTCTCTGTATCTTATCTCCTTAATCCTCACTTTTTTCCTCTCACATTCTTTCTCAACATACTCCCTCAGATTACTTTTCTTAATCCCAGCAGCAACTCGATCAGTGGGAATATCTCTTTGAATACGAATAACACGACAGTACTTGGGAATGTATTTCATGGCTTCAGAAATTAGTTTAACTCCTTGCTTGGTATTGAGTGGCTTATGCTCACCTTTTTTCCACATTTTGTACAGATTAGTATCAAGCATCACAAGAACAGGGTAAATCTTCAAAGAATCTGGTTTGAATCTATCATCCGAGAACAGCGTTTTGAATTGCTCTAGGTCTTTTTTATAATCAACAAACAATCCCGGCATAACATGATAAGTTACTTTTAAACAACTATCCTTAGCAAGTTTAGTAGATTTAACCGTGTCTTCAATCCCATGACCACGTCTCACTTTTTTCAGAACTTCCGTATATATTGACTGTAACCCTATTTCCACTCTTGTAGTCCCTAAATCCAGCATTTGGTCAATATCTTTCTTGTGAGAGTAGTCCGAACGAGTTTCGATAGTCAGTCCTATGCACCTATGTGCAGCAGATTCGTTCCTCCTTTTAGCTTCTTCCAAGTTTTCACTTTCTTTCCCGTTAAGAGCATCCAGAATCCGTTTAACAAACCAATTTTGGTAGTCTTTATTTAGTGCCAAAAACGTCCCTCCTAGGATTATTACTTCGATTTTATCGTTTGGGTGGCCTGTTAATTTGTATTGGTTTAACCTGTCTTTGGTTTGCAGGAAAGGATCGTAATTGTTTCTTTTTCCACGTTGGATTGCAGGCTCGAATCCCGTATAACTTTGAGGAGCATTAGTCCCCCGAGGACAGTAAATACATTCACCAGGACAATCAGCAGGCTTAGCAACCACAGTTATCACAGAAACCCCAGAAATCGATCTTGAGGGTTTGGTTTGAAGATGTCGTTTGAGTTTTTTTCTCTCATCCTTGTCACAGAATCCCAGTATATCTACCTTGCTTGGAATACCGCTTAAACCGTACTTTTTGGCTATTGACTTTGCTACCTTATTTATTACTCTATCGTCTATCTTCTCTAAAATCATTAATTTCTCGATTATTTCCCTGCAAGCTTTTTGGTTTTTCATAATCATTCCCCTATTTTCCCTTTTGATAGTAGTAACATTTATATAGTAGTACTACTATATAGTGATAGTGATTGTGTGAATGGTCAAGAGTACCACAGGTTACGGTTCTATCAAGAACAATTATTTGATGCCAAGAATAAATTATTTAATGCAAAAAGCGTTAAGAAAGTCAAATTTTTGCAAGATAGAATTGATTTCCTGATGTCACAAATAGATGAAATTCAAGCTCAAAGAGCCCGCTAAGATAGTACACCCCCAAGTACTTCGCAAGTTTTACACATTTTTTTGCTTGCGGGCTCTTTACATTTCTTATTCAAGCTTCTCCATTGAGTTCCTTTCTTATTTTCATTATATTTCTCTTTAAGTCAGGCAAGTCCTTTTCCACAACCTTCCAAACCCTTTCTAATTTCACTTCAAAGTATCCATGGATAAGGACATCTCTCATACCTGCTATACTTTTCCAAGGTATTTCTGGGTATTTTTCCCTAAAATCATCGGGGATACTTTTTGCTGCTTCACCTATTATTTCCAGTCTTCTGAAGACACAATCTTGAATTTTTGTCTCACCATAGAAAATATGCTTCGTGACCCCATCTATATAATCTTCTATTTTTTCAATACTTTCTAGAATATCCTCTATATAAACCCTCAAATCTCTTTTCATATAATCCTGATCTCCTCGTTAAGAATTCTTTCTTTAAGAAGGGGTTTTATTGTGTCATATTCGACCAAATCTACCTCTCTTCCTAGTATTTTTTCAATTTCCAATTTAATTTTTATGAAGTCGAGTAAACTAATAGGCTCTTTAATCTCCACTAAAATATCAATATCACTGTCCTCTTTCATTTCACCTCTAGCAACAGACCCAAACAGCCCGACCTTTTTAATACCATGACGTTCCAGTACTGGGGAGATTTTTTGTTTTATATCTTCAATATCTTTTCTCATTATTATCACTAATATCTATTATTGGTTTAAAACCATTTATTACTTCAGTACACCCCAAGTACTTCGCAAGTTTTACATATTTTTTTGCTTGCGGGCTCTTTACATTTTTCGCATAATTTTATTTTTCTTCCTTTGAATTGTTTTTCAACATAAGGTTTTAATTTAATTGTGCTTTTTAGAAGGCTATGTTTGATCCCTGGAGAATTCCTTTCAAGGTTATTTAGGTATTTGATTGTTTCTCCTCTTAATTTGTTATATTTTCTGTAGGGACAGGTTTTATTGGAATATTTGATATTATTAATTTTAGCAAAAAGAATGGTTTCCTCTTCTGGAACATTTACTAAAGGTTTTATCCTAGGTACGAATTTTGGGTTTTTGGATATCATAGGAATAGCTCCTACTCTTACCAATCTCATCATATCTCCCTTTAGAATGTTCATCAGAATACTTTGTGCCTCATCATCCAGATTATGCCCAGTGACAACTTTTTTGTAACCCAATTCTCTTGCTTTTTTGTTGATTAAGTACCGTCTTAAAACACCACAGATAGCACAATGAGATTCATTAGGATTTTTTTCGAACAATTCCTCTAGTATCACGCCAAATTCCTTTTCAATCGAGAATATATGGCACTTAACTTCTAACTTTTCCGTTAATTTTTTACCGATTTTAATCTCTTTTTTTGAATGAGGAAAACCTTGATCTATAGTTAATGCGTCTATTTGGACCCTGGGATTATTTTTGAATATTTTTGTCAGAAGAATAAGTGCGGTTGAACTATCTTTACCACCAGAAAGAGCAACCACAATCTTGTCTTTTTTATCGATTAAGTTATTGTTCCTAATCGTTTTTCTCACTCTTTTTTCGATGCTTCTGTTGAAATGTTCTTCACAGTAATGATGTCCTTCATTTTTTCGGAAGTAGATTGATTTATTGTTGCAGAATGAACATTTCATTTGAGCTCACCCATAAAACAATAATGTTTAGTTGAATCTAACCAGATTTTATTTATTTTAAAGTTAGAAAATTCTTTTCTTATCAGTCCTTCGTTGAAAAGAAAGTGTGGTAGACCTTTCTCCCACCCATCTAACGGGACGAATGTTCTAGGTTCTATTTCTTTATATTTTTTAGTCTTTCTTTGACTCTTCTTCGTTTTTGGCACTGTTATGAATATAACCCCCTTTGGTCTAAGTACTCTCTCAATTTCTTTTATTAAACTTCGAATATTATCAATGTTTGAGTGATGCATGGCTTGGACAGATATAACTGAATCAAAGAATTCATCTGTATAGGGTAATCTATCATAAATATTTCCTACTTTCAAATTAGCTTTCAACCCTTTTTTATTCAGCATATCTCTTGACATCTTAATCCCAGTTTCTGAAATATCTATTCCAAAGACCTCAAAGCCTAGTTCTGAAAGATAAATTAAATGTCTCCCACTCCCCGAACCCAAGTCAAGTATCTTTTGAACATTTCTTTTCTTTAACTCTTTTGAAATTTTTTTCATATCATCGTGTGGTTTTTCAAATATCTTCCCCTCTTTGTTGAACACATTTTCCCATTGTTTATTCATCCTCTCACCCAGAACCATATTCCACCATGATTATCTTTAATCATCTTTTCCGACTTTAATCCAACTTTTTCCAAATCTTTCAACATCTCAGTCTTACTATACAAGTGATAAAACCTTTTATGAATAACACCATGGTAATTCCAGTCAACGTAGACATTGGGATATTTACTGAAGAGGAAGGCTTTGAGTAATTTCCAGAGAAATTTCAATTGCCAACGGTTCCAGATACTTAGAATCATTCGAAAATTATTTTTTCCTATTCTTTTAGTCTCTTCCAATGATTTTAACCTTTCTTTTTTTGTTCTCAAGTGTGTTATACTAGACGTGTAAATGACCGTGGAAGCTACGTTTTCTTTTAGTGGTAATTTTGTTAAGTCACCGAGAATAAGATTAACTTTCATTCCCTTTCTTTTAGTGTATTTTTTTGCCTCTCTAACCATCCCCTTCGAAAAATCAATACCTATACAGGACAGACCTTTTTTTGTGAATGGAAGAAGATTTCTACAGTTACCGCAGGCTACATCTACGACTAGACCTTTATCTATAGTTTCAGTAAATTCTTTAACTTCAGGATAAGGCCATGCACGGATATTATTCCATGAATCGGCTAGTATATCCCAAGTCTCTTGAAGGTCTTTGTCCATAACAATGAGTTAATGTTTAGAAGTTAAAAATATAGTCCCGGCAGGATTCGAACCTGCGTCAAGAGCTCCAAAGGCTCCTATCCTTGACCACTAGATTCCGCGAGATTTAAACTCTCTACGGGACTATTCGGGACTATTCAAAAACTAAATAGGAATAAAACAAATTAAAATTTAAGCATTTCTGCCTTTTCTTTGCTCGAGCATTTTTCCTTTCATCTTTTTTATTTGTCTTTCCAGAACTGACTCCACTTCGTCTACCAGTGACAATAACTCCCACCCTTGTTTTTTGCCCCGGAAATTACCTTTAGTTGTGTTTAAGGACATGGTAAGTTCATGCATATCTTTCCCACCGTCTTTTTTGAATGTCTTTAATGCCAACCTAAAACTCTGGATTTTATCAGTACCGAATATCTTGTCGTATCGGTTGATTAATGGTTTTATTTTTCTTTTAATATCCTCTATAGTTTCAGTTCCAAAATCATCAAATCCCACTAAACTTACTCTTTTCATTTTCTTCACCACCAATAATTACTTAACTTTGTTAACATTTATCCCTTAAAATATTTAGCGACCTTTTTTCTATTTCTTGAAACGATCCATTTTTTATCTGTATATTGGTAAAAATTTTCCTAAGGTGGGTTATGTCAGGAAGAATTCTTTGGGTTGATACGGACGCAATGGCTATTAGAGGAATTACCAAAGATATCAAGAGAAGTGGGTATAAAGTAGATACGAGATTAACCTGTCGAGCTGGTTATGAAGTTCTTAATTCTAGGAATTGTGAATATGATTGTTTAATCGCAGCTTTGATAATGCCAGATGACCCAAGATATAGTAGAGAGAAGGAAGAATATGTTGGTCTTGAGTTTATAGAGGAAGCTAGAGAGTTATGCCCCAATTTATCAATACTCGTATATTCTGTTATCGCTGGTAATGAAACAAAAAAAAGAGCGAAAGAATTAGGTGCAAACGAATATTTGGTTAAAAGAGGAACATTACCCCCAGATTTAACAGCGGCAGTCGAAAGTGCAATGGGAATACAATAATCATCAACATTTATTTCTAAAACAATCTAAACATTAACCATGCTAAATCAAAAATCACTCCGAAAATACCTCGAAGATGACCAAATATGGTATAAAATCCACAAAAAAGATTCTACCGTACATACAGCGGACGCAGCAGCAAAAACAGGAATACCACTCAAAAGAATAACTAAATCACTTGTTTGTCTTGTGGACGGAGAAGAACCAATAGTATGTATTATTCCTGGTAATTCTAGGTTAGATACCAAAAAAGTGGAGAAATTAGTTCAAGGTAGGGTAAAAATATGTCCGTTTGAACAAGTTCACAGGTACAGTGGTTATGATCCTGGTGCTACTCCTCCTTGTTGTTATGAGAATGTTGACAGAGTGATAGTTGATAAGAAAATTCTGGAGTTCGAGACTACTTTTGGTGGCGGAGGGACTAATACCTCACTTCTTGAAATTAAACCAAAAGATATTGTTGAGTTGAATAATGCTAGTGTTGAGGATGTAAGTTAATCACTTTTCAAATTCTTCACTAACTTCCTAAGATTCGATTTCCATCCCTCTGGTACTAATTCCCATGCATCTACCGGATAACACAACTTTTTGGTCCTACTAGTATGTTCATACTTGAATTTCACAAGGCCCGCTTTTTCGAGTTTTTTTAACGCGTATCTCACTCTACCCCCAGTCATCTTTAACTTTTTCGCTATTTTATACGTACACATTCCTGGGTTATTACAAACAAAACTGTAAACGATATCATCTGTGAAACTGGTTCTATTCCCCAATTCAATCACTTCTCTGTATTAAACTATACTAAAAAACTTCTTTAAATATTTAACGCATCTTATTAACCTTATTATTTATTAAAACCCCTCAAAAAACTATTTATTTATAAAATAACATATGTTGTATATGCCAATGAGTAAAACAGAGTTAGATAAAACCTTGCTATTAGGAATGCTTATGCTTACTAAGGGATCTAAAGAAAAAACTGTTCATAAAGGTAAAATTACTGAGAAATTTGCCAGATCCAAGAGGAAATATGTGGTCAGAGGACTGAATAGATTGAAGAACAAAAAATTTATCAAAGAAGCCAAAAAGGGCGAGTACAAGTTCATGGATAAAGGACTAAAAGAAGCTTCTAAGACTTTGACTGAAGGGGCTCAATTGTGGTATATGGACCAGTGACATTTCCACAAGCTATTTAAACCTAAACCTACAACTAAAAACCTAAGTGATGATGATGTCAGGTGAATATCGGACAAGGGGAATGTAAAACATTTGTCTATTTCTAGTTATCAAGATGTCCAAAAAATCTCTCCTGCGGTTAAGATCATTCATTTAAGAAAGTTTGCCAGCGTTAGACTAATCAAGAAGATTCTCAAAAGAAATTCCGACATAGAAAAAATATCTTTCTCTAAGTATGTTTATTCCAGATCTAACTCTCACGTTTTTGATTTCATTGAAGATAAAGACATAGAAGTAGTTGTAAGCAACAAAGGCCCAGGTAGACCAAATCTACTTGAGGCAATTAGAATATAATTTAAGTATAATTAAGAAATAATTGAAGAGGTGTAAATGAATGAGAATACTTCAACTCCATGTTGATTATATAGAATACAAACCAATAGAAAAAGAAATAGAAATGGCTGAAGAGTCGGATAAAGAGAAAAAAAGGTATGAAGATGTTGTGGTTGTTTTTACTGCGGCTGAAAAGGGAGATGATTCTGCGGTTGCCAAGAAGGCGATGAAAGAGGTTAAAGATAGTCTAGATATCATTAAATGTAAAGAAGTTATTGTTTATCCTTTTGCCCATCTTAGTAGTAATTTACTGAATCCTTACAAGGCGGTTAAAGTAGTAAAAGTCATGGAGTCTGAAGGAAAAAGACTGGGATTGAAAGTTTATCGAGCACCTTTTGGTTGGAACAAACAATTCGAGCTTAGGATCAAAGGACATCCTTTAGCTGAACAAGCTAAGACTATAACTTCTGAGGGGGTTAAAAAAGAGGAAGAAGAATTGATTTCAAAGGCATTAAAAGAAGAAGAGAAAATTAAGTCACATTGGCATGTCATGAAACCAGACGGAAAATTAATTCCAATAAAGATGGAAAACAAAAAACTAGTCGCGGGTGGAGATTTTGAGTTCAAAAAATACAAAAATTTAGAAAAATTTGCCAAGTATGAAATTGCTAAAAGTAGGGAAGTTAAGGTTGCACCACCACACATCAAGATGATGAGGGAGATGGAGATTGCTGACTATGAAGATGCAAGTGATTCAGGAAATCTAAGATTTTATCCTAAAGGAAGATTAATCAAATCATTACTAGAAGACTTTGTAACCCAGAAAGTAATTGAGTATGGAGGAATGGAGGTTGAGACACCATTAATGTACAGTGTAAATCATCCTGCGGCCGTGGATTATCTGAACAAATTCCCAGCAAGACAGTACATCATTAAATCCGGAGATAAAGAATTCTTCGCACGTTTCAGTGCATGTTTTGGTCAGTTTTGTATGGCAAACAATATGACAATTTCCTACAAGAACCTCCCAGTTTGGTTATACGAGTTAACTAGGTACAGTTTCAGAAGAGAAAGGAAGAGCGAATTAGCAGGTTTAAGGAGGCTAAGAGCTTTCACCATGCCCGATGTTCATGCGTTCTGTGAAAATATACCTCAAGCTATACAAGAATTCAAGAAAAGATTCAAGATGTGTCAGGAAACTTTAGAGGGAATTGGTTTTGATAGGGAAGAATATGAACTAGCAATAAGATTCACAAAGGAATTTTATAATGATCACAAAGACCTGATACACTTACTAATGGAACTTCATGGTAAACCGGCTTTGATAGAAATATGGGATAAAAGGGCATTTTACTTTGTTCTGAAGTACGAATTTAATATTGTGGACGCTTTAGATAAATGCTCAGCTTTGTCAACCGATCAGATAGACATTGAGAACGCTAAGAGATATAGGATAGAATACATAGACGAGGAAGGTAAGAAAAATGATGTGATAATTCTTCATTGTTCCCCGAGTGGGGCAATAGAAAGGGATATTTATGCATTGTTAGAAAGAGCATATCTACAAGAGAAATCAGGTGAAACCCCAGAATTTCCACTTTGGTTATCACCAACACAAGTAAGACTTATACCGGTTTCTGGGGATTATGTGGACTTTGCGGAAGAAGTATCGGTTAAGTTCGAGAAAGATAACATCCGAGTTGATGTGGATGATAGATCACTAACAGTACAAAAAAAAGTCAGAGATGCAGAATTAGAATGGGTTCCATTTATTCTGGTTGTAGGTGAAAGAGAGAAAAAAGGAAATGAGTTCACTGTTAGAATAAGATCAAAGGAAAGTGAAGAAGTTAAAATGAACTTTGAACAATTAGTGGAAAAAATACAGAACCAAGTTCAAGGGAAACCATTCAAAAAACTTTCATTACCAAAGTTACTCTCAAAGAGACCAATATTTGTAGGTTAAATCAAAACAAAAAGGAAAAGAAAAAAAGGCTACTTTGCTTTACTACGAGCTTTTATATCAGTTGCATTGTGCCAAACGAGGTCAAATAAAGGTTTTCCAAGATTTTCTGCAGCATAATTAGATTTTGTCCAAAACATCATTTGTTGTGATGTATGAACACTCTCAGGGTCAGATAATCCCATTGATAATTGTTTACCATCAATAACATAGAAATTTCCATGCAAAGGAACTCTAATATCTGAGATATTTTTGATTTCTGCTATTCCTGAGAAAGCTTTAATCGCATCTGAACACCGCTCATCTTTTTTGGTGGCGATTCTTATCTTAACTCCTTTATTCTTTAGTTTTTTAAGAATGTTGAATTGGTTCTCGTACAATTCATTCAAACCTGTAGGTGTTGTTACTATATTTACTGAATCCGATGCATTTCTTAGCATACTATCCGTTTGTTGTAGAACCGAATATCGTCCTTTTAGTGACCCTGTCAGGTCTTCTGGTAATACTAGTTGTAGTCCTTTTTGGTGTACTTGTTCTAATTCACCGACTAGTTTGGAATCTTGAAGTCTGTCTATTCTATTAATTTCTCTTTCGTATTCCTCTTTCAATTTCTCTTTCGATTTTTCTAATGCTTCTTCTGGTGCTATTGCCACATATTTTAACGGTTTAGAAGTTTGGACTACCACGAACCCTTTATCAGCTAGCGTTTGGAGTACATCATAACTTCTTGATCTCGGGACATTTGCAACCGCCGAAAGTTCTCCGGCCGTAGCAACACCTTTGGCAAGAAGTGCAACCCATAGTTTTCTCTCGTATAAGTTTAATCCAATACTTTTCAATGCATCCATGACTTCGGATGAGGCTAACATGTTACACCCCCTTATTACTTAATAGTGATTGAGCATTTAAGAATTTATTTGTTTGTTTTTAACTTTGAATGAATTTTATTTCTATCTGGTTTAATTTATTTTTCTTATTTGTTTGTTTTACTGTCCTTTTCATACAGATTTTCAATTTTTTTAAGTTTATTAGGTTTATCTCTATCGGGCCTAAATCGGATCAACCTTGGAAATCTTAATGCATAACCTGACTCGTATTTTGGTGATTTTTGTATCTCTTCATAACCAACTTCTACGATAGTTTCTGGTTTTAGTTTTACTTCTCTTCCCGATTCTTTTATTACTAGATCTTTTAGTTCCTTTGTTAATTTTTCAAATTGTTCATCACTTAATCCAGTGCCGAGTTTTCCGCAAGGGAGATATTTATCGGATTCATTTAGACAAGCTAATGTGAACGACCCAAACCAATTGGACCTTTTTCCTGTTCCCCATTGAGCTTCAACTATTGCTAAGTCTAGGGGTTCGAGGATAGGCTTTACTTTCAACCATTGTCCCACTCTTCGTCCGGGTTGGTATTCGGCTTCAAGATTCTTTACCATCACACCTTCCTGTTCCATTGATGCTTTTTGGTAGAATTCCTTTGCTTCTTCAAGATTTTTTGGGACAAGACTTTGTGACAATTCAAACTTGTCTTTGGTCATTTCAATAATTTTTTCCAATTTTCCCCTTCTTTTTTTGTAATTCTCGTTTAGATAACTTTTTCCGTCGACAAAAACAAGGTCAAACAAGTACATTCTTATTGGTATTTTCTTGGTCATTTTTTTGATTTCATATTTTCTTTGTATACGCCGAGACAATTGTTGGAATGGGATTGGGTTGTTGGTTTCAGGATTAATACCGATTAATTCTCCTTCTACGATGCATTCTTCACATTTGATTCCCTTTTTGACTAATTCAACTAAGTCAGGGAATTGATTTGTAACGTCTTCTAATCTTCTGGTGAAAAGTGTTATTTGGTCTTTTTTCTTGTGTATTTCTATTCTTACACCATCATACTTGTACTCTATTATCGGTTTTTCGTATTTTTCCAGAGCTTCTTCAAGTGTTTTAGCAGATTCACCCAACATTACGATGTAAGGATTTCCTATTGTTAGATTAACTTTTTGTAAGCCCCCCTCTCCTTTTTCTTTAGCTATTTTCGCGATTTTTCCGTAGTTAGGGTTTAAGAACCAAGCTCTTTCTACATTTTTTTTATCTACTCCAAAGGCTTGTGAGATTGCGTCCCTAGTTATACCCTCGGCAACACCTATTCTTAAGGTCTCAAGTGCGGTTCTTACGATGTATTTTGCTTCTTTGGGTTTTGATGATGTTAGTAATTCTGAAATTAGATTCATTTTTCTGTCTTGAGAACCTTGTCCCTCTATTTGGGATAATTTTTGGAGATTATCAAAGACTAAACTTACTGTTAATTCTTT
Organism: uncultured archaeon; assembly: GCA_964392445.1. Taxonomy (GTDB): domain Archaea; phylum Aenigmatarchaeota; class Aenigmatarchaeia; order CG10238-14; family CG10238-14; genus CG10238-14. The sequence goes on along the minus strand of CAYMPD010000001.1, from coordinate 113,338 downwards.
TTGGAGTAATGAGGATTGAGTTTTTCCTTCCACACATTTTTCTGCGACCGTACCTAGATCACCAAGTTCTCGGAATTTTTTTGTCACTTCTTTTTCTGTTAGACCTATTGTTTTTGATAGGGTCTTGATCATCATCTTGTTAGCAATACCTGTTTTTTCTTCGGATTTGGTTGGAAATATTTTTCCAGATGCTAGTAGAACTATTTGTGGCAATAATTCTGTGGGTGTTTTTTCAAGTAATTTGGCTAGTATTTCTGTTTTTTTAAGTTTTCCAGATTCTTTTTCGAGTTTTTCGTAGGTATCAACTAGTGTGGAATATTTCATGGTTAATTATTGTTTTTCTTAGAGGTTAATAGTTTTTGGTAGTATCCTGAAAATTTAATACCTCACAAATCTAATTCTAATCATGGATGTTTTTGATTGTATTGAATCTCGGGTATCAGTAAGAAATTACGACAAAAAAGATGTTCCTAACGAATTACTAGCACAGGTTCTAGTCGCAGGTACTTATGCGCCTTCTGCAGGCAATACTCAGGAATGGGAATTTATTATTGTAAGAGACAGAGAAAAAAAGATAAAATTATCTAAAGCCGCTTTAAGACAGGAACATGTTGAAGAAGCACCAGTGGTAATAGTAGTAGTAGCAAATCTGAAAAAAATAGGATTAAAGTATAGAGAAAGAGGGAAAGAAGTTTATTCTCTTCAAGACACTGCAGCTTGCATCCAAAACATGCTTTTGATGGCTCATGATCTCGGACTAGGTGCTTGTTGGATTGGTGCATTTGAAGAGGATAAAGTAGGAAGTATAGTTCAATTACCAGAAGATGTAAGACCGGTTGCTATGATAACACTCGGATTCCCATTATCTTACAAAGAAGCACACGAAACTAACAGAGTATCATTCGAAAGATTAACTTGGGAAGAAAAATATGGAAAAGAGATATCTTGGTTCATGGATTACAGTAGAAAAGGTAGGTACCATTGGAAACCATTAGATCAACAAATAGATGAATTGTCCAGAAGACTTAAAGAACTAAAAAAGGAAAGAGAATCAGTAGAAAAAGAGAAATTTAATTTCGGTGATAAAGTAAAGAATTTTTTCAAAAAAACTAAAGAGTAAGAAACTTTTAATTGTTTAAAAATAAATTTGTTTATAGATACTATGCTTAAAAAAAAGACACTAGTTTTTACTTTACTCGCACTTCTTGCATTTATTTCGAGTATCGCTATTGCTGAAGATATCAAGATTTTCTCTCCAGAATCTACTGTGATTATCCATGCTGGGGAAACAAATGAGGTCAATATCCCGATTAAAAATGAAGGAAATCAAAGAGACACAGTATACATCACTATCTGGCCTACTCAATGGGTAAGACTTGAGAAATATTGGGTGACAGTTGACCCCGATGAGACCAAAAAAATACCAGTTTTTATCACACCACCAGAAGATGCCGAAGAAGGGACAATAGTTTTTAGTATTACAACTCGGTCTTTGAATACAAACCGAACGAGCACGGATTCTCTGTTTTTGACTGTTAAAAGGAAAGCTAACCTTTTTATATCCGAGATAAAGTTGGATAAGGAATCAGTTGATCCTGGCCAGAGTTTGGGTATAGAATCAGTTATAACAAATTTACACAAAACACAATCTTCCCGAGTATATCTAACCACAAAAATCCTGACAGACGGAAGTACAATTAAAAAATTCGAAGAGACCGTAGACTTGAACCCGAAAAGTGTTAAAATAATCAAGACTTTTTATGATGTCAATGATTTACAGGAATATGGTACTTATTTTGTTGAAGTTGAATTAAAAGATAATTTGAATAATTTACTGGATAAAGAGAGGGACAACTTTGAGATTAACAAGAAGTTTAAGATTAGTAAACATGAAACACGAGATTACGGGTTTTTCTACACAGCAACAGCGATTGAGGTCACAAACACAGGTAATGTCCCAGATTCCGAATATACTGTTGAAGAATCTTTACCGCAAATAACCAAATACTTCTTTTATCCGGAAACAGAACCAGATACAGAACAAGAAAAAGAGAACAGGATTATATACACTTGGAAAATTAAGGATTTAGATCCAGGACAAACAAAAATAATCAGGTACAAATTGAGATTCATCAATGTTTTTATAACATTCTTAACACTCACACTTTTGGTAATATTGGTTTACGAATATCTCAGCAAGCCGATGTTAAAGAAGAAGTTTTTGGGAGTTTTATCGGGAGAGGAAGAACTGAAAATAACACTTCATGTGAAGAATAGAAGGGGAGGGACAATAAAAGATGTAATTGTAAAAGATACTGTTCCACCAATAGCCAAGGTTATAAGAAAATTTGACACAAGAAAACCTGAAATTAATGTTAAATCATCTGGGACTGAGCTGAAATGGCATATTGAAAAGCTAAAATCAGGAGAAGAGATAGTTCTAACCTACAAGATTAAACCTTTGATTGATGTTATTGGTAAGCTAAAATTACCTAAATCTTATCTCACATACAAGGGAAAAGTAACAAGAAACAGAAGAGTTGTCTCAAAATCAATTTCAATAACGGGAAAAGTTAAATAATCTTACCACTATTTCTAATAAGTAATAACCCCTTGTAGCTCAATGGTAGAGCGCACGGCTGTAGATGTTTGCTGTTTTGCATTCATCACCAGTAAGCGTTCGTAGAAACCGTGAGGTTGCTGGTTCAACCCCGGCCGAGGGGATTGACCTTTCTTTTAAGAGAAATAAAACATTTATATCTTATTTCCTAAAAATACACGATATTGATTAGATTTAAATAGATGATGGTATATAGTATTAGAGTTGGCGACCAAAACAGAGGGGAAACATCCGTTCTCATCCGAACACGGTAATTAAGACCTCTAGTGATCTGGGGTGTACTGCCATTGGCGGGAAATCCAGGACGTTGCCAACTATTTAATAATTACCCCGGTGTTGTTTATTGATCTCCCAAAAACAAACTACAAAATTCTGTTTTAACCTAATCTGCCCTGGTAGTGTAGCTCGGTCTATCAAAACATTTAATGATTTAAAATGTTGTAGAATCCGGGACTGTCAACACTTTAAGTGGGAGAACTCCCGGGACACGGGTTCAAATCCCGTCCAGGGCGCTTCTATTTTGGTGATGAGTTGAAGTCGTCTAAAATCCAACAAAAGGAAAAGAAGGTATCTAATTTAAAAAAGAACGATTTAGAAGGATTTCAAATATTGTTAGAATCATTTGTAAAAGAAGAGGGATTTATAGATTTTCAGTTAGAATCTTTCAATGAGTTCATCGAGTCAAGAATACCTAGAATTATAAAGGAAATAAAAGAAATTAAGCCAGAGGTTCCTGATATAGGAGATTTCAAGATAAAACTCGGTAAGTTTAAAATAGGAAGACCGTCAGTAAAAGAGGCGGATGGTTCTATAAGAGAAATACTTCCTTTAGAGGCTAGGATGAGGGATCTCAGTTACGCAGCACCAATGTATATTGAAATGACACCTGTTTTAAATGGGATAGAAAGTGAAACAATGTATGTAAATTTCGGTGATTTACCTGTTATGATTAAATCTAAGATGTGTCCTCTTTCAGGTATGAGTAAAAGAGAACTTATAGAAGCTGGCGAAGATCCAGACGATCCTGGAGGATACTTTATCATTAATGGTACAGAAAGGGTCCTAGTTTTAATAGAAGAGATATGCCCTAACCGGATTATTATTGAGGACTCAAGCTTATCAAATATAACAGAAAACGCTCGTATACATTCTTCAAAAGATGGTTATGTTCAAAGACACATAGTTGAAAGAAAGACGGATGGAATAATAAGGATCAACTTTGCTAACATTAACAGGCTTCCAGTTGTTATTCTTCTGAGAGCTTTGGGGCTAGAATCTGACAAAGAAATAATAGAAAAAATATCTGATGATCCAGAAGTACAGCAGGAATTCTATTCAAATCTATTTGAAACTGACTCTTCAACAGTTGAGGAGGCGATAGAAGAAATAGGTGCTCATCTAAAAATACCTCAAAAAGAGTATAGGATAGCAAGGGCTGAGAAAATTATAGATAGATACTTACTACCTCATTTGGGACAGAAAGAAAAGAATAGATACGAAAAAGGAGAATTCTTGGCAAAAGCCATCGAGAAAATAATTCAATCCAACCTTGACAAGATACCTGATTATGATTTAGATCATTATTCCAACAAGAGAATAAGACTAGTTGGCGACCTTTTAGAGATTCTATTCAGATCAATTTTACTTGGCAAGTGGGGCCTAATAACTAGGATAAATTATAATTATCAAAAACTTACGAAAAGAGGAAGATTCCCACCTTTGCCTTCTATAGTCGAATCAAATGTTTTAACAAACCAAATAGTCTCAGCAATAGCTATAGGTTCTTGGGTAGGTGGGAGAACTGGTGTTTCTCAGAGGTTAGAAAGAGATAGTTTTGTTAAAACTATATCTCACATTCGGAATGTCCTATCTCCACTAACACCAACTCAGGAACACTTTGAAGCAAGGGAATTACATCCCACACACTGGGGGAGAATAGATCCATCTCAGACACCAGAAGGAGCAACAATTGGTTTAAGAAAATACTTGGCTATAATGGCTAGGGTAACAACAGGTTTAGCTGAAAAGGATAGGAAATTACTGTTTGATTATGTTAAGAAAAATATGGGTGGTAAACCATGACAGAGATATTTATTGATGGTAGATATGTCGGGGACACCGATGAACCAGATAAATTAGTAGATGATTTAAGAGAAAAAAGAAGAGCAGGAAAAGTACCTAATCAAATCAATATTTCTCATTTGGAATATCTTAACGAGGTAAAAATAGTCACTGATCCTGGGAGGGTAAGGAGACCATTAATCGTGGTTGAAGATGGTAAACCCAAGTTAACGAGAGAACACTTGGAAAAATTAAAGAAGGGAGAAATGAAGTGGCACGATTTAATCAACACTGGTATTATTGAGTATTTGGATGCGGAGGAAGAAGAAAATGCTTATGTAGCTCTCAAGCCTAAGAACCTCACAAAAGAACACACACATCTTGAACTTGATCCTTTGGTCATTTTTGGCATATCAACTGCCTTTGTTCCTTTTCCTGAATTCAATCGTGGTGACAGAGTAAATTTTGGTTCTAAGATGATTGGACAGGCAATTGGTATGTTCTCTACGAATTTTCTGAAGAGAGTTGACACAAAAACTAATATTCTTGTTTACCCCCAAAAATTCTTGGTTAAAACTCATATAGACGATGTCCTTCAACACGAAACTCATTCTGGTGGACATAACACAACTGTGGTTTTAATGCCATTCAAGTGTTTTAATATAGAAGACGCAGTAATCATGAATAAGTCCGCGATAGAAAGAGGTTTGTTTTGGAGCTATCTTTTCAGATCTTATGAAGCTGAGGAAAAAAGGTACATGGGTGGTCAGGAGGATATTATAGGCGTTCCAGAACCTGGTGTGAAGGGATACGGAGGAGAGGATGCTTACAAACATTTACCAGAAGATGGAATCGTTAATCCTGAAACAGAACTGGAGAACGAGCAGGTTGTAATAGGTAAAACCTCACCTTTAAGATTCTTAGGAAGTCCGGATCAATTTATTACCGATTTGGAAAATCTCAGAGAGACATCTGTTAAGTTAAGACATGGTGAGCAAGGGATAGTTGATAGGGTTTTCGTAACTGAGAGCGAGGGAGGAAATAGACTTGTCAAGGTGGTTGTTCGAGATTTGAAAAAACCAGAAATAGGTGATAAGTTTGCGAGCAGGCACGGTCAGAAAGGTGTTATTGGTTTAATTATTCCTCAAGAAGATTTACCATTTTCAAAACAAGGAGTTGTTCCGGATATAATATTTGATCCCCACGGAATTCCATCAAGGATGACTATGGGAAAACTTTTAGAAATAATGACGGGTAAAGTATCTGCTTTAGAAGGTGAAAGGATAATGAGTCCTGCTTTTCATCCTGTTTCAGAGAAGGATTTAAGAGAGAAATTAGAAGAAAACGGATTTAACGAGAATGGGAAAGACTCATTTTATAATGCAGATACAGGTGAGAAGTACAAGAATAATATATTTGCTGGAAGCGTCTTTTACCAGAAATTAGATCACTTAGTTTCAAATAAGATACACGCAAGATCCAGAGGACCTGTCACTTTATTGACAAAGCAACCTACAGAAGGAAAATCTAAGAGAGGAGGACTTAGATTAGGAGAGATGGAGAAGGACTGTTTAATCGCTCATGGTAGTTCTCTATTACTCAAAGAAAGATTTGATGCAGACAAGACAAAGATTCCGATATGCAAAGAATGTGGTTTACCAGCTGTTTATGATAAAATAAAAAACAAAAAATTCTGTCCTGTTTGTGGAGATTCTAAGATTATTGAAGTTAAAATGGCTTATGCTTTCAAGCTTCTTTTAGACGAGCTAAAGAGTATGTTAATACATCCAAAAATAGTTGTAAAAGAGGAATGAGATAATGATAGATAAAATAGTTTTCGGGGTTATGAAGCCAGAAGTTATCAAGAAAATGGCAGCAGCTAGAATAAGTAAGACTGATTTGTATGATCAGGAAGGGTATCCAGTTGAAGGAGGTTTGATGGATCCAAGACTAGGAACAATTGATCCTGGGCTGAGATGTAGAAGATGTGGGGGTTCAGTTGGTGAATGTACGGGTCACTTTGGTTATTTGGAGCTCACGAGACCAGTGGTGAATGTTAATTATGCTAAACTAATATACAATATCCTTAGGTTAACTTGTAGGAAGTGTAATAGGATACTTGTTACTGAAGAGAGGTTAGATAAATTTAGAAAAAGTAAAAAATCCTTGAGAAAATTGAGAAGACTTTCCAAAACAACCTGTCCATATTGTAATGAAAAACAAAAGAAAATCAAGTTCATTAAACCAACAACTCATCTCGAAGGTGGAAAAACACTAACCCAGACAGAAGTTAGAAAAAGATTAGAAAATATATCGGATGAAGATTTGGCTTATATGGGGATAAGAAATACTAGACCCGAACACTTCATAATAAGTTTATTTCCAGTACCTCCTGTGACCATGAGACCTTCTATTACATTAGAATCAGGTGAGAGATCTGAGGACGATCTAACTCATAAATTGGTGGATATAGTAAGGATAAACAAAAGATTAAGGGAGAATATAGACTTAGGAGCGCCTGATTTTATAATCAAAGACCTATGGGAACTTTTACAGTATCATGTAGCGACTTACATAGACAATGGAATTTCTGGTGTCCCTCCAGCTAGGCATCGATCAGGGAGAGTATTGAAAACTTTAACACAAAGATTAAAATCGAAGGAAGGTAGATTTAGACACAATTTAATTGGGAAAAGAGTGGACTTTTCTGCAAGAACCGTAATTAGCCCAGATCCTATGTTAGATATAGATGAGATTGGTGTTCCTCTAGAGATTGCAAGGGAACTAACAATACCTCTTGTCGTGGAAGAGAGGAATTCAGAATATCTAAAAGAGTTAGTAGAGAATTATCCTAATTGGCCAACTATTAATTACATAATAAGACCTGATGGTAGAAGAAAGAAACTATCGGAAATCAATAAAAAAGAGATAGCAGAAGAACTTGAACCCGGATATACTGTAGAAAAACAACTAAGTGATGGTGATTGGGTAATTTTCAACAGACAACCCTCACTTCACAGAATGAGTATGATGGGTCATAGAGTGAGAGTAATGCCTTACAAGACTTTCAGACTAAATCCAGTTGTTTGTCCTCCTTATAACGCAGATTTTGATGGGGATGAGATGAATATACATGTCCCTCAGACCAAAGAGTCGCAAACCGAGACCGAGCTTCTAGCTTCAGTTACCACTCAAATCAGAAGTCCTAGATTTAGTGGACCAATAATAGGGGTTGTAAATGATTATATAACAGGATTTTATATTTTGACCAATGGGGATAAAAAATTCAAACGTAAAGATGTTGTAAATATAGTAAGAGCATGTGATCCTGACATAGAAATTCCTAACAAAAAAACATTATCGGGAAAAGAAATATTTTCCTTATTTTTACCTGATGATCTTAATTTCGAGTATAAGGGTAAGAGCGATGAAGTAGTAATTAAAGATGGTCAGTTGGTTAAAGGTACAATAGATGAAAGAGGACTTGCGGCTTTTAAGGGTAAGATACTTGATTACATCGATAAGGAGTATGGGCATGTTTATGCTAAGGAATTCCTGTTTAACATGTCAAAACTTTCAATTGAAATTTTATCTTTATACGGATTTAGTCTTTCCATTTCAGACACCGATTTAAGTGATAAGGCGCGTGAGAAAGTGGGTAAATTATTAGATAAAGTTAAGTCTAAAACCGATAAAATAATTAAGAACTTTAAAGATGGTAAGGTCGATTTGATAATAGGTAAAACATCAGAAGAAACATTAGAGACGTTAATACAAAAAGAACTTGCTGATATGTTAAATGAAGTTACCCAAATCGTCAAAGAAGATATGCCGGAAAATAATATCAATATCATGGCTAAAAGTGGGGCTAGAGGAAGTTTAGTGAATATAGTCCAGTCATCAGCAATGATAGGTCAAGAAACAGTGAAGGGTCAAAGAATTAACATAGGTTTCTATAATAGAACATTCTCACATTTCAAAAGAGGTGATAAATCTATAGAATCAAAGGGATTTGTTAGTAATGGTTACAAACAAGGACTTAGTCCATTTGAATTCTTCTTTGATGCTATGAATGGTAGAGAGGGGCTGATGGATAAATCTTTGAAAACCAGGCATAGTGGTTATTTGGAAAGAAGATTAATCGCGGCTTTGAAAGACTTGAAGGTTACTTATGATAAAACCGTTCGGGACAGTAGCAATAATATAGTCCAATTTGTCCCAGGAGAAGATGGTTTAGATCCATCAAAAATACAAAAAGGTGGAATAGATGTCAAAAAAATCTCAGACCAAATATTTAGATGAGTTAGAATTACCAATGGAAATAATGGATCAAATAGAGAGCCTTTGCAAGAAGGAGAAATTTAGTTCTTATAAGAGAAATAAATTGATAGAAGAAGTTAAAAAAAGATACCTTAAGAGTTCATTTGAACCTGGTGAGGCTATAGGCATAATTTCTGCTCAATCACTCTCTGAACCAGCTACTCAGATGTCGACCGATTATAATGAAAGACTTATTCTAAAAATGGACGATAACATAAGAATCCTTAAAATTGGGGAATTTGTGGATGAAATGCTAGACAGTTATAACTTCGAAAGAGAAAAAGGACATGAGATTTGCGATTTACCTGAAGGCGTGGATGTTTTCACTTTAAGTTTAGATCAAGATGAAAAAATTAAATGGAAGAGAATATCTTCTTGCATCAGACATAAAACTAATGAAAAACTAATGAAAATAAAAACAAAATCTGGGAGAATAATTACCGCAACAGATCATCACTCGTTCTTAATCAGAAAAAACAATAAAGTAATTCCAATAGCGGGTAAAAAGCTAAGTATCAGTGATAGGATTCCAGTGATGAAGTATTTACCAGAAAATTGCAATGGACATCTGAACATGTTAGATTACGTTCCTTCCGATAGATACTTTGTTAAAGATAGACAGATTTTCTCTTCTACTCACGATATAAATAAAATTCCTGAGAAAATACCTTTAAATTCAATATTTGGTTGGTTTAGTGGTGCTTATCTTTCTGAAGGCAGCTGTTTGAATAGTCAAATTAGAATTACCAATATAAGTAAGGGATTTTCAACCAATTTCAAAAATTTCGCTCAAATGTTAAACGTAGATTTTAAAACCAGAGAATATCGAGGAGCTTTTGGACCATCAAGAGATTTTGAGATAAATTCATGTGTATTTTCTCGCTTTATTGAGAATACTTGTGGTAAGGGATCTTATAATAAAAGAGTTCCAGAATTTGCTTACAGTGCGAAAGAAAATTTTGTTTCTGGCCTTTTAAGGGGATACTTTGATGGAGATGGTAGTGTGAGTGTTAGTAGAAAAATGATAAGGGTACATTCTAATTCCGAAGAACTAATAGATGGCATTAAACTTTTACTTACTAGGTTTGGTATATTTGCCAGTAAAAATAAAGATGAAAAACAATACTACCTCCTTATTCCTTACAAATATGCACCCATATTCTTGTCAAGGATAGGATCTGATATAGAGAAAAAGAGAAAGAGATTGGTAAAGCTCTCTGAAATGGCAGAAAAGTTTTGGGATAATAGTTCTCAAGATTTCACAGATATGATATCTGGATTTGGTGATTTATTTCATCGAACAGCAAAAAAACTGAACTATCCAACAAGATATGTTAACAACTTTACTAAAAGACAAAAGATAGGAAGAACCACACTTTACAGATACATAAACCTTTTTGAGAGACTTGCTAAAGAAAAGAATGTGGATATAGACGAAGAACTTGAAATCATGAAGAGGATGTTTAACTCGGATGTTGTCTGGGACGAGATAGTTGAAATTTCTTATGTAAAACCGACAAAAGAATATGTTTACGATCTTTCTGTTGACGGCTTAGAGACATTCACAACTTTTGATGGAATAGTTACACACAATACAATGAGAACTTACCACTTTGCGGGTTCTGCTGGTCTTCAGGTTACACTTGGTTTACCTCGTTTGATAGAAATATTCGATGCTAGAAAAGAGCCAAGAACACCAACTATGACTGTTTATCTTAGGGGAAAATACAATACCCAAAAGAAAGCTGAGAGATTTGCTAATAAAATAAAAGAGAAAAAGATGAAATCATATCTAGATTCTGTTTCATTGGATTTAACTGATAAAAGAATCAGAGCTAAGCTTAAGGATACTAAAAAGTCAGAGAGGGAAGAGATAGTTAAATTAATAAATAAGAAGTTTAGAAGAAATAAGGTTACAGTCAGGCAGAGCAGGGTAACAATCGAATCCAAGGATGAGGACAAGGAATTGAGTACTAAATATCTTAGGAAATTGAAAAAAAGATTACTTAATATTAACGTACTTGGTCTTAAGGGAGTTTCAAATGCGGTTGTTCTAAGGGAAGGTGATGACTGGGTTATAAGAACATTCGGATCTAATTACTCCGAAGTGCTTAAAATGGAAGAAGTTGACTCAAAGAGATGTCATACTAATAATTTCTACGAGGTTCAAGAAGTTCTGGGTATAGAGGCTACTAGAAGAGCTTTGATAGAGGAAACAAAATCTACGATGTCTCAACAGGGTTTGAATGTAGATGATAGACATGTAATGATTTTGACGGATATAATGGTGTTCACAGGGGAGTTAGAGGCGATAGGAAGGTATGGTGTTGCTGGAATGAAATCTTCTGTACTTACAAGGGCGGGTTTCGAAGAGACAGTAAAACACCTAATTAAGGCCTCGGTTAGAAGTGAAGTTGACGATTTCTCAGGTTTATTTGAAAATGTTATGATAAATCAGCAAGTTCCCGTGGGTACCGGAATATTTGATCTGGTTGCAAGGATGGGTGAAGATTAATGGATTTGAATAAAACTATAAAAGACGCAGTTAAGGAGAAAAGAATAATATTCGGTTATAAAAGTGTAATAAAGGAAATTAAAACTGGAAAACCAAAACTTGTAGTTCATTCAAATAATTTACCAAGAGATAAATTGGAAAATATACTTCACAATTCAAAAATTTCAAAAATAATCGTAAAAGAATACCCCAAAGATAACTTGGAATTGGGTTTGGTTTGCGGTAAACCATTTTCAGTAAGCGTGCTAGCAATAAAAGGGAGTAAAAAATGACAATTGTACTTAATATGGAGACTATAAGACTACTGAACTTATTTGAAAATATAACAAAAGTTCATGTAAAAGACTGTTTTGTTGATGAAGATGACGTTTATTTTATAGTAGAAGAAGGGAAGATTGGGTTGGCTATAGGTAGGGGCGGAAGTTCTATCAAAAACGTTGAAAAATCTATTGAAAAGAATGTTAAAGTCTTCGAATACTCGCCTAATCTTGTTGAATTCGTTAAAAATTTAATCCCTCAAGCAAAGGAAGTAACTGTGATCAATAATACTGATTCGGTTGAGATAGAGATAAAAGTTGATAAATCCGATAAAGGTTATGTGATTGGGCGTGGGGGGGAAAAAATAAAAATATATAGGGAAATATTAAAGAGAGTCCATAATGTATCAGATTTGAGGGTGAAATAATGGCTAGAGGAGAATTTGCCGCGAGAAAACTTAAGAAAGATAGAAAGAAATTCAAATGGAAGGATAATAAATACATGCGTAGACAACTCAATCTCAAAAAGAAAGAGCCGTTAGAAGGTGCTCCCCAAGCTAGAGGAATAGTTATTGATAAAAGATCTTGCGAGCAAAAACAGCCTCACTCTGGTTTGATTAAAACCGTCAGAGTACAATTAGTTAAGAACAATATTAGGGTTACAGCCTTTGTTCCAGGTGACCATGCGATTGATAAAATAACTGAACATGACGAGGTTTTGATAGAGGGTGTAGGTGGTTCTCAAGGTGGTCCCGTTGGAAGTCAGTGGGGTTTGAAATACAAAGTTGTCAAAGTGAATGGAGTTGCCTTATCAGAAATACTTGCAGGTAAAAAGCAGAAACCAGTGAGGTAATAGTTATGGTAGAAATTAAACTTTTTAACAGATGGTCCTTTGAGGATATTAAGGTGAATGATCCTGGATTAAAACCTTATATTAATCTTGATCCAGTTATTGTTCCCAATACTGGTGGGAAGTTTAGTCAAAAGAAATTTGGTAAGTCTAGAGTGAATATTGTAGAAAGACTTGTTAACAAGTTGATGGTGCCTGGTCATAGAGGGAAAAAACATCTTATTTCTTCAGGTAGAACTACTGGAAAAAGTCAAACTATTCTTAATATTGTAAAAGAAGGTTTTGAAAAAATAGAAAAGAAGACTAAAAAGAACCCAATAGAGATTCTAGTTGGGGCTTTGGAAAATGCATCTTTGAGGGAGGAGATAAGTTCTTATCAGATTGGAGGGACGATAGTTAGGAAAGCTGTTATTACATCTCCTCAAAGAAGAGTTGATTCGGCTTTGTCGATAATTGTTCAATCGTCTTACAGGAAGTCGTTTGGTAATAAAATATCAATGGTTGATGCATTGGTAGATGAGATAATTCATGCTTATAAAAATGATTCCTCGAAGTCTTTTGCGATTAAGGAAAAAGAAAGGATTGAGAGAGAGGCCAGTGGGGCGAGATAATTATGGCAGAAGAAATGATAGAAAAAGTAAAGAAACTGATGTACAAACCGGGCAAAATCAGAAATATAGGAACAATCGCCCATATTGACCATGGGAAAACAACCTTTTCTGATAGTTTGATAGCACAAGCGGGAATGATCTCGTTTAATGTAGCTGGCCAAAGAAGATTTTTGGACACAGATGATCAAGAACAGGAAAGAGGAATAACAATCTGGTCAGCAAATGCTAGTATGGTTCACAATTGGGACGGGGACGATTATCTAATCAATCTAATAGACACTCCCGGTCATGTGGACTTCGGTGGGGATGTCACGCGCGCTCTAAGAGCTGTAGATGGTGCTATACTCCTAGTTGACGCTGTAGAAGGTGCTATGCCTCAGACCGAGACAGTCCTACGTCAGGCTTTAAAAGAAAGAGTTAAACCTATTCTATTCATTAACAAGGTTGATAGACTAATCAAAGAACTAAAACTCACACCAGAGCAGATGCAAGAAAAATTCACACGAATAATTACTGATGTTAATGTTCTAATACAAAAATATGCTGAAAAGGAATACAAAGACAAGTGGTTAGTTAATGTTGCCGATGGCTCAGTTGCTTTTGGCTCAGCCCTGGAAAAATGGGGAACTTCGATTCCTTACATGGAAAAAACGGGCATATCTTTCACTGAGATAATTGAAAAGACGGAACAAGATAAACAGAGCGATCTTGCCGAAAAATCACCTTTACACCAGGTAGTTCTTAACATGATTATTAAACATCTTCCTTCACCGATTAAAGCACAAGAGTACAGGATACCGAAGATATGGTCTGGGGATATGGATTCGGAAATTGGTCAATCCATGAAAAAGGTTGATGTTGATGGACATTTGGCAGGTGTAGTTACCAAGGTTACACCAGATCCACATGCTGGTTTTATTGCAACTGCGAGAATATTCTCTGGAAAAGTAGTCAAAGGAACTGATGTGAAGATGATCGGCAAAAGAAAGACGGGTAGATTACAACAAGTAAGTGTTTACAAAGGTCCACACAGGATACAAGTAGATGAAGTCGTGGCTGGGAATATTGTTGGTTTGGTTGGTATACCTGATGCATTTTCTGGCGAAACTATTTGTGAACCAGATTATCTAATTCAACCTTTTGAACAAATCAAACATATATTTGAGCCTGTAGTTACCAAAGCTTTGGAGCCGAAAAACCCAAGAGACCTAACAAAACTAATCAACTTCTTGAAAAAACTTGGGCGAGAGGATACGACTATCAGAGTTAAAATTAATCAGGAAACTGGGGAGTATCTTGTTTCTGGGTTAGGAGAATTACATATTGATGCAAAAGTGGAAAGAAAATTAAAAGAAATGGGCTTGGAATTCAGGGCTTCTCCGCCGATTGTTGTTTACAGAGAAACACTAGTTAAAAAATCACCTGAGATAGAAGGAAAGTCGCCGAACAAACACAACAGATTCTACTTTATTATCGAGCCACTTGAAAGACAATACTATGAGGCAATGAAGGAAGATACTATACCCTCAACCTATGATATGAAAAAGAAAAATCAAGAATTAATAGATGATTTAAAAGAGTTAGGAATGAGTGCTGATGATGTCAAGAATCTTGAGTTAATTTACGAGAGGAACATGCTTCTCAATTCATGTAAAGGTGTACAATACCTGAACGAAGCAATGGAAATGGTGAAGGATGGATTCAAATCTATAATGGATGAAGGGCCTTTAGCAAGAGAACCATGTTATGGGGTAAAAGCTACTTTAGTTGACGCTAGTTTACATGAAGATCCTGTTCATCGTGGCCCTGGACAAGTTTTACCCGCAATTAGACATGGGGTTAAGATTGGAATGCTTCTAGGAGAACCAAGTATTCTTGAACCTAAACAAATAATCAGGATAGATGTACCTACAGAAAATATGGGCGGTGCGATAAAAGAGGTTCAAAACAGAAGAGGACAGGTTTTGGGAATGGATGAGGAAAGAGGAATGACTATGATACAAGCAAAGCTACCGGTTTCAGAAATGTTCGGATTTAACTCAGAATTGAAATCTGCGACTGGAGGCAAAGGTTTTTATAGTTTAATTGATGTTATATATGAGAAACTACCCAAGAGTTTGCAAGACCAAACCGTTTTAAAAGTAAGAAAAAGAAGGGGGTTGAGTGAAAAAATTCCAGGGGTAGAAAGTTAATAAATATATAAGAATAATATAAATATTATTTAAAGAGGAGGTGTAGGTATGGCAGAATTACCAAAAATTAACATAATAAGTGCTGGTCATGTAGATGCTGGAAAGTCTACTCTAATTGGGAGATTATTATTTGATTCTGGAGCAATAAAACCAGAACAGATGAGAAAGATGGAGCAGTTGGCCAAGGAGTATAAGAAAGAAACTTGGGAATTTGCTTATGTAATGGATAAATTAAAGGAAGAGAGAGAAAGAGGTCTAACTATTGACATTATGCACAGACCGTTTAAAACAAAAAAATATTTTTACACAGTAATTGATTGTCCTGGTCACAGGGATTTTGTTAAAAATATGATTACTGGGGCATCACAAGCGGACGCTTCTCTATTTGTTGTTTCTGCAAAGCCGGGAGAAGGTGTTCAAGAACAGACAAAAGAGCATGCATTCTTAATGAAAGTATTGGGAGTTAATCAGTTAGTGGTTGCTATCAATAAAATGGATGCAGCAAATTATGATCAAAAAAGATATGAGGAAGTTGTTTCAAACGTAAAAAAACTATTGAAATCAATAGGATATGATGTTTCAAAGGTACCATTTGTACCAGTTTCTGGTTTAAAGGGAGACAATGTATTTGAAAAATCAGAGAATACAAAGTGGTATGAGGGAGAGACCTTAATTAATACAATGGACAGTACAATAGAACCACCTGAATTACCAGTTGATAAGCCATTGAGAATACCAGTCCAAGACGCTTATACAGTTACAGGTGTAGGTTCAGTTCCAGTTGGTAGAATAGAGACAGGTGTACTAAAGGTTGGAGATAAGGTTGTATTCCAGCCATCTGGAAAAGAAGGTGAAGTTAAATCAATAGAAATGTTCCACAAAAAACAACCAGAGGCTAAACCAGGAGATAATGTTGGATTCAATGTTAGAGGTTTAGGAAAGAAAGACGTTAAACGTGGAGATGTAGCAGGACATCCAGATAATCCACCAACAGTTGTAAAGGAATTCACAGCACAGATTGTTGTTTTGAATCACCCAACTGTTATGACAGCAGGATATACACCCGTATTCCACTTAGGAACAGCTTCAGTTGCTTGTAAGGTTGAAGAGATAATTGCAAAGATTGATCCAAAGACAGGTCAGGTTGTTAAAGAGAAACCAGATTTCTTGAAAACAGGTGATGCTGCGAGGATTAGGGTTGTTCCAACAAGAGACATGGTAGCAGAGAAACAAACAGATATTCCACAATTAGCAAAGTTTGCTATTAGAGACATGGGACAGACAGTTGCTGCTGGAATTGTGATTGATTTAGTTAAGAAGTAGTGACCTCCTCTTTTTTCTTATTTTATTTTTAGTTAAATTCTACTAGAAGTTAAATTATTTTATACGAAAGTTTAGATTTCTTTATTAATATTTTATTTTTAATTAAAGGGTTATGATAAATCCCTGGTTAAATTATATTGAAAAGGCGGAAAAGGAATATCTTACTTCACATGATCTTTCAAGAGCCTATAGAGATTTATTAGATCAAGTTCCTAGAAGTCTTCAAAGTCCAAGATTAGGTTTTATTCTTGGTTCGGCACAAAAGGGTTGTATAGTACCAGAGGGTGGTGTTGAGATTCCATATTCTAATATTCTATGTTTCCCTCCTATTCCTGGAAGATATTCCGCAATTGGACACGAAAAGAAATTCTCAGTAGGGTATTTTGAAGATGTTGAAACAATAGTTGCAAACGGTAGGAATCATTACCATGAAGGATATAATGGACATGAAATAGCATTTTTAACGAGATTAATGAAATTAATGGGTATAGAACTTTTGGTCTTGACAAATGCTGCTGGGGGCCTTAATTCCGACTATGAAGTGGGGGATTTGATGCTAATAATTGATCACGATTACTCATCTTTAACTCATGATCAGAACCCTTTAATATGTCCACCTCCTGATGTTCGTGTAGTTCACCATCTCCCACAACCTTATTATGGTGGTATTTATGACTTAGAGCTCACAGATAGGGTAAAAGACATCGCTGAAAAACTTGAAATACCATGTAGAACTGGTGTTTATAGGTATGTTGCTGGCTCCGAATTTGAGCCTGCCGCTAAAACATCAAGATTTCGAGCATTTGGATTGGGTAGTGTTGGGATGTCAACTATTATAGAACTTATAGGAATGAGAGGGTTTCTGGGCCTGGAGGGCTCAGATGATTTGGAAGATGTAAGAGTTTTAGGAATATCCGGTATATCAAATACAATGGAAGAGGTTTATGATGAAAAATTTGATCATGATACACTTACTAATAATACTGATGATGCTGAGGTATTGGCCGCGATGGAAAAAATTGGACCTAGAATCGAAATATTATCTCGTGAACTTATTAGAGACCTTTATCACTAACCTAATTTAAATTTTCAATTCAATAAAACTTAACATGTCAATCCTACTCAAAAATCCCGATTGGATAGTAACCCAAAATTCCAAAAGAGAAATCCTTAGAAATAAATCAGTTTACATTGAAGACGGTAAAATAGTAGAAATAGGAAATCCCAAAGTAGAAGCAGATCATGTAATTGACGGAAAAGGAAAAGTTCTTTTACCAGGGCTAATCAACGCTCACACTCACTCATCCATGACTCTTTTTCGCGGGTATGCGGATGATATGGAGCTCAAACCTTGGTTGGAGGAGAAGATATGGCCATTAGAAGCAAAGTTAAAACCAGAAGACTGCTATTTAGGTTCTCTTCTTGCCTGTTTGGAAATGATAAGATTTGGGGTTACTTGTTTTAACGACATGTACATTCATGTAGATGATATAGCGAAAGCCGTTGAAGAAACGGGTTTAAGGTGCTTCTTAGGTGAAGTAATATTTGATTGGAATATTGGAAAACAACTTCCTTACTCTGATAGATTTACGAAAAAATGGTTAGGAGATGAGTTAATAACTCCATTAGTCAACATGCACGCTCCCTATTCCTGTTCTGAAGAAACATTACTTAAATTAAAAGAAAGTTCAGACAAATACGATATTCTTATGCACACGCATGTTTCAGAAACAGAGAAAGAGGTTAAAGATTTTCAGAAAACTAAGAAAAAAACACCTGTGGAACACTTGGATGAGATTGGAATTTTAAACGACAAACTAATAGCTGTCCATTGCAATTGGTTGACTAATAAGGATGTTGATATATTTTCTAAAAGGAATTGTAGTGTTGTTCATTGCCCCACTTCTAATATGAAACTTGCTAATGGTCGAATGCCGCCCCTGAGAGAGATTTTTAGCAAAAATATTAGAGTAGGTTTAGGTACAGATGGTTGTGCTTCTAACAATAATCTGGATATGTTCGAAGAGATGAAGAATTGTTCATTGGTTAACAAGTTTTATAACAGAGATCCTACATTTATTCCCGCTCAGAAGGCTTTGGATTTGGCTACTATTGATGGTGCTAGTGTTTTTAGAATTGACGATAAAGTTGGAAGTGTGGAGGAAGGTAAAAGTGCGGATTTAATTCTTGTTGACTTTAAGAAACCCCATCTCCAACCTGTTCATGGTAAGAGTACCGTTGTCTCTAGTCTGGTTTATTCTTGTCGGGGTTGGGATGTTGATAGTACTATTGTTAATGGTAAATTTTTGATGAAGGATAAGGATATTCTTGGGATTGACGAGGAGGAAGTATTTGACAAAGCTGGGAAAATAATGGAAAATTTTATTTCCAATTAAAACACTTAATTCTAAAAAACTATTTCTAACTATGATTATCTGCGTTGGTACAGTTGCTTTGGATACGACAAGAACACCCTTTAAAACCATGGAAAGAATCCTAGGTGGAGCAGCAGTTTACACAGGCTTATCAGCAAGTTTCTTCTCGAAAACAGGTATAGTTGGGATAATCGGCGGAGATTTTCCCGATAAATACTATAAAATTCTGAAGAAAAGACTAGACTTGTCTGGGGTAAAAGTAGACAAAAAAGGCAAAACATTCTTTTATGACTCAGCGTTTGACTACGGATTCAGCAAAAGAGAGGAGAACAAAACTGAGTTGAATGTGATTGAGAATTTTAACCCAGAATTGCCTGATTATTACAAAAAAGCTGATTATGTTTACTTAGCGAATAATGATCCTGTTCAGAATCTTAAAGTTTTGAAACAAGTTGATAATCCCGTCTTGTCAGTGTGTGATACAATCGAATACTGGATAAAAAACAAGAGAAATAAGGTCAAAGAGATGATGTCCTCGGTGGATGTTGTTGTGTTAAATGATGATGAAATAAGAATGATGTGTAAGGAACCTAATCTGATTAAAGCGGCTAAAAAGATTCTTTCATGGGGACCAGATTATGTCGTTGTCAAAAAAGGGGAACATGGTTCTCTATTAGTTTCTAATGATACTGTTTTCCCTGCACCTGCTTACCCAATGGAGGATATTGTTGACCCTACTGGTGCTGGGGACTCGTTTGCTGGTGGTTTTCTGGGGCATATCTCAAGAAAAGGAAAATTAGACGAAAAAATACTCAAAGAAGCAATTGTTTATGGTAATGTTATGGGTTCTTTTGCTGTTGAGGATTTTAGTGTGGGTAAATTTTTATCGTTGAAAATGGAAGATATTGAGCAAAGATACCAGAAATTTAGGGAAATTGTTAGATTTTAATTATCTTGATGAGTATATATGACCTTCATATTCAACTTCACATAATCTCCCGTATTTGGGTATTAATTCACCCACTACTCTATCTTTAACTAAAACTGAATATACGGTATCAAATGGGCGAGTTTCAACCTCTGGATGGGAGAGATCAACAAATTTTACATCAGAAGGTAATTGGTATTCGTTTATAATTCTAATATCTTGAGGCAAATTTGTTAATACCATGCAAAAATAATATTTCTGAAATATTTAAACCTATTTATCAATGAACCGAGAAAATTAAATAGTAACTTTTAGGGAGGTAGATAATTTGGATTATAAGGTAAAAGATATTAAATTGACTAAGCAAGGAAAATTAAAAATAGAATGGGCAGAAGATCATATGCCTGTTCTGATGAAAATAAGAGAAGAATTCAAGAAAAATAAACCATTCAAAGGATTAACCATAGGTTGCTGTTTACACGTCACAAAAGAAACCGCAGTTCTAGTTAAAACCTTGAAATTGGGCGGAGCAAAAGTAGGTTTATGTCAATCCAACCCTTTATCTACCCAAGATGATGTCGCTGCAGCTCTTGCTAAGGAAGGAATTCACGTTTACGCTTGGAGAGGATGTACTAACAAGGAATATTACTGGTGTCTTAACAAAGCCCTAGATCTTAAGCCAAGTATTACTATAGATGATGGTGCAGACCTTATTTCAACCATCCACAGCGACCGACAGGAGCTAATCAAGGATGTTTATGCGGGACAGGAAGAGACTACGACGGGTGTAATAAGACTTAGAGCCATGGAGAGAGATGGGGCGTTGAAATACCCGATCATTGCTGTCAATGATACACCCACTAAGCACATGTTTGATAATCATCTCGGAACGGCTCAAAGTACAATTGATGGGATTCTTAGATCAACTAATATTATGTTCGCTGGAAAAACCTTTGTTATGGGTGGTTATGGGGACTGTGGGAGTGGAATAGCAAAAAGGGCTAGAGGAATGGGTGCAAATGTTATAATAACAGAGGTTAATCCTCTTCGTGCCTTAAGAGCGGTTATGGATGGTTATCGGGTAATGCCTATGAATGAAGCCGCAAAGTTAGGAGATATTTTCGTTACTTCTACAGGTGACAGAGATATTATCACAGAGAAACACTTCGGGTTAATGAAGAATGGTGCTATAGTTGCTAATTCTGGACACTTTAATGTGGAAGTAGATGTAAAGGGACTTGAAAAAATTGCTAAAAACAAGAAAAAAATCCGAGAAAACACGGTTGAATATACCCTGAAAAACGGTAAAAAAATCTATTTACTTGCAGAAGGAAGACTAGTTAATCTAGCAGGTGCAGAAGGACATCCTTGTAATGTGATGGATATGTCTTTCAGTAATCATGCTTTATCTGCGGAATATGTTGTTAAAAATCAAAAGAAACTAAAAAATAAAGTTTATGATGTACCTCCCGAGATTGATAAAAGAATCGCTTCTCTGAAATTAGATTCAATGGGAATAAAAATCGATAAATTAACTAAAAAACAGAAAAAATATTTGAATTCCTGGAAAGAAGGAACCTGAGAACAAAAGATTTAAATGCATTAACATCACATTTAGTATTTGATACTTATGCAGATGGCAAGAATTAAGCTTTCAAGCAAAGACCCAGAAAAATTAAAAGAGATTTGTACAGAGATAACTGGAGTTGCCAAGAAGTTAGGAGTTAATTGGAAAGGTCCTATACCCCTACCTACCAAAAAGTTAAAGGTAACAACTATGAAAACACCTTGCGGGGACGGTACAGGGCACGGAAACACAACTTACGATAGATGGGAAATGAGAGTACACAAAAGAATAATCGATATGCAGGCTGATGATAGGGCTTTAAGAAAGGTTCTGAGGATTCAGGTCCCACAGGGAGTTCATATTCAAATTAAACTCAAAGGTTAACGATTTTTCCATTTCTGATATAACCACCCATACTCGGATTTCCCTTTAAGTTTCTTGATGATTATGTAAAGAATTATTATTCCAACTAAAACTCCCACGGCGATAATAGCAATAGTTATAGTTTTTTGTTTTCTTTGTTCCAGTTCAGTCTCCTTTTGATCAACCTTTGATTCCAGATTGTCAATTTCTGATTGAATCGAGTTATATTTTTCATAAGCACTTTCTAACTGTTCGTTATTATAAAGTTCCTGAACTTGCATTATTTTCAGCCTTATATTATCAACTTCTTCTTGGAATTCTGTCACATCTGTTTTCTCTTTTAGGTCTTCCAATTTTCTCTCAATTTCAACTAAATCTGGGTAAAATCCTTCAGCCTTTTTAGAGATATCAGAGTAGACCTTAAAACTCAAACTGGGAGGAGAATCATATGTACCTAAATCAGTGACTATTTCGAGATTCCCACTTATCGTCTTTAACATTCCCTCAACATCTACACCCTGAGTCGACACTAGAACTTTTAATGATGCTCTTCCTCCTGATGGAATTAGTCTAGGTTGGTTGGAGACATGAACCCATTCTTCTATTTGTTGGCTAGGTGTTATTGATTTTATTTCTAAACTTCCTTTACCAATATTTTCTAATTGATATTCTAGTTCTCGTATTTCACCCGTTGAAAACACTTCTTGATATGATTGAGGTTTTACAGATAATTGACCTAAATAATCAATTTCGACAGTTATAGGAAATATATCAGACCCCTCACTTGAACTGAAGTTGATAAATCCTTTGTGTTCACCTTCACCCACTTCAGGTACAGATATTTCCAAGGATAAGTAGGTAGAGTTCCCTTTTCCTAGACTAAAGGGGGTATCGTTAAAATCAATCCAATCACCAATCTCTCCCCCGCTTTTAGGTACAACATTAGCAACACTCTCATTACCATCGTTACTTATAGTTATACTTCTTGTCAGGTTTTGAGGATAGTTAACCGTTTCAGTGATATTTTCAGGTATAAAAGTCAGTTTTGGTTTTAGTTTGAAATAGAAACTTTCAGTTTTAGATTGTGAACCACCATTCCCTTGAGCAGAAATATAAACAACATGAATACCACTCTCGGTGACGTTATATATAAGATGAGCAGAACTAGTATCTTCAAAATTGTAACTGCTTTGGATGCCAGAAGGCTTAGTTATAGTTATATTCATATTACCGTTTTCCAAGAGATCATTGTATTTGTCTTTTAGATCAACATAAATTTCAACTTCTTTTGTATTATTAATGACATCTATGTCAATCTCCATTGTCTTAACAATGACTTCTTTTCTTATATTCAATGTATCTATTGTAGTGGATATAGTATAATTACCAGGAGGATCACCAACTTCAAAAGGATACATACTACTCCAAAATTTTCCCGAGCCAGTGAAATATAATTCTTCTTCTCTGCCAGTTGGGTAGATTATTTTCCCCTTAATATCTTCGATATCAACATGAGATTGGACATCAATGTTAATGGTTTCATCCAAAAAATATACCTCTTTATCCGTGTAAATCTCAAATCCCATGTTTTCTTCGTCTGATATCCAGTCTATTATTTGTTCAAATAAATCCCATCCAAGACAATCCGTACAACCCTCCATTTCGGATGTTGTTAGTCCCCAAACTAGGGTGTTGTGACGAATTCCTTGCCATAAAACCACTGTTGGATAATCATCTGGACCTATTACCATCGACCCAGAACCATCTGGGTCCCCATAGACAGTGGCTAAGTTCAGGCCATTCTTAGGAGAGACTATAGGGTAAATTTTGTTAGATTGAGCTAAATTATATTCTTTTGTTTCATATCCTTCTGTTATTTCATGATACTCTGATATCTTGATTTTATTGTCAGTTATTTCTGTATTAGGAGCGGCGTGACCAAAATCAAAATAATCAGTATAAATACAACTTGAAGTATTAATAGTTCCATCTGGTGTGTTATTACTATAGAAGATTAGAGAGTTACCTGCGAAAATTAAACCAACAGATTCTGTTAATATGTGACCCAAATTCTCACAGAACGCATCTTTACTTTCATTTAACATTTTGTGACTGAGGGCGGTAACGAAAACTAGATCTGAAATTTGGGAAGCGGTTTTCCAATCATGACTATCACCTGCAACAGAAGAGTCTTGGACAATGTAAACATTATAATTTTCTTTTATTTTTTGGTAGTATTCATATGTATCAGGGTCCATACTTCTAGATGAATATTTCGAGACAAAAGTGGCTATTTTGGTACCAGGTACACCCCCAGCTCGGATTACAGGTATTAGTAGAAGAATGATCACGACGAGGATGAATGTTTTGTTCATAATAACAAATTAGGAATACTGGGTAAAAAAGGTTGATTGTTACTCCTCCACTTCCTGAACAAGATTGGTGACTTTGACTTCAGGGTCGAACGATATTGCTCTCGTTACTAGTTGTCCTGGTGATTGGGGTGTTATTTCTACCTCTGAGCCGTGTTCGATTCGTTGGATGATTGGTCGTTGAAGTGGTCTGTTATTATTGCTAGTCCTCCTTGATATATATCTTGCCCGTAAAAAGATAATTGGAGTGATTCTCCTGCTTCGGGGGTTTCGGTAGAATATTGAGTACTGGTACCGGGACATAATCTTCCACATCGTCCTGGGCCCAAAGGGTATGATAGAATGTTACAAACGTTATTGGAAAGTTCAGAGGTTGTTGATCTCGCTGATAACATTATATCATTATTAGTGTTTTCACAGACAGTATTTCCATTAATTTTATGAGTACCCCCAAAAATCACAATCCCATTAACTCCACTCTTTTTAATAACATTCCCTTCTATTGTATTGTCTTCTGTATCCGTAGTGATCGTAGTGATAAAAACTCCGTTTCTCCCATTATTTTCAAATATATTGTTTTTTATTATATTGGAATTTGAATCAACAAATATACCATCTTCGTCCATATTTGTAATTACGGTATCAGTTATTGTATTATCATTTTTTCCACTATATATCCTAATGCCTGTCCAGAAATTTTTTAATTTTAAATTTTCAATCTTATTGTTATCTCCTAAAATGGCTATACCTAAATATTCTCGGTAACCTTCTATACTCTTTCCATTACCTTCTATATTAACATTCGAAGTACTAATAACTATACAAGCGTAATAAGTACCTCCACTGGATTTATCATAACTAACTTTATTTTGACCAGTCATAGTAATATCATTCGCTAAAACGTAATTCCCTGGTTCAGTTATTTCTTGACAGTCGGTTATTGGGATAGCATCATCACTACTACCATCACAAGTCTCTTGAATTTCGTATTCTTTAGTTGCTTCTGTTGTTTCTCCTCCTGGAAAAGTTGCTGTTGCGGTTATTTTTCTGAGTCCCGTAGCATCCTCCTCCTCTATAGTCAAATCCCAAGTGAATTTATATTCACCTATTTTGTTTTTAGAAAGCTGATCAGTATAATCATTAATTAAATCTTCTTCATGATATTTTATTTTTAGGGTCTTTTCGCTAGGATCTGTTAAAACGTCATTTAAATAGAATTTAAGTGTTATATAGTTCATTTCATCACCTGGTTCATAACATTCCTGTTCAGGATCAAGACTAATTTCAATACGAGCTTCATTAGGAGGCTCATATTCTTCACATGCAACCTGACTTATAGAAGGATCTACAACGTAAATATAACCCTTAGTTCCTTTTACATATAATCCAGACTCACATCCTGGATCTCCCCAAATCTCACAGCATTCATCTGCTGTACCGCAATTTTCACAGTTCCATTGTGACGTTATACATCCGTCTGGTGTCCAATCCCAATCAGTCGATTCCTGTGAACCTTGTGAACATTCTTGAGGTTCCGCAGCTCCTTCACAATTAACCCAGTACCAATCATTACACTCTCCCTCTTCAGGTCCAGAAAGACTTCCATATTTACATGTATTATCATCACCACACCAACCGCATGAATTTCCTCCTGGTGTCCACCAATGGTATATACAGTCTTCACAATTTTTACATTTAGGACAACTTTCTGGGACATGGTCTTTTGGTATATTTTCACAACCAACATCGTCCTCAGGAGGAGGACCATCCGGACAATAACAATAACTGTAACCACTATCACAATTAGTACTCCCGTCAGCAACCCAACAACAACCTTCTAAACATTTTAATCTGCAATTTTTAATAGGATGATCACATTCTGAAGTTCCCCAATCTACAGCACAAAACCATTTAGTATTATCTTTACATGTGTCGATGGGGTTTCCAGTATTTTCATCTATATATTCAGTACAATCTTCGTCACTTTCGCATGTATCTTCCCAAGTATCCGCATTAATAATATTTATAGAAAATATCATAAAAGATAAGAATAAAATAAAGAGTAAGGAAATTCTTTTCTTATATATTTCCATTAAACCTCACTTCACTCAACTCCCTGTACATAAGCAATATCATACTCCGGTGGAAAACCAGTAGAAACAAGAAAAACAAACCAATCATCCCGATCAGTAAAATCAAAATTAACATCTTTACTACAATTACTAACAAGATTCTCCACTTTTATTTCATTCTCATCTTCATCAAATGTTATTATCTCTCCGCCCGAAAAATCTTCTTCCCCATCGGGACCCATTAAAAATTGGTGAGTCACATTCATAACAGCACTCCAAACAGGATCAGCATCGGTATCCGTCAAAACAACCACAATCTCTGGATCTGGATCAGAACCACAATTAGTCGTACAAATTAACTCATCAGTATCACTATCATAAGAACAATCCTTCAACCCAAGAATCCCAGGAGGAAAACTACATGGTATCGGTCCAAAGTACATATCCCACCAATTCTCACCTCTAGGTAAATCACAACTCCCTTCACTTGGAAACAATTCTTTCACCTTACCATCAACATCAACGCCATCAATCTTCGAGTACTCATCACAAACAGTCTTCCTACAATCCTCCCAGTCAACAACGCCAGTATTGGTCTTGCATTCAACCACATGAAAACAATAAACTCCGTCCTCACAAATCGGAAGAACCTTGGTATTAGCATTAAAACTGTCCACTAATCCATTATTGTTTAGATCAGTATCCCCTTCCAACTTAGTATAACAGTATTTGGCCAGAGCAGCTGTTGATTCGTCGAGTTTATACTCGTTACAAAGTCTCTCACACTGACCTTCAAAGCCTATATCCCGAATAATCTCCTTCATATTTTGTTGGGGCTGTTCTGCTTCCCCCATTTTTTTAAGAAACACTCTAATCGTGACAACAGCTACAACAAGAAGTATAACAAGGGCAACAATCATTTGAATCGACATCTGACCTTTTCCCATTACCACACCTAACAATTAATTATACATCGTTTATTATTATTATTATTATTATTTCAATATTAGTAACTAAATAGTCATGGAGTTGATATAGTGGAAAAAGAAGTTCTTAAAAATTATAGAAAGGCTGGAGAAATACATAAAGAAGTCAGGAAATTAACACTGAAACAAGTCAAGGAGGGAGTAAGTGTTCTGGAATTAGGAGAAAAAATAGAAAAAATGATTAAGGACAAAGGAGCAGGAATAGCATTTCCAATTAATCTTTCAATCAATGACATAGCCGCCCACTATACTCCTGATATTGATGATACCCTCACTCTCAAGGATGGAGATTTGGTGAAGGTTGACATAGGTGTTCATGTTGATGGTTATATTGCTGATGCTGCTACAACAGTTAGTATTGGTGGACAGGACAATGATTTAATTGAAGCTTCAAAGGACGCAGTAGATCAGGTCACAAAAGAAATAAGACCGGGTAAGACAGTTGGTGAGATTTCTGAGTTGATAGAGGAAGTAGTTCTTTCTCATGGAGTTAAACCAATCCGTAATCTTGCAGGACACAGTGTCGGACAATATCTGCAGCATGGTGAACTATCAATCCCCAATGGCAAAATCCCAAGTGATCAACTAATCCCCGAAGATAGTGTTCTAGGAATGGAAGTGTTTACCACCCGAGGAGAAGGAATGGTAAAAGAATCATCTCCCACCCTAATTTACATGTTCAACCAACTAGCTCCAGTTAGATTAAGAGAATCAAGAAAAATAATCGAAAAAATAGGAGAAGAATACAAGACTCTACCTTTTGCAAAGAGATGGTTAAAAGATGTCACAACCCCATTAAGACTTCACCTAGCTTTAAGAGAACTTGAAAATCGTGGAGTAATAAGAGGATACCCACCTCTACGTGAAAAATCCGAAGCCAAGGTTGCACAACACGAAGAAACCGTTATTGTTCAGGATAAACCTATTGTGACGACTAAATAATTCTAATCCAAATCATACTCATAAACATTATTACCAAGAACAGGATAACCTTCTAACCCTTGGTCCCACACGTTCCAAACCAATCTTCCTTGATCATCCACATACAAATATTCAGTCCAAGCGTGGTCATGGTTAGCAACAACTATACAAGGTATCCCCACTTCCCTCATCATCCCACAACTCAAAAAACTAATCCCGTTACAGTTAGCTGCCTTCTCCTCCCAAGTTGATTCTGCTGTATACCAGTTTCTGTTGTAGTTATAGTCTATATTTTCAATTATCCAATTGTGAATGTTATTAACGGTCTTAGAATAACTATCTTCTTCGACTAATCCTTCCAGGGTTTTTTGCGCTTCTGTTGGCAACTGATATCGATAACCCCTAGTTTCTAGGTAATCACTAATTTCAGGTCTATAATCAGTAGCATACTCTAGTCTTTGCTCAAAAACTACCATAGGAATATTCCCATCTTTTTGATTAATAACACTTTCATAACTCTTCTCTAAAAAATCTATTATTACCTGATCTTCAGGAGCATCTTCTGGTATCTCACATAAATTCTCTTCAACCTCATAAGTTTCTTGGCTGTTAACATTTACATTTCCTATAAAAATTCCATACAGAATCGCGACTAAAAGAGGGATTAAAACAATTAAAGTAGCTTTTAAGAGCAACAAAAGTTTTCCCATATGGGTAAAATAACCAGTTAGAAATTTAAATACCACTGTTAAGTAGTTATAAAATTAGTAAACTATCCTAAATTTTGAGAAAGAACCGGTATAATCCCCCCAATCAACTTTTACTTCATCTACCCTAGATAACATAGAACCCCTCTCCAGAAGTTTAATAAATTTCTCTAACTTCTTCTTTTCTCCTTCAGCTACACTTTCCACTCTTCCGTCGGACAAATTCTTAACCCAACCTTTCAGCCCCAATCTCTCAGCACTCTTTTTTGTATAAGATCTAAAACGTACTCCTTGAACCCTACCTGAGATAAAACAATGTAGCCTTGACTTCATAATTAGAATAATTACAATCAGAAATTAATTAGTTTTAGCATTGGGCTGTGGAATCACTGCCTCCACTTCCTGAACCAATGGCACCAAAGCTTGGTTGTTCTGCAGTTGTACTCAATTCCTGTTCACATTCTTCTGGTGGTGTATTAAATCCTGCACAAATAGCATCTTTTATCGCTTCTGGTGATCTGTTAACACTTACAGCTTGACCATTAACAACAAATGTTGGTGATCCTCTGACACCGTATAGTTCATTAAGTTCTGTTTCTACTGGGTACATTGGGAATTGGCCGTTTGACCAGGTACTTCTATCTTCATAAAGTTCTGTGATTTTATATTCCTCGTCAAGTGAAATTATACATTCATTCAAAGTGGCTTCTTCTATTCCAACTTCTTCAATACACCCTTCATAATCGCCTTCAACGATAAAACATCTAAGATATTCAGTAAATTTATCTTCCTGTTCTTTTTGTATACAATACATCCTGCTATTTTCATCGAGTTCCTGTTTATCGTGCATGGCATAATCAACAAAATTCACTTGTATATCGGCTTTATCACCAAGTAATTCCATAACTGGAACATAAGCTTTCAAAAATTGTAAACCATAAGGACAATAACTCATAATAAACGCATTAGCTACAACTTCATCTTGTTTTGGTACCTCAGGTGGTTCCTGCTCTTCAGGTTCCGTGGTTTCAGGTGTTTCTTCCAGGTTAATTGTACCTTGAGGCAAGAACATGTAATTACCATCCAAAGTAGCATAAATAGGAATTTCTTGACCTTGATAAGAAGTAGTTAGTTTATACATGCCATTAGTTTCCTCCATAGAAACCAATGTAACTTCACCTGTTGCCACTAGATTATTGTTTATATAATCAACAGCCTTATCACTTACCTCCTTTTCTGTTAGTTTACCTTCAAGAGGAGATGGCTTAACTAAAGCACCTGTACCAAAACAACCTCCTCTAAAATTGAAAAATGCGCTAACAGCAAGTAAAATACCAAGTACAATGATAACGTGCTTTAAGCTAAAAGAAGGAATTTTAATTGTAAAGACCTTTTTATCTTCTTTAGATTTTTTCTTGGCCATTTTCAATCACAGATTTACTACTATTATCACTAAAAACATATTTAAGTCTTTTATTTCAACCTTTTTAAACTCCTTCCCCCGTTTTTAAGCTCTTCTACTAGCAGAAATGAGGTAAATACCATTAAAAGTACCAATAGAATCAATTCTCCCATTAATATACCACTGTGTGGTTCAGTGAAAATCGCCTCTCCAGTCCAGGAAATCAATAAAAGCTGACTAAATAAAAATACAACTACGCCTAATAAACCCCCAAACCCAATCAAACGCAAGTTCATACCAAAGAATTATTCTTTAATTATTTATCGATTGCTTTTCTATCTTATATCAACGAGCTTTGCAACCTTTTTACTTTTTTTAATTTTAACAACCTCATCTTTTTTAAGAAGAATAACTCTTGGGTCATTATCCGAATTAAAAACGGCATCTTCCCTTATTACCTTTACTTTTATTTCTGAGTCCTCTGGAACTACTAAATGCTTCATTTTTTCTGTTGGGTTGTTAAAACTTATTCCTATCCCTTCTTTAAACTCTTTTCCACCCACTGATTTGTAATAACCTGTTGAACCGAATGGCGTTGCAATTATTACCCCATCTCCAATTATTTCGTCTGTTCTTTCTTCATTTATCCACAAATAGAACCTTATAGCGGTTGTCGCGTACATGTTTCTGATCGAGAATTCGTTCACACAGGTTACTTTTTTTCTTCTTATCCTAGCTTCTAGTTTGATGTTTTCTTTTATCTCAAACTTACCTTTCTTTAATTTCTCAAGTGCTTTCTCTAACGTATCGGTCTCACACTTCCTGCAGATACTATTTTGTTTTACAATTAACTTAGGAATACCAGGCCACTGTCTTTCAGATCTTAAATAAGTCCCATCACCACCCATACTTATTACAAAATTTGGGTTTTTTTCAGAATATTCAAAACCATAATCTTTAATTTCTTGCTTAAGTTCTTCTTCAATTTCTGTTTTTGAAAATAATACTAGTTTCATTTGAATTCTTACTAGTATTTGTTTTTTGGATTTTTATTCTTGGTAATTTGAGGACTATCTATTTTCCATCGCTTGTCTGACTCTTTCCTGAGCAATAGCTAACGCAGATTCTCTTGGAACTTCTCCCTCTTTTCTAGATCTCTTCAGAACCAATTCACTATTACGTCTCACTTTTTCTCTGATTGTTTTAAACATCTTCTCTTCATTACCACCAATAAACTCCACATAACTTGATATCACTCCACCAGCATTGACCACAAAATCTGGAACTACTAGAACACCTTTTTGGTGAAACCATTCTTCGACCGACTCGGGAATTGGTATGTTTGCTGCTTCTACGATTATTTTTGCTTGGACTTTTTCTTTGTTTTTATCTGTTATAACATTTGGTCTTGCGCCTGGGATTAGAATATCCACAGGAAGTTCAAACAATTTTTCTGGGGGCAATACTTTACCATCACCATAATTCTTTACAGCCTTAGTCTCAGTTTTTACTTTGATTAGTTTTTCAGCATCCATCCCATCTTTATTATATATTGTCCCCTTGGAATCAGAAACAGCAACTATTTTTGCTCCTTTCTCTGATAAAAATTTCGCTGTAAAAGTCCCTACATTCCCAAACCCTTCTATTGCCACAGTTAAATCATCCATATCCCAACCAAGATGTTCAACAGTTACCTCAGTTGATTCAGCAACTCCAAACCCCGTTGAACCCAATTCATGTGGTAAACCACCCATTTCTGACGGTTTTCCCGTTGAAGCTTTCATATTTCCTATCTCATCTGCAAATGCGGCCATCTCCTTTTCAGTAGTATTCATATCAGGTCCAGCAACATATTCACTTGGAACTACTGGTTTGATTGCACGGGCGAAAGCTCTCATTAAAACTTTTTTGTCTTGTTTTCCGTCCCAAATTATCCCCGACTTTGCACCGCCAAATGGTAAGTCCGCTAAAGCATTTTTCCAAGTCATTGCTCTTGCTAATTTAAACACTTCACCCACAGTAACATCAGAAACCATTCTTATTCCTCCTTTACCAGGCCCTCTGACAGTGTTATCTATGACCGTAAATCCTTTCATCCCAGTTTTAGGATCGTAAACTGACAGAATCTTTTCAGGCCCCCATTCATCTTGTTTAACTTCTAATTTCATCATAATCCAACAACCTCCTTTATTTTTCCTTTTTATGTCCCCAATCAGCATAAAGTTCTCCTTCTCTACCTTGAACATAATTGTAAGCTTCTAATGCGGCAATAGCTCCTTGTCCAGTAGCAACCACGATTTGTTTGAAGGGATTATCTGTAACATCTCCTGCAGCAAATATTCCAGGCCTCACTTTATCTGAATCTGGGTAAAAAGTCTGACAATTCTTATTAACTACTATGAGTCTACTATCATTAACTTTAACCAGATGCTTAACAAAATCACTCTCTACCACAGAACCTATCTCGATGAAAGATCCTGCTACTTCTAACTCTCTTGTCTCTTTGGTTTTAACATTCTCAACTATTACTGATTTCAACATCTTATCCCCTTTGAATTCCTTAACAACCGAATCCAGAACAAATTCCACATTGTCTTTATTTTTTATCTTATTTACAAACGCTTCAAACCCACGGAACTCATCTCTCCTGTGGATTACATAAACTTTCTTTGCAATCTCACTCATCATTAAAGCAGCGTCCAAAGCAGCATTTCCACCTCCAACAGTACAAACAACTTCGTCCTTGAAAAGCGGGCCATCACAGTTAACACAGTAAGAGACACCTTTATTTTCAAATTCATCTTCCCCCGGAACATCTAAGTGTCTAGGCGATCTCCCAAATGCAAGTATAACAGCTTTGGCTTCATACTCACTCACTTCTGTTTTTATTATAAATTTATCTTTCTTTTCAATTATCTCTCTTGCGGACTCACTGCTAACAGTTTCCACTCCTAAATTTTTGGTTTGCTCCACCATTCTTTTCATCAGATCCCTTCCACTAATCTCCTTGAACCCAGGATAATTTTCAATCGAGGGGACAGTGGCAACCACACCACCAAATTCTTCACTTATAATTAAAGTTTTCAATGTTCTTCTTATAGCATAAATACCAGCCGTTAGACCCGCAGGTCCTCCCCCAATTATTATTACGTCATACATCAATGTTCACCTAAGATATAATTATTGGTAAGGATAGACTTATTTTTTGTGGGTTGGGTGTTTATCTTATAAAGATTGGGTTTAAATATTTAATTTTCCAGTTTTTCATAGTATGTCCCCTAGAACCTTTTGGGCAGACTATGAAGTAGGTTTATTGAGAGATGAAGAAAGGTTGGATGAATATAAAAATACAATATCAAGATATTCTAGCTTGGATTATTCAATGTACCCAGACACAGTTCAAAGACTATGGAAAGAACCCTGGGACCTCATCATTCTGGGAATTTGTTGGAAACCAGAATTAGAATCTGGAGGAGATATATCAGAAACTGTATACCCTTTCGAAGCTTATGCTTTCGGAAAAACACATTTCCCAAAGGCGGAACCCCCATTCGATCTTTTAATGATGTCTTTAACTCTTGGGCCAGACTCCGAACTGGATTCAAGCGAATTTTCTCCAGAAACAAGGAGAGAATTAAAAAGACTTTTTAGGGAGAACGAAAGATACGCAGATACCCGGCCAATACAAAGAAGAATTGCAGAATTAGTAGAAAGGGACGTTCCTAATCTCTCTTTAGATGTAGCAAGAAAAATGCATATGCAAAGATTATACTGGACTTCTGGGTTTTATGTTGCAGAAAGAATAAGGCAAAGGGGACCTAATAGAGGAACTCCAGTAATTTTCGTTGGGAATAGTGAAAGAAAGGGTACAAAAAAAGCTGTTCGAAAAATTGGAAAAAGTTATTTATTAGTGGAACCTTTTCTTTGCTATAGTCTTTCTAAAATTCTTAGGCGGGTTTTAGGTTAAAATAAAGGATATTTTTACAGACCTAACTTCTCCCTAATCTTTTTCTCATCAAACCCAACAATAAATTCCCCATCTATTTCAATCACTGGTACTCCTCTTTGACCTGTCTTCTCAATCATTTCTTTTGCTGCTTTTCTGTCCTTCCCCACATCTATGTACTTGTACTTAATCTCATTCTCCTCAAAGAATTCTCTTGCTCTATGACACCAGGGGCACGTTTCAGTCCCGTATTCAATCACTTTGTGTTTCGGCATCATCACTCACCTCCTTTCGTATTTTTTTAATTGTAACTTTTACTAATTCTCCATCATCCAGGTTGAGTAAATTTACTATCTCTACTGGAATATTAATACAGTGGCTTGAACCACTTTTTCTCACCCTTCTGATAAAATTTTCTTCCATATAATCTTACTATATAGGATTTTGTAATATAAATATTTAACTTTTCCCAAATTTCAATTTAATTTTCACTTCATTTTAACATATATTAAATACCAACAAAAGTGGTTTTTAGAAGGGTAATTTAAGTATTTCTGTAATAAAATACCTCCAAAGCTTTTAAATCATACTATGAAAGTAATTAGTTATGTCATTACAATTTGCCAGCACTCAAGTTGGTGGAACATTATTGGTAATGGGCTTACTCTTCGGAGCAGCTCTAATACCATTAATAGGAAGTATGATATTTAGTAAGTAGTTTTTTCTTTTTCCACTTCTATTTTAAGTACTTCTGAAATCTTTTGTGATTTAGATTTGTCTTCTTTAGATACTGTTTTTCTATGTCCATTTCGAGTATGTTGGATAGGATTATAAGGTAAATAAAACAATCCGTCAATTCCTCCTTGAGTTTCTGGATATTTTCCTTATTAGGTTCTTTACCAAGATTCTTTCTGTCCCTACTCACTTTTTTGATGATGTTTGCGAATTCACCTAATTCTCCTGTTAAGGCTATGGCCATGTCTTTGAGAAAGTTAATCTTCTGATCTATATCTTCCTTATCAATCCAGTATTTACTAAAGTATTTTTCATCGAACTCTTTCTGAACCTTTTGGAGTTCTTTTAAGGTCATTTCTTTGGTCATGAAACCTCACTTTTCTTCAAGTCTTCAATAACATCTTCTATCGTGTTTAGGCGCTTAACGTTCGGATGAAAGTAAAATAGGGATTGTTTATTATAATCTCCAATTATGTAAATCTTTGGTTTTCCTGTAAGTATATTTACTATTATAGCAGCCCCCATTTCTACAAACATGCCTTTACCAGGGTTTTCAGTAGTCAACAAAATTAAAATATCAGAATCTTTTACCCCCTCGATATCTTCCTTTGAATATTTCTCAGACATTTTAGGATTCTTTTCATAAGGCTTCACTTTTTTATGTTTGGTCCAATCAACAGTTATTTCAAACCCATTTTCAATCAGTTCCCTATAAATTTCTTTGACTTTTTGCTGATTATTAAATCTAGACGCAACATAAACCTTCACTTCACTCAACCTCCCCAGTCTTCCTTTTGAATTCTTCAACAAATTTATCAAACTCTTTCTCATCCATCTTATTCAATTTCAACAACCTAGTACTCCCACACTCTTTACAGCAAAGCGAGAAAGCTTTGAAAATATCCATATAAGTATCCACGACTTTTCTGCAATCCAAACAATACCAATAACTCATGTCTCACTTTTTAGGAAAATAAAGAAATAAGTATCATTCAAACCAATACGCTCGCTATTAACTCACTTAAAACTAAAAAATAACTAATGTTTACAAAGAACCCTAGAAAAACAGATAAAATATCCGTAGGATCAACCGAAAAGAGCTTTATGATTAGATAACTAAAGACGCCTTGAATCACAATAAGGACAATACCATAGATTCTCAAGTCCCCAATTAAAGATGATGATCCCAGATAACTTATACCCATAGCTAAAAGGAAGAAAAATAAAGTCATGTGATTAAATCCCCCTCCCAGTATCCCGGGTATTATAGAACCCAATATCAGAAATATCATCCCCTCAAGAAATCCTAATTTTATCGAGAAGAGAATCAAGATAGCTAAGGAGGGTGTCAGGTCAAATGGAAGTTCCATCCTACTCTGTACGAAGTTTAAGATTCCAGTACCTACAAGAAAAATAGTAAAGATTAGAAAAGTTGGGAACAGAAAAAGCCCGATCATCCCTATTATAATACCAATTCCCATGACTAGGAGAGACTTTTTATTTTTCTTGAAAATTTCTATATCCATACTAATCAACTCTCGGGGGTGTTTCTTAATCTCCTTTCATACTCACTCTTACTAATCCAGCCAAGCTTGTACAGAGGAACAACAATATGGGCTATACCACACTTCTCGGGGAGAATATCAGTATCAAACCACTTCAAATCCTCACATTTACTTGGTTCATGTATTTCAGGTTTACCCTCTTTAATTTTGCAAAGAAATGATTGACAATGCCAGTGTACTTGGGATTCATCTAGTATCTGATCATGATATTCTATAGGTTTAATTATTTCAACTTCCACTCCTATCTCTTCTCTCACTTCTCGTTTGAGTGCATCTTCAACTTTTTCCATAAACTTAACTTCACCCCCAGGAACTGACCACATTCCAGATGTTGTTCTATCAGGGGTTATTGTATCTGGTCTTTTAAGAAGTAGGACTTGGTCCTTTTCGTTTTGTATTATTGCTCCTACTCCTAAGCCAATGAAGTCTTTACCTGGTTTCATAACTCTCACTTTTCACAAGTATTTTTCAATTATTGGTATTATTTCCTTTCTCATGATTAATCCTTCTCGCCTGGCTATATTATTAACAAATTTAACATTTAGAGCTTTCTCAAGAAGTTCCTTACTTTTATCATCCACTACCAAAAAGAGATTGAATCCTTTCTCGAGATCCATTCCCGTTAGGAAGACATATTTTCCACTTTTTTCTTTTTTAATCGTCTTGAGCGCTTTGGTTATTTCCTCTTTCCCTTCTCTCACTGTTTTTTCTAAATCAATTATCTCTAGTTGTGCAATATAAAGAGAATCATCTTTCAGTTCTTTCAAATCACCAGTTAACACATCATAAATTTTCTTATCACTTAGATCCGATTTCGAGGCGAACATATCTCTTGCAAAAGTTTTAGGGATATCAATTAACTTTCTCAACCATTTCGCAGCTTTCTTATCCCTTTCAGTTGTTGTATTTGATTGGAAATTCAAGGTATTGGAAATAATGCCACTGTAAAGCAAGATTGCAGGATCTCTGTCGATCGGTATTTCAGATTCCATATACTTTTCAACTATTAATGTTGCTGCCGCTCCAACCTCTTCTATCTCCCCTTTAGCATTAGGATATTCTTTCAAAAGTCTCTTTTCAGAATAATGGTGATCGATAACTTCCACGACCTTTTCAAGGTCTATTTTTTCCGATAAACCAATGGGGTTAACATTGTCAACTACTACAACCTTATCACACTTTTCGATTAGATCCTCACCCTTCTTAGGTCTAGAGATACGGAATTTCTTAAGAAGATACTTAGTCTCCCTTTGAAGATTTCCAAAATAACCTGGACTAGCATCCTCACCTTTCTTTCTAAGCAATTCAGAATAACCAACCATACATGCAGTTCCGTCTAAGTCTGGATTTTTGTAACTAGTGACGAGGATTTTACCCTGTGAAGTCTCACTTTTCGATTGGATCGAACATCACACCTTCTTCCGCTCTCTTATATTCCATTATTTCATCTTCACTAAACCAAACTTTAATCTCTTTCTCCGCGTCTTTAGGACTGGATGCTGCATGAACTATGTTCTTGAGTGGTCTTTCTAGTTTATTTGCCAGTTTGTAACTATCAACCGAGAAATCTCCCCTTATTGTACCTATTTCCGCTTGAGCAGGCTCCGTTGCTCCACAAATCTTCCTAACCATACTAATCGCATTTGGACCTTCTAAAACCGAAGCAACAACAGGACCAGAAGATAAGTAATCAACTAACCATTTTTTGATGTTTCTGGCATATTCCATATCATCGTAAGGAAATTCTAAACCTCTTTTCTCGTATCCTTTTCTTCCTTTCTCGGCTACCTTTAGGAACCAGTCTTTATCATCTTCCTCACTTGGATAATGTCTATCCGCCTGTTCTCTTGTTGGATGGATCATTTTCATTGCTATAACACTTAATCCAGCGTTCTCTGCTCTTCTAAAACACTCTCCCACTAACCCTCTTTTAACACCATCAGGTTTAACCATAAATAATGTCCTTTGCCATACATCTCCCATGAACTCACCTCTGAATTAATTTGGTTTTATCAGTTAAATTTTTTGTATTTAACTCTCACTTTTTTGATACTCATGGTTTTTTATCATAATACTTTTTCACACCCTCCATTGAAATAATCCCATCATTTCTGAGCATCTAGGCTTCTTTGGGTCCCTTACCTGAATAGGAATCTATTTGGATCGACTCATTTAGGTTTTCCCCACTCTAAAATTGAATCCGCTATTATTTGACATACAATTTGATATTTCTTTTTTATGAACTCTTTGGATTTATCTCCCACTCTGGTTCTCCTATTAAATTCTATCTGCATGCCGTACCTTTTTTCTGGATTACTTCTATTGAACTCGAGGATATTTCGATGTAAAACAAAATTCCTTTTACCAGTATAATATTTTTTTGAAACTCTGAATTTCAAGTCTGATTGACCATTTTCTTCAAGATTTTTTTCGAGTATATTCATTAACCTTTTCTCTTCCTTCGCCCCACCCACATACTCAGAATTCTCACCTAACCCAAAAACTACATCATTTTTGTGTCTCCTCTGTATACCATGGATGGACGCTATTATCTTAGGGTTCGATTTTTCAACTATAGAATGGTATTTCTGAAGGTTTGACAAATATTTCTCATTTTGGTGTATCTTTACATCCACTTTTCCTAATAATTCTTTTTTTCTTGTAACTGCAGCCTTTATTTTTTCATCTCCACCCAAAGTTCTGAAAGATCTTGATGCATCAACTTCCGTTCTCGGGTACCCGAAAATAAGATACCCAGATTTAAGTTTGTAGGACATCAGTTTAGCGATTTTGTCAGTATTTCTATCACCTAATTCGATACAATTGGGTCTTGGGAATTTAGAGGTCTGAAATTTCACGATTTTGCTGTGCTCGGCTGTAAAAAGAATTCTGTTCTCCTCGAACTTGCTAAATTTGTAATACTCCATTTTGTCTTCTCTTTTGACACTAATCTCCTCTAGAAAACTATCCATTGATTTTAAGTCACTAAATCTAAGAAAATCCATTCTTTCACTCTTTCACACAGCTCTTCATAAATTCTATTATAATTTTTGCAACGTTGATTTTGGTAGCTTCTTCTAGTCCCTTGAATTGGGCGTTGATATTAGCTTCAATAAAAACGGGTCCTTTCTTGGATTCCATCAAATCCAAGCCACAAATCCTGGCTTCAAGTGACTTGGATGCACTGTGGACCAGATCTTCGTATTTTTCAGGCAATATGTACTTTTCCCCTTTTCCCCCAATCCCAATATTAGACCTTTTTTCCCCTTCTTTTGCCACTCTCTTCATACAAGCAATGGGTTCATGATCTACCATGTAAATTCTAATATCCTCTCCATTATTTGGAACAAATTCCTCGACGAAAATTGGTTCGTCGAATCTTTCAAGTGTGTCCATGAAACTTATAGCAGATTGTTTGCCGTCTGCAAACATTACACCTTTCCCCATGGAACCGTAGAGAAGTTTCATTACAACTGGATAACCTATTTCATCCAAGGAATCCTCGATGATTTTTCTCTTTTCGGATAGTAATGTTTTAGGTACAGGTAAACCCTCTTCATTCAGTATCATGAGGGTTAGGAATTTATTATGACAGTTGAACAAGGACATTGGCTCTATTGGCACAAATGTTTTGCCTTTAAGAGCTGACAATAACGTGAATCCATATGTCCTATAACTTCGGGGAATCCTTGGTAATATACAGTCAAAGTCCGACAAATCTTCGTTCTTAAATTTAACACTGAAGTCGGAATTTATCTCTATCCTCGCTTCTGGTATAGGTAAATATAAAACAGAGTTAAAAACTTTCTTCGCTTCTTTTATGATCTTTATTTCTTCGTAACTCCTTTTTACTTTACCCAATATCGCTATTTTCATTGTTTCACCAACCTTTTCAATAAATCCATAACGTCTATTATGAATTTCGTTATAAAAGGAAGTTTTTCTTCTTCAATCTGGCTTTTAACATAAATTAGTAAACTCAAGCCTAGGTTTTTACCTGTGATTTTTTCAAACAACGGGAAATCTGGTGTCACACTAATATTTTTTACGATTATTTTGTCTTTAGTTTCTAGGAAATTAATTATGCAGAAATCAGTATTGACAATGGATTTTATCCTTTTAGATAATTTAGTAATATCCGAACTGGCTTTAGTCATTCTTTTTCTCTCATCACCTACTTTTTCATAACAACCAATAACTTCGTCACCGACAATAAAGCACCAGATACTCTTATTAGCCGATATAGGCTTCTCAAGTCTATTCATTATACCTTTTTTAAATAAATCCATAACATCCTTAAGGGTATTTTTGTCGGTGACCAAAACTTTCCCCTTATATGAATTAACAATGATAGGCAATTTCAATTCTTTTACAGCATTTTCGGGTATATAATTAGATGCGACTACAACTGTTTTCCTCACGTTAATATCACTCTCTTGAAGTTTCTTTATTAAAAGTGGTTTGTTCCAGAGTAAAAAGAAATCATCGCTCTTGTATGGAACATAACAACTTTTTTCAAGAATTTTCAGACACATATAATAGGTTTCTTTGTGTTCATATGTGGGCACAGGGAGAATTACGTCGAAATCTGAAAGATCAGTCTTTTCGAAGGATACTTTCATTTCGTCTGATACCTCCAACTTAACGGAATCTATTGAAACATATAAAGCTTTATCAAAAACCCCTTTTGCGTCTTTCAGGAGTTCTAAGTCTTTTTTTCTCCTTTCTGGGGAGCCTAAAATAACAATTTTCATACAAGAAATATATACATGACCTCTAAATTAAGCATTTTGGTGGTGATGAAACTATATAAATCCCCTTTTCAGGGACCTGAAAAGGAATCTATCTGGGTTCCTTCAGTCTATCACCTGATCAAATACTCACACAATTACATTGGTCTATATATCCTAGTCCTAATAAAATAAGACCTATAGAGGCAATAATTAAATCTAAAATTGTTAGTTTAACTCTCACTTTCGGTAAAAAATAATAATCTATTTTTCAAATATTGTTCATGTCAGTGGAAATTCAGATAGAGAGAAAATATTTGATACTAGGTTTAATAACAATTTTGGTGGTTCTTACATTTTTCGGTTACAAACTAATTAATATTTCTAACAACAAAGTTTCGGGTATGGTCAATGTCGAGATGGTAACGAATAAGGGGACAATCGTTTTGGAGTTAGATGGACAAAGAGCACCTAAAACAACCGAGAATTTCCTCAAGTATGTCGAGAATAGGTTTTATGATGGACTAATCTTTCACAGAGTGATAGATGGATTTATGATACAGGGCGGAGGATTTGAACCTGGAATGACTGAAAAAGAAACGAAATACTCAACTATCAAGAACGAAGCCAAGGACAGTGGACTAACAAATGAAAGAGGCACTATAGCAATGGCAAGGACAAACAACCCTGATTCCGCAACTTCCCAGTTTTTCATTAACCTAGTTGATAATGATTTTCTTAATCCAGGAGGTAATGATCCTTATGGTTATGCTGTTTTTGGTAAAGTGATTGAAGGTATGGACGTTGTTGATTCTATAGCTAAGGTAAAAACTCACAATGTAGGTATGTACGGGAATGTTCCTGCTGAAGATGTTGTAATTAAGAGTGTTAAAGTAGTGAAATAACTCTCACTTTTCAAGAATAAATTTCTGGAATTCTAGTAATAATCATGGAAAGGCAGATATCAGATAAGAATGTATTGAATGAGTTTTGTTCCGATTTTTGTGAAATACTTGAGGAGCATGTAGAGTACATAGTAGTGTCTGGGTTTGTTGTGATAGCCTCAGGTAGAACTCGGGGAACAGAAGATATAGACATAATAATACGGAGAATGGGCTATGAGAATTTTAAGAAATTACACAAAGATTTAGTAGAAGAAGGATTTACTTGTATACAAAGCCCTGATTTAGAAGAAATTTATGATTATTTGGATAGTAATATCCCTGTGAGGTATGCCCGTGAAGATAACCCTTTACCCGAAATTGAACTTAAATTCGCGAAGGATGAACTTGATAACTATCAATTCGAAACAAAAGAAAAATTACCTTTAACTGGTTTAGATGTATGGTTTAGTTCCATTAACATGAATATAGCCTTTAAGGAAGACTTATTAAAATCCCCCAAAGACTTGGAAGACGCCGAGTATTTGAGGAGGGTATACAAGGATAAAGTAAAAGAAGAAGAAGTAAAAAAGATCAAACAAATGATTAAGAAGTTGAGATTATGAGGGAAACACATCAAGATCAAATAGAAAGATGGGCAGAATTTGTTAGAAATAACCCAGATAAGTGGAGAAAGATTCACACCCAATTCATTAACTCACTTTTCCAAAACCACCAAAGAGTTTACAAGGAATTATCGAAAACAAAGGAAGGCAGAAAAAAACTAATCGAAATTTACGATATAAAGAACCTAGAAGGATTCCCAAGTTTGAAGGATTAACTCTCACTTTAGTTCTAATTCCTCTCCAATCCTTATCTTATTTATCCAGGAACCATCCAATTCAACAAAACACTCA
Source organism: uncultured archaeon (assembly GCA_964392445.1). Lineage (GTDB taxonomy): Archaea > Aenigmatarchaeota > Aenigmatarchaeia > CG10238-14 > CG10238-14 > CG10238-14. The sequence goes on along the minus strand of CAYMPD010000001.1, from coordinate 70,122 downwards.
TATCTTTTCTTTGGTTTATATCTCTCAAAAGGATATAGTTGAACCTTATCAATTACTTTCATATCCTTATCCAGGAAGAAAACACTTATCGGAAAACTCATAAACCATGTATGAATCCCACCTTTACCTCTCACTTTGAATAGCATAGCATCTTTTCTACCGAACTTTTTGAACTTCAAATAATCGTAGATGTATTCGTTTTTGGTTTTGTATGGGATCAGTCCTAACATTAACCCTATCCTGCTCTTCCTTACTATTATTTTTGTTGCGATTACTTTATTTTTGGTCTTGTTTATTAGCTTCATACCCTCACTTTTCTCTCTTGTTAGTTATAATGACCGCCCACAGTATTCCCAAGAAACCCTTATCTACTGTTAACCAAAACATTCCGGGCCTTTCTTCAAATGCTTCAGGAAAAACCTCCATTATTCTTTCATTAGAATCCTTAACATCGATTTCAATATGATAAAAAACTTTTTTACCAGGCCAAAGTAGATGCTCATATCCTGGAGTTTTACCATCAGGGTAGATGAACCACTCAGTCGATTTCACCTCTTTAGGATTCTCTATTCCAATAATTTTTCCCATTTCCTCGAAGAAAAGTTCTACCTTTTCAGGATTTGTTCCCTCACTTTCCTTAGGTAACCCAAGACTGAAATGGTTTATCCCAACTACATCTAGTTTTTTCAATCCTTCGTTTATTCTATCCCAGCCAACACTTTCAGGAATTTTCATAACTAAATTAAGATTTTATGTGCTTATAACCCTTCTCCTCGTGTTTTCCGACTAAAACTTATTTCTACTTTCCAAAATTTAACTCTCACTTTTGTGTGTGAATACTTATTATATAAAATAAAACATATTTTTTAGTAAATATGTTAGGAAGTATCAAAAATTAGTTATTATGAATAATATACTTTTCAATTATTATTTAACTAAACTTATATCAAAATTTATTATAAATTAGTATATAATTTAAGGTAAAAACACCCCCTTTTCGGACATAAAAATTGTTCCCTTACCCTATATTATCTAGTTCTTTTTTCTTTAACTCCTCTACACCACAAATACCAGTACTTAGCAAGCCTTTCAAGTGCCCTTCCAAATTGCTCAGAGATTATTATTTTCGAATACTTATCTTTTCTGTATATAAGTCCAGATTTTCTAAGATAGTCAAATGCGTTATAAGCTGTCCCTCTAACTAAATTCTTATTTTTAATAATTTCATTTAATGTCGCTGGGTTTTCTTTCAAATATTTCAAAATTTTACTTGCAGCTTCTCTAGTTTTCTCCTTTTTCCCTGGAAATAATGTATCCATAAAGTCATTCCAGTCAAACTCATCATAGTCTATTTTATTTATCACCCAAGTTTTAATTTGCACGTTATCACCTCTTAGATAATTTTTAATTTTATTCACAATCTTTTTTTCATTTTCTAATTCTGATTCCCATATTATTAAGCAATCATAACCACTTTTCCAATAATATAGTTGTCTTCCCTCTTCTGTTCTGTGATATCTTATATTTTTCTTTTTATGCCAATAATCGCCGAAGAGTTCTATTATTTTGTACTTTTGCTTACCAATCCCGATAAAATCAGGATTTTTCTTCCCAACATGGAATTCTCCATTCCCTACAAATTTGAAAGGGAGACCATGTCCTTTTATTATCCTAATAAGATGTTTTCCGCTTTGTTAGGTCCTTTACGTCTTCTCAACTTATTGGTATGTTTAACATAATCATAATAGCAGCTTTTAGAACAAAATTTTTGATCTCTTCTTGATGATCTAAACAAATTTCCACAAAACTTACAGTATCTATCCTTATATTTAAGCGCCTCTGTTCTTGGTCTATTAGCAATCCCTATTTGAGCACATTCTCTAGAACAGTATTTTTTTCTATATCTAGTCTTTTTGAATGTTTTTCGACATGTAGGGCATTTTACTTCTGATGTATTATCCGTCATCATATAATGATACCTGTTATATTATACCCCTTTTCTAGTAAATAAATATGTCATCATATATTGACTACTTTTAAATAAGAGAAAAAACCCCCCTATAACACAACAAAAGACTATCAGTTAGACCAAGAACCCTCATTTATGACACTATTTAGTGTCACTCTTCCTTATTTTGCTCTCGGATTCTAGCCAATTTCATCAATGTACCTTCAATAGAATGTGCAAGATCTTCGCCGTTTTCTGTTAGGTTGACAATTTTGATCCTTCCTTGTTTTTTGAATGTGACTAGATTCAATGTTTCCAACTCGTCCAAAAGTTTTATTGTATGAGAATAGGTACAGTCTATTTCCTTTGAAATTTGGGTACAATATTTGGGACCTTTCTTCAAAGCAATTAGCATTCTAACAGGCTTAGTCCTTAAGAAGAGCTTTGTTAATTCAGTTTCTTTTACCGCCATACAATCCAATAATTATTAGTTTTCCCAAGTATTTATATGTTCAGGCGGTTTAATCAAAATATATAGATTTTAAAATAAGTTAACTTAAACTATAATCAGAAAATATGTTTTATATTATATAATAAAAATATGATAGAAGTAAAATATGTTTTAAAAAATATATAATATAGAACAACTCTCACGGATTGAAAGTGAGTGTGAGATAGAGTGGGGTACGGGCTAAATTGAATGCTACTTTAAAGTGGTTAAAAGATATGGACTCCTAATAGGACTTCAAAATCGACTTTTTAGGGATTTAGGGAGTTAATGTATTTTACATTAGGATATAACATATTAAAAAATTTTATATTAGATAGAAAATTATATAAGGGAACATTTTCAATTATTAGCATGACATTGAGTGATATTGTCATCATCAGTTCGATTATAACTGGTCTTATTTCGATACCTTTCCTTGTCACTGGTCCGTTAAGTGATTCTGTTCCTACGGGTAAATTAGTTTTGGATATGGCTGATGAAAGTGAGGTTGAAAGTGTTCCTAGTAAAATGTCAAAGATTTTTAGTTCGGAAAAATTCGAAAAGACTTATGAAACACCCTTTGGTAAATTTACTATGCGTATTTCTGCTGGGGAGGTATTTCAGGAACTCTCTAAACCAGGTAAAGTAACAGTGGTCAAAGAAGATACCGAAAAAACGGTTTGGAAAATAACAACAAATGAATACCGATTTAAAATCACAAGAAGTTTAGGTTATATTGAGCAGATTTGTACAACTCCAAATGGAGAGTTGACTAAAGTTTTGGAAAAGGGTGAGGTTACCGAAACCTTTGAGGGTGTAAATCAGGAGAATGTTGTGGAAGTTTGTGCCGGAGTAGAACAAGAACTCCAAGAAGAAGTCGAAAAAATGGAGCAAATAAAATCTGAGTCTGAATTTCCATCTACAAAGAAAAAAGGCTATGAGAGCAATAAAGGAGTGGTAATTAATGAGTTTGTCTCAGATCCTAACACTGGTGAAGATGAATGGATTGAATTATACAATAAGGGAAGTTCTGAGGTTAATTTGACTGGTTGGACAATTGAAGATAATACAGGATCCACTTATGGTAGCGGGGGTGGAAATACCACTTTAGATGGCATGGTTATTCCGGAAAATGGGTATTTGGTACTTGTGAAAGGAGATGATTTCAGTTTTGGTTTAAACGATGGCGGAGATGTTATAATACTAAGAGAGCTATCAGAGGTTGTAGACCAAGTAGCATATGGAGATTTTGATGATGGTGATGCATCAGATAATGCACCCATTCCTGAGGACGGTAGATCGACCGCAAGGATATCTAATGGAATAGATACGGATAGTGATACAAATGATTTCGAAGTAGATGATACACCAACCCCAGGAGCGACAAACAGCTAACTAGTCTTCAAATAACTCTTAGTCAAATCAGCACTTTTATTGTCCATTATTTCTACACTATCTTCAAGAATAGAGTTACTTTCTTTTTTTAACTCTTCTAACCTTTTTCGAGTATTTACTAACCCTTTAAGAATAAGAGAAGTTCTTTTGAGGTTTTTAATTTCATCTAATTTTTGTCTGTAGTTCTCGATTTTAATTATCTCCTGTTTTACTGGGGTGGGATTAACTTTTTCTTTTGGAGGTGGGTTATCAGGGTTTTCTTCAGGTTTCTTTTCTATTTCCCTGGGGACATTAGAACTATCCTCAAATTTCCTATGAGCAATATAACCCGTGATCCCACCAACAGCAGCATAAAGATAAAGTATCATTATCATACCAATTGTAGAAATAGGAATAATTCTGAAAACAAAAAGAACTACTGAAGAGATAGTAGTACCAATGAAAAGTCCATACATTACACTTCTCCAGATTTTGGGTGGCATGAATAACTATAATTAATTTGAGGTTAAAAGAATTACTTATGATAACAATAACATTCCTTGGTACAGTGTCAGGCATACCTAGTCTTCATAGGAATCACCCAGCAATAGTTCTAGAACATTTTACAAATGAAAGACAGGTATTTCTTTTCGACTGTGGGGAGGGAACCCAAAAACAACTGATGAAGTCGGATGTAAGTTTTATGGCGATTGACAAGATTTTTATCAGTCATTGGCATGCTGATCATTTTGCGGGATTAATACCACTTATACAAACTATGAACCTGGAAAAAAGAGACAAACCTTTGACCATATTTGCTCCCGAGGCTGAAAGATTTGTATCAAACATCCTTGACATGGGTTACTTTGGATTAAGATTCCCAGTTAAAGCAGTGAATGTCCCGTTTGAAGGTAGTGAGATTACTAAAATAGACGAGGATGAGAACTACGAGATAAGTTCAATACCTGTTCTTCACTCTGTTCCTACTGTTGGTTTTTGTTTTAAGGAGAAAGATAAATGGAATATTTATGAGGATAAGCTTGAGGAGATGGGGATAAATAGAGGACCATGGCTTAAAAAATTGAAAAAGGAAGATAAGATGGTTTGGGAAGATAAGGAGATTAGGATAGAGGATGTTGGTTATGTGAAGGAAGGTTTGAAGGTTGTTTATTCTGGGGACACTGCTCCCTGTGATAATATTATTAAAATTTCTAAGAACGCGGATCTTCTGATACATGACGGGACTTTCCTCGAGGAAGATGTTGGTTCTAAGGCTCATGCTGATGTTAAAGAAGCCGCAAGATTGGCAAAGAAAGCTGGTGTTAAGAAACTTATTCTCACTCATATTAGCCGAAGATATACTGATCCTAAAGAACTGGAAGACCAAGCAAGAGAAGTTCTTCCTGATGCTGTTGTTGCTAGAGATATGATGAAGATTAAGTTGAAGAAAGATTAAATTTTGGGAATTTCCTGTTATTCTTTCCATTTTTGTTAATTATGGGGGTATCTGAATAGTAAAGTATAAAAGTAGGAAATTCTTAAAATAATACATGTTAAATAAAATAGTTAAAGTCAATCAAAAAGGGCAGATAACAATACCCAAATCGATTAGAGAAAAAGAGGGGATATGTCCAATGGACATGGTTAAAGTTAGTTACGTGCCTAGTATGATATTTGTAGATAAAATAACACGAGAACCAGATTTCAGAGATATTGTGGACTTTTTTTCATCTTCAGGTTTAGGTAAGAAAGACTGGAAGAGAATACAAGAAGAAAGAGAGGAATCTGAGAGATGAGACATTGTGCCGATACTTGGTTTTTACTACTACTTTCAGATAAGGATGAAAAGGCATTAAATATATTAAGGAAGTCGGTATCTGGTAAAGATCATTTAATAATCCCTTCCATTGTTTTAGGCGAATATACTAGGAATTACTTGAAAAAAGGTAAAATTATAAAGAAAGTTGAATCTTTTGTGAATGGGTTAAAAGTTAAGCCAAAGATAGAAATAGTGCAGACCACAAATGAAATAACCATAGAAGCCGGTAAAATATCACATACTTTTGGAATACCGTTGATAGATTCTATAATTGCTTCAACCGCGAAACACATGAATTGTCATGATATTCTAAGTAATGATAAACATTATGAGAAATTCTGTAAAAAGGAAAAAGTAAAGTTAAAGAGATGGTAAAAGACTGATTATAGGTCTTAATAATCCTAATAAATTTTATATCGAGCAATCTGTCACTACCGATAGGTATTTAAATCTTACCATCCATGTAAGACATATTAAGACAGATGGGATTTGGATGAAAGACGGAGTACCACGTGCACCTTATATAACGCCTAGAGATAGAAGACCTTACGAAGAGGATGAGAGACTTTCGCCAGGTTTTGAAAGACAAGAATTGTACGAAGAAAGAGAAAGGATAGTTAGAGAAGTAGTTACAAAACAAGAAAAAAGATGGCAAAAAATAAAGGAAGAAAGACTGAGGTCATTAAGATTACTTGGTGGGGAATTAATAGGTAATATTTTTGAAAGAGTCAAGTTCTTAGAGATTAGAGTATCTGATTTGAAATTAGCAGCTCAAGCAAGACAAACCATTAATAAAAACTCAATAGCTGAAATAACACAAGACATTGATGAAAAAGAAAGTCAAATAAAAACTTTGAATGATCCTGAAAGAATCCGAGACTTACAATTAGATCTAACTAATCTTAAGATGGAAAGGAGAAGAGAGAATCTTTTGTTCTGGAAGGATAGACTTGAAGTCCAAAGAGAGCTTCACCAATTAGAAGAACAGTTGGCTATAGAGAGTAAAGTAGCTGAATTATTCGAGGAGTTGAGAGAAGATGGTTTACAGGACTGATGAAGAATTGATAGTTGATGATATCAATAGACTAGCACCTATAGTTGGGAAAAAGTCCACAAAAAAAATCAGAGCAGCTTATCTTCTCGGAGATGAATTAACAAGACAAAGAATCCAGGAAACCATAGACGCAATCAAGGCTGCAGTTTTCTCAGAGGATAGATTTGAAAATATACCAGTTATGGAACCTCCTTCAGAACATGCTGCATTAAAAGGAAACGTGGAATTAGGAACGGTACTTTATGATAAACAAGGTTTGTATCCACTAATGCTCAGCGAGGAAGATTTTTTGACACATATAGGAATATTTGGTTCTTCGGGTTCTGGTAAAACTAATCTGGCGAGATCGCTCACGAAAAAACTATCGGAGAAAGATATCCCGGTTCTAATATTCGACTTCTCAAAGAGAAACTATAGGAATTTGTTAAAAGATCCTGAGTTAAAAGACAAAGTTAGTATTTACACGGTTGGTAGAAGTGTATCACCCTTCAGATTCAATCCATTAAAACCTCCTGAAAATATACCAATTTCTCAATGGGCTAAGGAATTTGCAGAGATATTCGATCACGCCTATTGGTTGCTGGGTGGAGGTAGGCACGTTATACTTAAAGCCCTGGATAAGGTTTATGATGATGGAGCTGGATATCCAAAGATCAAAGACCTGAAAAAAGGTGTTGAAGAAGCATTGAAATCAACTAAGACATCAAGAGAGAAAAACTGGATTGCAACCGCACAAAGACCATTGGAATCATTGACATTTCGTGAGGTTGGACATATATTTGATACAGAAGAAGGTATAACTCCAGATAAATTCTTTGAAAAAGGAAAGATAACGATTCTGGAACTGGACCCTCTTGCGACCGCTGACAAGACTTTTATGATTGAAATAATGCTCCAGTGGATAAGAGATTGGTTGCTTGTAAGTGATAAGAGGAACGAATTGAATGGTGTAATAATCATTGAAGAAGCTCATAATATTCTGAATAGGGAGAAGACGATTAGGTCGGGAATGGAAGGTGTGGTTGATCTTATATTTCGTGAGGTTCGTGAGTTAGGAGTAGGTTTGGTTTATTTAGATCAGCACCCTTCTTTGATAAGTTATCCTGCTTTGGGTAATACTAGTACTCATATTTACATGAATCTGGGTTTGGATACTAAATCCTCTTCAGATATTATGGATGCATCACACATGCTTGGTTTAAAAACAAATGAGGAAATAGAATATATTAGGAAGTTACCAACAGGACATGGTTATATTGTTGCCAGGAGAATGGATTTCAGAAATCCTTTCTTGGTTAAGTTTCCACTTCTTAGAATTGATAATTCAGTGATTAAAGACGATTTAGTTAGAGATATAATGGGAAAGAGGATAGTAAAGCTCTATAAAGAGAAAAAGAAGGATGAATTGGATATTAAAATCCCAAAAGACCCAGAAAAGGCTATAGATATGCTTCACAAAAAACAGGATATAGCTTCTATGGCTAAAAGTTTGGACAGGTCTCTTTGGAATGTTTTGAAAATTCTTGCTCCAGGAAAGGGGATATCTAGCTCTCAAATACAGAGAAGACTGGGTGTTTCTGGGACTACTTTTAGGAATAGGGCTGAGGAGTTAATGGATAAGGGTATAATAAACCGGAAAAAGGTCAAGTTGCATAGAAATTATGCTTATTACTACTTTTTGACTAAGAAGGGAAGGTTGGTTTACATTTCAAAGTATGGGGAGATAATTAACAGAGAGGATGAGGAATCGGTTGAGAACTTGAAGGAGATGGTTAAGGAGGATTATGGATCTAGAGGATGGGAATTAGTTGAAGATAAAGATGATTTGGTTTTCCAGAAGAAAGATTTGAGGAATAGGGTTGTATTCAAAACATCGGTTATTGGATATGATATTGATAAGTACTTGGAAAAAGTTGATGGGGATTTAGTTTTTGTTTGTTCTTCAAAACGTGTTAAGAGGAAATTGATACAATCTTTGGGAAAGTATAGTTATGAAACTGAGATAAATTTCATGGTTTATGTGTTAGGACCTAAAGAAATAGGGGAAAATCTTAGTACTTGCTCTGTGGAATTTGTGGATGAGTAATTTCAATAAATATATTTATTAGAGACCCTCCTTTTTTCTTATAAGTAAAATTAAGGATTAAATATAAATTAGAATTTCTCACTTATTAATAGTAATATTTATATTTTTTAACTTACCATATTAACTAAGAAAAAAATTTAATTTAATAGAAAGAGGTAAATTCAATGGAATCAGAAGGATACAGTACTCAAAAAAGAACTTTAGGAAGACCTATTAAAAAAATAATGGGAAAGAAAGACGGATTTTTAAATAGATGGTTTATGGATCCAATATTTACTTATTTAGCGGCTTTCTCAGGTGACTGGGCTTTAGATACCCTTACCCAACAAGATCAAGGTCTGGACCCTAGCGTTAGAGGTGCAGCAATAGGAAGAATGGGTTCATCTATACTTCATGACGCTTTAAATTATAATCTTTCTGATACTCCTATAGGAAGAGGACTATGGAGTGAGCCCTTTTTTAGGGATTATATATTTTCTCCAGTTGTCACAGCATTGACTGCTTATGCTCTTAGTGGGGATGAAAGATCGATGGTTTTAGGTGGAGGAAGTGCAATTTTAGCTGAGTTAATAACTGACGCAATTAGATACAATGCTTCCCAATAGAAGTTGATAAAATACTAGCTTTTTATTTTCTATTAATATATCAATAATATATATATATTATAACTATCAAATAATGACCTATGAAAACAGAAGAAGATACCATAACTAATCCAACCAAGCTATTCACACTACTTTTGCTCTTCGAAAGAGACATGCATGGATACGAGATAATGGAAGAGTTCATGCGCAGACTAGAAAAGAAATTAAGTCCAGGACAGATTTATCCCTTGTTAGCTAGGATGGAAGAGAAGGGATTGGTTGAATTTTACGAGGAATTTCAAGGTAAAAGAAAGAGAAAGGTTTACAGGATAACAGAAAAAGGAAAAGAGGTCTGTGAGAAAGCAGTTAGAATGTTGAAGAATATGTTTTATGTATTGGAGTAAGGAAAAAATAAATTCGCTAGCAATGCCCTTGCCGAGATTCGAACTCGGATCGCCTCCTCCGCAGGGAGATATTCTATCCATTAAACTACAAGGGCTTACAGCAACAGTTATAAATATTAACATACTTAATCAATAAGAAAGTAAGTGGTAATCATGGCAAAGAAAATGAAATGTAACAGTTGCGGTGTAAACTTGTTAGGAGATGACAATTTTGTTCAGTTTAAATGTCCTAATTGTGGAGAGGAAACAATTTTCAGATGTTCTAAGTGCAGAAGACTTTCCAACGATTACACTTGCAGTAAATGTGGTTTTGTAGGACCTTGAGGTGATTAAATGGGTGAAGGATCAGTTATGGTAACATTCAAAATCATGCCTGAGGGCGTAGAAACAGATATGGAAGCACTTCAAGAAAAAGTAAAAGAAAAAGTCAACCCATCCAAGTCACAAATAATCCCAATAGCATTTGGGCTCAAATCATTAGTAATAGTTAAAGTAATCCCGGAAAAAGACGGAGAAATGGAAAGAGTAGAAAAGCAAATAAGATCAATTTCTGGTGTTAAAGAAGTAGAAGTAACTAATGTTGCTAGAAGTTGGTAACTATCTCACGAACAATTTATGCCTATCTTTCCCTTTCAGTTCATCAATAATTCTTTTCTTGATCATTCTTTTGGGTTCAGGTAGCATATCAACCCTATCCTTCAATTCTTTCAAACTTTCAAATTTCTTCCTTCTTCTCCCCCTAATTATCGCCCACATATGCTTTTTTCCTATACCCTGAAGTAATTCTAGACTATGTAATCTCGTAGAAACGGGTCTAGCCTTGTTAAAGAATTTCACAAAATTCTCCTCATGATCTTCAATTATTTTTTCAAGAACATACTCTAATTCCTTTTTCGCATAACTTGTTAATTCATCGTATTTCATCCTTCCTTTGATATACTTGACTTTGTCCCTTTCCTTTTCACCAATGTACAATCTATCCCCACTTTTTACTTCAACACCATCTTTTATAACCACTTCTAGAAGGTTTAAGAACTTCTCTCCTACGCCTTGAGCAACAGGTTCTGACTTTCGACTGTGAGAGTGACCTCTGGCTAAGAAATCTAGCACTACTACATATTCATCTTTCATCAGAATCACCCTCTCCTTACATATTATCTTTTACAGTTTTAAGAATAAGTTTCTTTTCATCTTCATCTAAACTAGTGTAATTTTTTTCCATAACTACTCTTAGATCATCCAAATCTTGAGGTAGAACATTTACAATTGATATTATCTGTCTGTTTCTTAATTTTGGGATCTTCTCACTCAGTTCTTCCATCATTTTTTTTGCTTTTGTTTTGGTCAATTGATCGTATTTCTTCAGATAATCCAGTGAGTTTTTTTGATCATAACCCAGTTCTATTTCTTTATCTCTCTTTTTCAGTATTTCCTTTGCTCTTGTATTTGTAATTATTTTTTCTGTAACTATTTCTTGCATTTAAACACCTTTTAGATGAACTGGAGGGGTTATTATTTCTTTTTCCTTTCCACCATCTTTTATTTTAATTATATAGGATCTTCCCCTTTTATCGGTAACTACTCCTGCTTTGCCATAGAATCTTTTAAATGGTCTTCCTTTACTTATAGAAGGGTCTGGTTTAATCACCACTTTGGAACCTATCTTGAATTCTTTGAGTCTCTTATTAACACTAGTTTTATCCCTAATACCTCTCCTTAGCAATTTTCTTGTTTTGCTCCTTGGTCCTCTTGCTTTATGTGTCATTTCAATCACAATGTACTTTTATTACATCTAACTTTATACTTTTAACTTTATTGTTTATTAATTCTGATATGTTGGGTTGGGTTCTACCCTCGTCTCCATGAATCAGTTCTTTGATATATGTTCCTGCTTCTGTTTTTACCGTCAATTCCAACTTCTTTTTGTTTAGGGATTTATATTTTATATCCTTTACCCGTCTTTTTCGGGTCTTGTTTGCTCTTCTTGTCATCACTCTTGTAGGTGTTTTCTGGGATATTACTGTTCCATTGAGAGCTTCTAATTCTTCCAGGTTTTTTAATGGTTCTTTGAATTCTACTTCTGCTAGATAAGTTTTGTCCGGTCTCATTGATTTGATTCTGGTCACTCTCCTGTGATTGGTTATTTCTAAGTCTTTTACATTCACTTTTTTGGACTTGTTTACCTTTTTTTCTGCTTTCTTAAGATCAATCTCTCTTTTTTGAGGATTATGTAGTTCCAAAACAAAAGGCCTCCAACCCAGACATTTAACATCTACGTCTTCCCTCCCACAGCCGTGAAGCGTATGATCTTCGGCTTTAGTTTGCTTCATAAAAGGCTCTGCTACAATATCTTCAACAGCAACAGGGTAAATTCTTGTTTTCCAGGTTGTTTGAGGCATATCTCTAACCAGTTTTTGATACTTTCCGTAAACAAAGATTGAGCGGACGTTGAGTTTTATTTCGTCTGTAGTCATGTCATAAAGTATGGTTATATCCGGAAGCTTTCTTTTCATAACTTTTCCTGTAGATGATTCAATTTCCTTTCCAATTACCCGATTAATCTCTGATTTTATGGTTTCGCACCATTCTATGCCTACTTTTTCCCAGAGTCTTTGTTCTTTATTGAGCAATTCAGAAGAAGGCCTAGAACCTACTAGAAATGTACCATAATCGTAATTTCCCAATTTCTTAACTATTTTTTTCACTTTTTTTTTAAGTTTCGGGAATAAATCCCCGCAAACAGAACATTTTCCTGGTTTTTTGGGTTTTATAGTCTTTAGATGAAATTTTATTTCGTAGAAATTGGTTTTGTTAATCTCTATTTTCTCTCCTGAGTCGATTAGCATGGCTAGGTATTGTCTGAGTATTTCACCCCTTTCTTCGTTTGTGTAGCCTGAAAGTAGATTAGCAAACTGTCTTCCTAAACATCTATTGCAGACGTATTCATCTTCCAGGACTTTGATTAGTTTTTCTTTTACTTTCATAACTTCATACCCAATTTCTTAGCCATCTTAGCAAGATTACCTCTTTTCATACCTTTCATCCCACCAAGTTTTTTAATCATTTTCTTACTTTGTCTATACTGTTTTAATAATTCCCTAACATCACTTTCTTGTGTTCCAGAACCTTTAGCGATCCTTTTAATCCTCGATGCATGAATATCATCTTCACCCTCTCTTTCTTTCTTAGTCATAGAATCCATAATATATTTCCACTTCTTCATCTTTTTTTTCTGAGTTTTTATCATATCATCCGGTACCATGTGCCCCATTCCAGGAATCATGTCCATCACTTGATCCAGTGGTCCCATCTTGTCCATTCCCGATATTTGGTCATAGAAATCTTGAAGACTGAACTTACCAGAGAGTATTTTTTGCATATCTTCTTCTTTAAATTCAGCATCCTTTGCTTTTTCCAGAAGCCCTTCAAGGTCCCCCATACCTAAAAGTCGGGAAACAAACCTAACAGGATCATAAGGTTCAAAATCATCCAACTTCTCCCCAGTACCAATAAACTTAACCTTTGCCGCCGTGTTAGAACAAGCCGAGAGTGCGCCTCCTCCTTTTGCAGTACCATCTGTTTTAGTAACAATAATCCCGGTTATTTTAGCGAGCTTATGGAACTCTCTAGCCTGTTTTCCTGCTATACGCCCTATATCCGCAGGTATAACTAATAGAACTTCGTCTGGTTTAACAATTTCGTACATTTTTTTTAGCTCTTCGGCTAGTTCTTCGTCTAAAGCATCTCTACCTGCAGTGTCGATTATAATACTATCTAATTTATGAAATTTGGCTAATCCCGACCTTAAAGCCTCCAAAGGGCTTTTAGTATCTGAGTAATAAACAGGAACATCTATTTTATTTCCTAATTGTTGTAATTGTTGTGGGGCAGCGGGACGGTGATAATCTGCAGCGATCATTCCTACTCTTAAACCTTGTTTTTTCAGGTGTTTTGCTATTTTAGCTGAACTAGTAGTTTTCCCCGATCCGAAGAGACCGACAAGCATTATCCTTTTCTTTCCAATCAGTGTTTCTTGACTTTCTCCGAGCAAGTTTACCAGTTCCTCGTAGATTACCTTACTTACATGTTCTCTGAGTGTTAACCCTTCTGGTGGTTTTTCCTTGAGTGATCTGTCTCTTATTCTTTGGGAGAGATCATAAACTAGTTTAAGGTCAACATCCGCTTTTAGAAGGATTTTTTGAAGACCCTTTACTAAAGCCTCTACAGAGTCCCTGTCAACCGTTGTTTTGGTTAGTACTCTCCTCATTAAGTCGCTTATACTCTTTCCCATGTCTTTGAGTGCCATGATTATCCACCTAGTATTAGTTAATTAGAAGGATGTAGACTTAAATTGATTTTTGGTCGAATAAGTTACTACAATTTAGTGAGTAAAATATAGAAATGTTTATATAGTAATTATTATTAAAAAGCAGTGAATAAATATGGCTCAAAGATATATTGTGAATCAATTTTAGATATAGAAATGGAGGGGGCAGATTCGAGGGACATACTCTTTTAAAATTATCCAACGGAAAAATCGTTGACCCTTCAGACTGTTGTAAAATTTATGGAAGCCTTATAGAATACGCTTTTGGTGGAAGGATATCTTTAGTGCTTTTTGATGTTCATGATAATATAATTTTAAGACCGACTGATATAACTTCTTCAGACAAATTCGACCAAGTTTATGGGGAATTATTCGATCGTTAGAAATTTAACCCAACAAATTCCCAACAAACTCTTCTCTATCAAACTTTTTCAAGTCCTCATAATTCTGACCCATACCCAGTCCAACAACAGGTTTACCAAGAATCTTACAAACACTAAGTATAGCACCGCCCTTAGGATTAACATCAACCTTAGTCAAAATTGCCCCATCAATCCCGACAACCTCATCAAATCTCTTAGCCTGCTCAATAGCATCATTCCCAGTTAAAGAATCAATAACAAGTATTTTCAAATCAGGTTTATTAACTCTAACTATTTTTTTGAGTTCATCCATAAGATTTTGATTGGTATGCATTCTTCCCGCACTGTCAGCAAGAACAACATCTATTCCCTTTGATTTAGCATGTTCAACTGCATCGTAAATAACTGCCGCAGAGTCTGCCCCCATCTTATGTTTGATTGTTTTTATCCCTAATTTCTCTCCGTGCTCTTCTAATTGTTCTATTGCCGCTGCCCTAAAAGAATCTCCGGCCGCAAATACACATGAATACCCCTTCTTTTTTAATCTATGACCAATTTTAGCGAGTGTAGTAGTCTTCCCTGAACCATTAAATCCTAGAAACAAAACAAGGTAAGGTTTATTTCCTTTAATTTTCTTTTCCAGATCAAGTTTAGGGACATCCAAGATTTCAAGTAAACTCTTTCTAATAGTTTTTTCCACTATTTTCTTTACTTTTCCCCTTTTAACCTGCTTTCCGACTAGAGCATCTTTAAGGTCTTTTTTTATCTTTTCAGAAACTTCAAAAGCTACATCCGCCTGGAGTAAACTCAGTTCTAAATCTTCCAGAACTTGCGATAAATCTTTTTCGGAAATCTTTTTTTTAATAATTTTCTTTGGGGCCTTTTCCGCAGTCTTTGTCACTGATTGAACTACGTTTTGTAATTTCTTTTTCAGAATACCAAACATACTTTAACCCGTTTTTAATTGTGATTCTGAGAGTAATTTTTGGATTTCTGGTTCTAGTTCTCTTATTTGACCTACAACTTCAATCATTTTATTTTGCAAGTCTTCAATTCCTTTTTCAAGTATTTTTTTCCTTTCATCGAGTATCTTTCTAACCTCATCGGGATCCTTTTCTAATGCAACATCTGCTCCTAAACCTACAATCATCTTTTCTTTTTTATTTAATTTTCCTGGTAAGAACACACTTGATCCCAGAGGAACAAAAACATCATCTTCTTTTGATTTTTCTACTTCTTGAATTGCTTGTTTGGTTTGATCTATTTCCATTAATCTATTTCCAAATAACTCTCGACGTTCATTCAATTGTTTGAGTGTTTCTTCTAGAGTCTGATACTGAAGCATTTTTTCTTGTAATTGTTTTTGTGGCATATAATCTCCTTTATTATTGGTAGGTTAATGTTTAAATTTGATTGTAATTTAGAAATTAGTTAGGACTTTGTTTGATTATTATTTTTTCACGTTTTTGCCATGCTACTTTTAGTCCAGTTTCTGTCAAATCAGAATTTGGATATTTGGTTAGTACATCACTTAGTCCTATGGGTAGACTCGAGTTTCTAGGACGTAATCCCCCATCAAAACCTATTTCATAACAATGAAAAAGAGCTCCGTTATCTGAAGGAGCAGGTACTATCGCAGTCCTTCCTACATATTCTCTACTAAATGTGCTGGATATATGAACGCCATACATGTTTCTCAAGCCCTAATTCTATCCTAAGCTTTAAATATCTATCGTTTTAAGTCCCTATAATCATCAGACCTTCAAATTCAACTCGTCCCTTGCAACATCCTTCAATATCCTAATCAGATTAATCACATTCTTCCTCTTAACAGCCACTGCACCAACACTTCTGAACTTACTTGGAGTTCTAATCAAGTGATCATGTTTGGTCTGGTTGATTCTTATAAATTCTTGTTCACCCTCATACTTAGGCTTAAACACATCTATCCATAATTTATCAAACTTACCTTGATCGACTCTCCCAACAAACCTACTAGTACCTGTGGAATAAAAGATTTTAGCAGGCCCTTTTTCGTCATAATCCACTCTCTTCTCTATTAACAACCTATCAAGGATTTTGGTAACAGTATGCCTGTTTAAATCCAGTTTTGAGGCTACATCAGTTATTGTAAGACCTCTAGGATTCTCAGCCAAAGTTTTGAGTATTCTCCTGGTGTTTTTGGTATCGTATTCCTCTGATTTGGACGTTTTTTTCTTGTTCATTCCAACATCACCCCTCCAGTATTATTTAAATACTACTAATATAAAAATATTTATTACAATATAATGTATAGACACTGGAGAATAGAAACGAGGTGATTAGAATGGTAACGGTGTCGGTATTTAAATTGGCGCATATACCTAAAAGATTAGATATACTCTATAATTTGACTGGGGTAGATCTAGGAAAATGTAAGTTTGAAGCAACAAGATCCAGAGAAAATGATAAGGAAATTGAGATAGTAGTGACTTATGAGGAAGACTTGGAAACGGGGATGAAGAGAGTATTTTCAGATAGAGCTGAGAAATTAGCGAATTATCTAAGAGAAAATGGTGAGGAAAAGATTAGTAGGGATATCCTATGTTATTTGAATACGGTTTCAGGAATACTAGAGATATATCGTGGAAAAGATCACATAACAGCAAAAATAAAGAAATTTTTCGAAGGACTGTTAAAAGTGAGATTAGAACAAGTGGACCTTACTTCCCAACAATTACTAACAATAGTCAACAAGAACAGTGAGGAGGTCAAGAAAGCAATGTTCAAGTATATCCATGGGATGTGGTATCAGATCTTGAGAGGAAAAAGATTAGAAAAGAATCAAAAATATCTTGAGTACATTTCTTCAAACCCGAATTCCTTAAGATTAGTCTCAGTAATTCCCAAGATTGATTGGGTTAATGGAAGCAAATACACAGTAACCTTTGATGGAGAAAGAGGAACGATTAAGATGTACGATGGTTCATACAGAGGTAAACCAAGAGAAGAGATAAAGCAATTCATTGATATGATGATGAATGTTAGGAATACTTTTCCTTCCTGATTCAGGTTTTTTTCTTTTATTAATTTTGATTTCTTTCGTTATCAATATATTTTTAAATCTAATTTATCCAATTAATTAACTGAGGGCCGATAGTCTATCGGTTAGGACGTCGAGGTCTTTTGATCGCGGAACCCTTACAGGTATGACCAGGATAGGCGAAAAGCTCAGTTCGATTCTGGGTCGGCCCACTTTTCTGTTTTTTCATTTCTTATAAAAAAGAAGAGGATATCACTATAAAAGAATAACCACCTATACATCCATTAAAATGAAAAATTAGGAGTTAATATGCTTAAAGAATTAGTATTTTATGTGCCTGTAGGTGGAGAAGCTACTAGATTATATCCTCTGACCATAGGTGGAGTTGAGATGGGAATATCAAAGGGTTGGTTAGATATAGCTAATAGAACACCCTTAAGGGCTGTAGTTGAAATGTTATATCTATCTCTCCAGGATCACCAGGAGGAACTTAGAGGTTATATTACAACACATGGATTAGCTAATGATATTTTTGTACCTGCTGATTTGAAGGACGGTAGAAATATTGCAGATAATTTATCTATTAGATATTCAACTTATTATGATCCAGAAAAATCTCTTGAGAGAAGAAGTGTAACAGAAGGCAGTGGTGACGCTTTTATCCATTTTTTAAGAAACAATAGAGAAAAAATCCAGGATAATTTGATTCTGGTATTAAATGCTGATAATTTTGCAAATTTTGATCCAATTGATATGGCTAAATACCATCAAAGAGTACACGAAGATGCACCAGGAGTAACCATAGGCGTAACTTATTGGGGTTCAATGCCAGGGATAGATCAATTTGGAACAGTTAAATTCGATGAATCTGGCCGTATATTGGATTTCAGAGAAAAATCACCCGATCCCGCATCAGATTATATAAATACAGCTATTGTAATGTTCTCTCCAACTATTTTAGACATATTAGAAGAGGGTATTGAGGATGGAGTAAAACTTGATGATATGGGAGGAGATATATTCCCTTATTTCCTTGATCAGGGTGTTTCAATGTATGCTTATGGTCAAAGGCAACAAGGGGTAGGAAGGATTGAAGATTGGGAGGACTTTGGAACTATCAAGGCTTATTTACGTGCTAATGGTAAAGCGATTACTGGTGATTATGATTGGTTGGATTTTGATGATTATGAAAGACTTGATACTTCGTCTGGGAGAGTTTTAGTTCACGAAAAATCATTAGAAGAGGTAGAGAGAGCTAAAATCCAATTTGGTGGCCATGTTCTGATAGGATCAGATTTTAATCCTGGGAGAGGTGATGGAGATATCTACATAAGCAATTCAATTATAGGCCATGGAGTTTCTATAGGTCAAGATACTGAAATTACTGGATTAAGAGATGATGATATATTATATCCTTCAGTTATTTTGAACAATTCCGGTGTTTTTGGTGGTAGGATGGAAGCTGCGGTTATTGGCTATAGTTCTTTTGTTGAGCGCGAAGGTGATAATGTATCTACATTAGAGCCATTTTCGGTAGTTGGTAATGGATTCATTTTACCACCTGTTAATCTTAGAAGAGGGTTTAGAGTTGCCTCTACTACCCTGTTCAGACAAATATTAGGAACGAATAAATACCGAAATGTTTGGATGGATAAAAAGAGTGGATTATTTCTTTTCGAAGAGTCCCCTGATTTGGATGATCCATTTACATAATTTCAGGATTTAATTTAGATTTCATTTAATTTGCTTCATTTCCATTTAAATCTTTAACCAACAATAATCTTATTATGTTCGGAAATAGTAGAAAACAAGAAGAAACATTCGACTTTTTACCAAAGAAAGAAAAAAAAGTGAAAGAAATCCCTAAAGGGCTACCCGAAATGGAAGAGATAATTGAGAAAGTCAATACAATTACCAGTCAAATCAATCTAATTTCAAAATATCTTTCTTATCTTTCCCAGAAGTTCGATAAAACAATTGATGATGCGATGACTTACGACAAAACACTTGATGATATCGAAGGAAGAATTAATTTTTTAAAAAAGAAGATTGATCATTTAGAAATAGTTTCTCCTGATGTGGATTTGGCTGATGATAGAACACAGGCTATTTGATCAGATAATAAGTAAGTAGACTCCTAGAAAGACGATTATACCAGCTACTAGTTTCTTTAACAGATGATCCCTTTCTCCTAGAAAGATTATACCCGCTAATATTGTGAAAACCATTGAAGAACTATGGACGGGAGAAACCCTGGAAACCTCTCCTAATTTAAGAGCTAATTCAAAAAAATACATTCCTAGTCCAAAAACAATTCCGATTAGAAACACCACTGACCCATGTAATTTTAACTCTTTCTTTAGTTTTTTGAAGTTGAATCCAATAAATCCGAATAAGATAATTGAAGAAATGGAATAAAGTAGGAGGTTATAAAAGGCTGTAGAAAATGTTTTTAAAAGGAACTTATCACCAAAATTAACAGTTGCAAATAATAAAGCTCCAGTAATTATGAATATCATACCTCTAGTCAATTTCAGTTTTTGGCCTTTCCACGAAATCAAAATATTTCCAAGAATAATCAATCCCACACCAATTATCTTGTAACCAGTTACATCTTCTCCCAGTATTAATGCTGCCCCAATCAGATTCCAAACACGTCCTACTTGAACGCCAATAGAAACATTCGAAGCTTCTTCAAGTTGTCTACCTTTGGTGAATAATATCGCGAGAATAGCGGTCCCTATGATTACTAAAACTAAGACGATGAGGTTATTGGTAGTGAAGAGATAACTAATATTTTCAAAAGGGAGGAGTGAGATTAGAACTAAGGAAATGACAAACTGTAGAATTACCGTGAACACTATTGGATTACCTTTATCCTTGAGAGTCTTTCTCATTAACAAGGCATAAGATGAAAGAAGTAATGCTGATAGTAGTGCGTAGATGAACCACATGGTTATAGTTTGGGATTTGTAGTGAAATAATTAATGAATTCAGAAAAAAAGCATAGGCCGATAGCGAGAGGAAGATTTGAACTTCCGACCTCGGGGTTATGAGCCCCGCGAGCACTCCAGGCTGCTCCATCTCGCTCTTAAAACCTTTAAGATTTAACCTCGCTAACTTATTATGTTAGAATCACACATATAAATTTTAACCTAGAACTTCTTCCTCTTAACCAAACTAATGTAACACTTTCTTCCTCTTCCACCACTTCTCGTTTCCTCTGTTCTTACTAATCCTGCTCCTTCAAGGTAATCCAGATGTTGTTTAAGAGAAGTATCTGACAATGCTTCATAATTCTTATTGTAATCCTTCATAAATTTGGAAAAGATTATCTTCTTCTTGGTTTTTAGTAATTCAACAATATTTTTGTCAACTCCTTCTAGCCTATCTCTCATCAATCTTAATTTAACTGTTTTAACGCTAGGAAGTATTTGTTTCACGTGTTTTACGAGAATCTTTTCCCCGTCTTCTTGTTCACAAGCTCTTGCAGCCTTTCTAAGACATTCCAGTCCTACTCTAACATCTCCTCCCCGGTTAACAGCATGATTAGCACATAGTAGTGTTACCCCTTCTTGAACAATCCCTGTTCTAAAAGCTTCTTTACATCTTTCCTTGATAATATCCTTCATTTCTTGAATCGAATAACCTTTAAATTCTATTTGTTGGGTGTCTAAACTACTCTTAATCCTTGGTTCAACTTTAGCAAAAATATTACCATAGTTTGAAATCATTACAAGACCTACAGGTGTCTTAACATACTGATTAATCCTTAGTAAATCATAAAGTGCAGAATCATCTTTTTTCACTAATTGATCAATTTCATCCAGGCCAACAACCAAGCTTTTGTTCTTTCTTTTTAAAACTTCAATTAATTTTTCCATTATTTCATCTTTTGATAGTCCTCGCCTTGGTAAAGGGTAACCTAACTCAACCACAATCTTGGTCAGTAACGCGGGAGCAGTATTATAATCCCAAGTGTTGATAAAAACAGTATCTACATTATCGCTTGCAAAATCTTGTAATTCTCTAAGTACGAATCTGGTCACACAAGTCTTACCTATTCCTGGTGGTCCGAAGATGAATGTGTTTTGTGGTTTTCTACCTTTTGTGAGCGGGTTTAAATTCCTTGCTATCTCTTGTATTTGTGTTTCTCTATGCGGAAGAAAATTTGGCAAGAATTCTGTTGATAATGCTTCCTCGTTTTTGTAGATTCTGGATTGTTGAAGATTTTCAAAGACACTCATGACAATAGATTATGAATTAATTTACTTAACGTTTTATTTAATCTTCCAAACTAAATCTCTTAATCACGAAATCTCTATCCAATAGTTGAATAAAAGGTATCATTCTTGGTCCTCTTTTTCTTCCAATTAGAACTAGATAAGCTGCTTGGAATATTTTTCCGGGTTTTATTCCGTACTTTTCCGCTGTTGATTTTATTTCATCCCACATTTCTTTTCTTGTAAAGTCTTTTTGGATAAATCCCGAAAGTTCTTTCAAGGACGATTTCTGTTCTTCACTCAATTTCCCAACTATTTCTTTTGGTACCTTTTTCAATAATTTTATCCTATCCTCTTCGGGACCATATCTTTTCATCCACTCTCCAGCCATTTCCAGTCTCTTCTTTACATGAGTTCTAATCTCTTCATTATCTTCTGTAATATGTTCGGTTTTTTTGAGAACTTGAATTACTCTATCAAAATTACTTGTAGTAGATTCAGGAATCATCTGACTTATTAAAGCCAAGTAACTGAACGAAACGCTAGGGGTATAATGATATTTTTCTTCGATCCTAGAAACTTCGTAAAGTTTTTTCAAATTTCTTAATTCCTTTTCATTTTCAATCTTTTTATGGCCATAATAGATTTCCTTTAATTCATCAAATTCATCAACCATTTCGGGTATTTTTTCATAGGAGAATCCTCTTGTCTTATTTGGTCTCTTTAAAAGGAGCATTCTAAGTATTTCAGGCGGAGCAAATTCAGGCCATTCCCATGTTGCGACCACATTACCTTTAGATGCAGACATTTTTTCTCCGTCTACTAAAATGTACTCATAAGGCTGGATTTCATTTTCTCCAGGATAAGGTTCAGGCCAATCAAACACTTTTTCACAAATTTCGCCAGCATTCCAGAAGGAACCACCTGGCATATAGTGTTCTTTTCCCGCACCTTCGAAATTAATCTTCCACAAAGGCCACTCAGCTGCCCATTCGATCTTCCATAACAATTTATAATTACCTTTAGTAATGTCACATCCGCCTTTATGTTCACAACCCTCAACTTTAGTGTAGGCTTTCTGACCAAATTCTTTAAAGGAGTAATCTTCACATCTGTAACTAACAACATCTTTATTTACATCATCTATCTTGGTAGTTATTATCTTCCCGCAATTATCACAAACTGGTTTTAAGGGACTCCAAACTTTAGGTAGAGGATTGGTTCTATGTTTGTTAAGTATCTTTTTTATTATATCAATCTTTTCCAAAGACAATTTAACATAAGGATAAAATTTCCCATTTTTGTAAGCATCTGTGGTTGAAATTAATTCCGGTTCAGTTCCAAAATGCTTATGAAGACTTTCTATGAATAATCTAGTGAAGTGCTTGACATAACTCTCACAACAACCCTCTGGGCAAGGTAAATCTGATACAGGCATACCCAAATATTTACTAAATTCTTTAGGAATTCCGGCAGGTACTTTCCTTAAAGGATCCATATCCTCAGATACCCAGATAAAATGTACTTTCTCTCCCATTTCTTTTAGAGATCTGACCACGGCATCATGTCTTATCACATCAGAAGCATTACCTATGTGTGGAACACCTGATATAGAAGTACTACTTTTTACTTGAAATTTCTCTGGTTTTTGAGTGTTTTTGTCTATGTAGTTATATTTTTTTCTTTCTATCAATAAATTCGCAATTCTGTCTGACCAGAACATAGTCTCATCTTCTTTCATACTTCTCATTTTAGTCACCCAAGTTTTTATGGTTTAGCTGAACTGATATCCACTTTTTCTTAATAAAGTTTGAACATCGGATTTGCTGGTTAAATTTGACGGGGTATCTACATGTAGGGCACCAATTTTTTTACCAGAGAGAGTTAATGTGTAACTACCCTCGAATTCTGTAACTTCCTTTTCGTAGCCCAATCGATCTATAACTTTCTTTTCATCAATTCCCTCTTTAATTTCCTGTTCTGGGATACAATGAAGGTGTAATATTTCTTCGCAATTGGTCCCTAAGGTATAAACTAAGAATCCCCTGTAATATCCACTACAGTCTAATCCACTAACAATCCTTCCGGTCAACACCTAAGATATAATCACCTTTTCTTTGGAGTAAATTAAGCATATTCCTACTAGTATTTTCATACCAACCCCCCCTCCACTACAATTTCTTGTCCATATAAACTACACCCTTGTACTACTCCGTGATAGATAGGTTCTGCTTTTGGGGTTTCTTCTCCCCAAAAGTATCTATCACCGACTCGGATCCCAGTAATTTCAATTTGTGGTTGATATCCGTAGATAAGAAAACTTTCTATTATTACTCTTTCTAACGTTGTTCTATTCCCTAAAGTCCTTAATGAATTTCTAAAACCATCTAAATCAACCACTGATATAGATAATCCATTATTTTCATAGATATCTTCCATTTTCTCCACCTCTAATTTTTGAAAGAATTGTCAGGATTTGAACCTGATAGGCCACAAATAATGCACAATTCTACAGTCAACTGAATTTATGGTATTTTAATCACCCCCATTGATTGGGATACCCCTTAATTCTGAAATTTTCGTTAGAATATTATCCAATCTAGGAACCCCATCTTCATCTAAATATATCCTAGGATTAATATCTGGATAATCCCCTGACATAAGCCTTCTGATTTCAGTTGCTACTTTTGGGATATTCTTAGGATGTACCTGTATACCATACTGTTCTAGTAAATCTCTTAAGATATTTTTTCCTGTCGTGTGAGAAAAAATTCTCTTATGATTATTTCTTTGAATTTGACCATCATAGTCTTTAGAACCATTCATTTTTTTCGCTGCGTGTCCTCCAATTGCCAATTCATAAGGTGGTAAATGAGACGGTCGATAAATCATATCTAAAGCATCACTAACGATTCTTACAAGAAAATTAGGTTCTACCCCAGTTTTTACACCTCCTTCTCTCAATCTATCATTCATTTCAACTATACCTGGTATCTCAACGCTATTAGGATGGGAAGATCTTTCAAGTGTGGTCTCTACAACTACATTTTCATGGCCTGAAGTTAACAACCCTGCCAATCCATTCAGAACAAAAAGATAGGGGGGGGTTCCATGACAGTGTAAGCGAATACTAATATCGTCTGGGACCAAAGTCCCTACTTCTTGACCAAATCTGTACATATCAACACTATTTTTTCCATTGGTTTTAGGGAGTCCTATAGTATTGGCGCCGGCTTCAATTGCTACTCTTATTAGATTTTCTATCTCATTTCTTTCACCGTTTTGGAAATAGTAAACACCATTTTCAACACTAAATCTAACTGTTTGAACTCCGGATTCTATTAACCTTCCTATTCCGTTCTCCACATCTTTCAATTGATCTTCTTGAGATTCATAACCTATTTTTTCGTAGTCAAGTGTTGTGAATAATCCAACACCAGTTTTCTGAATCTCTTCCATATATTCTAAGTAGTATTTTATATCAGGTATACCTGGCCCTAACCTAAGATGTGATAATACTCTGTCACCATACAATTTTCCTGCTAATTGTACATGTCCTGTTTTAATCGGTACATGGCCATCGGAAAAGTCCCCCTGATAAGGATTGTCTATCTCTATTGAATGGACACCTGTTGCAAATAATAAAGAGAGAAGTTCTTGGAAAGATTTATCCCCTCTATAACCAAAATATAATGGATAACCTTGAGTGAACTCTCTTAATACTATTGATATAGGTACTTCTCTACCCCTCAAATTATCATATCTTTTGATGTTCACCTAACATTAATTATCACCTTTTATTACAGTACCATTTTCATATCTCAAAGCTCTTGATAAAGGACGATCCTCCCGTCCACCACAAATTAAAACTTTCTCTAAGCCCCTTTCTATAGCCTCTTTGCTCGCCATTAATTTTCTTTTCATACCACCATCAACTCTACTAATCCAACTATCTAAATCCTGATATGGTACTCTTCTTACTAACTCATTATCACCATCTAAAACGCCTGTAACATCAGTAATAAGAATTAATGTTCTTGCTCCAAGTTCAGAGGCTGTATATGCAGCAGCAGTATCCCCATCTACATTTAAAAATTCTTCTTCTTCACCAACAGCCACAGGCGAGATAACCGGCATTTCTTCCCTTTCAAGAGAATCTAACAAACAATTTCTATCTAAACCATATAATCTACCACTGTAATCATCTCTAACTAGAAGGACCTTACCATCACGGTAATCTCTAAGGGCCTTTTTTCTTCTACCCATTAATGGGCTACTACCATTATAAAACCCCCTTGAACTTAGACCTTGGGTAGTTAGTAAATCGACTAACTCTTGGTTTATATCTCCCATCACGTCAGCGAAAATATCCATAGTTCCTCTGTCAGTGTATCTACTTCTCATACCATTTCTAGATGTTATAAATTGAGGTTCTTTACCCATTTCTTTCATTCTATAAGTAACCCTATTTCCACCACCATGTAAAATTACGAAATCGTTCCTTGGATACAACCCCGCTATATCTTTCGCGATACCTCTGAGTTGTTCAGTGTCTTGTAACTCACCACATGGGGGAATTAAACTCCCACCTATTTTTACTACTAATAAGGGCCTCTCATACATTATCTTTCACTTCCTCCACATATTTGATAAAATCCATCTAGTATCATCTGACCTTGATTCCTAGATTCGCGTACTTCTGGGTGAAAACCTACAGTAAATATAGACCCATAACTCAACGCCTCAGCACTAGACTTAGAAGAAACCCCCCATACATTTGAAGAAGGAGGTACTCTTTGCAATATTCTATCACGGGATACGAAAACTCTTAATCTGTGTCCGTCAGGTGCTAGAGGATAACCTTCTTCAAAATTTACCTCTATAATACCTTCTTCTCCTAGATCCATCCTTTTAATACTACCTCCTTGTGTTAATCCAAAGATCAAGTGACCAAAACATATTGCAAGTACAGGAATCCCACTTTTCCCGGCTTCTTCAAAGAGTTCAGAATACCAGTCATAAATAGGTTTATGATTACCTGGAGGCATTCTTCCTCCAGAAACAATTGCACCATCGTACTCATCGATCTGGAAATTACACAATGGGCTTGTTAAATCTACTTCTGTCCCGAGATCATTTAAATATCCAGTCAATTCACTCAAGTATTGAGTATTATTATCTATTAGTATTATTCTTGGTGCCATTTTATCATCCATCTAGAAAGAACTGTTAGGATTCGAACCTGATAGCCCATGAGACGCACAGTCCAAAAAACAATGACCGATTATCGTCTCTTCTTTAACTTCTTCTTAGAAACAGTGATCGAACTAGATAAAACTCGGAAAACACAAAAAAAGTCTAGTTCATTCATTTATTACACCTTTACACAATTTATAGGGTCAGATATTTAAAAGTTATATTTTAATTTGTTTTGATATGACAATAGGACTTGCCGTTGATTATCTTGATACAGAACTTTATGTAGATGAAATTTTAATACTCCAAGCTTTTCTAAATAGGGGAGTTATACCTACTATAATGCATTATTCTCATAGAACGGGAATAGAGAAAGAGTTTCTAGAAGATCTAGATAAAGTCGTGAATAGATTGGTGCATAGGAGAGGAAGAGTTAATTTCGCTCAAGAGTTGGAAGAGTCTGGAATAACAGTTTTAAGTTCTTATTCGGTGGAAGGGTTTTGTAGATATAAACCGGCCATGAAAGAAGTATTTAAGGATCAAGAAATACCAACTGCTCCTTATCACTTAACAAAACATCCTTTGAAAATTGTTGGTGGAACAATTAGAGGAAATGAAGAAAATATAGAAGAAATAGCAGATTCTATACAGGAAGAGTTAGGTTTTCCGGTAGCAGTAAAACCGACTTCTGGGAGCAGAGGAAAATCTATAATTAAAGTAAACGGAAAAGAAGACTTCATTGATTTTTGTAGTTCTCAGCGGGGTAAACCAAGAGGAGAAGTCCCTAGTGCATTCTATAGAAATAGTATAAATCCGGGGGGACTTTTTCTTGAAGAATTTTTACCTCATCCACTTGATTTAAGATGTCTAGTTTCTATGAAAAGGGGGAGAAAACCTGAATATTTAGGGTGTCTGGCTAGAGTTGGTAGAAGTGATGAAGAGGAAGCTAAAAATACAGCACTTGGAGCAATTCCTGTGGGCGGCATAGATTCTCCACAAATAGTAGAGGACATATCCTTAAGTTCTGTAAGAGCAATGCTTTCCTATATAGAAAATGATCAAGGTCCTTTAATAGTAGGAGTGGATATAATACCTGTTTGTGACGATTTAGAGGTCAGAAGAGGAATTTATGAAGTTGTGAGAGGAGTATCGGATTATAAGGATTCAGAGATTGAAGGGGCTAAAGATAAGATGAGGGCGACATTAGATTCACGTGTAGAGAGATTTGGTACTGATTTATTGGGTATTTTATATGATGAAAAATTTGAGGGAGACCTAGCAAATCTCGATAGGATTTTTGGAGAATATAGGTCAAGTGAAGAATATAAAGAACTTCAAAGAAGAATTAGTACTTATCTTAGAGAAAATATGTCTTTTTATGTTGCGGAGATAAATGCATCAGTTGATTTTGGAACCAATACAAGAAATCTTACCCGACCTTTACAAGAAGATATAGTTGATGTAGTTTTGACCACTCCAAATTAATTACCAATCGCTTTCCCAAAAATAAACATGGTTCTTCTTTTTCCCAAACCCAAAAAATTTCACTAGAATAAAACCAACAATCATTCCACCAAGATGTCCGAAATTAGCTACTCCTGACTGAACACCCGATATTCCAGAGAACAACTCAATCATCGCAAACAACCCAATCGCGACAATTGCAGGCATAGGGATAAAATAAACATATATAACATGTCTTGGGAAAAATAAACCATAAGCAGTGACCACACCGAATATCGCACCAGAAGCACCAACAAGAGGAATAATACCTAAACCGGTGATTAAAATATGGAATACACCTGACCCAAGCCCGCAGAGTAGGTAAAATATCAAATAATTCTTAGTACCCATTCTTTCTTCAATAGTCGGACCAAACATCAGTAACGAGAACATGTTAAAGAATATATGAGCAAAGTTAGCATGTACAAACATAAACGTAAAGAATTGCCAGAACATTCCTTCCTGAACAGCGATAGTAGGGGTTAATGCGAGAAGATCAAACGTCGATTGACTAAAACTAGTCAGAAGAAAAACAACTATATTTATAGCTAATATTTTAGCGGTAATAGTATCCCAAAAACTTCTTCTCCTTCGATGACCAAAAACAACTCTTCTCATACCAATCACTTATCGTTTTTCAAAAATAATAATTAATGGTATTTAGTGACCAGTATATTAAAATTATTTTCGGTTAAGTAAAATTTTGAATCTCTCTTTATCTCTTACTTGGTGGGTAATAATGTTCTTTTTAATAACTAGTTCTAGAGTTTTGGTTTTGGATGGAATTATTTTATGGTTAAGTTCGCATTTAGTAGGCAGGATTATTGTAATTCTAATAGGGATTCTTCTTATTGTGTATGGTGTTGAAAAGCCGAGAAAGTAAAAATTAATGGGCCCGCTGGGATTTGAACCCAGGACCACTTGCTTTTACGCTCAGTTGCCTTATAAGACAAGCGCTTCAGTCCCCAAAAAGGGTCTAACCAGGCTGAGCTACGGGCCCCACCATTAACTTATTAAGTTTTTCGTACTCAAATATAATTTATGTTTAAAGCTGACTTATTGAATGAAGTTTTAGAAATTTTAGATTTAAATGAGTTTCGTACTGTTGTTTTTAGGGGATGTTTTGACGTTTTAACAAGGAGAGATGATACCTTACTGATAAAAGTACTTACAAACATAGATTCACTTTCCAGAGAACATGCCAACAACCTGAAAATTATGTCTGATTTTCTTTCAAGTAAAACTTTGACTATTTCTGTGAGGTGTAATAGAGGGAAACTTTCTGATAATGTTATCTATTCCAGGTTTGGGGTACCAACCATGACAATTGGATCATTTGAGAATATTGTTACTAATGATTGGATGCCTTCTGTTTTTGCGATAAAAGGTAAGCATGTGGTTGACATAGATGCAAAATTGCTAAGGAAATCTCGGGAGAGGACGAATTTATCTTTAGAAGAATTAGGTAAAAGGATAGATGTTTCAAAAAAGTCATTGTATGAAATAGAAAATGAAAGAGTAAATCCAACAGAGGAAGCTGTCGAGAAATTAGAAGATTTCTTTGGGATAAAAATTTCAAAAAATTATGAGATAACTATGACCAGAGAATATGATGAGATAGCCCCGAAAACAAAATTTCAGGATAGGATAAAAACCAAATTTTCCGAGTTAAAAATAAAATCCAGTTGTTTGTCATCTTCACCTTTTGAGATAGTTGGGAGAAAAAAAGAAGTATTTTTGACTGGACTGTCTGAGTGTAGAGAAAATATTGATAAAAAATCCGAAGTTCTCAAGAACATATCTTCTTTAACAAATACAATTTCTGTTTTTATTACCAAAGATTCTAAGGATCAAAATATTGACGGTATACCAGTTATTTTTGATAGTGAGATTGATGAGTTAGATAATTATAGAGATTTTTCTGGGTTGATTAAGGAAAGAAAAACTTAAAGTACCCTTATTCTAACATGTGCATGCGGGTATACATATTTAAATTTCAATAACAAACATTATGATGAATTCTAATTAAAAACGGAGGTGTAGAATTATGGTAAGTGTAGGACAAATAGGAGGACAACCAGTTTTAATCCTTCCCGAAGGTACATTAAGAAATAGAGGAAGAAATGCGCAGGAAAACAACATAGCCGCAGCAAGAGCTGTAGCAGATGCAGTAAGAACAACCCTTGGACCAAAAGGAATGGATAAAATGTTGGTTGACTCAATAGGAGATATAGTTGTTACAAATGATGGAGTAACAATTCTTGAAGAAATGGAGATAGAACATCCAGCCGCAAAAATGATGGTTGAGATTTCAAAAACACAGAACGAGGAAGTAGGTGATGGAACAACAACAGCAGTGGTAATAGCAGGCGAACTTCTCAAAAAAGCGAATGATCTTTTGGAACAGGATATACATCCCACAGTAATTATAAATGGATATAACCTTGCGAGAAATGAGAGTTTAAAGGTTCTTGATAAGATTTCCAAAAATGTTTCAGTGAAAGATAAGGGAGATCTAAAAAAGATTGCATTAACAAGTATGAGTGGAAAATCTGGATATGGGTTTGGAGATAAACTTGCAGATATAGTAGTTGAAGCAGTAACTCAAGTTGCCGAGAAAAAAGGTAACAAAGTAGTGGTTGATATAGAAAACATCAAAAGAGAAAAAAAACAAGGTGGTTCATCCGAAGACACAGAATTGATCAGAGGAATAGTTGTGGATAAAGAAGTAGTTCATTCAGGAATGCCAAGAAATATTGAGAAAGCAAAGATAGCTTTGCTTGATACAGCATTAGAAGTGAAATCAGCAGAGACAGATACTCAAATTCAAATTACAGACCCAAGTAAACTTCAAGCTTTTGTTGAACAAGAAGAAAAAGAACTCAAAAAGATGGTTGATAAAGTCGTTAAATCAGGAGCAAATGTTTTGTTCTGTCAAAAAGGAATTGATGACATGGCTCAACATTATCTTTCAAAGAAAGGAGTTCTTGCAGTGAGGAGAGTAAAGAAATCAGACATGAAAAAACTAGCAAAGGCAACAGATGGGAAAGTGGTTACAAATTTGAGTGATTTATCTAAAGAGGATTTGGGAAATGCCAAATTAGTTGAAGAGCAGAGAATAGGAGACGAGGAAATGGTCTTTGTCAGAGATTGTAAAAACCCAAAAGCAGTAACGATCCTTGTAAGAGGAGGAACAGAACATGTAGTTGATGAAATAGATCGTGCGATTGAAGATGCAATCGGGGCAGTTTCATCAGCAATAGAAGTAGGAAAGATGGTACCTGGAGGGGGATCACCAGAAGCAGCAGTTGCAAAAGAACTCAGAAAATATTCAGAAGGATTTTCAGGAAGAGAACAGCTCGCTATTATTGCATTTGCAGATGCGATGGAAGTAATACCTAGAAGCCTTGCAGAGAACGGTGGTTTAGATCCAATAGATATATTAGTTTCGTTAAGATCAGAACACGATAAAAACAAACTAGAAGTTGGTGTGAATGTTTTGAATGGAGGAATTACAGATATGGTTAAACAGGGAGTACTTGAACCAGTAAAAGTTAAAACACAAGCAATTAAATCAGCAACAGAAGCAGCAGAAATGATTCTAAGAATAGACGATGTGATATCCGCATCAAAGCTCAATAAAGGCGGAGGAGCAGGAATGCCACCAGGAGGAATGGGTGGAATGCCACCAGGAGGAATGGGTGGAATGCCAGGAATGTAGTCATATAAATTCTTTTTTTCTTCTTTTTTATTATTAGAACATTACTTTTTCTCAAAGCAAATTTTTTAATACTCAAAACAAAATAATTTAAGCATAGAACGATACAATTATCTTAGGTGAAGAAATGGTAATTACCGAAGATGACAGAGGAGAATATGAACTTGTCCCTATGTCTCCTATAAGAAGGATTGAAAGAAGGCTTGATAGGGTGGAGAAGACTTCTGGTCCTGGGAATTATCCTAAAGATCTTTTGGACGATATTGTTGATATTGTTAGAATGAATCAAATGCTTGTCGATGAATTAGCAAAGTCAAATGATGCTTTAAGAATAGAAATTTCAAAATTACCTGGAAGAATGGACGATTTAATAACAAATATGAAAGAATTAGTTTCATTTATAAAAGCTACTGGTGAGCAGGAGGTTTCAGGTTTAGGTCCAGAAACTATGAAGCCCGTTGTTGATAAACTTGAGGAATTAGTACAGGAAAACAAAAAAATAACTAGTAAAAATGATACAATGCTTGAATTACTTGATGATGTTGGGAAAAAATTGAGGAGATCAAGATCAAGACCGAGACCGAGACCACCAGCACAACAACAAAAACCATTACCATTGAAGTTGTAAGAGAGGATGGGATGAAGGATAAAGGCGTTTCTGCAATAATAGCAACTATTTTATTACTTATGATTACTATTGCATTGGCAGGAACTGCTTATATTTACATGTCTGGGATGATTTCAGGGAGAACATCTAAAACTATTTCCGTGTTAGACGCTTCATGTAGTAGTAACATCATAACTTTGGTTATTTCGAATGATGGGACAGTTGACGTGACGAGTAGTGATATCAAAATTTTTGTTGAAAATGTTGAAAACACAGCTTTTAGTCTTAGTACAATTGAACCTCACAATACAGCCGTCACAGATGTCACGGGGACTTCTGGGGCTAATACAGTCCTGGTAGTATCTCCAAGTAACGCAGTAAGACAGGTAGTATATTGTTAATGGGTTAATTATTTCTTTTGTTTATGTTAATTATGATTAGATATATATGAGAAAAGGACAATCACAGGTAGTATCGGCAATAATAATAGTTCTTGTAGGTTTGTCCATAGTTGGGACTGTTTATCCTTGGGCCCAGTCTGTTATTCAAAAGAAAAAGGATTCAAAAAGTATGGAAGATACCTATAATTTTTTTGGAGAGTTGGAAAAATCAATAGTTGATGTCGCCAGAAATGGTGGAGAAGAATCTTTGGAATTAGATGTACCTGGTAAATTATATGTTTACCCAGAGTCTTCTACGGATGAATTAAATAATAGTATTGTTTTTACCTTTGAATCTAAAGTTTCAAATGTGGCTGAAAGTTCAGAATGGATTCCTTTAAACACACCAAATACTAATTCAACTGCAACTCTAGGTATAGATAAACCGGGTGTCATTTCAGGTAAAGCAAGATTGGGAGATGAATATATAACGGTGTGGTATAGAATGTGGTTCCGGGAATTAGAGGACAGAACCACGGGTAAGAGTTACAAGATAGCCCTTAAAACTTCTGGGGATAATGATGTAGAATCAACTCAAGGTTTCTTGCGGATTCAAAGATTGGGTTCGACCGGAACAAATGATATTAAAACACAAGTCAATATTATTGTTTAATGAAAAAAGGACAATCCCTTGTTATTGAATTCATATTATTTTTCCTGATATCCTTTAGTATATTTGCGGTAATTAGTTCTTTTTTCACTAGACAGAATGATTTTTTCAAGGAAAGAGTAGGTGATAGACTCACAGATATAGTTAATGATCTTGTGGTAAACCATATTATAAGGGGAATCGGTTGTAAATCCTGCGATTCATTTAAAGTCCAAGGAGAAATACCTTCAAAAATAGGTGGTTATTATTATGAGATTATACTAGATCAAGAAGGATTAAACACAACCTTAAGATCGAGTAAAATATATTCGAGAGAAAGTTCATTATTTAATTTAAATAAAACTTTTACGTTTCAAGATTCAGAGTCAAGGAGCGAAAATAAAATAGTAGAAATACAAATTAATAATGTAAATAATGAGATAGAGGTTGGCTGATGAAGAGAAAGTTAATTTTCAAAAAATTAGTAGATGGTTATAAAACCAAACTTAAATGGGGTGAAAAGGATAAACCTAATATTAGTTCTATAACAGGATTTCCAGACAAACCAATAGAGATTACGGGAGAAGTATCCATAAAGGAAAAAGAAAAGGAGAAAGAGCAAGAAAGGATTGAAAAATTAGAGGCAATAAAAATACCGGAATTTGATACAAAAAGAATATCTAAGTTTGGAATAAAACATGAAGAGAGAGGCCAATTTATTTCTACTACTTATCCCCTAATACCGGAAAATCCCAAAAAAGACGAAACAGTAATGGCGTATGCGAAAATAAACTGGAACCAGGAAAAAAATGAACATGAGTACAAAGTTATTCAGCCAAAATTACCTACAAAGTTGAGGAGGTTAATCGTAAAATTAAAAGATATTTTAGAGGAAAAATTAGATATAGATTTCAGTAAATTGAAAGAACAAGAGGCAAAGAATTATCTAAGGAGGGAGGCATTAAAAATTCTTGATTACTTTGGAATTAAATTATCTGAGAATGAGAAAGAAGTATTGATGTATTATATAGAAAGAGATTTCCTGGGTCTGGGCCCATTAGAACCATTAATGTATGATCCATACATAGAGGACATAAGTTGCGATGGAGTTAATATACCCATTTATATTTTCCACCGAAATCCTTTTCTTGGATCTATCCCAACAAATATAATTTTTGAGGATAAAGAAAAGCTAGATTCTTATTTGATCAGATTAGCTCAATTGTGTGGGCAAGCTGTTTCAGTTGTCGATCCACTCTTACAAGGAGCTTTACCTGACGGATCAAGAGTTCAGGGAACATTAGCAACAGACATAGCGAGGAAAGGTTCTAATTTTACTATAAGAAAATTCACGAAATATCCCTTTACAATAACTCATCTTTTAAATTATGGTACTATAGATATCAAAACTTTAGCTTTTCTTTGGCTGGCAGTTGATTACGGTTCTAGTATACTAATATCTGGCGGGACGGCAACAGGTAAAACTGTTCTTTTAAATGTACTTTCTTCATTTATAAAACAAGATAAGAAGATTGTTAGTATAGAGGACACAGCTGAGCTCAAATTGACTCATCCTCATTGGATACCCCATGTTGCTAGAACCCCAATTTCAAAAGAAGGGGAAAAGGGCCAAGTAGACTTATTTGATCTTTTAAAAGAAAGTATGAGACAAAGACCAGATTATATAATTCTCGGAGAGGTTAGAGGGAAAGAGGCTTATGTTTTATTTCAACAGATGGCTACTGGTCACCCATCCTTTGCTACCATACATGCAGATACAATGGAAAAGCTTGTTGATAGGTTAACAACACCACCAATTAAATTACCTCCCAGTTTAGTGGAAAGCCTCGACCTTATAGTATTTCTGACAAAATTAAAATACAAAGGAAGATTTACAAGAAGGGTCCAAGGAATTTATGAGATTACAGGATTCGATAGAAAGAATGATATCCCGATAACTAATAAAATATTTGAATGGGATGCAGAAGTAGATAAAATAAAAATAAAGAGTGATAGTGTAACGTTTAGAAATATTTTGAAAAAAACTGGTATAAACGAAAAGGAGATTCTGGAGGAATTAAAAAGGAGAATGGCAATTCTTTACTGGCTTAAGGAAAGAAATATAACGAATTATAAAACCATCTCTAAAATCATAAATCTTTATTACAATTACCCGGAGAGAATTATGGATGTTATTACTGGTGAAATTTAATGTCTACTTACACCAAAATAGCTATGAGGTTTTTAGGAAGTACTATTGAGCCTCATCTACATTTCTTTTTTGATTTGAAAAAGGATTTGAGAAGGAGTAGAATGAAAATATCTATTCAAGAGTATCTTTCCGTCTCATTCTTAACTTGTCTAATACTTTTTATGGTGGAATTACCCTTATTCTCCTATATATTTTCTCTTTTGAAATTAGGAATATTTTTTAGTATTTTTACAGGAATAACAGTTTCTTTCTCTATTTGCACATTGTTTTTTTTATTATTCCTTAATTATCCAAAGTTTTTGATGAAAAGCAAGGCTAAAAATATTGATAACACTTTACCTTTTGCCGGGATATACCTTTCCACGATTGCAAGTTCAGGTCTACCTCCGCACAAAACATTTGAAATATTTTCTAAGTTTGATGAGTATGGTGAAATATCCAAAGAGGCAAAAAATATTGTTACTGATATGAGGGCATTTGGGTTGAATATTAATGAAAGTCTTAAGAGATCAATAGAAAGAACACCTTCTAAAAAACTAAGAGAACTCTTTTGGTCTATATTATCTATATTGGAGACTGGAGGTGATATGCCGACTCTTTTAAGCCAAAAATCTAGGAGTTTTTTAAATGATTATAAAAGAAAATTAAAAGAATTCGCTAGATCTTTGTCCATATTTTTAGAAATTTATTTAACAAGCCTAGTTCTGGGAGCCATATTCTTCACAATATTAACTTCTTTGATGTCCGGAATGGGGGGTGGTACCCAATCAAACATAGTATTCATTCAGTTTTTCTTGATTTTTATTTTCATTCCGTTAGTTTCAGCAGGATTTATTATTTTGATTAAGGCAAGTTCACCGGGTGAGGGATAGATGTTCAGATTAGGTTTAACGAAAGAGAAAAAAATTCTAATTATAACTATATTGATATCTTGGGTTCTAATTCTTGTGGGTTTTTTAGTTGCAGATACAGGTGTTATAGGTAATATAATAATCATTTCAATTTTCCTGATAGCTACACCACAAATAATTATCAGTTATATGAATTTTAAAAAATTAAGAGAGATAGAGCGGGCTTATCCAAATTTTTTAAGAGACTTGATCGATGCAACAAAAGCTGGTTTACCTTTACATAAAGCTATAATATCTTTAGGTAAAAACAATTATGGCCCCCTAACAAGAGAAGTTAGAAAGATGTCAAACCAATTAACATGGAGTGTGGATTTGATAAAGGTTCTGGAACAATCAAAAAGGAGATTAAGAAGGAGTCCAATGCTTGTAAAAACAATAAGAATAATAATTGAGACTTATAAATCGGGTGGAAGAGTTTCGGAAATTTTAGATTCACTTTCGAATACATTAATAATCCTTCAAGATACTAGAGAGGAAAGAAAAAGTACTTTGAAACAATATGTTTTAGCTATGTATATTATCTCTTTAGTTTTTATTGCAATAATAGTTGCGATAAACAAGCTTATGGTTCCGATATTTGAAACTTCAGCTCCTATTGCGAGCGGTCCCTTGGGAGTTGGGGGAACCAATCCTTGTGCTTTTTGTATTTATGGTTTAACATTGGAATGTTTACCTTGCAATATTTACTCAGGAATATGTTCTATTTTTGGTGTTAATACAGTATCAATTTCCTGTTATTATCTAGGATTATTTTTTTGTATGTCTGTGATACAATCTATTTGTGGGGGTTTGGTTGCAGGACAGATAGGAGAAGGGTCCTTAAGGGCTGGATTTAAACATAGTCTTATCTTGACTTCTATTTCTGTAGCTACGTTCATGATACTTGTAAAACTTAAATTAATAGGTGTCTAATTGAAAGGACAACTTACAATAGAGTATATGATAACTTTTGCAGCTTTTATAGGACTTATAGTATTCATCTATTTACAATATACATCTAATATACCTCAATTTATCACACAAATAGACAAAGAAGATAGTAGATCCAGAGCCTTTCAATTATCTGAATTGTTGTTGAATGATAACGGGCATCTGGCTAATTGGAATGAACCTGGGAATCCCGTGGAAAGAATAGGATTGTCTTATGAAGGAGAAAATAAAACCAATTTAGTGTCCTTAGAGAAAATAGAAGATCTTGATAATTTATGCTCGTCTGGGTATTTGGATGTACAAGATAAACTAGCATTTGATGAACCTTTCTCAATCTACTTTTATAGTATAAATGAAATTAATGGTATCAGAACTAATTTACTGAATTGCACCCCCCCATCAGCTTTAATCAAAAAAACAGAAATAACTGCTACCGTTAGGCGAATAACATCTTTTTATGACGATACTACGGGATCCATAAATTATAGCGAGTTGATAATTGAGGTGTGAAAAATGAAGGGAATTGTTAGTATACTCGAACTTTTAATTACAGGGGTAATACTTTTACTGGCATTTACTCACTTTTTCCCCCAATATTCAATAAAAACAAAATGGAGTTCTGAGCTTCTTGATATATCTGTAAAGGATACTTTAACTACAACGGACAGACTTAACAAGACTTACGATTATGCTACTGCTTCTTGTCAGGGGAGCGACTTTGAGACTTTTATGAATAATATTTTTTCAGCTGAATATTCAAGTGAGCCCTACATATGGTGGAAAGAGGTTAGCAATATAGATGGGAATGAGGTAAGTTGTGATACACCTTATTTCACTGAAGCAAAAAAAGAGACTATGGTTGATGTGGTTGTGGTTGATGAAACATTTTATGTTTATAGTTTTACGTTAGGGTTAGGTTATCCTTACTGATTATCTTAGTCTGATAGTTTCTAAATTTTGAGGTGCAATTGTTTCTAATCTGAATATTTTATGTAACCCTCTAGCAAGATTTAAAGGGGTAGTATTATCCCCATGACAAGTTATTATTCTTTCGGGTTTGGACTTTAATTTACTAACAAAGTTTAATAACTGATTTCTATCAGAGTGACCCGATAATCCTGTCACGGTTTCAACTTCTAATTCTAATTTCATACTAATCTTTTTACCATTAACATTAACGGGAATTTCTTTCCAACCTTTTTGAATTCTTCTTCCAAGTGTACCTTCTCCCTGATAACCTACAAAAATGAGAGTATTCTTGGAATCTTCACCTAAAGCTTTTATGTGCTCCATAACTGGGCCACCAGTTAACATGCCGCTTGTTGATAATATTACACAAGGTTCATCTTCCCAAGCTTTTTTTCTCTCGTCTGAAGTCGTCAATTTTTTGAATATATCACTCATAAATGGATTGTCGCCTTGGAATATTTTCCTTTCTAGTTTTCTTGAGAGATATTCGGGATAGGCCGTATGTATTGCAGTTGCATCCCATATCATTCCGTCAATATAAATTGGATTTTCAAATCCACTTTCAGATAAAAGACACATGACCTCTTGACCTCTCCCTACACCAAAACTGGGAATTATTACTTTACCTTTTCTCTCAATTGTTTTGTTGACTGTCTCAAGTAAATGTCTTTCTGATTCCTTTCTTGATGGCATCTTATCGTTTGGGTTACCATATGTGGATTCAATAATTAGTGTTTCTATTCTTTGGAAGTTCGTGAACGCAGGATCGAATAATCTTGTCGGACAGAATTTAATGTCCCCTGTATAAACTATGTTATGCAAACCTTGACCCACGTGAAGATGCACAATCGAAGATCCAAGTAAATGACCGGCTTGTTGAAAAGTCAACCTAACGTCTGGACCTACATCTGAAACTTCATTATAATCCAACAGTATCGAGTGTTTAACCATCTCTTTTACTCCCTTTGCGGTGAAAGGTGGTTGCTCTCCATTTTTTCTCATTACATCTATATAATCAAGACAAAGCATTGTTGCTAAATCTAAAGCTGGTGGAGTTAAATAAACAGGTCCTTCAAAGCCATACTCATACAAATAAGGGACCATACCAACATGATCAAGATGTGAATGCCCAACAACTACAGCATCCAATTCATTAGGATCAAATTCTTTAGCTTGAAGATAAGGATAAGCACCACTATTCGAACTACCCACCTTAACCCCGCAATCCATAATAATTTTGGATTTAGGTGTTTCTATTAGAGTACAAGATCTCCCCACTTCCCTGTATCCACCTAAACAAGTTAATCTAACCCAATCTCTGTTAGTTTCCTTATCAGAAAATATATTCTCACCAACTTTTCTCAGGAACTTTTTTCTCCATGAAGTTTCCGTGTGTAATAATTGCCGAATTGATTTTACAACCTTGGATTTAATCTCTGGGGTCCTTTCTATTCTAGGTACCCAAAGTGTTTCTTGTTTTATTTGTTTAAAAGATTCTCCGCCCCTTCCTATCACTAGGCCTGGTTTTTCTGCGTTAATGATTACTATACTCCTGTCTGACTGGAATCTTATTTCCTTGATACCAGCATCTTCGGGTATAATTTCCTTTATCTTTTTCTTTGTTTCTTCTTCATCTAGACTTAGGCTATTGTCAGGTCTTACTTCTACTCTTTTCTTGAGTTGACTAACAGTATCCCTTACCTGATTGGCAGCATCTAAGAAGAAGAATTTATCTTTGGTGTATATTACTATCTCACACCCTTCCAAATCTACCCTATCTACTACACCTTCAGGTAAACTATCTTTAACTTTTTCAATTATTTCCATAATTCTCACTCAGTAGGAATGAGATCTTAATCTTTAGCTAGTTCTTCAACTTCAGAATCCTCTAAAAGTCTAAAACCTTTCTCATTTATTACAGCAAGATTAATTCCCTTTCCACCAGATGCTATGTCTCTTTCTACTGCTGCTTTTATTGCTTTTAAAGCTACTTTCATTCCTTCTTCCACTGTCAAACCTTCCTTGTAATCATTTTCAAGAACACCAAAAGCGAAAGGTGAACCCGATCCTGTTGAGAAGAATTTCTTTTCTTCTAGTTTGGATCCATCTGGATGGAGCACGAATAGGTGCGATCCTTCTTCATCATAACCTGCTAGAATAACCTGAATCATATAGGGAAAGAAACTCCATCTTCCACTATAAAGAATATTTGCCATCAAAGATGCTGCAGATTTTACTTTTATTCTTTTTTTGTTTTTTAGTTCATATAATTTTGTCTCTGCCTTCAAGTATCTCCCTAATGCTTGTAAATCTCCTACCATTCCTGCTTGTGTCATTCCAATGTGGGGAGCTATTTTTACTATTTTTAAATCCTCTTTTGAAGCTACCATGTATCCCATAGTCGCTTTTCTTTCTGCTGCTAATACAACACCATCTCGACAAATTAAACCTGTCGTAGTTGTTCCAGATTTTATACCTTGTTCCATTTTATTCAAGAAAACACCTCAGAACTTCTTTTCAATACATAATTTACACATGTAAGCATTTAAATTAATTTCGCTAGTAGGCTTTGGCAAAATAGGCTTCAAATTTCGCATCTTCACCACAGTAAGCACATTTACCTTTGACCTCACTTTTAAATGGAATAAGTCTAGATGTTGCTCCTGTTTCATCTTTTATCATTTCTTCACAAAATTCAGTGCCACACCAGTTAATTTTAACAAAACCCCTATTTTCTTCTATTATTTTTTTGAATTCTTCTTTATCTTTAGCTTCTCTTGTATTATCTTGAAGATATTTTTTGGCTCTATTGAATAAATTTTCCTGTATCTGGTCTAATAGATTGGTTATTTTTTCTTCTAGATTTTTTATTTTTATTTCATTCTTTTCCAGAGTATCCCTCCTTACTAGAACTACTTGATTGTCTTCAATATCCCTTGGACCTATCTCTATCCTTATTGGTACACCTTTAAGTTCCCATTGATTAAACTTCCATCCAGGTGTGTACTCTTCTCTGTCGTCTAACTCTACATTATAACCTCTTTTCTTTAAACTTTGTCTAATATCTTTGGCTTTTTCTAAAATTTCTTTATTTTCATGGAAATTTATCGGAACTATTACTATTTGAATTGGTGCGATTTTAGGGGGTAATACAAGCCCTCTGTTATCCCCATGAACCATTATTAATGCCCCTATGGTTCTTGTACTTAGTCCCCATGAAGTTTGCCATGGATATTTTTCTTCACTGTTCTGATCTAGGAATTTTATACCGAATGCTTTAGCAAAGTTTTGACCTAGATTATGTGAAGTTCCCATTTGAAGTGCTTTACCATCAGGCATTAATGCTTCTAAGGTAGTCGTGTAAAAAGCCCCCGCAAATTTTTCTAACTCTGATTTTCTACCCGCAAGTACAGGTATAGCTAGATATTTTTCCATTAATTCTTTGTAAATCATTAATATTGTCATTACTTCTTCGTCTGCTTCTCCTTTGGTTTCGTGAACGGTGTGACCTTCCTGCCAGAGGAATTCACTGGTTCTTATGAAAGGCTTAGTATCTTTTATCTCCGCCCTTAAAACCGAGTTCCATTGGTTGATCAATATTGGTAAATCTCTCCAACTTCTTACCCATTTGGCATAAGAATGATACATTATTGTTTCGGATGTAGGTCTAACTACAAGTGGTTCACTTAATTCGTTATTACCACTTTTTGTAACTATGAAAGTTTCTGGTGCGAAGCCTTCGAAGTGTTCAGCTTCCTTTTTGAGAAAATTTTCCGGGAATAAACAAGGGAAGTAAGCGTTTTTATGGCCTAATTTCTTTATTTTTTTATCAAAAAACTCCTTTATGTTCTCCCAAATTGAATAACTATAAGGTCTGAATACCACAAAACCTTTGACTGGAGCATAATCAGCTAATTCTGATTTTAGAACTACCTGTGTATACCATTCTGAAAAATCATCATCTTTTTTAACAATTATTCCCATTTCTTCTGACATTTTTTCACCTCATTTATGGGGGAACCGGGATTTGAACCCAGGCCACCTGGTCCCAAACCAGGAATCTTAGACCAAACTAGACCATTCCCCCTTAGTAATAGAATATAATTAGAACTAGATAAAATTAAAGACTTAACCGAGTGGAAAACATTCACCCATATTTCTCACTTTACTAGATTATTGAGGGTTAGATTTATATAAGTTACTTTTAAACCCGTTTCTTGGACATAAATTTTACTCTTGAGTTGGATCACTCACTCTTCCCATAAATAGAATATTTCCAGAATCTTTCTGTTGTATAAGGAAGATAAAAGGACGATCTGCTCTGAATATTTTGTGCATCGGGGCGGACTCTTTCATGATTACGGCTGTTGCAGCAGCAGCTTCTGTTCCTTCTTCATTTACTTCAACAAACGCTTGATGTATAACTTTA
This sequence comes from uncultured archaeon, assembly GCA_964392445.1. Taxonomy (GTDB): domain Archaea; phylum Aenigmatarchaeota; class Aenigmatarchaeia; order CG10238-14; family CG10238-14; genus CG10238-14. The sequence continues at coordinate 26,925 of CAYMPD010000001.1, read as the reverse complement.
TCAATCCATATTCCTCCGGCACCATTAATTCCTGAAAAATCAGCACCCCCGCTAAAAGCGTTTGGCATACCCATATCAGCTAAAGTATCTTCCATAAAGTATTTGGTTTCAAACTTAAATTTTGGGATATAAATATCAACTCTCGTTCTTCTCATATCTTTTCTAAGTTCATCAATTTTTTCTACTGTTAAACTGGTTTCTAATGCACTTAGATCATTTTTGGGTAAGAGAATTAGCATTGATAGATCCCCTCCTTCATAGGGAAGTTCAAGCAACTGGAGATTTTCGGTTTCAGTATAATTGAAATTTGCATCATCTCCTGTTAATCGCATCATTGAAACTTGTACAATTTCTTTTGAACCCGTGGTAAATGTTTCTTCTCTTGTATCTTTTTTATCAAATTGCATTATCCAGGTACCTTTGAAATATATCGCGTTTGTTAGCACCAAAACCGTACCACTGTTTAAAAGTCCCTTTGGAATTAAATCTTTGATTTTGTTTTCAGTCTCGTCTTCAATCCAATTATTAATAGTTTTTCTGGATTTTTCAGGTTCTTTTGCATAATCTAAGGGTAAAACTTTTCCTCCATAATAGTTTTCTATTGTGTCTTGATATTCTTCTAACAGATTGAAATCTATTCTTGGCCATAGAGAATTTGCAGTTGATAATTTGTACTTTTTATTTCTTTTGTTAATATCATTGTAAATTTTAGCAAAAGCCGATCGCCTTATTTCTTCGTTTTCCGGAAAATAGAAGACAGATTCGATCTCTTCTGCGGTTTTCCCTCTTGCTCCTTCATAAGTCATTGCTAAAGCTGTTGAAATACTATAAGGAGAAAAAAAGATATTTGCTTCTTCTGATTTGTATTCTGAGTAGAGGTCAAGGGCAAATCTATTGTTTGCTTCGACAACATCAGATAAACCTTCAGTAGTAATTTTACTATCATCTAAAGGTTTTTTTGACTTTGTTGTGTAATCATAAAAAAATACTACTAATCCAGCAAAAATTAGTACAATTATTCCGATTGTTAAATACTTCCCACTCATACAATCAATATATCTATATTTACGTATTAAATGTTTCGTTATTTTGAATTTTTACAGAAATTAGGATTTTCATTAAATCATACAAATAATTTAACAACCATATCTATACCATGAAGATAGCGATCCTTTCAGATTTACATTTTGGTTATGCTTGGAATAGTAAACTAGAAAATGATAGTTTTGACAATGCAAAGGAAGCTTTGGAAAAATCAAGGGACTGTGATTTCATCCTAATAATAGGGGACATCTTTGATTCTCGAATACCCAACACCGAAGTCTGGGATAAAGCCTTAGAAACTCTATCAGCACCACTTTTATCCGAGGACAAGGAGGTAAAATTAGTAAAAACAATAGACAAAGATGTCAAAGAAATATCCCATAGAACACTTACAGGTACACCAGTAGTTGCTCTGCACGGTACACACGAGAGAAGAGGAAGAGATCAAGTTAACGCGATACAAGCTCTTGAAGAAGCCGGATTCCTGATACATCTTCATTGCAATGGTGTAGTTCTTGAGAAGGATGGTAAAAAAGTTGCGATTCAAGGAATGTCAGGGGTACCAGAAAGATATGCTAAAAAAGTCATGGATAAATGGAATCCTAAACCTGTTAAAGGATGTTATAATATTCTTATGTTTCATCAAAGTGTTGAACCTTATGTTTATTCTCCTTTAGATCCTCCCACGCTTAATATGTCTAATCTTCCTGAGGGGTTTGATTTAATAATTAACGGACATATTCACAATTACGAAAAGACTAAAATTGGAGATTCAGATTTCATCATTCCTGGAAGTACAATTGTTACTCAACTAAAGGAAGAAGAGGCGAAAGTTCCAAGAGGATTTTATAAGCTGAAATTACCCGAGAAAAAATTCGATTTTGTTAAACTGAAAAATAACAGGAAGTTTATCTATAAAGAAGTTAATTTGGACGACTCATCACTTAAAACAAGATTAGAAAGTGAACTAGAAAGAATCCTTAAAAAAGAATACAACAAAAGACCTTTGATAAAATTCAAAATAACTGGTAAGAAAACAAAATTGATAGATAAAGATCTGAAAGATATTGAGAAGAAATATTATAAAAAATGTATACTGAAATTTCAGAAAAAATTAGAATCAGAGGAAATGGAAAAAAAACTAGATTTCTTGAAAAAAATGAGAGAAGAAAAATTATCAATAGAAGAAATGGGAATGAAGATACTAAAAGAAAATCTGAATAAGTTAAAATTCAAGGAAGAATTTGATCCTGAAGATTTGTTCAAACTTTTATCTGATGGTCAGACTGAGAGAGCATACAATATTATTACCAAGAAGCAACAGACCTTGAAACAATTTGGTGGTTAAATGATCGACAAAATTCATTTGAAAAATTGGAGGTCTCATTCAGAGTCAACATTGGAATTCGATAGAGGTACAAATGCTTTGTTGGGGCCGATGGGGAGTGGGAAGTCGTCAGTCATGAATGCAGTTTGCTTTGGTTTGTTTGGAACGTTTCCTGATATTCAATCTCGGAAGATAAAACTCGACGACATAATAATGAACAAACCCTCGGTTAAAAATGAAGCTCAAGTGACGGTTGATTTTACTGTTGGTGATAAAACTTACTCAGTAATGAGGGTAATAGAAAGAGATAAGGGGACTACTTATTCTGAGATTAGAGAAGGTGATAAATTATTAGACTCACCCAATTCTCAAAGGGTCACTGAGTTGGTTACAAAACTTCTGAAGATAGATTACGAGCTTTTTTCCCGTGCGATTTATTCTGAACAAAATGGATTGGATTATTTTCTGAGACTTCCGCGTGGAGAAAGAATGAGAAGAATAGATAATCTACTTATGATCGATAGATTCGAGGAGGCACGTTCAAGTACGGTAACTTTGAGAAACAGAATAATCGAAAGAAAGACAGCAAAGGAGTCTGTTGTAGATTTAGATAGTACCAAGGAATTAAAAAAATCTCTTGAAGATATTGAATATAGCCTAGAAAGTTTGAATAAAACAAAAACCAAACTTTCGGAGGAATTAGAAACTAAGAAGCTTAGAAAGGAAAAATTAAAAAAAGACATCAGAGAATTTGAGGATTTAGAAAATAAATTAGATTCCTTAAAGGAAAAAAAGAATTCCATAAAGGGTTCGATGAAAGAGATCCAAGAGTCAATTGATAAATATCAGGAATTATTGAAGGATAAGAAATTAGATATTTATAAACAGGAATTGAGGGACATAACAAAATTTGTTAAAAAATATGAAGAAGTGTTAAAAGAAAATAGAGAGACCTACGAAAAATTAACAAAAGAAATTTCTGAAAAAGAAACAAAGCTAGATTTCCTTAAAAAGGAAATAATAGAACTTAAAGATAATATCAAAGAAAAAAATGAGATAAAAGAAAAACTCGTTAAAATCAAGAAAGATTTTGGAGATAAACCAAATGAAATCTTGAAAAAAGAAAGAAAAAATCTAGAGAATATACAAAAAACCATAACCGAACTCCAAACAAAAATATCGCAGACAAGAGAACCCCTAACTAAAATTTCTGGAATTGAAGGGAAATGTCCTACTTGTGAATCTGATATTTCCAAGAAAAAGAAGGAAAACTTAATAGAAGATTTTGAAGCCAGAATCAAGTCTTTTAACCAAGATTTAGATAAAAATAAGGAAAAAATAGAAAATAGAAAGGAAAGAGTTAGTGATCTGGAAAAGGTTTCTAGAGATTTTGAAATATATTCAGAAAAAGTAAAGGGTCTTGCTAAAAGCAAAAAGGAATTAGAAGAAAAATTAAAGGAACACGAAGCTTATTTAGAGATTATTTCAAGAAAAAAAGAGAAGTATAAGAAAACAAAGAATGAAATTTCGGAAATTGAAGAAAAATTAGAAAAATCAAAGAAAAATAAACAAGAATTAGAGTCATTGATTGAGAAGATGAAAGACATTCACGAGAAAAAAATAAAAAATAGAGATCTAAAAGAAGATCTAGAAAAACTAGAAGAAAAAATATCAAAATATTCCAAAAAATTTGAAGGAAAAAACATTAAAAAAGTCCGAGAAGAGTTTACAAATTTAGTTTCTAGAATCTCTGAGCTCGCGACAAGGGTCAAAGGTTTAACAGATGTTATTGAAGAGAAAAATCAAAGAAAAGAAGAATACAAGGAAAAAATCAAATCAATGGAAAAACAAAAGCAAGAGATTGAAAAATTAGAAAAGTTAATTAAGGATCTAAAAGTATTCGAAAAATCCTTAGAGAAAACCCAATCACAACTTCGAGAAAATTTCATTGATACCGTTAATTATACTATGGATCAAATCTGGTCAAATATTTATCCTTACGAAGATTTTGTCAGTTCTAGGTTGACTATTAGGGAGGGTGATTATGTTTTACAAGTTCAAAGAGAAGATGGTGAATGGATTGATGTTGAAGGAATTGTTTCTGGAGGAGAGAGGTCAATAGCATCATTGGTTCTTCGAGTAGCATTTTCAAATGTACTTGCACCACAACTCAAATGGTTGGTTTTAGATGAACCCACTCATAATCTAGATTCCCGTGCTATAGAGGATTTATCTGAAACTTTAAGAACTAGGGTTGATAATTTTACTGATCAATTATTCTTGATTACACATGAGAAAAGATTAGAAAATGCAGTGACTGGTAACCTTTACAAATTGTCCAGACATAGATCAAGTGGAGACGTTACAAAAGTTCAGAGAGTTAATTAGGTTGCAAACTGTTAATAAGAATCTTATACTAACTAGTGTTAAATTAACAAAATTGATATTATCCCTGTTACCAATATTATCAAGAACATTAACCCGACTAGTTTAGCGTAATATTTATCCCCAGTCATATAAGCAGTCATGAATTTAAAAACTGTGTTCGATAACAGAGCTAGGAATACTGATATAATTCCAACCTGACTACTTATAGATTGTCCAACCATTGTGGAAACCGAAAGAGTTATTGCTGTATTACCTGCTAATCCCGATAAGATACTAGTTAGATATAGACCTGTATCTCCAAAATAAATCTCAGATACACTAGAAATGAATAAAACTAAACTAAAAATAATCCCGAATTTTAATGCGGGTCCTAAGCTAAATGGACTTTTCAAATCTACATCGGTTTCAATATCTTCCTTCTTCCTCAGAAATATAAAAGAACCAATTAATCCTGATAAGAACATAGAAGAAAAGGGAATTAATAACCGAAAAAAGAAAGATTTGTTCGCGAAAAATATCAATATCATTAGTCTAATAAACATTACTGAAAATGCAGTAACTGTAGCAAAAGCAAAGCTTTTTTGATTTTTTTTATTTTTCTTGCTTCTAGTTGACATGGCCGAAGTTACCGCCGTACTAGACACCAGCCCTCCTGTTATTCCGGATAATTTAAGTCCTTTATCTGAATCAAAGATTTTAGTAAGTATATAACCCACATAACTAACTCCAGAAACAAAAACAATCATTAACCAAACCTCTTTTGGGTTGAAAAAATTAAAAGGACCAAAGTTTTGATTAGGTAAAAAAGGCAGAATTACCAATGCAATTATACCAAATTTTAGAGTATCTAACAATTCAGAATATTTTATCTTTTTAACAAATTTGTGACTTATTTTCCTTAAAGATAATAAAGTAACCATTATCACTGTGAATGCTATGGCTATTTTTTCTTCTCCATAATATACTAAACTACCAACTAAAAAAGCGACCAATATAGCTATCTCACTTGTTAAACCAATACTTTCTTTGGAAGTTTGAAAATAACTCATTAAGTTTAGTAAGATTACTCCCAATAGCATCAATGGTAAGAACCAACTAAAGTACGTAGATATATGAGAAGATAATGTCCCAAGGAGTGTTATCAATGTGAAGGTTCTTATTCCTGCTGCCATTACTTTTTCTTCTTTTTGGATTATATGTTCTCTTTCAATACCTATCAATAACCCCAAAGATCCCGATATTAGAAGTTTTAGTAATAACACATTTTGATGCATACTTAAGTTTAGTCTTACCGAGTAAAAAAGTTTATTGAAGACTTTTTATCATTTCCAAGTCTATTTCACTAATATCATTAACAACTTTATCCGCCTTTGAGAAATCTTGATTAGTGTTATATTTATGTTGAATTCCTATGCAAATCATACCTGCACTCTTCGATGCTTGAATACCCGGCTCAGAATCTTCGATCACTAAACAGTTTTCGGGCTCAACTTCTAGTTTTTTAGTTGCTAATAAATAAGAATCTGGGGTTGGTTTATTATTTTTCACATCACTTGCAGTTACAATTAAATCGAAATATTTCTTGAAGTCGACAGCTTCAAGGAAAATATCAGCTTGTTCTCTTGAGGAACCCGTTACTACTGCTATCTTGAAAATAGTTTTCATTAATTTGATTATATCTTCGGCATTCTCCACCCGCTTTACTAGATGAGCATTGTTAAGCGTTCTTTCCCTAGTTATACTCCCCAGTTTATTGTGATCAATATTTTCTTCTCTATTTTTGAATATCTCTTCTAATTTATGTTCATAATCTAATCCAGCATACTGTTCTATTATCTGTTCCGATAGTTCTATACCAGTTTTTTCTTTGACAACTTCCTGTAGAGTTTTAGTATGCATATCTTCACTGATTATGATCGTTCCATCCATATCAAATAGAGCTGCTTTAAATTTCATACAAATCATCTAAATAATTAAGAACAAGGAAGGTTTTAAGCGTTACATAAATGCGTCTATATCCTTGTCTTTAACCCGATTAGAACCACTGTAGTTTTTTAGAGCCTCTTCAAACTTAATTCCCTTATCAGATTCTTTACTCTTTCTTTCTCTCACCCGAATCAAGAGCGGATAATTAACAGCTTCACCTACAATTAATGCCTCACCAACTCTAAGACCAGGGATTGTTCTCAAAACGTCTTTGGTTACACCCTCAGAACTTTTACCTATGTGATCCAAGTCATAAGGATTTGTGACTCGCATGATGATATGGGTGTTGCATTGAGATAGGGCTGTGGTTGATAATTGAATTGGTCTTTGTGAGATAAGAACTAATGAAGCATGAAATTTTCTTCCCTCCCTTGCAATTGTTTCAATTATACTTCTTGATATTGATCCCGATTTTTTCACGCCCTCTGGACAAAATTGATGTGCTTCTTCTATGACCAGGATGAATGGTGGAATTTGATTTGTTCTTCTCAACCAGAATAATTTTCTTGCAAGATAAGTAACTATCATCTGTTTGTCCCTCCGACTAACAAAATCCGAGATGTCCAATATACTTAATTTTCCGGGTTGTGCCAATGATTTAACATTTGGTCGAGTGTAATTTGTGAATATTCTTGAATTTCTTAATTGTTCTAACCAGCTTATCATGGTGTCTTTGATTACTTGTTTGGTGTCGCTTGATTTAATTTCTGATATAAGATCCTTGAAGCCATAAGATTTTTTCTTTTTCATAAGTTTTTTAACAATTTTTGTCAATTCTCTTTTTTGAGCGGATGACATATGTGGTAAGAATTCCATTATCCGATAAGGAGACATTTTGGATATACCAATGCTGATATCATTTTTGGTATAGAGGTTTGTTTTATTTTTGTATTTAGGATCTTTCGAGAATCCATTATATTCACCGTGCGGATCAATTACGATCACTGCTGGTTTACCTAGACAGTCTGATCTTTCTAAAAGCTCTTCTAATAATACTGATGTCATATAGGATTTACCCGCACCACTTATAGCAAGAACAGCTAAATGCTTTTGGAACATCTTTGTTAAATTTAATTTTGCATCTAGATCGTGAAAAGTAATTTCTCCTATGTTCAGTCCATTCTCATCTAACCCTAAGAACTTAGTAAGTATCTTTTTATCTATTTTTTCAACTACTGTTCCTGGTGATGGTGGGTAAGTGACTCTTTTTATTCGCTTAGAATCATAGACTCCTAAAGGCGTAGTTTTCGCTACCAAGTATTCCCATCTATCTACAGGAAACATCTCATTAAGCGGCCTACCAGTCTTTTCGAATTCCCTCACAGATTCAGCTTGCATAAAATACCTGTTTGTTTTGAAGACTTCGTCTACCCTCCCAATCAATGTACCTTCTTCCGATTTTAATTGAATGAATTGTCCTTTATTTACGGGTATCTTCCCTGAATCTTCTTTTATAACGAAATCGAACTTGTAGGTCGATGGTCCTTCTGAACTTGAGATTACTGTTCCTATTGGTTTGACCATAACTTAAATTATTATTCTAAAAAAAGATAAGTGTGATGTATTTGAAATTCATAAAAAACTCCCCCGCACTATTAATCGAAAAAGAATCAATCCTAATAATCGGTGATTTACACATAGGATTAGCTTATCATCTTCAGAAAAAAGGAATAAATATACCAAAAAGATTACCAAAAATCGAAGAAAGAATAGAAAAGTTATTGGATAAAACTAAAGCACAAACATTAGTAATACTGGGTGATGTTAAGCATGAAATTCCTGGAATAAATTATCCTGAATTATTTGAACTCCCTGAATCTCTGGAAAAAATATCGGAAAAGGTTAGGGTTCATATATGCAAGGGCAACCATGACACTCATCTTGAGAAAATATTACCTAAGAAAATTAAACTCCATCCTGCTGGTGGATTCAGAATTGGAAATCACTTCTTCTACCACGGACATGAATGGCCCTCCGAAGAATTCTTAGATTGTGATCAACTATTTTTAAGTCACGTTCACCCAGTTTTCGAGTTCAAAGACAAGTTCAATTACAGGTTGACTAAACCCATTTGGTTCAAGATTAAAGTTAAAAAAGAAAGTTTCTCTGATAGATATAAGTTAAAAAAGTCTGGAGAAATCGAAGTAATATTAGTACCAACCTTCAACAAACTCCTCGGAGGTTATCCCATAAATAAAGACAAGAAATTGAACTCACCAATATTCAGAAACAATCTTTTTGATTTAAGAGAATCCGAGATTTATCTTTTGGATGGGACTTTTTTGGGAACTCTAAAGGATTTACACTAACCCCCATTTTTTCAACAATAACTTTTCATCATCTTGTAATTTATCCCATACTTCTTTTAAACCTCGAAGATTCCCTCGAGTAATAATAGAAACAAGAACATCACCTTCATTTATTTGTCTACCAACAGTAGGTTCTCCCATAGATATAGCAACTTTGTCTCCGGTTTTACCTTTACCAACATTTTTTCCTTCTTTTTGGATTTGATCAACTTTACCGACATCTTTCCCAGTTTTTTCAACTTTCATAGGAGTCCCTGGTTTAACAACACCGTCGGTTACCTCAACTCCAAATACGGCCGGAGCCCTTTTCCGGAAAACACACCCTGGAAGCATTTTTAATTTACATGGTCTTGGAAGTTTAGCAATTTTAGCTTGTTTTTTTCGTTCTTTACTCTCACTAAACCAGTCCTGATAATCCTCGATTAATTGGTAGATTATATTATTAAAGAATGTTTTTATTTCAAGGTCCCTCGCTAACCCTTCAGCTTCTTTTAGTATATTAACATTAAACCCAATTACCACTCTCCTTTCTTCCTCTTTAACTGTGTCTGCTTCAACAATATCTTGTTTAGTCACTGGTCCTATTGCCGCTTTTCTAATTGGGATATCAGTATCTTTCAACATTTTGATTAATGCTTCCAAACTCCCAAGTGTATCCGCTTTAGCTACAACCCCATCCACATTTAATGAGAATTCAACTTCTTCAACCTCTTTTTGTATTTCTTTTTTGATTTCTTCTATTTTACTTTCGTTTGAAGTTGCAATTATCGGACTACCTGATATCACATCATCCAGTCCAGGAGCAGATATTTTTATTCCTGCTGCGGCAGTTACTTCTTTGACATGTTCAAACTTCTTTTCAACTCTTAACTCTTTTAATTCTGGTGGTCTTAGGAGGGCTTTAACTTTGGTAACTACTGGTTCTCTTCCCCCAACGATAAGATGATCACCTACATGAACAACCCCATCATAGACTATAACATCTATTGTTATACCAAGTCCCTTAACTTCTTTTACCTCTAGAACTGAACCTTTAGCTTTTTCTGATACTTCCAATCTTTTCTTAAGAAATTGTTGCGATAAACCAGCAAGGACCATAAGTAATTCTGGAATCCCTTCACCTGTTTTTCCTGAACATGGTACTATAGCAACTTGGTTTTTAAAATTTTCAACCCTATCAAATCTTTCAGCCTCAAATCCTCTTTCTGATAATTGAGCAACTAAGGTATAAATTTTCTCTTCTAATTTACTATTAACATCATAAGCCTGCTCTTTCACAGTATCAATAAAACATGCTTTGGGTTTAGGGAACCAACCAGGTACCAAATCAATTTTGTTAGCAGCAACTACAAATGGTGTTTTGAATCTTTTTAGATATTCTAGACTTTCATCGGTTTGTGGTTGGAATCCTTTATTAACGTCTACAACCAGGATTGCTAAGTCGGCAACAGAACCACCTCTTCTTCTTAGTGTGGTAAAAGCTTCATGACCGGGTGTATCAACAAAAAGCAAACCAGGAATTTTAACATCTATTTTTAATTTCTTTAACAGATTTCCACAAAAATTCTTTATGACATCAATTGGAATGAAACTGGCTCCAATGTGTTGCGTAATCCCCCCAGCTTCCCCAGTTTGTACAACACTACCTCTAATTGAATCTAATATTGTCGTTTTTCCGTGGTCTACATGACCCAGCACAGCAACTATCGGTTGTCTTATCGTCATTTTCATCACTCATGTTTATTGTTACCTCAAACACCTATTTATTATTCGAGAACAAGTATTTAATTAGTGATTGATATGGCTTTAACAATGCATGACACTAAACCTTTAGGATTGTGTATGGCCACTCAAGAGTTGTTTGACACCAAGAGGTATTTGCTTAATTACTGTGATGGTTTGATATTGAGGGGAGAAGATCCAAGACTAAAAAGAAAACTAGAGCTTGTTAAAAGGGAATTAAATACTTTTAGAACCCAGAGAAAATTCTTTGAAGGCCACAAAGCTGTGATTGTAAGTAATATTGATAAGATACTTGGACTAGTTGATAGATATTCCAAAGCAAATCCTGTTAAGGTGGATAAAGTTAGGAAGGATGGTAGAGAACTCATGCAGAGAGTACTGGAAGCTGATAAATTCGATGATATTCTAAAACTAGAGGATGAATTCAAGAGAAAAGTCACACACCCCATTTACCAGATGTTTACAGATGATTTAAGGAAGTCTAAAATAAGAGTGGTCTAGTTCTTTTTTCTTATTTCAATTTTGGATTTCTTTTAGCGTGCAAAATATTATTTAACCAAAAATCAGATATTATTACTATATCTTTTAACGAGGAATGGAAATGCAACTGCCGAAGTTCGATATTAGATTTATCGCTATAATAATATTTTTTTCAACACTCTTCTTCCCCTACTTAGTAGTTTCGCAAGAACTCAATATTACAACTGATAAAAAGTTTTACTCTATCAATGAAACCGCATTAATATCGATTAATGGAACTCTTAACACAAATTTTACACTGATTGTTTTATATCCTGATAACAGTTCCACGATTTTGATGGATTCTCTTAATTGTGAGGGCGAATATAATTACGGTTTAGGTCTAACAGAATATGGCAATTATTCTGCTAAGTTAAATTCTACGAACTTTACTCATTCGATTATGTTCTTTGTTCTTTCTTCAGAAGAAGACCAGGGCATTTCCATTCCTCAACCTGGTCCTTCTGAATTTGAATCTAATTCTACCGGTGAGGATGAAGTCAACGAGACGATAGCAACTGATAATCAAACCACCACTACAACCGAATCTAATTTTACTGATGAAACAGATCAAACTCAAGAATTTAACGAGACAATAAATACAAGTACTTCAACCACAATTGTTACTACAACGACAGAAAAAGTAACATCCACCGAAATACAAACAACCGTTACTAAAACTGAAAAATTAACAACAAGTAGTGTGACAACCACTCAAACAAATGAGCAAGAAACAACAACCACCAGTAAAGTTACAGCAACTCAAACAACAGAGGGAGAATTAACAACAACTACCACCTCTACCACCTTTACAAGTACAACTACGACCATCCAAGAAAATCTTGAAGCGCAAGTAGCTCTTGAAATAAACGACGAAGTAAAAGATAATGAAAACAAAACTGTTGGCAAAAAAATAAAAGACGAGCCCGATTACGAGACATATATTTTATCAGTCGATAAAGAGGGAGAGGATTTTGTTATTATCTTTTACCATGACTCTGATACTGAATTACCCATATGGGTGGAAGGAGATGTAAATTATACGCTTAGTCAGAATGTTTCATCTGCAAATGAGAATGTCACATTAAACGTTGACCTAGTAGAGGGGGAAATTCCTTATTTCAAACTTCATGTTGGTAAGGAATCAGAGGTATTTGAGTTTGGTATTAGAATTCTGAATATACAATCTTATCCTTTAGTGGGTGGGGAATGGAAGGTTGAATTTGAAACTTGGGGAGAAGGAAAACTGAAGATAGAAAACCTTAATTATTCGGATGTTACTTTCAATTCCTTATATCATGATTCTGTTTTGGTTGATGTTGACATAGATGAAAACAATACTATAGAAACGGAATGGTCTTATCTAATTGGTGAAGTTGTTTATGATGTACATAAAAAAGGTAGACATATTCTAAAGTTTACTTTTGGTAATGTTGAATATGCGTACAATCTTGCAGGAGATACTTGGTGGAATCATACTTGGAGATATAGAACTGAGATAAGGGTTAATAACAGTTTTAACAGAACAAATGGTTTAATAACTTATGGAATGAACTTCACAGATATTATAATAAATGAGCTTGGATACAGCGGTAAAACATTTGATAATAATTCTGTTAGGGTTGTTGAATGGAACTCGACTGAAGGCACAAATACAGAACTACCATCTATTTTTCAAAATACATCAACATTTGACAATCAAACAAACGCAAATGGAACTGTTTATTGGGTGATGGATAATATAACTGCTCCAGGCGTTAACAGGACATTTTATATTTACTTTGATACAGCCGATGGAGGAACTAAACAACCACCGAATTACACTGATACTATGCACGCTAAACTTAAGTTATTGTCAGCAGAAGAATATGTTACTTTGAGCGGTAGTGGATGTTTACTTTATTATGTCCATAGTTATAAGAATGGTACCTTTGCTTCTCAGCAATTAATTGAGGATCATTCTGCTTCAAATTGTTGGGGTTTGGGGATAGGTGATTTTGATAATGATGGTGATTATGATGTTGTAATGGGTGCTGGTAATGGTAATGTTTATTATTATGAATACAACGAAGACGATGGAGATTTCTCTGCAAGTGGTACAAATATCGGGTCTTTTATAGAAGCATCAAGTTATGGAATGGATATAGCAACTTCAGATTTTAACAATGATGGTAATTTGGATTTTGTTATTAGTGGGAATTCTGACGGGTATACACTCTTTACTGGTTATGGTAATGGATCATTCACATCAAGTACGATAACAACTGATGGACCTGGGAGTAATGGAAGAGGAAAGGATGATGGAGATTTTAATGAAGATGGTTGTATGGATTTCATCTCTGGTACAAATGAAGTTAATTTTTATTTCTGGGAAGGGAATTGTGATGGGACATTTGAAACGCCGGTTATTGCTGGTACAATGCCTTCTGGATATGACAGCCAATATGGAATGGCTTCAGGGGATTTTGATGGAGATGGGCATTACGATCTTTGGGTAGATGGACGTAATACTGGGGTATGGTGGTTTGTCAAAGGAAACGGTGATGGAACGTTTCAAGAGGAAACACAATTAGCTGATTTTGCAGACTATTGGAATCCTGGGGATGCCTTTGATTATGATCATGATGGGAATTTAGATTTAGTTAGAACTGATTATAACAACAGATATGGTTATTATCACGAAGGTTATGGTAATAGTTCATTCAAAACATCAGGATTTACAACTATAGCTACACAAGCTGATACAAATAGGATGGGTATAGCTGCTCCTACGAAGCATTATGAATATCCTTTAAACATTACTCGATCTTCAGCTGAAGTTGGGGCTTCGATAAATATTCTTGATGAAAGCAATTACCCCTCACTTCAAGTTTATACAAAGGGAGATAAAGTCCAAATAAGGGTTAATGAAACAGAAGGTCAGTCAGAAACAACAAGCGTTAACATAACTCTAACATTCTCAGATTCATCAACAAAAACCTATGAAATGGCAAATGGGACTGATGGTTCGGTTGATTTATGGGAGTATAATTATACAGTTCTTTCCTCAGATCCTGAAGGGCAATTAAACTTAACAGCAACTGCTTATGATAACTCCGGATTGGAATTAACAACCAACGATGTAAGTGGGTTTTATCTTATCTCTACTTTGAATATTGTTAATTCAAGTGGTTATGTTTCTTATTCCACTTATTCATTCTCGAGTGGGAATTCAGAGGAAAGTATTACATTTTCTGATGCTAGTTCGAATAATTCTGTTAGATTGAAAGTTCCGACTGAGGCTGATGTAAGTTATAGTGTTTTGAATATAACTGGATCCACTGCTACTGGAAGTTCTGGATGGTGGGACATTAGTTGGAGATATAGAAAATCTTTAACTTTTGATAACAGTGGACAAGACGAAGATATGATAAACTTCACATCGCTCGTGAAACTCAATTCCTCTAATTTTGATTACAGCAGAGTTTCTTCTCAGGATGAGTTAAGGTTTATTGATAATGACAATTCAACAGTTTTAAACCATCATGTAGAACTTTGGAATATTTCTGGTAATTCTTATATTTGGGTTAAAGTTCCTCAAATCGATGCTGGTTCATCGTCGGATTACATTTGGATTTACTATGGAAACTCTGGAGCTTCAAATAATGAGAATGAAACTGGAACTTACGATAACAATTTTGTGATGGTTCATCATCTAAACGAAACAAGTGGGACACACTATGATTCAACTATTTACGGAAACAATGGAACACAAAATGGGAATCTAGACCAAGAAGTTACTGGAAAAGTAGACGGTGCTGATAATTTTGATGGCACTGATGATTATATTAACGTAAGTGATTCCAATAGCCTTGATATGGGAAAGAACAATTTTTTACTTTCTACTTGGATATTACCAAACAATGCAACTGATGGTTCTGGTTCAATCTTAGAAAAGAAAAACAGCACTGGAGTCGGGTTTGAACTTTCATTTGTAGATGGAATGAATGAGATATTGTCACAAGATAGTTCTGGTGGACAGGATGTTTCTGGTGGAGTCCCAATTGATTTTGATGCTGAAACAAGAAAGGATGACATCTATACTCATGACAATTCAAACAATCCTAGCCGAGTCCAAATAGATAAAACAGGATGGTATAGGGTATCTTATGCCTCATCCTTCCTTAATTATGAAATTGGTACAACTAATGTGAGGAATATTAGAGAGATTCGGCTGAGAAAAAATGGCGATACCAATATAACACCCAGCGCCACCATGAGTTATGCTAGAGGTTACGTGTCGAGTTCTGATGATGTTGGTGATCAGGCAGGTTCTTCGGGAACTGTTATTCTGAGTTTAGAGAGTGGTGATTATCTGGAGTTGGTTAGCGAGAGGATTGACGGACCAGACGCTGACTCTATTTTAATTGTTAATGAAAGTTGGATATTAGCAGAAGAAGTTACAGAAAAGGTAGTACAGGTTTACGATACCAATGGAGGACAGGATGTGGCTGATGGAACAATAGCAATAAATTTCAATGCTCAGACAAGGGTGGATAGTATATATTCCCATAATACAGGTAGCAATCCAAGCAGAGTCTATGTGAATAAAACAGGATGGTATAAGGTTTCATATGCTTGTAACTATGAAAGTACTAGTTCTTCTGGGAGTGAAAGACATATTGTAGCCAACTGGCTGAGAAAAAACGGTGATACTACTATAAATCCAAGTAAAACAAGGAACTACAATCGCGCAGATCAGGATTATGCGAGTGGAGAAGGGGCTATGAACTCCAATGAAGGCACATCACTTGTTTATTTAGAAGATGGTGATTACATAGAGCTCATGAGTGCTATGGATCATGGTGAAGGTGTAGACACCGTTACCCTTGCAAACAAAAATTGGATGTTAATTGAAAAGGTGGATGATTATATAATCCAAGTCTACGATTCTGATGGGGGGTTAGATATTAGTGGAGGGGCGACTGCTGTTCAATTTGGATCTCAGACGAAAGCAGATAAAATTTACACTCATAATACAGGTAGCAATCCAAGCAGAGTCTATGTGAACGAAACTGGATGGTACAGAATATCATACACTTCTGGGTTTCATCAGGCAAGTTTAGAAAGTGCAAGAGAGATATATAGGACATGGTTAAAGAAGAACGGTAACACAGAGATAGTACCGAGCGCAAATAGAGCGTATCTTAGGGGAATTAGTAACGGTGACGATGAGTCAACACATGCGACAACCATTACCCATTTGAATGAAGGAGATTATGTGGAGTTGTTTATACAGAGGGTTAATGGAACAGATTGTGATGCCCAAACACTGGCAAATGAAAATTGGTTGATTATTGAGAAAATAAGAAACTCTACAAATTCTTTGATAAGGGGATCATTCGATGACGGAACAGGAGGGGAATATATTGAAACTCCTCTTTCCGAACAAAAATGGTATTTTGTTACATATGATGTAAACAGAACAAACTCAAGTCACAGATTATTTTTAGATGGAATTGATATGGTTTCAGATAGCTATACAAAGATTGAAAGTTTGAGTAATTTATTTCCTTTGAAGATGGGAACTAATAGATTTGAGGAATTTTTCAATGGTACAATAGATGAAGTTCAAGTTTCAAATACATCAAGAACCGCAGATTGGATAAATACTTCTTATCTTTCAATGTCAGATCAGTTTATAACTTATGGATCTGAAGAGGAAGCTCAATATCCGACAAATGTAACTCTTGATGTCGGAACCCAATATCAATCATATGAATGGAATCAAACAGGTGAACTCACCAATACTAACATTACATCCGATTTTAGCTCTGCAATAGATTCATATTTAACAACCTGTGAAGACGATGGAGATGGATTTTGTGATCAAAATATCCCATTAAATATATCTTCTGCTTCAGCTGGTAAAGTTTCTTTGAATGCTTTGGATTTAAGATACGAGACAGATGAATCCAGTGTGTTTTCAGTTATTGATTGGTGGATGAATGATACTGGTTTTACGGCAAGTACTCTTATTGATAAAGCAAATTATTATAAAAATACTTCAACTAAACCTTCAGTAGATTTGGATATTACAGGATTTAAAATTGATAATTCTTCAACATCTTGTGAGATAGATGATTCTTCGAAAATAATTCTTTACCAGAATGGAAATGCTTACTGTCCTTTGGATACTATAAAAATGATTGATCACACTTCAGGTGGTACGTGGGGTAATTACAGGGTTGGTAGCAGTGTTCTGGCAAATGGATATCCAGTTAAAAAAAGTGTTGAAACCACACAACTAGATAACATAGCTTTGTCGACAAATGGTGGAACAGCTTTATCAGTTTCATCGGAAATGTCAAGTTATGAAAAAGAAAACGCTATCGACGGAACAGTGGGTGATTCTGCAGGAGAATCATGGAAATCAAATTCAACTGATACTAATCCATGGATAAAAATTCAATTTAATGATACCTACTACATTTCACATATAAAATGGGCGAATAGGGTAGGGAAAGCTATTGAAAATCTCACTCTTCAGTTTAGTGATGGGTACAATCAAACTATAACATTACAAAATAATGGGGATTTAAATCAATACAACTTATCAGAAAAAGTTTGGACTTCTTGGATCAATTTCTCTACAGATACTACCTATCACGGTGCTGGATATGCTGGTGCTAAAGAGATAGAAGTTTATGGGACAAAAGGAGATCAAGTGACAGAAACAGGAAACATAGTAAAGAAGTTCAATATCACAGGTTATCTTCCAAACGGAACAGTATCACCAGATACAGGGGACTATAGGTTCTATAATATTACTACAGAAGTAGATGCATATGACACCTTATTTACAGCTGGCACTGAAGCTTTGAAGTGGTATAATGGAACTGATTGGATTGAATTAAACATTACAAACCAATGTGCTAATCTGGTCTCAGAAACAGAAAATAATTATGCATCAAAAACAATCGGCTCAGACGTTTGGTATTCTTGTTATAATGATACTGATGGGGATGGGGTAAAAGATTACTTTAAGATTTTGATACCACATCTATCAAATCAGCAATTCAAAGTCTCTGCTTTAAGCAATAATGCTGCCATAAATATTTTAGACGAAGAAGATTATCCTCAAGTAAACCCCTACAAAAAAGGAGACATAATAAACATAAGAGTAAATGAAACTTCCAACCAAGATTACATGAATATTGTCAACATAACTCTAACATTCTCAGATTCATCAACAAAAACCTATGAAATGGCAAATGGGACTGATGGTTCGGTTGATTTATGGGAGTATAATTATACAGTTCAATTAGGAGATTCCCCTGGAAATTTAAGTTTAACAGCAAGAGGATATTCTTCAAACAACATTCAATTAACAGAAAACACTTTATCTGGAATCTATATTAGTGACACTCTAAATACTATGAATTCAACTGGTTTTGTAATTAGTTCAACAGATATGTTTTCAACAAATAATGTTATAGAGGATATAAACTTTTCATCACCTGTTTCTAATCAAACTATTAGATTAAGATTACCTAAAAATGCAGTTGTAACTAGTTGTTACCTTAACATAACTGGAATGGATAATACAGGTGGTGGGGGTGGAGAAGAAAATACTTGGACACAGACCTCAAAAAGCAATTTTGATATTGGAAATAAAACAAATGTAACAACAGTGGGAGATATTTTATATCCAGTTGAAAGTGGAGATGTCGAGTTAACTAATAATGTAATTTTTGCAGAAGATTTTGCTGGATCAACGATAAACGAAACAAGATTTGATTATGGAGGAGGGACGGTCACGCAGAACGAGAACATAACTTTGTTAAATGATGCCAATGGTTGGGATAATTACCTTAACACAAATGATGATTGGACAATTGTAGCCGATAGAACTTTCCAAGCTAGAGCTACAGGAATGTCTGGAGCAAGAATGATGATTGGCTGGAAGGATACAGGTGCTGGTGTAAGTTATACTGATATGCCGTATGCTATTTACTTTAGCAATGGTAATTTTTACATTTATGAGGATGGATCCAGTAGAGGTGATACGGGTGAGGATTATACATTAGGGACAATGTACGATGTTAAAGTTGTGTTAAAAGCCACTGGAGCAACATATTATTACAAAGAAACAGCTTCTAGTACATGGACACAGCTTTATGATTCAACCCATGATTCAGGTCAATCTGATCTAAAACCTCACATAGTTCATTATGACGACACTGCTGGAGAATATTCTGTAACTGATAATTGGCAGATATATGATGGATCTGATTTCGCATATAATACAGAAGGTCTCCTTGAATCAAAATCCTTCAAAGCTAATATGACAGCAAATTGGGGTAATATAACTTGGAGCGAGAATATATCAGATGGAACAAACGTAACATTTCAAGTTACAACATCCGATGATAATTCAACTTGGTCATCCTGGTCAGATGTATTTGTAAATAATAATAGTGAACTTACTGGTGTCTCAGATTCATTGTACATAAAATGGAGAGCTAATCTAACAACAACTAATACGAGTAATACACCTACTTTGGAGGAAGTCAATATATCTTACACAATGGGACAATTCCCGTCTAATGTATCATTGAATATTAATGGTGGAGAAGAGGAGTGGAACCAAACTGGTAAATTTAAGATAACAAATAAAACATCTGATTTAAGTCCATCAATAAATTCCTATTTATCGAGTTGTGTACAAGATATAAACGGATTTTGTGATGGAGACGTTTCCATAAACATAACAGTTCAAGATTCGGGTATAGTAAGGTTGGATAATTTAACTTTAAAATACGAAACTGATGAATCTTCAAATATCTTGGGGAAAGACTGGTGGATGAATGATACCGGTTTTACCAATGATATTGTTATCGATAAAGCAACTTATTATAGTAATATCTCAGCACCATCATTCGATTTAGAACTAGCTGGATTTTTGATAAATAATTCTTCAACATCTTGTGAGATAGATGATTCTTCGAAAACAATTCTTTACCAGAATGGAAATGCTTATTGTTCTTTGGATAACATAGAAACATTTGATAAATCCGGTAATGGAACATGGGCAAATCATTCTGTTAATACCAATATTCTGAGTATTGGAAAACCAGTTAAAAAAATAGTAGAGCTCACGGAAACAGAAAACATAGCTCTATCAACTAATGGTGGAACAGTTATATCAGCATCTTCAGAACTTTATTCAAAGGAAAATGCAATTGATGGAGTTGTTGGAAATGAAACAGATGATGCTTGGTCTTCAATTTCTACAGATACCGATCCATGGATAAAAATTCAATTTAATGATACCTACTACATTTCACACATCAAATGGGCGAACATGCCTACAAATTCTATTGAGAATATGACCTTATACTTTAACGATGGTTCTTCACAAAATTTAACTCTTGAGGACAATACAGATTTGAACCAATACAATTTATCAGAAAATATTTGGGCGTCTTCAATTAACTTTAGTGTAGACACAACCTATGAGGGTGGAGGGTATTCAGGTGCTCAGGAGATAGAAGTATATGGAGAAAAAGGTGATCAGCATACATCAGGTTTGGTTGAATATAAATTATTCAATATCACAGGATATTTCCCAAATGGGTCAGTATCACCAGATACAGGGGACTATAAGTTCTATAATATTACTGCGGAAATAGATGTGAGTGATGGTAATTTTATTTCTAAGGCTGAAAAATTGAGATGGTATAATGGTAGTGATTGGGTCGATTTAAATATTACAAATAAGTGTGCTAATTCAGTGTCAGAAACAGAAAAAAATTACTCTTCTAAAACAATCGGCTCAGATATTTGGTACTCTTGTTATAATGATACCGATTCTAACAGTCTAAAAGATTACTTTAAGATTTTGGTACCCCATCTCTCAAACCAACAATTCAAAATTGAATCAAATGATACAGAAAACCCAGTTGTTGTAAATACAGGAATAAATCCTACCACATTGAATGTTAATAATAATATTACTATTGAAGCGAATGTTACTGATAATGCCGATATTTCTAGAGTATGGGCTGTAATTACAAAACCGAATTCTGATGAAGAGAACATCACACTAACTCATGCTTCAGGAGATACTTACGATAAAGTTTACAGAATAAATATGACTGGGAATTATGATATTAGTATATATGCGAATGACACATTCAACAATATTAATTCTACAAGTGCTGGTTCTGTTACATCCAATTTTGTGATTAATCAGCCGAAAACATATAACACATCAATAGATGAAAATACGACCTTTGAAGTTGGGGACACGGTAGTGGTTAGAGTTAATGTCACAGACCCAGAACAATCTTACGATATTGATAAAGTTTTGATTAACTTAACAAACCCAGAACCAGAGATTAAAATCCAGAATACAGAAATGAGTCTTCAATTAACAACAGGGGATCAAAAAACATATGAGTATAATTTCACAACAATGGAAAATTTAACCCTTTCTTTGGGAGAATGGCAAATAAACATTTCTGCTAATGATACTGGGAGTAATTTAGGAGTAAATTCCACTACTTTTACAGTCCAGGATACAACTAAACCACAAATAATATCCAAAAGTGTTAGTCCATCTTCAATAATTGTGAACAATAATATTACATTAGAAGCGAATATAACGGATAATACAAACATCTCGAGTGTTTGGGTCTTAGTAACAAAACCAAATTCCGATGAAGAAAATGTCACACTAGCTAATCCTTTGGGAGATATTTACAATACCTCTTACAAATTATCCATGAGTGGAACATACAATGCAACGATTTATGTTAATGATACTTCCAATAATTTAAATTCTAGTTGGATAGATACTTTTGATTCTAATCTTCTGATAAAAATTCCAAAGACATATAACACAACAATAGATGAGGTAACAACCTTTGAATTAGGAGATGACGTTATTGTGAAGGTAAATGTAACCAAACCAGATGAAGAGTATATTATTGACTCAGTTCTAATTAACATAACAAATAATCAATCTGTTAATAAAGTTGAAAATGTTAACATGACCTATCTTTCAAACATATCAGATCAATGGTTATATGAAACCAATTTAACATCAATGTTATATGAAACAGCTTCAGTAGGAACTTGGAATATTTCAGTTTTCACAAATGACACTAATCAGCAATCAGCTACAAATACAACAACTTTTCTTGTCGAAGATACTAAACCACCATTTTTTGATAATACGAGTATAACACCAAGTGATTTGGGTATGAATGATAACGTAACTATCCAAGTGGATGTTGTCGATATTATTTCTAAAGTATGGGTAAATATAACCAAACCAGATGGAAGTCCTGAGAATGTTAGTTTAGATTTAGTGAGTGGAAATACATATCAAACAACTTATAATGCTTCAGAGTCAGATTTGTATAATCTTACTGTTTTTGCTAATGATACATCTAATCAAGTGAATGATTCATGGATGGGAACCTTTAGGACTTATGGTAACACAACAGGACTTGTTCTAGAACAACCTCAATATTTCGTACTTTCAAATGTGACGCAAGATTACGCATTTACTTTCAGATTAAATTTAACACTGAGAAACACAGGAAACGCAACAGCTAATAATGCAAAAATAGACACGGAACTTTTATCGGGGTGGGTTAGGGAACCAGATGAGTCACGAGAGTGCGGTTCAATATCCGCCGGGGAAATTTGTACCAAATATTACAACATAACTGTTCCTGCCACTATCAGTGATAGCAATTACACAATTAATGGAACTGGTAAGTGGAAGAATTTAGATGATACAAAATCATTCACCAGAAATAATACTGTTGTTAATGTTACTAGAAATCCTATTTTGAATATAACTAATAATAGTTTCACGTCCTCAATACAGCACGGAACTTCAGAAGATTTGGGATACTTTGATATTAACTCTACTGGAAATTACAAAATCGGTGCAATAGAAATAAACAAAATCAGCGGAAATCTAACGGATAGTTGGGTTGGATTTTTAGAAACTTCAATTAATTCTGTGAGTGCAGGGGAGAACAAATCAGTCACAATTAATGTTACTGTACCAATGGGATATGATCAGGGTGTTTATGAAAGCGAATATCTAGTTAACGCTACTACATCCACTTGTTCACCTTTGGATAGTTGTTGGAAATATTTGAACATAACTGTCACAGTCCCTGAAAATACATCATGGACTTTGAATCCCGAAAATATAACAGAAGATGTTTATGTTAATACGTCAGGTTCATTGACTAATCTTACAATAATAAATATCGGTAATATTCAGATGAAATTCAATATAACAGAAGACGATTTCAACACAACAACAATGTTAGATATCTCCAACATAAATGAAACAATTACTCTTGAGGATCAAACATTATCAAATTACAGCCACAATATAACAAGCAATTACACAATACCAATAAACAAGCAACCCGGCAGTTACAATACAATAGTTTCAATAACTAATTCCAGTTTAGAACCAACACAGAGAAATGTCACAATCATTTTGAATGTCATTGATAACATTTTACCAACCATAGAAAACACAAGTTTGAATGATACGCTTCTTGATGTTAATTACCAATCTTTAAATATAACAGCAGATGTGACTGATAATATTAATGTTTCCAAAGTTTGGGCAAGGATATTATTTCCAAATGAAACCGATCAAAATATTACAATGACTTCGCATTCAGGTAATACTTACTCCTTAAATTACACGCCGACTACAGATGGAATACATAATATAAC
The DNA here is from genome assembly GCA_964392445.1 of uncultured archaeon. Taxonomy (GTDB): domain Archaea; phylum Aenigmatarchaeota; class Aenigmatarchaeia; order CG10238-14; family CG10238-14; genus CG10238-14. Next base: position 2,847 of record CAYMPD010000001.1, on the reverse strand, counting down.
AATTTTTGTTAATGATACTTCTAACAATATACAATCTTCCTGGTTAGATGAATTCAATGCTGTAGCAACAACAACCGGACCTATGTATCAACTACCAACCTATATTGATGCAGAAATCAATACCCAAATCTCTGTTAATTTAACTCTTAACAACACAGGAAATGCAACAATGTATGATGCAAATCTTACAATAATACTCGAGCAATATGGATTTGTTGCTGATGACACCGAGACTTATAATTGTGGTAACATAGAACCTAACTCATCATGTAACTATAATTTCACAGTTAATATCACAGATGAAGCAGCCGCATTTACACATTGGGTTTATGGTAATGGAACTTGGAAGAATCCAAATAATACATTAAATAATATTCAAAATGAGACCGAATTATACATTCAATTACCTCCAGCTTCTTTAAACATACTTGAAAACGCAATAACCAATTCAATAGATGAGGGAGTAACTGGAGAAGCGGGCAATTTCACTATTCGTGCTTCTGGTAATAATCTGAATGGGATTACAATTAATGTTAGTGATGATGGGAATATTAGTTCTGACTGGGTGACATTTTCACCAAGAAGTTATATACCATTACTTTTAGCAGAGACCAATGAAGTTATTGATGTTAATGTTTCTGTTCCAACTGGTCAAGATGGTGGAAATTATCAGACTAATGTAACTGCTAACGCTACCGGTTCTGTTTGTTCCCCATCATCAAATTGCTGGGACAATGTCCTATTAAATATAACTGTACCTACTGATTATTCTTGGAATAGAACTCCAGATACTTACAATTTAACTGTTTTAAAGGGAACATATGATAATTTTGTAATAAGGCTGGTTAACCAAGGAAATATGAACATGAGTTTGAAAGTAAGAGCGACAGTTTATCCAGATTGTACCAACCATACACCAGATTCTGACTGTACTTATCTTTCAACTTACACTGAAGAAGTGGATATTGGAAAACAAGAAGACTTCAATAACACTTTCTATTATAGTACTCCTTATATCGGTAATACGATCATGGACATTAAAATTTACAGAGCAGACGATTCTTCGGATGTTAAACATACTTGGATTTATATGAATGTTATTGAACCTCCACCAACAATAGAAAATGTTACTGCTAGTCCAAGTGTACTTGATATTAATCACGGTACAGTTAATATATCAGCCTATGTTTCTGACAATATCCAAGTTGATAAAGTTTGGGTTAATATAACAAATAATGGTAGTGAAAGTTTCCCAATGAGTCTTAGATCTGGTGATGTTTATTCGGGTGGGTGGTGGGAAAAGATTTATACTCCTTCATCATCAGGAACTCACAGCATAGTAGTTTACGCTAATGATACAACCAATTCACTAAACGAGTCGTCAGAACATAGTTTTAATGTTATTACAAATACAAGTCTTTTAATTGAAAAATCACCAACAACAAAAACAGTTCATGGTGTTACACAAACAACAAATAAATCTTTTGAATTAAATTTAACATTAGATAATGTTAGACTAGGAGGAGCTTATAGCCCCAATATATCTTTTGATCTTCCATCGGCTTTAGTAGCCGAGCCATCAATTCTTTATTTCAATAATATAACTTCAGGGACATCAATTTCGAACTCGACAAATATTACTGTAATCAATGGAACATCACTTGGATACTATGAGATTGGAATATATTCTAACTGGACTAATCCAGACAATACTTTAGGTCAAAACTCAACAACACTTGGTGTAACGGTGGAATCTAGTCCGGTGATAGAAATTAAAAATAGTTCTTTGAGTTTGGAATTGGATGATGGTCAAAGTACTTCTAGAAATATAATTTTAGAATCAACAGGAAACTCTCCAGCGAATGATATTCAGGTAAATTGTACAGGTGCAAAATGTTCAGCTTTTAATGTGACACTTGATCCAAATACTATTAGTTCGTTGACACCACCGAATACAAGAGAGATAAACTTATCACTTTCAATACCAAGAGGAACAGTTGCTACTACTTATTTCATGAATATAATATCAAATATAACCGGATCTCCGTCAGGTATTAGTGATGAGATGCCGTTTATTGTTACAGTTCCTGAAAATAAAACTTGGTCTGTTTCTCCCTCAAGCTTTTCAACCACAGTTGGTCTGGGAATATCTGGTGTAGTTGGGGCATTGACTTTGGAAAATAGTGGAAATACATTACTCGATTTTAATTTAACAGTTAATGGGAATATCTCAGATCATATTTCTCTTGATAGTTCAACTCTTAGCTTGGAGGCATCTGTTTCAGAAACAATTAATGTGGAATATAATTCATCAGAATTAGGAAATTATTTAGGAAATATAACTATAGATTCAACTGGAACTACCCCCCAAAGAAATGTAAGCGTTAACTTAACTGTGATATCATTTGGAGTGGATGTATTAAACCCAACATCTTCTAATATAACCACATTAACACCAGGAGATGCATTAGAGATACATGTTAATGCATCAGAGCATGGAGAGTTAATAAATCAAGGTGTGAGTTGGGATGCTGATGTGCAAGAAAATACATGTTTAGTTACCTCATCCTCATTTGATTATAACAATAATTACTGGATAGTTAATTGTACTACTCCTATTGGAATTGATTCTGGGCTTAAAGATATGAGAGTTTATGGTACTTATGATCTGGTTACAGTTTCTGATTTAGAAATGGACTCAGTGAATTATACGGATGTTAACCCACCGTCATTTGTATCAATAATCGCAAATCCAGTGAACAGAAGCCAAGAGGCTACAATTATAGCGAACATAACTGACGACATAAGAGTTGATACAGTTCTATTAGAGATAGATCGGAAGAGCGT